>NZ_JAAOKO010000011.1:0-148389 GCF_018320795.1 Stenotrophomonas sp. PE591
GAGAGCGCTTTGGCCGGTCTTGATCGCACGGCCACCGGCTTTGATACCGACAGCGCACTGTCGGCCGTTGACCTGCGCAAGATGCAGGAGCGCGCCGAGGTGATGCAGCTGGGTGGGCAGCTGCTGTTCAAGGGTGTCGGCGACCTGGGCGGCTACCTGAGCCAGAAGGCGGAGACCGAAGAAGGCAAGGCGTTCTGGGCCGACGGCGGCAATGGCCGCGCGCTGCTGCACGGCATGGCCGGTGCAGCGATGGCCGCATTGGGTGGTGCGGATGCGCTGAACGGCGCGGTGAGTGCTGCCGGTGCGGAGAAGGCCAAGATCGCGATCTCGGAATTCCTCGAGAGCAACAAGGGCAACCTGAGCTGGGAGGACTACCAGTCGCTGATGGAAGTTGGCAGCGCGATGGTGGGCGGGGCTCTGGGTGGAAGCTCGGGTGCCAACATTGCCGTGACCGGGGATCGGTTCAATCGGCAGCTGCATCCGGATGAGGTGAAGTGGATCAACATGAATGCTGCCGCGTTCGCCGCCCAGGAAGGCATCAGCGAAGCAGAGGCGGTACGCAGGCTGACCACGGAAGGTGCTGCGCGTGTTGATGCAAAGGTCGCCCGATTGGTGGGCATCGAGAACGTTGATTTGGAAGCCACTGACTTCCTGAGCAAGATGGGCGGGGCATACGGGTTCGGCGCGACGGAGGCGGAATACAAAAACTTCAACCTCTATGGCAACGATCTGCTCAACGACGATGCACTGTACAGGCAGGTCATCGGATCCCTGCTGTCCTCCGGCGTATCCAAGGACGACATGCAGCTCAAATTCTATGATCTGAACAACCTGCGCGGAACGAAGATCCGGGGAGGTGACGGCTGGACGATGATGGGGACCTTCAGTGGCGACATTGGCGCCGCTGGTACCGTGATCGCCAGCGTAGCCAAGGGCGACGGCAACGGTGCTGCCATCGGCGCAGCGTCGTTCCTGATCCCGGTGCGGTTGCCTGGAGCGAAGATCGTTGGTGAAGTGGGTGCGGAGATCGCCGGGGCCGCGACCAAGCAGGGTGTGCTCAAAACTGAGGAGATCCTGAAGTCGGTGCAGAATGCAGCGGCTGAGACGACTGAGCGAGCAGTTAAGAGTAGTCCGAGCTGGAAGGGATCTGGCCCGGTAGATGGTGTTCTAGCCTTGGAGCCGGGCTCTGTATCGTCTACAGCAATCCAAAACTATTTCCCTGGCACAAGAAGTAAGGCGATCGAGTTTGTTTTCGATCCGAAAACAAACAAATTTGCAGTGGGTAAGCCTAAGGCGAATCTGGGCGGCTCCCCTCATGAGCAGCTGGGCGCTAGTATTGGTGGGAACCCCCAGGAACTAGTAGGGGGCATGTTCTCCAGGGGGAAGAATGGCGAGATAATAACCAACGAGCATAGCGGGCACTACTGGATGAACTGGAGTCCGGAGGCCGCGCTCAGTTTGAACAGGCAATGAAAAATTATGGGGTTGAGATTAAGCATGGTGCTGGAATGTAATTTATGAATATTCCGCCGGAGAGAAAATTCCTGGGTAACGGTCTCGTCATTTTTAGTGACGGGATGGGGGTGTGGCGACTTGAGGGGCCATCAGTATCATTTTCCCTTGAGGGAAAGGAGGCGCTCAGGCGTGCGATTACTCTTCTTGAGTTTCCATTTGAAAATGTAATTTCGGATTTGGGTCGGAATTTCCCATATCCTCTCTTGGTTCAAATTGGCTTGAATCATGACTCTGACTACTGGATAGGGTTGGCGCTTTCTTGGGTTCCATTCTTGGCTAAGCAAGACGTTGAACTAATTATCGATGACTTGAATTCTGTTGCCTTCGACAAAAAAGTTTCACAGAAAAATAGGGTCATGGCTAAGAGGGAAATAACAAGGGTGAGAAACATGTAGAAGCTAGGGATCCTCTGAACAATTCCGCCCCTGGTCTGGCGCGATCACTTTTGCGGCCCGCTGCGCATCTGACGGGACGGAAAATCAATGACGTACAGCGCAGCGACACCCGTCCATCAGCTTTCAATGGCCCGTCTCGGGATTTGTTCAGGGCATCCCTAGCGGCCGCGGCAGCGTCAACATCGACCAGCAGAAGGTCGAGAGCCACCTGCGCAGCGTGCAGGAACAGAGCGGCATCGTTGCCGGCAGTGGTGGCTTCAACATCACCGTAGGCGGCAATACGCACCTGGAAGGCGGTGTGATCGGCAGCACCGCCGATGCCTCGAAGAACCGCCTGGATACCGGCAGCCTGACCGTTGTCGACATCGAGAACGAATCCCGCGCCAAGACCAGTGGCGGTGGCATCGGCAAGATGGTCGGATGGTATATATTCAAGAGAGTACAGGTACCGTTGTCTTTAGAAATCCAAACGGTGGAGAAGGAATCGCGTTCCAGCCTGAGAACTGGAAAGGCTATATCTCCACTCTCCCGACTCAATCAGTTCCATACTGAGAGTTCAATGAAATTAGATAGAATTAACGATGCGGACCTTATTCTGTACCTAAACTCCCGAGAGCTTGAGCTGGTTCTATCATGCATTCGAGAGTCATTTGCAACATTGAATGGGAAGGAGTATGAACTGAGGGTTGGAGTTCCAATTGATGAGGCTGTAAAGATGGCCGTTGAGCTAAAGGATATTATGGAGCGTGAGGGGTTGGGTGGGTAATTGAGATAATTTGGTCCCTCGGGTCATGCGGTGAATGTAGCGGTGCAGGACACACCGGGGGCGACCCGCAGAGCAGACTTGCATCGCAGGACTGAGCTGGCCTGGACAGTGCGAAGAGGAATGACAGCAGCACCACCAGTACTCACATTGCCGCCGGCCGGGTGGTTGCGGAGTCCAAATGAAGGTCGAAGCAGGCCTTGATCTAACGACCGCGGTACTTGACGCTCATATCCCTGGGCACGTCGATCCAAGACTAAGCCGATCCAGAACCACCGTGATCCCCCTCTTCATCACAACGGGCTACGATGAACCCGATTCCGGATCGAAGGAGTGGCCATGAATTCCCCCTTGTCTCCCCTGTTGTCGGCAATCGGCCGTAGCTGGTGGATCCTCCTGCTGTATGGCCTGGTCGCTCTCGGCTTCGGCATCATCGCCATCGGCTGGCCCTTGTCGGCGGCCATGGCATTGGCCTGGACGCTGGGCGTGATGGCCATCATCGAGGGCGTCATCAGCCTGTTCGCATTGATCAATGGCGGCAGCGGCGCGTCCCGCGGCTGGCTGGCGCTGTACGCCCTCGCCTCGCTGGGCTTCGGTATCCTGGCGGTGATCAATCCGCTGGCCACCGCCAGCGTGCTGGTGCTGTTCCTGGCGGCGTGGCTGCTGGTGGCCGGCATCTATCGCATCGTATTCGCGATCCGCGTGCGCAAGCAGATCCAGGGCGAATGGTTGCTGATCCTCAGCGGCGTGCTGGCGGTGGTGCTGGGCCTGTTGTTTGCGGCCAACCCGTATGCCGGCGTGGCGGTCACCACGCTGTGGATCGGTATCGGCAGCCTGCTGTACGGCCTGCTGCAGGTGCTGGTGGCATTCAAGCTGCGGAAGCTGAAGTGAGAACGACGCTTCCGCTGTTGCTGGGCGTGGCCTTGACCCTGGCCGGCTGCATGCCGGGCGCCACGCCCGGTGGCTTGGCAGGGAAGGATCACGTGCCGCGCCCTGGCGTGGATGTGCGCCTGAGCGCGGTGGACGCCTCCGGCAAAGGCAAGCCGGCGCAATGGCAAGGCGAAACCCTGGCCCTGCGCGAGCCGTCGATTGCCGACAGTGCAGATATCGCCGATGTGCGCTATGTGCTGGACGCGGGCCAGGAGCCCGGCCTGCAGATCCGGTATCGGCCAGAAGCACGCCAACGCATCCACAATGGCACGGCGGCGCTGGTGGGGCAACGAGCGGCGATCAGCGTGGATGGTCGCGTGCTGATGGTGGCGACGGTGAAAGGCCCGTTCGGTGAATCCATGATGCTGAGCGGGCTGCCGAGCATTGCCGAGGCACAGGAGATTGCCAGGCACATCACCGGGAAATGATGGGAGGCGGTAGAGTCGACTGTTAGTCGACTCACGCGCGTAGCGCGGCGTTCCTGGTGTTGGAGCGAAGAGCAGTCGACCAACAGTCGACTCTACCCGATCTGCGTGCCACACCCATCGGCGTGCCGTAGCGTCATCGGCGTGCCATACCCCGTTGGCATGTCATGGGGTATGGCCGACGCCAGGTGCAGGCGCTGTCAGCCCCGCTTTCCCGCGAACCGTGCCTCGATCTCCTCCAGCGACTTGCCCTTGGTCTCCGGCAGCCAGAACGCGGCTACCAGGAAGAACACGAAGGTGCAGGCCGCCCAGAACACGAACATGCTGGCGTAGCCGTAGTGGCCCACCGTGGGCAGGAATATGGCGGCGATGGTGGTGGACACGAACTGGTTGATCAGCAGTGCGATGCTCATGCCGTTGGAGCGGATGCGGTTCGGCATCAGCTCCGACAGTGCCAGCCACACGCACACGCCGGGGCCGACCGCGAAGAACGCGACGAACACCAGGATGCAGGCGGCCACGGCCCAGCCGTGTGCCGGTGGCGGCACCGGGCCGATGCGCGCCTGTTCGATGCGCAGCGGCGCCTGCGCGGCACTGGCCGGGTCGGCGAACGGGTTCAGATGCAGCTTGCGGAAGAACGCACCAATCACACTGTCGGGCTGCACAGTGCCGGCGCGCTCGATGCGCAGCTCGCGATCGGTCAGGTTGTCGCTGCGCAGTGCGCGCACGTTGGTGAAATCACCGTAGGCATAGGAGACGGTCAGCTGCATCGGCCGCCCTTCGCGGTCGATCCCCGCGCCCAGGCGCTGCCACTGCGCGTCATCCAGAACCAGTTGCAGGCCATCGCCGCTGACCGCCGCCTGCAGCTGCGGTTGCACATCGGCGCGGCCACGCTCGGCCTGGAAGAACAGCGCGGCCGCGGCCAGCAGGGCCACGCAGATGCCACCACTGCCGAGCATCAGCAGGAACTTGCGGCCCTTGCGGTCGACCAGCAGCAACGCGACCACGGTCATCACCGCATTGAGCAGCTTGATCGCCACGTCGGCGCCGTTGGCCACTGAACCGGACAGGCCGGCCTGGTTGAGGATGTTCACCGCGTAGGCCAGCACCGAATTGATGCCGGTAGCCTGGGTGCAGGCCAGCACCACGCAGGCGAGCAGGAACGGCACCACGTAGCGGCGGCTGAGCAGTGGATCGCGCTTGCCGTCGCTGCTGCTCGATTCCGGCGCCTGGATCTGGGCCAGCGTGGGCTCGACATCTGCGGCGGGCAGGACGCGCTGGAGGCTGCGGCGGGCTTCATCGATGCGGCCGCGGCGTACCAGCCAGCGTGGCGATTCGGACAGCCAGAAGATGCCGGCGCAGAACAGCAGGCCTGGCGCCAGGCAGGTCCAGAAGATGGTGCGCCAGGCGTGGTCCTTCACTGTGAACAGTTCCTGCGCCTGCTGCGCGACCGGCAGCGAACGCACGGCTTCGGCGGCGGCATCCACGGCGTGAGCGTGGTACAGGCCGATCAGGGCTGCCAGCACCAGGCCAACGGTCAGCAGCAGCTGGAACATCGCCGCACCGCGCCCACGTCGCTCGGGGCTGAGCACTTCGGCCAGGTACAGTGGAATCACTACGCCGATCAAACCGCCACTGATGCCCTGCAGCAGGCGTCCCAGCAGCAGCGGCGTGTAGCCGGAGGCCAGTGCCATGATCGGAATCGAGGCAGTGAACAGCAGGCCGGCCAGCAGCATCGCGCCGCGGCGGCCGATCAGGTCGGCAACCATGCCGGCGAACAGCGAGGACAGCACGCTGCCCAGCAGTACCGCTGCCACCACGAAGCCGAGCTGCTGGCTGCTGAGCTGCCAGGCGTGGCTGGCCGTTGCTTCAAGATAGGGCAGGGCGCCGGCGATGATGCCGATGTCGATGCCGTACAGCAGGCCACCCAGGCCGCCGATGAAGAGCAGGTAGCGTACGGGCCAGCGCGGAGCGGTGCGTGCAGTCATCGGCATATCCCAGGAGGTGTTTCGGTGCGGATTGCTTTCTGTAGAGTCGAGCCGTGCTCGACTGACCGCGCATGGCGCGGCAGAGCAGTCGAGCATGGCTCGACTCTACAAAGGCGCGGTGCGTCAGGCTGGTGTTGCGTTCAAATCGACCACGCGCCCACCCACCACCACCTGCTGCAGGCGCAGTTCGGCGTCCAGCGCTACCAGGTCGGCGCGGGCGTCGGGCGCGATGCGGCCGCGATCGCCCAGGCCCAGGTAGTCGGCGGGGAAGGTGGAAACACGCTGCGAGGCATCGGCCAGCTCCAGGCCCACACGCACCAGGTTGCGCAGCGCCTGGTCCATGGTCAGCGCGCTGCCGGCCAGCGAACCCGTGGCCAGGCGCACGCAGCCGCCGCACTTGTGCACGCGCTGCTCGCCCAGTGCGTACTCACCATCGGGCATGCCGGTGGCGGCGGTGGCGTCGGTCACCGCGTACAGGCGTGGGATCGCGCGCGCGGCCAGGCGGATCACGCCGGGATGGATGTGCTGGAGGTCGGGAATGATCTCGGCGTACTGCGCATGCGCGAGTGCCGCCGCCGCGATGCCCGGGCGATAGTGATCGACGCCGGTCATGCCGTTGAACAGATGGGTGAAGCCGGAGGCACCGGCCTGCAGCGCAGCAACACCTTCTTCGTAGGTACCGGCGCTGTGGCCGAGCTGCACGCGGATGCCCATTGCCGAAAGCGCGGGAATCAGCGCGGTGTGCTCGCCGATTTCCGGCGCCAGCGTCATCACCCGGATCGGCGCCAGCGCGTGCAGCTGCTGTACCAGCGCCAGCGTCGCCTCGATGGTCCGGTTGGGCTGCGCACCCAGCCGCTGCGGGCTGATGAACGGCCCCTCCAGATGCACGCCGGCAATACAGGCGGCCTCGGCGTCGGGTGCCGCCATGGTGGCGGCCACGCCATGCAGCGCGTGCTCGATCTCATCCAGGCCAGCGGTCATGGTGGTCGCCAGCAGCGTGGTGGTACCGAAGCGCAGATGGGTGCGGGCGATGGTGCGCGCCACGTCGCCGCCCTGCATCAGGTCCACCCCTGCAGCGCCGTGCACATGCAGGTCGATGAAGCCGGGCAGGATCACCGGCAGCTGCAGATCGTCAGCGCCGCTGTGGTCGTCCACCTGCAGCTGGCGCACGTGGGAATCGAAGTGGACGTGGCCACGCCGCCAACCCAGCGGGGTGAGGATGCGGCCATGCAGGGAGCGGGTGTCGGTCATGTGGCGGGCTCGGCGATGATCACTTCGATGCCCAGCCGCTGCAGGCCCTCGCGGGAGACGTCGTCGATGCCGGCATCGGTGATGATGGTGTGGATCTGATCCAGCAGGGCGATGCGGTGCAGGCTGACGCGCCCGAACTTGGAGGCGTCGGTCAGCACCACGATACGGCGTGCACGCTCGACCATGCGATGGTTGAGGCGGGCTTCGGCTTCGTCATGGGTGGTCAACCCGAACTGCAGGTCCAGGCCATCCACGCCCAGGAACAGCGTGTCGAAGCTGTAGGAGTTGAGGCTGGCTTCGGCCTGGCTGCCCTGCAGCGACAGCGACTGCTGGCGCAACAGGCCGCCGGTCAGCAGCACGTTGATGCCGGCCGCGTTGGCCAGTTCCCAGGCGATGTTCAGCCCGTTGGTCATCACCGTCACGTCGCGCTGCGTGCGCAGGTGGCGGGCCAGGGTCATCGTGGTCGAGCCGGAGTCGATGATGATGTTGTCACCAGGCCGTACCAGGCGCGCGGCACACGCGCCGATCGATTCCTTCAGCGGCAGGTTCAGTGCGTCCTTTTCGTGGATGTCCTGTTCCTGCGGCGGCGTGCGCACCAGCGTGGCGCCACCGTGGGTACGGTTGGCCAGGCCCTGCGATTCGAAATGGGTCAGGTCGGCACGGATGGTCACCGCCGACACGCCGAAGCGCTCGACCAGATCGGCCACCTGCACCGAGCCGTGCTCGATCAGCAGCTGCAGGATCTGTTGCCGGCGGGAGCGGGTGTTGCGCATGGCCATTCTCGGTGTCGCGGGGAAAGGTAGAGATTAGCCGTTCGAAGCAACGGCGGCAGCCGAACCTGCGTGGTGAGTGCGGGTTCCGGCCTGGTTGGCGCTGCAGGCACGGGCGTACTCACCCAGGCACAGGCCGATACGGTGCTGCACCAGTGCGGTGGGGGTGTTGGCCAGGGTGCCTTCGCGCACGGCGCGGTACTGTTCCGGCAGGTACTGGCTGAGCAGCACCAGCGGCGGCGCGTGCTGTTCCAGGTTGGCGAACAGGGTCTGCACCGCCTGTACCAGCGCCGGCTCGCCCCAGTAGTAGCGGCAGCGGTCGCTGAAGGAGTAACTGCGCAGCAGGCGCAGCGCTGCCTCATCGCCCTGGTAGTAGGACTGCCAGTACTTCGGCTGCGCCACCATCACCTCGTCCAGCACCTGCGGCAGGCGCGAGCATTGTGCGGCCGGCAGCAGTTCTGCCTCGATCGCGGCCAGCGCGAACAGCGCTTCGCGGTAGGCGAAGGTCGCCGCCGGGCCGACCTTGAGGATGGCGAAGTGGTCGCGCACCAGCGCGTGCAGGCCGCTTTCGCGCTGGTAGTCGGTGGAGTGCGCCTCGAACACGATGCGTGGCTGCTGTTCCAGGAAGTCGGCCAGCGTGCTGGCGGCGGCCGGGTCGTATTCGTGCACGCTGCTGTGGTCGAAGTCGACGCCCGGCTGCACCACCATCGCGATCACGCGCTGCCACGCATCACGCAGCTGCGGCGTGTCGAACGCCTGCTGGTGGATGGCCAGGGTCTGCGCGGCGGCGGCCGGCGTGGTCACCTGCAGGCCCTCGGCAAGCGAGGCTTCTCCACCGGGAATCGGCACCTCGGTACCGATCACGTAGACCGGCGGCGGCAGGCCGTGTTCGGCGGCGGTGCGTTCGGCGATCTCGGCCAGCTCGGCCGAGCGTGCGGCAACGATGGCATCGGGCAGCGGCACCGGGTCATCGGCGCAGGACATGCTGCAGTCGAGATGGATCTTGTGGAAACCGGCGGCGACGTAGGCTTCGATCAGCACGCGCGCGTGGGTCATCGCTTCGGCAGCCGGGCGCTTCTGCCAGGCATTCGGGCCAAGGTGGTCACCGCCGAGGATCAGCCGCTCGCGCGGGAAGCCTTCCTCATCGGCCAGGGTACCGACGTAGTCGCGGTACTGCGGCGGGGTCATGCCGGTATAACCGCCGAACTGATCGACCTGGTTGGAGGTGGCCTCGACCAGCAGCACGGTGCCGTGTGCCAGCGCCACGTGCATGGCCGCGCGCAGCACCTGCTCGTTGCTGCAGCAGACGCTGTACAGGCCGACGTTGGCACCGGCGCGGTGGGAGGCAAGCAGGGTCTGCAACGGGGACATGGTCAGGCTCCGGACATCAAGAAAACGAGGGTTGGCAGGCGAGCAGGGCGGCACCACGTGCGCCACCGGCATCGCCGAAGCGCGGCGGCACGATCGGCGGTACCTGCACGCCGTTGAACAGATGGGCAGCGATGGCCGACGGCAGCTGCTGGTACAGCGGCGCGTACTGCGAGAGACCACCGCCGAGCACGATCACGTGCGGGTCCAGCGCCAGCACCAGCGCGGCCAGGCTGTGGCCAAGCAGATCGCGGTGGATGTCCAACGCCTTGCGCGCACGTGCATCGCCGGCTTCGGCCAGGGCGATCACGGCGCTGGCGTCGGCGGCGCTGCCACCGAGGTGGCGCTCGATCATCGCCACACCGCTGCCGGACACATAGCGCTCCACGCAGCCCTGCAGGCCGCAGCCGCAGTCCAGCAGCGGCAGGCCGTGGCGCTGCAGCAGGTGGCCGGGCACGCTCCAGTGGCCCCATTCGCCGGCCAGGCCGTTGAAGCCGGACAGCAGCCGGCCGTGCAGGCAGAAGCCGCCGCCGGCACCAGTGCCGAGGATGGCGCCGAACATGCTGGGGTAGCCGTCAGCCGCGCCGCCGTGCGCTTCAGACAGGGCAAAGCACTGCAGATCGTTGCCGAAGTGGAGCGGGCGCTGCAGGCGTGCCTGCAGATCCTGCGCCACGCATTGGCCGGTCAGTGCAGGCACGTTCGCGCTGAGCTGGCGGCCGCTGCGGCGGTCACGCACGCCGGGCAGGGCGATGCCGATGGCCGCATCGCTGCGGCCGAGGGCGGCGTCCGCCTCGGCCACCAGCGCCACCACCGCCTGCAGGAAGCCGTCGTAGTCACCCTGTGGGGTGGCCACGCGGCGGCGCCAGGTGACCTGCATCGCCGCATCGCACGCCACCAGCTCGATCTTGGTGCCGCCGATGTCGATGCCGTAGCAGGCGTGGGCGATCAGCTCAGCCATGGTGGATGGTGACGCCCTTGACGACGCGGTTGACGGTGCCATCCGGGAACGGGTTGTCCGGGGTCAGGCCAAGCGCGGCCGAGCGCTGCAGCGCGAACAGCTGCGCGAAGCCCAGCCACACCGGCGCCAGCCACGGGTCGTCCAGTGCCGGCACGGTGAGGGTGTATTCGTCATCGGCGCCGATGTCCGAATGCGGGCCGATCGCCAGCACCTGGCCGGCCACGCCGTCGCGGCGCAGTTCTTCCAGCAGGTCCTGTTCGTAGCGGCGCGCCAGCGGCTGCACGCTGCGCAGCACCACCACCAGGGTGTTGCCATCCAGCGTCGACTTCGGCCCATGACGGAAGCCCAGCGGGGTGTTGGCCAGCGCCAGCACGCGGCCAGCGGTCAGCTCCAGCACCTTCAGCGCGCACTCGCGTGCCAGTGCTTCCAGCGGGCCGCTGCCGAGGTAGATGATGCGGTTGAACGGGCGCTGCGCCAGCGCCGCCACCGGTGCGTCCCACTGCGCCTGGCCTTCGCGGGCCAGCGCGGCGATCTGCTTCAGGCGCGCCACGCGCGCATCCCACGGCGAACGATCGAACACGGTCAGCGCGGCCAGCAGCATGCAGGTCAGGCTGCTGGTCATGGCGAAGGCGCGGTCGCAGCTGGCCGACGGCATCAGCAGGGTGCAGGTATCGGCACGGCCGGCCCCACGGCGGGCCAGTTCGCCATCGGCGTTGCAGGTGATGTCGAGGAAGCGCGCGTCATCCACGTCGCTGCGCACGCGGTCAACCGCCGCCACGCTTTCCGGGCTGGAACCGCTGCGGCCGAACGAGACCAGCAGGGTCGGGCGGTCGCGCTGCAGGTACAGCGCCGGGTGGGTCAGCAGGCTGGTGGTGTGCACCACGCGCACATCGGCTGGCCACTGCGCGTTGATCGCGTCGGCCACCATTTCGGCGATGAAGCCGGAGCTGCCGGCGCCGGTGAACAGCACGCGCTGGTTGGGATCGTTGAGGCTGTCGCCGAGGAAGGCCTGCAGGCGGTCGCGGGCACGCGACAGGTCCTGTGCAAGGGCTTCCCACAGCGCAGGCTGCTGGGCGATTTCGGTAGCGGTATCGGCTCCGCCAAGGCGCTGCCAGGCGGACACATCGGAAAGCAGGGTGACGTCCATTCGGAGGTTCCAGTTGGGCCAGCGCACCATCTGTGTTTTCTTTCGAAATGTCAAATAGCGAAAGTAAAAAGAAAGAAAATGTGACGCCGACTTCGCTCTGCCCGGAGCACGTCGGAAAACGCAAGAATCCGCCGAATGCCGTATCGCACAATGCTTAACAGGCGCCTGCAAGCGATTACACAAAGTATTGCGTCGCAACAACTTTCGTTTTAATGGAATATATCTTCCTTTTTCCTTTCAATTTGTTGACATCTTTCGAATCGCTGCCCTAGAGTCGGCCCAATCGCTTTCGAAACGCCCGGTGAACGGGTTGGGAGTCCGCGTGGAAAACTGCGTTCGTCGCTCGCCGCTGATGCTGGCCCTGTTGCCGGCATTGATGCTGGCGTCCATGCCGGCCCAGGCCGAGCCGGTCGGCAACCTGCGTTCGGTTGCCGCCAGCGGCGACGGCGTGCAGGGCTGGGACCTGCAGACCGACAAGGGCGCGCGCATCCGCATCGAACTGCCGGCCACCGACATCATCCGCGTGCAGGCCGGCCGCAACGGCACGCTGACCGGTGCCGGCGACAAGGCCGCACCGATCGTGCTGCCGCAGCCCAAGGCGAACGTGAAGGCGCAGCTGGAAGAAGACGCACAGGAAATCCGCGTGCGCACCGATGCACTGGTCCTGCATGTACAGCGGCAGCCGCTGCGCATGCGCCTGGAACGCCTGGACAACGGCCAGCCCACCGCGCTGTGGCAGGAACTGCAGCCGCTGGACCTGGATGCCACGCAGAGCGTGCAGGTGCTGTCCTCGCAGGCTGATGAGGGCTACTTCGGTGGCGGCCAGCAGAACGGCCGTTACCAGTTCAAGGGCCGCGAGCTGGACGTGTCCTACTCCGGCGGCTGGGAAGAGGGCGACCGCCCCAGCCCTGCACCGATGCTGCTTAGCAGCCGTGGCTGGGGCATGCTGCGCAACACCTGGAGCGATGGCAGCTACGATCTGCGCGAGGCCGACCAGGCCACGCTGCTGCACCGCGAAGACCGCTTCGATGCCTATTACTTCGTCGGCGCCGACCTGCCTAAACTGATCGAGCGCTACACCCAGCTGACCGGCCGCCCGAACATGGTCGCGCGCTGGGCGCTGTCCTACGGCGATGCCGATTGCTACAACGACGGTGACAATGCCAAGAAGCCCGGCACCGTGCCCGAAGGCTGGAGTGACGGCCCGACCGGCACCACGCCGGATGTGATCGACTCGGTGGCCAAGCAGTACCGCGCCCACGACATGCCCGGTGGCTGGATCCTGCCCAACGATGGCTACGGCTGCGGTTACAAGAAGCTGCCGGAAACCGTGCAGGGCTTGGCCAAGTACGGCTTCCGCACCGGTCTGTGGACCGAGAACGGCGTCGACAAGATCGCCTGGGAAGTGGGCAAGGCCGGCAGCCGCGTGCAGAAGCTGGACGTGGCCTGGACCGGCAAGGGCTACCAGTTCGCGATGGACGCCAACCGCCAGGCGTTCAACGGCATCCTCGACAATTCCGATTCGCGCCCGTTCCTGTGGACGGTGATGGGCTGGGCCGGCATCCAGCGCTACGCCGTAGCGTGGACCGGCGACCAGAGCAGCAGCTGGGATTACATCCGCTGGCACGTGCCAACCCTGGTCGGTTCGGGCCTGTCCGGCATGGCCTACGCCAGTGGCGATGTGGATGCGATCTTCGGCGGCAGCGCCGAAACCTTCACCCGCGACCTGCAGTGGAAAGCCTTCACCCCGGTGCTGATGGGCATGAGCGGCTGGTCGTCGAACGCACGCAAGCACCCGTGGTGGTACGACGAGCCCTATCGCAGCATCAACCGCGATTACCTGAAGTTGAAGATGCGCCTGACCCCGTACATGTACGGGCTGGTGCACGAGGCCGCGCAGACCGGTGCACCGCCGGTGCGCGGCCTGATGTGGGACAACCCGCGCGACCCGCATGCGCAGGATGAAACCTACAAGTACCAGTTCCTGCTTGGCCGCGACCTGCTGGTGGCGCCGGTGTACCGCAGCCAGGCCGCCAGCCGTGGCTGGCGCCGCGACATCCACCTGCCGGCCGGCGGCTGGATCGACTACTGGGATGGCCGCCGCGTGCAGGCCGGCGCCGACGGCCGCCAGCTCGACCGCCAGGTGGACCTGGCCACGTTGCCGGTGTTCGTGCGTGCCGGTGCGATCCTGCCGATGTACCCGTCGATGCTGTTCGACGGCGAGAAGCCGCTGGATGAAGTGACGTTCGACCTGTACCCGCAGGGCGAGTCGCAGTACACGCTGTACGAAGACGATGGCAACACGCGCCGCTACCAGCAGGGTGAGTCGAGCACGCAGGTAATCCGCGTGCAGGCGCCGGCGCAGGGCAGTGGCCCGGTGCAGGTGCAGATCGATCCGGTGCAGGGCCAGTACAACGGCCAGCTGGCGCAGCGTCGTTATTGCCTGCGCGTGCTCAGCCGCCAGGCGCCGCGTGCGGTGCAGGCCGGTGGCCGCGCGTTGCCGGCGCTGGCCGATGCGGCGGCGTTCAACGGTGCGGCTGAAGGCTGGTACTTCGATGCCAAGGAGCGCCGTGGCACGCTGCACGTGCGTACCGCTACCCAGGACATCCGCCAGCCGCTGCAACTGCAGCTGGACTTCGCGGTGGCCGCTGCGGCCGCCGACGATGCCTATCCGGCCGCGCCGGTGCTGGGCCGCGAACTGCCGGCCGACAGCCTGCTGGTGGTCAACCGCCCGGCCGAAGAGCCTGGCCATGCGCTGGAAAATGCCTTCGACGACGATCCGGCCACCTGGTTCCGCAGTGTGCGCAACCAGGCCGTGCGCACCGGTGCGCATGAGTGGGTGATCGGCTTCGGTGAGCGCAGGATGATCGACGGCATCGACATCGCGCCGCGCAACGACAAGAACTGGAAGCACGGCCAGGTGCGCGACTACGAGGTGTACCTGGGCGACAGCAATGGCGAGTGGGGCGAGCCGATCGCACGTGGCCGCCTGCAGTTGAAGGAGGGCGTGCAGCGCATCGCGTTCCCGGCCCATGCCGGGCGCCTGCTGCGCTTCCGCGTGCTGAGCGTGCAGAACCCCGAAGGCGACGGCGCCAGCAGCACCGACCCGATGGTCACCGCCGCACAGGGCAGCGCCCGCGCATTCGATGCACTGCAGCCACGCGACGTCGGCCCGATCGCCTTGTCCACCTTCCACATCCTTGAACACCAGGAACCGGAGCGACCGGCCCGGCAGCGCTATCTCTCCGAGCTGCCGGTGCCGGCCGCGCTGGCCAGCCAGGTGCGCACCGACCAGTCCTTCCGTGGCGACGCCGGCATGCGCATGAACGGCCTGCAGTTCCGCCGTGGCCTGGGCGTCGGCGCCAACAGCCGCATCGACCTGCACCTGCAGGGCGGCTGGCACCTGCTGCGTGCCGACCTCGGCATCGACGACGCCTGCCGCACCGCCGGTGGCCTGCAGTTCCAGGTCTGGGGTGACAACCGCCTGTTGTATGACAGCGGCCTGGTGAAGGCACCCGGCGTGGTCAAGCCGGAGCTGGACATCCGAGGCCTTTCCACCCTGAGCCTGCGCACGCTGGGTGCGCAGGGCAGTCAACCCGCCCAGGTCTGCGCCAACTGGGCCAATGCCGTACTGATCGGCCAGGAGGGCGACTCCGCCAGCATCGTCGCCCCATGACCCCCTCGTAACACCGCTCCTCCCCCCGCCCATTCCGACTACGGCCCTCGTGGCCGTGGCCCGGGAGCGTTTTGCCCGCCGAACGCCCACGCGCTCACTTATTGCGCTGCACCCCTGCCAGGAGAGAACCCCGATGTTGCCCGCCCGCCACCACCGCCCCCCCTGTCGTTCGATCGCTCCGCTGTCGCTGGCCATCGCCGGCGTGCTGCTTTCGGTCGCCGTTCCTGCCTTCGCCCAGGAGAGCAAGGACAAGGCCACCGACCTGGCCCGCATCGAGGTCACCGGTTCCAACATCCGCCGCACCGACGTGGAAACCGCCTCGCCGGTGCAGGTGATCAGCAAGCAGGACATCCAGAACATGGGTGCGCGCACGCTGCTGCAGGTGCTCGACAATCTGCCGGCCGCCCGCCCGGCGCAGCAGGACGCGCGTTCGCTGTTCACCGGTTCCGATGGTGCCTCGCAGGCCAACCTGCGCGGCCTGGGTGCCCAGGGCACGCTGGTGCTGCTGAACGGTCGCCGCCTGTCGTACTACGGTGCACCGGCCGGCTTCCAGACCCAGTTCGTCAACATCGATGCGATTCCGGCCGCAGCCATCGAGCGCATGGAAGTGCTGACCGACGGCGCCTCGGCGGTGTACGGCACCGACGCGGTGGCCGGCGTGATCAACGTGATCACCAAGCGCAACTTCCAGGGGGCCGAGGTCAGCTTCACCAACGACACCTCTTCGCGCATCGACTCCTACGGCGAACGCCAGGCCAGCATCACCGCCGGCTTCGGTGACCTGGCCGAGAACCGCTTCAACATCTACGGCGCGGTGAACATGTACCGCCGCGACGCGATCCCGCTGAGCGATTTCTACGACAAGCGGCCCGACCAGTACTACGTCAACAATCCGAACTACCTCAACAACCTGCGCCTGGGCGTGGGCAGCAAGCCGGGTGAATTCAATCCGGGCACTTACTTCGCCTTCGATCCAGTCACCGGCCGCCGTGTGCAGGAAGCTGCGCCGGGTTGCAGGAACGTGCTGACCAGTGAAGCGGCCGGTCCGCGTTGCGTCTGGGAAACCTGGATGAACAACGAGATCGACGCCGGTGCCAAGTCCGAGCGCAACACCGCCTACCTCAACGGCACCTTCCTGGTCGGTGACAGCACCGAGATCTTCGCCGAGGCGACCTACACCGACATCGACCTGCGCGCCAACGGCGGCACGCCGCGCACCTACGGCACCACCACCGGCAACCCGACCAGCTGGTTCTCGCGCAATACCGGCAACACCGTCAACCAGTTCCTGTACCCGTTCCTGGGCCCGAACAACGAGTACAACCACGCCAGCCCGCAGATGAAGGCGATGATGGGCGGTGTGGTCGGCCTGAATTACCTGCTGCAGGATGCCGGCCCGAACTATTTCGGCCAGCGCAATACCGACAAGAGCTACCGCGTGCTGGCCGGTGCGCGTGGCAACCGGGGCGACTGGAACTGGGAAACCGCGTTCGCCAGCGCCGGCACCCACTCCACCACCTACCAGACGATCAACGTCAACACCAAGGGCTTCGAGAAGGCCTTCGGCCCGTACACGATCGATCCGGGCACCGGCCGCGTGATCATCTCCGACCATCCGGCGTACAAGTTCGGCGAGATCAGCGAAGCCAACGCCGCGCTGATCCGTGAAGCGTTCCCGACCTTCGACATCCAGTCGTGGACCCGCCTGCACACCCTCGACGGCAAGATCGAAGGCCCGCTGTTCCAGCTGCCGGCCGGCGAGATGCGTGCGGCATTCGGCTTCAACGCCAGCCGCGAAACCTTCTACACTCCGGGCAACGCCGACGCCGCCAACGGTCTGATCACCCAGCAGGGCGGTTCCTGGTTCGACGGCAAGCGCAACACCTACGCGCTGTTTGCCGAAACCGTGGCGCCGATCACCGACAAGCTGGAACTGGATGCGGCGGTGCGCGTGGACAAGTACCCGAACTTCAGTGCCAACGTGGCACCGAAGATCGGCTTCAAGTACCAGGCGTTCGACCAGCTGATGCTGCGCGGTACCTACTCCACCGGCTTCCGTGCACCGAGCCTGGCCGAGTCCGGCAATGGCGGCGTGTTCGCCCAGCTGGGCGGCTTCCGCGACGAGCTGCGCTGCAACGAGACCAACGCCATCGCGAACCTGTTGCTGAAGTCGCAGCGGCCGGGTGATGTCGACCTGGGCAAGAACATGCTGAACGTCGACTGCAGCCGCACCGTTGCGCGCATGACCCAGCCGAACAAGGACCTGAAGCCGGAGAAGGCGAAGATCGCCACCCTCGGCTTCGTCTACGAGCCGGCGAGCTGGCTGTCGGTGTCGGCCGACTACTGGTTCATCTACCGCAACAACGAAATCGTCGCGCCGGACTATCGCCGCATGGAAGACATCATCTCGATGTCGCGCTCGCCGATCACCGACAGCGACCGCGCCAACCTGGCGCAGCTGGCGGCCATGTGTGCCGACCCGGCCAGTGGCGTGAGCTGCCCGTCGGTGCTGCCGGGCTATTCGGCCGGCAACGTGGCCAGCGTGGTGGGCCAGTACAAGAACCGAGGCAAGACCCTGATCGACGGCTTCGACATCGATGCGCGCAGCCGCTTCTCGCTGGGCGACTGGGGCAACCTGAACATCGGCCTGGCCGCCACCATCGCCAACCGCAACCGCTTCTACATGGACGCGGAGAACGGCTGGTACTACGGCGACGTGGTCGGCTACTACAACAACCCGCGCCTGCGTGCCACGCTCAATGCCGACTGGACCTACAAGCAGGTCACCACCAGCATGTTCGTCAACTACGTGGGCGGCACCAAGTGGGCCACCGACCAGGTTGATGAGGTGAGCAACAACAAGGAAACCTGCACCGGCGGCTACCTGGCCCTGCAGAAGAGCAAGTGCGATGGTGCGCCGTCGTGGTGGACTGCCAACATGAGCGTCACCTGGCGCCCGGATGACGCGTGGAACCTGAGCTTCACCGTCAAGAACCTGTTCAACCGCCTGCCGTTCTACGATCCGAACAGCTTCCTGGGTGACTCCAGTGACTACGCCACCATCTTCGGTCGTGGTTACAGTGTGACCATCGGCTACCGTTTCAAGTAATTCCGTTTGCGTGACCCGGCGGGCCGGCTACGGCCGGCTCGCTGCCAAGAGGAGAGATGTTTGCCATGAAGCGTAGGGAATTCATCGCGGCCAGTGCCGCTGTCGCCGCCAGCAGCCTGCTGCCGCAGACCCCGGCGTGGGCACGCGGGCGCAAAGTGCGCCTGGCCATGATCGGTACCGGCATGCGTGGCCTTGTGCTGCTGAAGGAGCTGGTGCGCCGCGACGATGTCGAGGTGGTCGCGCTGTGCGACATCGAACCGATCATGCTCGGCCGTGCCATGGACATGGTGGCCAAGGCCGGCAAGCCGGCCCCGAAGACCTACGGCCAGGACCGCGATACCAACGCCTGGAAGCGCCTGCTGGAACAGAAGGGCATCGATGGCGTGATCATCGCCACGCCGTGGGAGTACCACGCACCGATGGCGATCGCCGCCATGCAGGCCGGCGTGGCCGTGGGCTGCGAAGTGGTGGCCGGCATCACCCTGCAGGACCACTGGGACGTGCTGAAGACCCAGCTGAGCACCGGTACCCCTTACATGCTGCTGGAGAACGTCTGCTACCGCCGCGACGTGATGGCCGCGCTGCAGATGGTGCGACAGGGCCTGTTCGGCGAGCTGGTGCATCTGCAGGCCGGCTACCAGCATGACCTGCGCGGGGTGAAGTTCAATTCCGGCGACCCGAACCAGCCCTACGACAGCGGCGTGGAATTCGGCCCCAAGGGCTGGAGCGAAGCACGCTGGCGCACCGAGCATTCGGTGGAGCGCAACGGCGAGTTGTATCCCAGCCACGGCATCGGCCCATGCGCGATGTACACCGGCATCAACCGTGGCAACCGCTTCACCCACATCAACGCTTTCGCGACCAAGGCGCGTGGCCTGCACGAATACACCGTTGCCAAGAGTGGCGGCACCACCCACCCCAGCACCAAGGTGAAGTTCAAGCTGGGCGACATCGTGACCACCACGCTGGCCTGCGAGAACGGTGAGACCATCCTGCTGCAGCACGACACTTCGCTGCCGCGCCCGTACTCGATGGGCTTCCGCGTGCAGGGCACCAAGGGCCTGTGGATGGACGTGAACCATTCGATCCACATCGAAGGCCGCAGCCCGCCGCACCAGTGGGAAGAGTTCAAGAAGTACCAGGACGAGTACGAGCACCCGCTGTGGAAGCAGAATGCCGACACCGCCGCGAGTGCAGGGCATGGTGGTATGGACTGGTTCGTCATCCATGCCTTTGTTGAAGCGCTGAAGGCCAAGGCGCCGATGCCGATCGACATCTACGACGCGGTGACCTGGAGTGCCATTACACCGTTGAGCGAGCAGTCGATCGCCAACAGCTTCCAGACCCTGGAGTTCCCGGACTTTACTGCCGGCGCGTGGAAGCAGCGCAAGCCGATCTTTGCGTTTGATGGGAAGTACTGAGATTTACCCCTTCCATGCGGTGACGGAAACGCCGGGCGATGCCCGGCGTTTCTGTTTCTGGGGCATTCGCCTTGTAGAGCCGAGCCCACGCTTGGCTGCATTTGCGACACGCCCCCCCCCCCGCATCAGAAAGTTCTGAAATTCGACTCATTCCACAGTTTTTTGACTTGAATGTGTAAACCACATCGGAGATAACGTCCCCATGCGGCCACGCCGCATTCCGGACCAGGGACGATCCGAAGCATGACGTCAGGAGGCTGCTGCCCCCACGTTCTCGTTCCCGCCGGCGCTGTGTCCGTCCAGGAAGGAGAACAGGGATGTTGAAGGCAAACTCTGGCACTTCGCTCATCAGTCTGGCGCTGTTCGTGTTGGCGTGCTCGACGTCCAGCGTGCAGGCGCAGGAGATCGAGAAGAAATGGGAAAGCTACTTCTCGATGGGAGAGCCCCGTTCCACGGAGGCGGCTGTCCAGAAAGACATACGGGCCTTCTTCGCCGAGTATGAGGTCGACAAGCCTTTCGTTTGGGAGGTCAAGCGCCAGAGGGCCCTTCCTAACAAGACGATCTATGACTATCGCGTCAAGCCCGAGAAGATCGTCACCACGTAAGGGCGACCTGCGCAGCGTGACCAATGCGCTGGGCCAGACGGTCGAGACTCTGGCCTACGACGCGTTCGGGCGGCCGTTGTCGGTCAAGGACGCCAACGGCGTGGTGACTGATTACACCTACCATCCCCGCGGCTGGCCGACCTCGATCACCGTGCGCGGCGCGACCACGACCGAGGATCGGGTGACCCAGATCAGCTACTGGCCGACCGGCCAGGTGCAACAGGTCACCGAGCCTGACGGCAGCAGCGTTACCTATGTCTACGACGCCGCCCAGCGGCTGACGGATATCGCCGACAACGCCGGCAACACCATTCACTACACGCTGGACAACGCCGGCAACCGCCTCAAGGAAGACACGCTGGATACTGGCGGCACGCTGCGTCGCACCCTGGCGCGGACGTTCAACACGCTTGGCCAGCTGACCGCGCTGAAGGATGCGGGCAACCACGCCACCGGCTTTGCCTACGATGCCAACGGCAACCCGCAGACGATCACCGACGCACTGCAGCGCGTGACCAGCCAGCAGTACGACCCGCTCAACCGCCTGGCGCAGACCCTGCAGGACGTCGGCGGCGTCGCGGCGGAGATCCGCAGTCAGTACAACGCGCTGGACCAGGTCACCCGGGTCACCGACCCGAAGGGCCTGCATACCACCTACGCCTACAACGGTTTCGGTGATCTGACCGGCCAGGTCAGCCCGGACAGTGGCGCCAGCAGCTTCACCGTGGACGCCGCCGGCAACCGCAAGACGGCCGCCGATGCGCGTGGCGTCACTGCCACCTATCACTACGATGTACTCAACCGCCTGATCGGCGTTGCCTATCCGGATCCCAATCTGGACGTGGGCTACAACTACGACGTGGCGCCAGCGGTCTGTGCCGCCGACGAGCGCTTTGCCAAGGGACGCCTGGGGCAGGTGTTGCATGCCAACGGCAGCACCCAGTACTGCCACGACCGCTTCGGCCAGGTCACCCGTAAAGTGCAGACGATCAATGGTGTCGCCAGCACGCTGCGCTACGCCTACAGCAAGTCGGGCCGTCTGACTGCGTTGACCTACCCCGACGGCAGCGTGGCCGACTACGTGCGTGATATCCAGGGCCCCATCAGCCAGATCGGCCTGACCCGGCCCGGCCAGGCGCGCCAGATCGTGGTGAACAACGTGACCTACGCGGCCTTCGGTCCGGCGACAGGCTGGACCTACGGCAATGGCCGCCAACTGCAGCGTCCGTTGGACCTGGACTATCGACCGCAAGCGGTGCACGACCCGGCCGCGGGCGGCCTGTCGCTGGGCTACGGCTATGACCCGGTCGGTTCGATCACCGAGCTGAAGAACGGCACAGGCTCAACGGTACTCGCCAAGTACGCCTACGACGCGCTGGGTCGCCTGACCCAGACCCAGGACGGCGCGACTGGCACGCCGATTGAAACCTATGCGTATGACGCCACCGGCAATCGCACCGCGCTGACCACTTCGGCGGGCACTGCCAGCTACACCTATCCCGCAACCAGCCACCGGCTGACCGCCGTGGACGGCGAAGCGCGCAACCATGACGCGGCGGGCAACACCACCAGCATCGGCAGCAAGACGTTCACCTACAGCGATGCCAATCGCATGAACGCGGTGAAGCAGGGTAATGCCGCACTGGAGAGCTACGGTTACAACCATCGCGGCGAGCGCGTGCTGCGCAGCCCGGCCGGTGGCGCTGCTCAGATCACCCTGTATGACGAAGCAGGGCAATGGCTGGGCAACTACTCGGCCACGGGCCAGGCGCAGCAGCAGGCCATCTGGCTGGACAACTATCCGGTAGCGCTGATCAATGTGCCGGCCACCGGCGTGCCTGAACTGGCCTACGTGCAGCCGGATCATTTGGGCACACCGCGCGTGGTGATCGATCCGGTACGGAATGTCTCGATCTGGGAGTGGAGCAACAAGAGTGAGGTGTTCGGCAACCAGATTCCGAGTGCCGATCCCGATGGCGATGGTGTGGCGTTCGAGCTGGCGTTGCGCTTCCCCGGCCAGCAGGCGACGGATTCGAGTGGGTTGTTCTACAACTACCAGCGCGAGTACGACCCGGCGGTGGGGCGGTATTCGCAGAGTGATCCAATTGGGTTGGATGGGGGAATCTCAACCTTCAGTTACGCGGATCTCACTCCACAGGCTAAAGCGGACCCGCTCGGATTGGCGACATGGACTGGAACCATGACGTTTGCGGGCACTGGCGTAGGGATTGTAGGTGGTGTGGGTGGTGCAAGACTGACCCTTACGTCCGAATGTCTCAATGGCCGTCAGGCGTCCGTCGAACTCGGCTTTGCTGGGGTTGGCGTCGGCACTGGATCTCCCATCTCCGTCACCGTCTCTAATGTCACTCTCACTGGAGGCAACCTGATGTATGTCGATCCAAGCGAATTGCTCGGAGCTTCTTCCATTCTTTCGTTGGGAGCAGCGGCCGGTGGTGGGGGGCTCTCTGTCAACCCTGAGGATTGGCGATGTATCTTCATTTGGAATTGGGGGCAGGGGGGTTGGGATGCCTCGGCGAGCTACCTGATTGGGCGAAGCAGATTCATGGGGAATGGAGTTACCTGGAGCGACTGCGAATGTCATTAGAATCAGTTTTTGAAGCCCTTTGCATGCTCGCTATCGCAACGTTGTTGATAGCTTTCGTTTCGCGAATTTTTCTGGTTTGGGAGTTAAGGAGAAATTCCCCTGAACTGTGGGACACCCTTGGCAGACCTGCGATCCTGGAGCGAGATCATTTCTTAACCAAGTATCCGATCTGCGGATGGAAGCGGGTTCATAACGGCGCATCAGGAGTGCGCAAGTTGTTCCTCTTGGTGTTCTGGTTCTCGTTCCTTGTGTATCTCATATCGCTGATTCCCCTGATCGTGATCTGGATTATGCGCTGATCCTCTTCCGTTGGTCTGAAGCCATTGCGCTATGCTCTGTCCCGCGGGCCAATTACGATTGCGACACGCTGGGCCGCCTGACCCAGACCCAGGACGGCGCGACTGGCACGCCGATCGAAACCTACGCGTATGACGCCACCGGTAATCGCGCTTCGCTGACCACTTCGGCGGGCACTGCCAGCTACACCTATCCCGCAACCAGCCATCGCCTTGCCGCCGTGGATGGCGAAGCGCGCAACCATGATGCAGCGGGCAACACCAACAGCATCGGTAGCAAGGCGTTCACCTACAACGATGCCAACCGCATGAACGCGGTGAAGCAGGGCGATGCCGTGCTGGAAAGCTACGGTTACAACCATCGCGGCGAGCGCGTGCTGCGTACTCCAGCCGGTGGCGCAGCTCAGATCACCCTGTATAACGAAGCAGGGCAGTGGCTGGGCAACTACTCGGCCACGGGGCAGGCGCAGCAGCAGGCCATCTGGCTGGATAACTACCCGGTGGCGCTGATCAACGAGCCGGGCACCGGCGTGCCGGAACTTGCCTACGTCCAACCAGATCATCTGAGTACGCCGCGTGTGGTGATTGATCCGGTGAGTGATGTCGCGATCTGGGAGTGGAACAACAAGAGCGAGGTGTTCGGCAACCAGATTCCGAGTGTCGACCCGGATGGCGACGGTGTGGCGTTCGAACTGGCGCTTCGCTTCCCGGGCCAGCAGGCGACGGATGCGAGTGGGTTGTTCTACAACTACCAGCGGGAATACGACCCGGCGGTGGGGCGGTATTCGCAGAGTGATCCGATCGGTTTGAGAGGCGGAGCTTCAATCTAAGCGTACACAGGAAATGATCCGTTAGACTTTGTCGATCCATTAGGACTTCTCCGCTATCACTCGTGGGTCAGCAAGAAGTACCCCGCGACGACGGAATTCTTGAATGGAACGAAAGATCGAATGACCAGTCGCAAATATGATGGATTCCAGCGATACGGAAACATCGGACAGGGGCATCTTGATCAGCTTCTATCGAAATGCGATGGGCCAGTCATTACGCCAAAATACATGAGGCATGACGATGGTAGTTACGCGCCTGGCTCGGGTGAGATATTTATTCATGAGACCTATTTTGACCGCTTCGAATCGGGTGACCGAAGCCCAGAACTCCTGCAGAAGCTGGAAAGAACACTGGAGCACGAGTTGGTTAACTTCTCGGGGTACTTCTGGAACAAAAATCAGTACAAGGGCGAGGAGGGTTGGAGCTATGAAGAGTATGTCTATGGGATCAGAAGGCCTACTTCACACTAACCTCTTTCGCGTTGGCTTGTGCTTGATAATTGCATTTACCCTATTTGGATGCGCAAAGTCATCCAGTGAAAGAGGTGCTCCGTGTAGTCATGATCCGGTGGCAATCATCCAGGCGGCATCCTCGGATTCAGCGCTTTCTGCATACGGAGGAGATGGATGGGGATCTTCACGGATGAACGTTCTATGGGATGGCGATGAATCGTCATCTTCATTGCCATTGTGCGAAGCCAACGGCGGGAGATTTCAGTTCGTAAAGTCGTCGTCATATGATCGCACTTCGCCATTCATTGCCATTGAGAAGTTGTACTTTGATGACGATGCTGCTTTCATGGAAATCGGATTCCCTCCGACAGGAAAGAACGCAGATGTGTTCTTGAGAAAAGAAGAAGGAGTATGGCGGGTCAAGAAGACACATCTATGGGAGAACTAGCCCCATCCACATCGGGGTCTCTACGTTTGCTCCGTCTGCCCTAGCATCCCGTGCGTCGGACCCGAGCTGATTCTTCTCGAACGCCACCTTCATGATCGCCATTGTTCGGTAGCACACGCCGCATGTGCGGCGTGTGTTCCATAACATCCGCATCGGGCCTACTTTAATCAGCAGGCCACAGCGCAGCCACCCGGTCCGCCCACCAGCTCGGTATCCGACTGGATCACGGGGGGCGTGTGGCGTGCGGCAGCTCTCACTGGACGAGAACACTGGTGGGGCCAAGGGACTCAACAGGAAGCAATCAGTACCCATACTCAACTGAACGCCGTGCTCTCCCAGGTATCCTCGCCCCCTGGTCAGACTGCGACGGCAGTCAGTGCAGTAGCATCCAAGTATCTTGTGCACGACTGAGCCGCGCTGCCTCGGGTTTCGGTGTAAGTATCGTCTTCGGCATGCAGCCACAGCCCGCTGCGATCGAAGGCATCGGCCCGCGTACTTTCAGCGTTTGGCACCAGATAAGGACGTTTGGCGTCATACTCGATGCCCGTGGAGAAGTACCGCAGCGCACTCCCGCCCAGGATCGCACCGTAGTCGGCTAGGGCCAGCGTTCCGTTGTCAGTGCCGGGTAGATCACGTGTTAGGCCGGTTACCTCGATGCTGCCCATGCGCTGCATCGCCGAGCCGGGTCGGTCGCGCGCCCCACGCGGCAACCACGCCCCATCCAAGCACCGCTTCCTCACTGGCGTGGTACTTCTCCGACAGACCATAGATGCACACGAACGGGCTGCTCAGGCTTAGGGAATTGCGTGGGCCGGTGTCGAGCCATAGGCAAAGAAGGATGCCATCAAGCTCGCCATTCAGTACCGGCGCACGGTCATCTTGTTCGAACAGCGGCACCACCGCCGATGGCGGGTGGCGGGTGGCGGGTGGCGGGTGGCGGGCAGTGGCTTGGCGGGGTGACGCTGAGCGCGCGTGCGCCATGGTCGAGGGTGGTGACTAAGCGCAGCAAGTGGCGTAATGGTGCATGGGTTGATGAAGCACGCGGCAACGTCCAGCGCGGGCTGGCGGCGTGCAGGCAACACAGGGGAAGATGGCGCGCCCGGAGGGATTCGAACCCCCGACCAATGGCTTCGGAAGCCACTACTCTATCCGGCTGAGCTACGGGCGCGTTGTAGAACCGCCGCGCCGTCGGCCAGTGCCGGGGCGGGCGTCGCAGCGCCATGAGGCGGTGCGGGACGGGCATTCTATCCAGTTTCGCCGAACAAATCTCCCCCCACCGGCAAAGCCCTGCCGGAGGGGCAGGAGTATCCTATCGCCATGGCTGATACCCCCCTCACTTCGCCGCAGTCGCCGGCGACGCCGCGTTGGCGGCATTACTGGAGTCTGATGCGCGCTGATCGCCCGATCGGCACGTTGCTGCTGCTGTGGCCCACCTGGTGGGCGTTGTGGCTGGCTGCCGGCGGCCTGCCGCCGCTGTGGACGCTGTTCGTGTTCACCGCCGGCGTGTGGCTGACCCGCTCGGCCGGTTGCGTCATCAACGACTACGCCGACCGCTGGCTCGACCCGCACGTGGAGCGGACCAAGGCGCGTCCGCTGGCCACCGGCGCAATCAGCGGCCGCGCCGCGCTCGCCCTGTTCGCGGTGCTGATGCTGGTGGCGTTCGGCCTGGTGCTGACCCTGAACGGGCTGACCATCGGCCTCAGCTTCATCGGCGTGTTCCTGGCGGCCAGCTACCCGTACCTGAAGCGCTACACCCACCTGCCGCAGGTCTACCTGGGCATGTCGTTTGGCTGGGGCATCCCGATGGCCTTCGCCGCTGTGCAGGGCGAGGTGCCGATGCTGGGTTGGCTGCTGTACGCCGGCAACATCCTGTGGTCCACCGCCTACGACACCTGGTACGCCATGGTCGACCGCGAGGACGACCTGAAGATGGGCTCGCACTCCACCGCGATCCTGTTCGGCGACCTCGACCTGGTCATCCAGGGCGTGCTGTACGCGCTGTTCCTGGCCACCATGGCGCTGGTCGGCGTGCGTGGCGGGTTGGGTGGGTACTATCTGGCCGGCGTGGCCGTGGCCACCGCGCTGGTGGTGTACGAGTTCTGGATCTGCCGCAACCGCGAGCGCGGCCCGTGCTTCAAGGCGTTCCTGCACAACAACTGGGTGGGTGCCGCGCTGTTTGCCGGCATCGCCGTGGATCTGGCACTGCGTTGAGCCCAAGGTGAGGTAGTGCCGGCCGCTGGCCGGCTGCACCCGTGCGCGATCCCGAGGTTGCCGGCCAGCGGCCGGCACTACCGCCACCCACCACCTGCGACCGTCCCCGGGTCTGGTAGAGCCGGCCGCTGGCCGGCTGCACGACCATCCCAATTGGGAAATTGCCGGCCAGCGGCCGGCGTTACCGCCTTCCACCACCTGCGATGATGCTTGGATCTGGTAGAGCCGGCCGCTGGCCGGCTGCACCCGTGTGCGATCTCGAGGTTGCCGGCCAGCGGCCGGCACTACCGCCACCCACTACCTGCGACCGTCCCCAGATCTGGTAGAGCCGGCCGCTGGCCGGCTGCACCCGTGCACGATCCCGAGGTTGCCGGCCAGCGGCCGGCACTACCCTCCTCCGCGACCTACGACCAATAGGTGGCTGACAGACCGCACCCCACCGCCCAGAATCGATCCATCGAACCTGGGAGGGTAGGCGATGGCCTCGACGGCAGCAGTACAGGACGGCTGGATGGCGCGCGCAGCGCTGCGCTCGGCCGCCTGGGCGGAAAAGTGGTTCCCCGATGCGTACGTGTTCGCGGTGCTGGGCGTGGTCATCGTCGCGCTGGCCGCGATGGGCTTCGGCTCGACCCCGCAGGCCACCGCCAGCGCCTTCGGTGACGGTTTCTGGAGCCTGATTCCCTTCACCATGCAGATGGCCTTCGTGGTCATCGGTGGCTACGCCGTGGCCACCGCGCCGGTGGTCGCACGCTTCATCGATTTCCTCGCCCGGGTGCCGCGTACCGGCCGCGGTGCGGTGGTGTACGTAGGCCTGGTCAGCATGCTCGCCTCGCTGCTCAGCTGGGGTTTCTCGCTGGTGTTCGGTGGCCTGCTGGTGCGTGCGCTGGCCCGTCGTACCGAACTGCGCATGGACTACCGCGCCGCGGGTGCTTCGGCGTACCTCGGCCTGGGTGCGGTGTGGGCCATGGGATTGAGCTCGTCGGCCGCACAGCTGCAGGCCAACCCGGCCAGCATGCCGCCGGGCCTGGTCGAGATCACCGGCGTCCTGCCGTTCACCGAAACCATCTTCCTGTGGCAGTCGATCGCACTGACCGCGGTGCTGATCCTAGTCTCGCTGCTGATCGCCTGGTTGACCGCACCGGCCGCCGGCAGTGCCCGTACCGCTGAAGACTTCCCCGGCGCCGCGCAGGCCGAGCCGGAGCCGTTGCAGCGCCGCACGCGCCCGGGCGAATGGCTGGAGTACAGCCCGCTGCTGACCGTGCTGCTCTCGCTGCTGGCGTTCGGCTGGCTGTTCAACGAGTTCGCCAACAAGCCGGTGGTCACCGCCATCGCCAACCTCAACACCTACAACTTCCTGTTCATTTCGCTGGGCCTGCTGCTGCACTGGCGGCCGCGCAGCTTCCTCAACGCGGTGGCCAAGGCGGTGCCCAGCACCACCGGCGTGCTGATCCAGTTCCCGCTGTACGGTGGCATCGCGATGATCCTCACCCACGCTGCCGGTGGCGACGGGCAGACACTGGCGCACCGGCTGTCGAGCCTGTTCGTGCACGTGGCCAGCACCGATACCTTCGCGCTGGTGATGGGCGTTTATTCGGCGGTGCTCGGCTTCTTCGTGCCCTCCGGTGGTGGCAAGTGGATCATCGAGGCGCCGTACGTGATGCAGGCCGCCAACGAACTGAAGGCACACCTGGGCTGGGCGGTGCAGGTCTACAATGCGGCCGAAGCGCTGCCGAACCTGATCAATCCGTTCTGGATGCTGCCGCTGCTGGGCGTGCTGGGCCTGAAGGCACGCGACATCGTGGGCTTCACCTTCATCCAGCTGCTGGTGCACATCCCGCTGGTGCTGGGCCTGCTGTGGCTGCTGGGCATGACCCTGGCGTATGTGCCGCCGGTGATGCCCTGAATGCTGGGCTTGCTTGCCTGCGTGAGTTGGGAAGCCAGCCTCCTTCCGCGCGTGTTTCCGGCTGAGAACGCCATGAATGCGCGCCATGCTGACCACTGCATGAGCACATGCCGAACCCGCATGAATTCTTCAGCCGCTTGTGCCACAAGGGCTTCTGCGCGTTCATTCACAGGCGTACACGCAGATGTAGCCGCGCACCCACGCGTGATTAACCATTCGCTGCAGACGATGGCCACGTCCACCGCATTCCGCGAGTGGCTTTGGAGATCGGACATGGCACAGCAGAACCAGAACCCGAACCAGAAGCAGCAGCAGGGCCAGCAGAACCAGCAGGATCAGCAGCAGGGTCGTGGCCGCGACCAGCAGCAGCAACAGCAGCAGGAACAGCAGCAGCGCAACCAGCGCAACCAGCAGCAGGGTGGGCAGGACGAGGAAGAGTGACCTCGCCACCAGCTCCGGTGATGCGAAGCCCCGCCCCGTGCGGGGCTTTGCTTATTCCAGCACGCCGACACGCTGCAGCACCGGCGCTGCCGACATGTCGTTCGGATTGGTGCCGGGCTGATCCTGCGGTACGTCCATGCCCATGCCGCGGTACAGATCCACCCAGTGCTGGGCGATCTCCCCGGTCTGCGGGTTGCGGAAGTTCATCGGCTGCAATGCGAACACGTGGTGCGCACGGAAGGCGCGTTCGATGAAGTCCGAGCAGTAGTAGCTGTCCTCGCTCAACACATACGACGTGTTGTACGGCTTGCCCAACATCGTGCGCGCGGTGGCGACCGCATCCTTGATGGCCGCCTGCTGCGGCGCATGCAGGCGATAGACCACGATCTGCCGCTGCTTGGCGCGCGCCTCCTGGCGGAACTCGACCAGCGATTGCCGGCGCGATCCTTTCTCGTCCGCATGCAATACCTCCCGGCCCTTCGGCGTGGAAGCGACCAGGGCGACGTGATCGAAGCTGGGCGCGCCCTGCTTGCCGGTGGCATCGTCGATGGCCGCACTGAGGCCGCTGCGGCCGGCGGTGACAAACAGCAGATCGCCTTCGTGGACATCGACGGCCATCGCCACCGCTGGCCACAGGACGGGCAGCAGCAGGCCGATCAGGAGCAGGAGGCGATGCATGAGGACTCCCGGACAGGCGGAATGCCGGAATTGTAGGGCGCGCGGTAGCATGGAGCGACCGGACCGGATTCAGGATGAGCCCATGTGTCGATACCGTTCTGCCGCACTGCTGATGCTCGCCTGTGGCGTGGTGCTGGTTGCCTGCACGCCTGCGCCGCAGCCGCCGCAGACAGCGGGCGAAGCCGGGCCTGCCGCAGCGGCGCCGGCGATCACTGCCGCCGAGCCCACACCTGTGGCTGCACGCAGTGAATGCCCTCACCCGGAATTCGATACATCCCTGAAGCATTTCGGCAATGAGATCGCGCTGCAGGAAAAGGCTACTGCCGATCCACTGCTGGACAGTTACATCGATGCGGAGGCCGAGCCGGAACCGCGCAAGGTGGAAAGCCGGTTGGCGCTGGCCGATGTGGAGTGGCCGGTGATGCCCGATCCTGCCGCGTTGGCCGGGCAGGGCCGCGAAATGCAGATCAGCCCCCTGGCCGATGGGCAGCGGCAGGTGCAGATCCGTATGCCGGACAGCAGCGACCAGCAGACCTACACCTTTGCGCAGACGCCGTGTTGGACACTGGTCAAGCGTGAGGACGAGTCGATCTGAAACCTGATCCGGCACAGGCGCGGCGGGCCAGTGACTGCTAGGCTCGATCCCTGGTCCAGGCAGGGAGACGCCGATGCAGGCTTTCAGGAAGCACGCCACCACCACCGCCATCGCAGCTGTGCTGGCGATAGCCTCCCTCTGCGGCGCCCAGGCACAGTCGGTGCATGCCGATGACCGCGCCTACTTCGCCAATGCCACCGCCGAACAGGCCGCGCGTGACGCACTGGGCAAGCGCGTCGAGGCTCTGCAGCAGGCGTCCACCGTTGCACCCGCGGAACGCTTCCGGCAGGCCGAGGTACTGGAGGCGCAGTGCCTGGGCCATCACAGCTACCTGCACCTGCAGGCCGCCCGCAATGCGCGTGATCAGCGTCCGGCCCAGGCGCTGGACCAGGTGATGGGGCTGTGCAGCCGCATTGCCCGCAGCGGCCGCGCCGCTCTGCGCGAGGCGCCCGCGGATGCGCCATGGGCAGCACCCTATGGCTTCCTGCGCGCACGCGCGTTGAAGGAGGCCGCCGCCCCGGCCAACGCCGCGCTGGATGAGGCCGTGGAGGCACTGGCCGATCCGGCGCTGGACAGCTTCGCGCGCCTGCGTGGGCAGATCCTGCGCAGCGCCGAGTACCCGCAGATCGAGCACGGCGGCCGGCACTGGGACACGGGGCGCGACAGGCAGGCACTGGCCCGGCAGCCCGACCGCGCCCTGCGCGAGGCGGGCTGGAAGGGCTACTGGCAAGGCCTGCAATCGCGCCGTGAGCCGATGGCGTCGGTGCTGCTGGGGCTGGTGCAGGTGAATGACGCTGCCGCACGCCTGCAGGGTGACGGCTCGGCGCCGGCACATGGCTATCAGCGCATGGGCCTGGATACTGCCGCAGTGGATGCAACGCTGGCGGCGATCGAACAGCACGCGGGAGACCGCCGCGCCTACCAGGAGATGCTGCTGCACCACGCTGCGCGATCGGGCATCGACGCGCCGCAGATCTGGGATACCACGGTGCCGGATGCCGGCTACACGCCACCGGTGCTGACGCTGGCGCAGCTGCGCGACAACGCCGCCGATGCCATGCAGCACCTGGGCCCGGCGTACGTCGCTGAACTGCGCGCGCTGCTCGATCCGGCCAGCCACCGCATGGATCTGGCCACCGAACGCGGTGACCGCAGCCAGGACGCGTTCTCCGTGAGCGCTCCCGGTGTGCCGGCAATGCTGTTCGTTGGTGTCCGCAGCGGGGACCTGGAAAGCGATGTCGAGATCGCCCATGAAGCTGGCCATGCCGTGCATGGCGAGTGGATGCAGCGGGGTCATGCGTCGCCGCTGCAGCGCAATGGCAGCCAGTGGCTGACCGAGGCGTTCGCGATCTACAACGAGCTGCGCTTCCGCGACCAGCTGTACCAGCAGGCACAGGACCCGCGTGCCAAGGCCTACTACCTGAAATCGCTGCTGGACGACATGGTGCTGCAGCTGTTCACCTCATCCGAGGAAGCGCAGCTGGAGCAGTCGATCTACCAGGGCGTTGCCGCCGGCACGCTGGGCACCGCCGACGACCTGGACGCGCTGACCGGGCGGGTGCTCGCACGCTTCGGCCAGCAACCGGAGCGCTACCCGCAGCTGCGCAACGCCTGGATCGGCAAGCGCCTGATGTATGAAGACCCGAACTATCTGGTGAACTACCTGTATGCGGGTCTGCTGGCCGTGCAGCTGTATGTGCAGGACCAGCACGATCCCGAAGGGTTCCGTGCGCGCTATCTTGCCGTGCTTGGCGAGGGCTTCGATCGCGCGCCGAACGAGCAGGTGGCGCAACTGCTGGGGCACGCGCCTGACTGGGCGGCCCTGGTGGATGCCGATCTGCAGGTGTTCAACCAGACGGCGGCACAGCTGCAGGCGCTGCATGCGCAGATCGAGGTGGAGCAGGGAACGTGAAGATGCTGCGCAGGATGACGTGCACCTGGGCCACGGTATGGCTGTTGATGCTGTTGTGCCTGTTGCCGAGGGTGGTGATGGCCGGTGCCGCAGTCCCTGCGCTGGATGATCCGGTGGTGGACGCCGCCAACGCACTTTCGGCGGATACCCGCGACAAACTGCGCACGCAGGCATTCCAGTTGCAGGCGCGCACCGGCGCGCAGCTGCAGGTGATGGTAGTCAACCATGTTGGCGACGAAGGCATCGAAGCTTACGCACAGCGGGTGTTCGACCAGTGGCAGCTGGGCCGCGAAGGCGTTGACGATGGCGTGCTGCTGCTTGTGGCCGTGCAGGACCGCCGTGTACGCATCCAGACCGGTTACGGCGTGGAGGGCGCGATACCCGATGCCTATGCCGCCCGCATCATCGACAAGGCGATCGTGCCGCGCTTCCGCGATGGCGACCTTGACCAGGGCGTGCTGGATGGAACGAAGATCGTGGTCGCGCTGATCGAGGGCGAGGACCTGCCGGCATCGGAAGCGCCATCGATGCGCAACGTGCTGCCGCCCGATTGGCGCAGCGCGGACTCGGTGGTTGCACTGACGCTGCTGGCCGGCTTCCTTGCGGGTCTGTGGCGCTCGCCGCCCTCGGCGCAGGCGCACCCGAAGCGATTGCCGGCCTGGGCCCGCCCGCTGCTGGTGACGGCCGTGGTGGCCGCGGGCCTGCTGGCGGCGGCCATGTGGGCGCCACGCCAGGCACTGGCAGCGCTCTGCATCGTATTGGCGTTGTGCGTACCGGTGGCGAGCCTGCTTGGCTGGTGCTGGCACCGCAGTCACGGTGTGCGCGTGGTGCTGCTCGGCATGCTCGGGGTCAGTTCGGGGTTCTTCGTGGTGATGGTGGTGCGTGGCCAGTTGCCACCCAGTCTGGCCCTGCACACGTTGCTGGACCTGGCGGTAGGCATCGTGGCCATGCTGGTGTTCTTTCTCGTACAGGCGTGCCGCGCGCGCTGGCACAAGGACCGCAGCAGCTTCAGGGTGAGGTGCGCAGTGCTGTTGCTGCTGACCGCTGGCTACGTGCTCTTCGCACTGCTGGCCATCGATCGCGCCGGCCCGGTTGCGCGCTTCGCCACGACGATCGGGTGGAGTGCCGGCACGCTCGTGCTGTACTTCACCTGGATCTTCACCATGCTGCCAGGTGAGAAGGCACGCGGCAGCCGCAGATCATCCGGCGGCCACCGCAGCGCGTCCAGTTCGTCATCCAGCAGTTCGTCGTCGAGCAGCTCCAGCAGTTGGTCCGGAGGCGGCGGCCGCAGCGGCGGAGGCGGCGCGTCGGGCAGCTGGTAGATCAGGTTGCCTGCACACGCCAGCCGAGTGCAGCGTCCTCCACAACGCCCGGGCCGGCCACGTCGCCGACCTGCAGCAACAGCCCCTGCGCATTGGGCAGGTCCTTCTGCTCGGGGAACCAGCGCCGGTCCGCAGCAACCACGATCAGCAGGCCTTCGTCGTCGCCCATCGGCGCGAACTGCGCCGAAGGCGGGCTGATCGGTTGCAGGCCGAATCGCATGCTGGACTGTTCGCGCACGGCATCCACATCGTGGCTGGGCAGGCCGACCTCGCTCAGGCAGGTCAGTTCGCTGCCGTGGAAGGCGCCCTGATGCGTACTGTCGGGCAAGCGGCGGCGGCCGATCAGTTCCAGGATCAAGCCATCGGGGCCAGTGAAGTACACCGACTGCGATCGCCAGCTGCTTTCCAGCGCGAAGTAATCCAGCCCTGCTGCATTGCGCTGCAGTGGCGTGCGTTCGCGCAGCCAGGTCATTGCCTCGCCGAAGCGGTTGTCCGGTACGTTGAAGGCCAGGTGCACGCCTCCGAGCGGACGTCCTTCAGCGGGCTGCAGTTCGATCGTGCTCCAGCCGATGTGCACGTGGTTGCCGATCACGCGTTGCTGCAGGACATCGTGAAAATACGCAGCGACGGCGCCGACATCGGAGACCGGCAGGGTGAGGTGCAGCAGGCGCATGATCGTTCCTCCGTGGACGCGACCACTGTAGCGCCGGGCGCAGCGCGAAGGCCACTAGCGCAGTGAATGGTCGAAGAACCGTATCGCTGCATCCACTGCCTGCGCGTGGGTCTGTGCCTTTGGCACCGACGTAGTGCACAGGTCCTGCAGCCGCTGCTGCCCGGTCTCTGTGCACGCGGCCAGGAAATCATAGTGGCCCACATCGGCCAAGCGCTGCATTTCCGCGCCCGGAATCAGGGCCCCGGCGGCCGCGCCATTGCTCTGTGGAGGTGCAACCGCGTCCGCTTCGCCCAGCACGATCGAAACCGGCTGCCGCAACGAGGACAGCTGCTCGGGCGCAAATGCCTGCACGATTGCTGGCGCCAGCAGGAATACCGCGCGCACGCCGGGGATCGCGCGCGATTCGTTGGCGCGGGAGATCCATGGCAACAGTTCCGGCGAGCTTGCAGCGGTAATACGGGCTTCCATCGTGTGCGTGGCGGCTTCCTGTTGGGGCCGGCAGACACCGTCATCCGGATGCGTGGTGCAGAAGGCCAGCAGTCGCTGCAGGCTGGGCCGTGCACCGGCTGCCAGCAGCGCGGTGTAGCCACCGGCGGAGAATCCGACGACACCCAGACGCTCGGTGTCGACGTGGGGACCGAGCACGGGATCAGCCTGCACGGCAGCCAGCGCAGCGCGCAGATCATCCGCGCGCAGCCAGCTCAGCAAGCTGCCGGCCAGCGTCATCTCGTCGGCACCGTTGTTGCCGGGATGATCGACCGCGATCACCAGATAACCGTTCCGCGCCAGCGCCGTGCCCAACCAGCCCATCATGCGTGCGCTGCCGCCGTTACCGTGCGACAGCAGCAGCGTCGGCAGGCGAGCCCCCGCGACGGGAGCCTCCATCGCGGCATGTCCGACCTCGAACAGCGGCGCGTCGGGCGGGCCGATGGTCAGGGCGGTTTCCCGGCTGCCGGCCAGCGCTGGGTACCAGACCGTGTAGCGCAGCGCGTCGTGGTGCTGCCCATCGCGTACAGCCGCGTTGGCCACCGTGGTGGCGCCGTGGCGCTCGCCGGCCGCCTGCGTCTCGCTGCCCTCGGCGATGGCAGTGGAGACCATGAGGATCATTCCCAGCACAGCGGCCATCATGCGCATCTTCAGTTCCTTGTCAGTTGGGACGTTCGTCGACCGGCAGCCAGATCTCCACGCCGCCGTTGCCGGTGTGCTCGTCGAAGCGGGTGTCGTAGCGCTCCAGATCGGGTGCATTGGCCAGGCTGAGGCCGGAGCCGGGCAGGTAATGATCCAGCAGCCAGAACCAGGTCGAGCGGATGGCCGAGATGTGCCCGCCGTGCCAGGCCACAAGATAGCGGCGCGCCGGCACGTCCACCCGTTGCCAGTGCGCCGGCACGGTCGGCAGCGCGCTGGCGGGCAGTGCGGCAATGTAATCGAAGCCGCCATCGTCGTCGCTGTTGCAGCACACACCGAAGCTGATTGGAGCGGGCGTCGGCCATTCGCGGTTGAGCTGCGCCCATTGGCCGGGAATTGCACCGCCACTGTCGCGGGTATGCCGCATGCCGATGCCCGCCACCTGAAAAGCGGGTGTGTCGAGCAGTCGCGGCGCCTCACCGCAGGGCGCCGGCGCATCGTCCACGCGGATCGCCTGTACCAGCGCCAGGCCATCGGTGCCCTGTTCGCGTACCCGTTCCGGCGTCTGCCCGAACTGTTCGTTGAAGGCGCGGGTGAACGCGGCATGGGTGGTATAGCCGGCTCCGAGCGCGACCTGCAGGATATCCCCCGCCCCGTCGGCCAACCGCTGCGCCGCAGCGGTCAGGCGCCGTCCCCGCAGGTAGCGCACCACCGAGGTGCCAGTGCGGGCCTGGAACAGGCGTGACAGATGGAACGGCGACAGCCCCGCTGCGGCGGCGATATCGGCCAGCGCCAAGGGCTGGTCCGCATGGGTTTCGATGTACCACAACGCCTTGCCTGCCGCGCTCATCCTGCCGTTCCCCGCATCCAATGCCGGCACAGTAGCGGATCGGCAGGCGCGGCGTTTAGCAGTTCTTGCGCTGCCGGGGCTTTGCGTCTGCCTGCGTACCGGCAACAATGCGTGCTTCATGGACGTGATGAGGGGCAGGGAGATGCGATCGACGACGTGGGATGCCAGGCCAGCGGAGCCCGGCCGATGTTCGAGATGATCGAAATGCTGCTTGCCCTCTGGGTACTTCCCAGTCTGTTGACCCTGGCGCTGATGCTGCTGATGTTGTTCGGCGCGCCACGGTGGCGCGGCAATCCCTGGGTGTACCGTGTCGGCTTCGCGTTGCTGGGCGGGTTTCTGACACCGACGTTGTTGGGGGCCGGTCACGGTGGGTTGCCGTGCGCGACTATCGGCGGGCTGGTGATGATACTGACGCAGCTGCAATGGATCGGCGATCTGCAGGTCGACTTCATGGGGATCGGGATTCGCAACAGGGGCATCTGGATCATGTCCACCCCCGCCTTGGTGGTGTTCGCCGCCATGATGTTCGTTCCGCTGCGAACGGCACGGCCGGCCCGTTTCGGCTTTGGCGACGACGCCAACGGCTAGCCGCAGTGTGCGGGGATGGGGCGTGGGTCTTCATTGCCACCCATGCATGGCGTGGATCTACGGATGAGCCCTGGCAGGGGCCAACCTTGGTTGGCGCATCAAGCTGTCGTACTGACGTCATGCCTCCTTCACACATCGCGCCGAGACTGCGCGCCTTGTCCAGGCCTGTTGTGTGCGCACAGGTGCTGGCCCTGTCGCGTCCTCCCGGAGCCCTGCCGTGCATCGTTCGAAGCTTTCGCGTTCCATCCTCCTCGCCCTTTCCATGGCCAGCGCAGGAGGCGCGATCGCAGCAGAAGCCGATGCGGTCGATGCCGCCGGCGGCAGCCACGCCGCACCCACCCAGCTCGACGCGATGCTGGTCACCGGTACCCGCGCCTCCAACCGCACCCAGTTCGAAACACTGGCGCCGGTGGACGTGTTCACCAAGGAAGACATCACGTCCGTCGAATCCACCGACCTGAAGGACGTGCTGGCGCAGCTGGTGCCGTCTTTCGTGGTGCAGCGCCTGCCGATGGCCGACGGCCAGGTGTTCGTGCGTCCGGCCACCCTGCGTGGCCTGTCGCCGGACCAGACCCTGGTGCTGGTCAACGGCCGCCGCTTTCACCGCAGCGCGCTGCTCGGCAACCGTGGTGCACAGGCGGCCGACCTAGCACAGATTCCGACCAGCGCGATCAAGCGCATCGAAGTGCTGCGCGACGGCGCATCGGCGCAGTACGGCTCGGACGCCATCGCCGGTGTCATCAACATCATCCTCGAGGATGGTCCGGGCACCGAGATCACCGCCGGCTATTCGCAGTACGCGCAGGGCGACGGTGCCTCCCGCGACTTCAGTGCGCGCACCGGCTGGTCGCTGGGCGACTATGGCAGCCTGGTGCTGTTCGCTGAATCCTCCAATTCCGATGCCACCTCGCGCACCCGCCAGCGCCCCGATGCCATCGCCTTCCAGTCCGCACATCCCGAGCTGGACGTTCCCAACCCGGTGCAGCGCTGGGGCCAGCCGGAGCTGGAAAGCCGCCGCGTCGGCTTCAACGTGAAGGCCGACGCCAGCGAGACACTGGAACTGTATGCGCTCGGTCTGTACAGCCACAGCGACGGTGTCAGCGATTTCAACTGGCGCAACCCGGACACCACCACCGGCGCGTATCGCACCACCGCCATCTTCCCGGGCTGGAACCTGCGTTCGTTGTACCCGGTGGGCTTCAGCCCGCAGTACGGCAACGTCCAGAACGACCTGCAGCTGGTCGGTGGCCTGCGCGGTGAGATCACGCCGAAGCTGCGCTGGGATGTAAGCGCCTCGTATGGCCGCAATGCCATCGACTACAGCCTGAAGAATTCGATCAACGCCTCGCTGGGTCCCGCCAGCCCGACCGCGTTCGATCTCGGCCGCCTGACCCAGACCGAGAAGAACGCCAACGCCGACTTCAACTACGAATGGGACGTGGCCGCGCTGTCCAAGCCGATCAACGTTGCCTTTGGTGGCGAGTTCCGCCAGGAGACCTACCAGGTGCGTGCCGGTGATCCGGCTTCGTACGCGGTGGGCCCGGGCGCCGCCGCTGGGCTGGAAGCCAACTCCAACGGTGCACCGGGCTTCTCGGCCAGCCAGGCCGGGCAGTGGAGCCAGCGCAGCAAGGCCGCCTACGTGGACATGGAGGTGCCGCTGGGTGAGCGCTGGAGCATCGGTGCGGCCAGCCGTTACGAGGACTTCTCCAGCTTCGGCAGCACACTGGATGGCAAGCTGTCGGCGCGCTTTGCGATCACCCCGGACGTGGCCCTGCGCGGCACCGTGTCCAGCGGCTTCCGCGCGCCGACGCCGGCGCAGCTCAACACCACCAGCACCACTCAGGGGTTGGATACGCGCACGCTGCAGATCTTCACCAGTGGCCGCCTGTCGCCGAACGATCCGCTGGCGCAGCTGCTCGGTGCCCGGCCGCTGAAGCCGGAAGAATCGCGTACCGCGTCGCTGGGCCTGACCTGGCGCACCGACCTGGGCCTGTCCGGCTCGGTGGATGTCTACCAGATCAAGCTCACCGACCGCTTCAGCCAGTCGGCCAGTTTCGCCATTCCGGCCGGTACGCCCAATCCGCTGGGCTATACCTCGGTGAACTACTTCACCAACGACTTCGACACCACCACCACCGGCGTGGACGTGGTTGGCAACTACCTGCGCGACCTCGGCGCCGGCCGCATGACGTTGACCCTGGCCTACAACTACAACCGCACCCGCGTGGACAACGGCAGCACCTCGGTGGCCACCAACGAAACCCAGCGCGTGCTGTTCGAAGACCGGCTGCCCGAGCACAAGGGCAGTCTGACCAGCAGCTGGGACATCGGTGCCTGGTCGCTGATGGCGCGCATGCGCTACTACGGCGCCTGGACCGATTCCAGCGGCAACGCGGTGGGCGACATCTACCAACGCTTCGGTGCGATGAGCTTCCTCGACCTGGCCGTGGGCTATCGCATCAACGAGCACCACAGCCTGCGCGTGGGCGCCGACAACGTGTTCGATCGCTACCCGGATGAGGCCACGTTCCAGGCCAGCCGTGGCCTGGTCTACTCGCGCAACGCGCCGTACGACACCGACGGTGCCAACCTGTACGCGCAGTACCGGCTGACCTTCTGATGGACGCTCGTCGTCGTTCCCTGCTGCGTGCCGGCACCCTGCTGCCGGCTGCAGCTGCGCTGTCTTCACTGCCTGCCAGCGCCGCTGCGCGCTACGCTTCGCCGATGGAGATTCCCTCGACGACCGTGGCGCCGGACGTGCTGGCCCACGATGAAGGCTATTGGGCCGCCGTGGCCAGCCACTTCGACATCACCGATGAAGTGAACCACCTGGAGAACGGCTACTGGGGCGCGATGGGTCGTGAGACGCTGGCCAGCTACCAGCGCCACACCGCTGAAGTGAATCGTGGCAACGCTTGGTATGGGCGCCGCGCGTTTCCGGCGCAATACATGGCGGTGCAGCGAGAGGTAGCCGAACTGCTGGGTGTGGGTGCTGATGAGATCGCACTGACGCGGGGGGCCACCGAGGCGATGCTGGCGCTGATCGGTGGCTACAACCGCCTGCAGCCCGGCGACCAGGTGCTGTATGCCGACATCGACTACGACAGCATGATCGGCGCGATGCGCTGGCTGGAGCAGCGTCGCGGCGTGCAGGTCGAGCGTATCGCGCTACCGGCCGTGCCCGACCACGCGCAGATCCTGCAGGCCTACGAGGCCGCGTTCGCGCGGTTGCCGCGCCTGAAACTGGTGCTGCTGACCCAGGTCAGCCATCGCCATGGGCTGGTGCTGCCGGTGGCCGAGATCGCCGAGCGTGCGCGCGCACGCGGTATCGATGTGATCGTTGATGCTGCCCATGGTTTCGGTCAGATCGACTACGCCGTGCCGGATCTGAAGGCTGACTTCGTGGGCATCAATCTGCACAAATGGATCGGCGCGCCGGTCGGCGTCGGCGCGATGTACGTGCGCAAGGGGCGCGTGGCGGACCTGGACCCGTACATGGGCGAGACCGATGATGGCCGTGTCGGCAGCCGCGTGCACACCGGTACGGTCAACTTCGCCGCCTACCTGGCACTGCCGGAGGCGATTGCCCTGCATCAGCGCATCGGCGTGGCCAACAAGCAGGCGCGGCTGCGCTACCTGCGCGAGCGCTGGACGCTGCCAGCGCGGCAGATGGCGCACATCGAGGTGCTGTCCTCGCCGAACCCGGCGCTGGCCAGTGCGCTGGCCAGCTTCCGCCTGCGCGGGCGCACCGGCGTGTCTGACAACATGGCTCTGCAGAAGCGACTGCTGGATGAGCATCGGATTTTCGCCACGTATCGCGATGGCCTGGAATCGGGTGCCTGTGTACGCGTGACGCCATCGGTGTTCACCCGGCCGGAGCAGATGGATGCGCTGGTGAAGGCCCTCTCCGCCTTGGCCTGACCCTGCTTTGCTGGGTGCCAACCTTGGTTGGCACATTCCAACCGTGCCGGGGAATCTTCCGCCGGCCAGCGGCCGGCGCTACCGATCTAGTGGGTGCCAACCTTGGTTGGCACATTCCAACCGTGCTGAGGAGTCTTCCGCCGGCCAGCGGCCGGCACTACCGGTCGGGTGGGTGCCAACTGTTGGTTGGCACATTCCAACCGTGCCGGGGAATCTTCCGCCGGCCAGCGGCCGGCGCTACCGGTCGGGTGGGTGCCAACCTTGGTTGGCACATTCCAACCGTGCCGGGGAATCTTCTGCCGGCCAGCGGCCGGCACTACCGGTCGGGTGGGTGCCAACCTTGGTTGGCACATTCCAACCGTGCCGGGGAATCTTCCGCCGGCCAGCGGCCGGCGCTACCGGTCGGGTGGGTGCCAACCTTGGTTGGCACATTCCAACCGTGCCGGGGAATCTTCTGCTGGCCAGCGGCCGGCACTACCGGTCGGGTGGGTGCCAACTGTTGGTCGGCACATCCCATTCCACGATCTACCTCCGATCTGGTGGGTGCCAACCTTGGTTGGCACATTCCAACCGTGCTGAGGAGTCTTCCGCCGGCCAGCGGCCGGCACTACCGGTCGGGTGGGTGCCAACCTTGGTTGGCACATTCCAACCGTGCCGGGGAATCTTCCGCCGGCCAGCGGCCGGCACTACCGGTCGGGTAGGTGCCAACCTTGGTTGGCACATTCCAACCGTGCCGGGGAATCTTCCGCCGGCCAGCGGCCGGCACTACCGGTCGGGTGGGTGCCAACCTTGGTTGGCACATTCCAACCGTGCCGGGGAATCTTCCGCCGGCCAGCGGCCGGCACTACCGGTCGGGTAGGTGCCAACCTTGGTTGGCACATTCCAACCGTGCCGGGGAATCTTCCGCCGGCCAGCGGCCGGCACTACCGGTCGGGTGGGTGCCGACCGTTGGTCGGCACATCCCATTCCAGGGCTACCGCTCGATCGCCGGCAACGCATCGGACAACAACAACCGATCAATCCGTCGCAGCGCACTCTCCAGCTGTCGGCGGTCCGCCGCCAGCCCCAGCGACAGCCGCACGCCATTTGGGTAAGACACGCCTTGCGGGCAGAACGCCGAAGATGGCGCAATCGCCAGCCCCTGCAGCTGTGCGGTACGCACCAGCGTGGCGTCGGTCCACGGCGCTGGTACCCGGCACCAGGCATGCAGGCCTTCCGCGCGCTGCAGCAGCGATGGCGCCAGCAGGTAGCGCGCCATGCGCATGCGCTCGCGTGCCTCGGTGCGCACCTGGGCCAGCAGTGACTGCGCCGAACCATCCAGCAGCAGCTGGCTGGCCAACGCCGAGACCAGCGGATGGCCCATCAGCCGCGTCGCCCGCAATGCAGCCGTCATCGCCTCGGCGTGCGCAGCGCTTGGGCACTGCACGAACGCAGTGCGCAGGCCGGGGCTGATCACCTTCGACAGCGTCGCCACGTAGAACACATGGCGCGGTGCCAGCGCCGCCAGCGGTGTCGGTGCATCCTCGGCGAGGTGCCAGTAAGGATCATCTTCGATCGCCAGCAGGCCTTCCCTCTCCAGAACACGCGCCAGCGCTTCGCGCCGCTGCAGCGGCAGGGTCAGCGCGGTCGGGTTCTGGCAGGTGGGATTGAGATAGACCAACCGCGCGCCGCTTTCGCGTGCCAGCCGGGCCAGCGCATCGGGGCACATGCCGTGTTCGTCGCTGTCCACCGGCAGCAGCCGCCGGCCCAGTGCGGCGGCGGCCTGCAGCAGGCCCGGATAGACCAGCGCATCGCAGAGGATCGCATCATCGTCGCGGCCCTGGCTGACCAGGATCGCGGCAAGCGCCACCTGGGCGCCTTCGGTCAGCAGCAGGCAGGCGTCGTCCACCTTTCCCAGCATCGGTTGCAGCCAGCGCGCCGCTGCGTGGCGGTCGGTCGGGTTGCCGCCGCCCAGGTGATAGGTCATCAGGTTGGGCGCGTTGCTGCGTGCAAGCACGGCGGCGGCACCGCGGCGCAGGGTCTCGGCCAGCGCATCGGCGTCGGGCACCGGCGGCACGTTCATGCTCAGGTCCACCACCTGGTCGAAGCCGGCCTTGGGCGGTGCGATGAAACTGCCTTGTGGCCCGCGTGCTTCGATCAGGCCGCGCTTGCGTGCTTCATCGAAGGCGCGGGTGACCGTGGTCAGGTCGATGCCGAGCTGCTGCGCCAACGCACGCTGCGAGGGCAGGCGCTGTCCGGGTGCGAGGCCGCCACGGCGCACCGTGCGTTCCAGCGAATTGACGATGCGCAGGTAGATCGGCCCGTTGTGCGCGAGCACGTCCTGCACCCATTCGCGCGCTGCGACATCCGGTCGCGGCATGTACGGAGCATGTCGGGGCGTATCGTTGCTTCCAACGGCGGGAGCCTGTCCATAACCATCGGTCGGTTCGGACAGGTGACCGCCGTTGTTGTTTGCGGCGGCCGCACCGGCCAGCGTCAGTGATGTCATTGCGCGTCCTCAGCGCTTGGCCTGCCAGGGGCAGTAGCAGCCCACGGCAAGCAGTCCTTTCGGGCGCACGGTTTCGCCGCGCACCAGTCTGTCCAGCAGCGGTTCGACAAAGCTGTTGGCCGAGTTGCAGACCATGCCGATGCTGTACGGCCCCGCATAGGCGAGGTGGCCCTGGCGATCCCAGATGGCTACGGCGGGGCTGGCCGGGATGTGTTCGATGCCATCAATGGTCGGCAGGTTGATCACCTTGTTGCGCAGCGGCTCGGGCAGCTCTCCCTGCGTACCCGGGCGGCGGATCGCATAGAAGTCGATGCCGGCGCGGCGGTACATGCTGATCAGGTAGCTCAGGTGCGCACCGGTCTCGCGGTTGCACACGCTGCAGGCCGGGTCCCAGAAATGCACCACGCGGATGCGGCCGGTATCACCGGCCAGATCGGCCGGCAGGCGCAGCTGCGAATCGTCGAAGACGATGGCCTGTTCGGTGAAGGTGGACTGCGCGCTGTAGCCGAAGTACTGCCACAGCGCAGCCGCGACGCCAGCCATGAACAGGCAGGCGAGGGCGATCATCGTCGGCAGCAGCCAGCGGCGACGCGGCGCGGCTGCGCCCATCAGGACGCGTCCCCGCCGAACTTGTGCACGTACTGCTTGCGCATCTCGCGGCAGGAATCGGCCTGCGCGCGGCGCTGGATCTCGCTACGCGACGGATCCTCGCTGCGCTGCACGCACTGCTCGATGGCGTGGCGTTCGGCGGCCTGCACGTCCACGGTCTGCGGCTGCAGGCAGACCCAGGCCAGCGCGGCCAGCATCAACACCACAAAGCCACCGCACCCGGCCATCACCAGGTGGAACTTCAGTTTCTCGGCGCGCATCGATGCACGTCCCTTCATCCATACATTGCATACAAAATATCATCTTGTATGGATGAAGCGCCATGTGCCCGGTTCAGACGATGGCGTTGTGCCGGGCCTCGGGGGCTTCGGACAGAATCTCGTTCAGCTTGGCCAGCGCCCCGGCCAGCGCGCCCTGGTCGACCGCGCCGCCCAGCGACAGGCGGATCGCGTTGCCCGGCGGCGGCTCTTCCACGCTGAAGGCATCCGAGCTGGCGATGCCCAGGCCCTGTTCCTGTGCGGCCTGGATCAACCGGTACTGGTCCAGCCGTGGCGGCAGCGGCAGCCACACATGCAGGCCGGCCGGATGCGCCTGGGCGCGGGGCGGCAGGAACTGCGCGGCAATCGCCTGGCGCTCGCGCAGTTCCTGCTGGAAGCGCTGCACCATGTCCCGGGCCTGGCCGCTGCGGATCCACTGCGACGCCACCGCCACCATCGACTGGGTCGGCATCAGTGCGATCGCACGCAGGGCGTCCAGCACCGGTTCCATCGGCTCGCCGGCCGGCACCACCAGGTAGGCGGTGCGCAGGCCCGGCGCCAGGCACTTGGACAGGGTGGAGATGTAATACACCGGGCAACCGGCGTCGCGGTGGGCGGCCAGCGGTGGCGCGGCGTCACCGGCCAGCAACCAGTAGGGATCGTCTTCGATCACGGTCAGATCGTGGCGCTCCGCCACCGCCAGCAGGGCCTGCCGGCGCTGCGCCGACATCGTTGCCGTGGTCGGGTTCTGGATGGTCGGCACCAGGTACAGCAGGCGCGGGCGGCGTAGCTGGCAGGCTTCTTCCAGAGCCTCGGGCAGCATGCCTTCGGCGTCCATCGCCACCGGCACCACGCCCCGCTGCAGCACGCGCGCGGCGGCCAGCAGGCCCGGGTAGGTCAGCTGTTCGGCGGCGATCAGCTCGCCCGGCTGGGTGCGGGCCAGGATCAATGCGCACAGCGCGGTCTGCGCACCGGGACAGATCACTACCTGGTCCGCGCCGACCGTACCCAGCATCGGTGCCAGCCACTGTACGGCGGCGGCGCGGTCCTCGCGGGTGCCGGCGCCGACGTGGTAGCTCATCAGTTCGCCCTGGCCCAGCTGCTGGCCCACGTGCTGGAAGCCGGCCTCCATGCCCTGTGCGAACGGCGCGCTGCCCAGCAGCGGCGGGATGTTCATGCTCAGGTCGACCGAGGTGCTGCGGTTGCCGGCCGACAGCGCGATGAAGGTGCCGCCCGCGCCCTGCGCGTCGAGCAGGCCGGCCTGGCGCAGTTCGGCAAAGGCGCGGGTGACCGTGGTCAGGTCCACGCCCACCTGCTGGGCCAGGTCGCGCTGCGGCGGCAGCCGGTCGCCCGGGCGCAGCACGCCGTCATCCACCGCCTCGCGCACCTGCTGGGCAATCTGCAGGTACAGCGGGCCTGCGCCCTCGCGGAAGGGGCGAACCCAGGTGCGATTGGGGTGTTTCAGGCGGCGGCCGGCGGCAGGTGGCGTCATCGGACAGTTTTTTCCATACGTACAGATGCACAAGTCCATACAATGATGTATCTTGTATGGGCTTGATTGGAGTGGTTCGCCTGCTTGTAGGCGACCTCGTACCCACAGTGTAGCCGCTCCACGCCCGGGCGCTGCGCGCAGGCGAGCCGGTCAAGCGCGCTTCTTCAACAGGGTTGACCTCCAATGAATATCTGCTGGAACCGCATCCGCCTGGCGCTGGTCGCCCTGGCCTGCGTCGGCCTGTCGGGCTGTGACTGGGTGCTGCTGGATTCGAAGGGCATGGTCGGGCTCGCCCAGCGCGACCTGATCCTGATCTGCATCGGCCTGATGCTGATCGTGGTGATACCGGCCATCGTGCTGACCTTCGTATTCGCCTGGCGCTACCGCGCTGGTAACACCAAAGCGAAATACACGCCGGACTGGTCGCACTCCACCAAGGTGGAGATCGTGGTCTGGGGCGTGCCGCTGATCATCATCGCGGTGCTGGCGGTGATCGTGTGGAAGTCGACCCACGAGCTGGACCCGTACAAGCCGCTGGACGTGGCCGGTGAGCCGCTGCACGTGGACGTGATCGCCACCGACTGGAAGTGGGTGTTCGTGTACCCGGACCTGGGCATCGCCACGGTCAACCAGCTCAACTTCCCCGCCAACCGCCCGCTGGCGTTCAACATCACCTCCAACTCGACGATGAATACCTTCTTCATCCCGCAGCTGGGTGGGCAGATCTACGCGATGGCTGGCATGCGCACGCAGCTGCACCTGATCGCCAACGAGCCCGGCCAGTTCCGTGGCATGTCCGGCAACTACAGCGGGCATGGCTTCTCGAACATGAAGTTCATCGCCACCGCCAGCAGCAACGAAGACTTCGAGCGCTGGGTGGCCGAGGTGCGCAGCGCGCCCGACGCGCTCAGCTTCACGCAGTTCAAAGCGCTGGCCGCACCGTCGAAGAACGCACCGGTGCAGCACTTCTCCAGTGTTGAACCGCTGCTGTTCAAGAAGGTCATCGACCAGTTCATCGGCGTCGGTGAGAACACCGCTGCTGCTACCCCGGCGGGCGCTGCCGGCGGTGCCCAGGATTCCCAGGAGTAACGAACATGTTGGGTAAATTGACGTGGGAGGCCGTGCCACTGCACGAGCCGATCGTCGTGGTCACATTGGCGGCCATGGTGCTGGGCGGCCTCGCGCTGCTCGGCGCGGTGACGTACTTCAAGCTGTGGGGTCCGCTCTGGCGCGACTGGTTCACCACCGTGGACCACAAGAAGATCGGCATCATGTACGTGGTGGTGGCGCTGGTCATGCTGGTGCGTGGCTTTGCCGATGCGCTGATGATGCGCGCGCAGCTGGCGGCGGCTGGGCCGGGCAGTGACGGCTTCCTGCCACCGGAGCACTACGACCAGATCTTCACCGCGCACGGCGTGATCATGATCTTCTTCGTGGCCACCCCGTTCGTGGTCGGCCTGATGAACATCATCGTGCCGCTGCAGATCGGTGCGCGCGACATGGCGTTCCCGTTCCTCAACGCCTTCAGCTTCTGGATCTTCGTGGTCGGCGCAGCGTTGATGATGATCTCGCTGGGCGTTGGCGAATTCGCCATGACCGGTTGGGTCGCCTATCCGCCGCTGTCGGGCATCGAGTTCAGTCCAGGCGTCGGCGTGGACTACTACATCTGGGCATTGCAGGCGTCCGGTGTCGGCACCTTGCTGACCGGCGTCAACCTGTTCATCACCATCCTGCGCATGCGTGCGCCGGGCATGACCCTGATGAAGATGCCGGTGTTCACCTGGACCGTGCTGGTCACCAGCGTGATCATCATCGCCGCCTTCCCGATCCTGACCGTGGCGCTGGGTGCGCTCACCCTGGACCGCTACCTGGACTTCAACTTCTACACCAACACGTTGGGTGGCAACCCGATGATGTACGTGAACCTGGTGTGGGCCTGGGGCCATCCGGAGGTGTACATCCTGGTGCTGCCGGCGTTCGGCATCTTCTCCGAAGTGACCGCCACCTTCGCGCGCAAGAAGCTGTTCGGCTACAAGTCGATGGTCGGTGCCACGCTGGCGATCGGCATCCTGTCGTTCATCGTCTGGCTGCACCACTTCTTCACCATGGGCTCCGGTGCCAGCGTCAATGCCTTCTTCGGCATCATGACGATGATCATCGCCATCCCCACCGGCGTGAAGATCTTCACCTGGCTGTTCACCATGTACGGTGGCCGCGTCGAATTCAGCGTGCCGATGCTGTGGACCATCGCGTTCCTGGTCACCTTCACCATCGGTGGCATGACCGGCGTGCTGCTGGCCATCCCGGGCGCCGACTTCCTGCTGCACAACAGCCTGTTCCTGGTCGCGCACTTCCACAACACCATCATCGGCGGCGCGCTGTTCGGCTACCTGGCCGGCTTCGCCTACTGGTTCCCGAAGGTGTTCGGCTTCACCCTCAACGAGCGCTTGGGCAAGTGGTCGTTCGCCTGCTGGGTGATCGGCTTCTACCTGGCCTTCATGCCGCTGTACATGTTGGGCTTCATGGGCATGACCCGCCGCATGAACCAGTACGACAACCCGGCGTGGACGCCGTACCTGATCGCCGCCTTCATCGGTGCGCTGTTCGTGTTCGCGGGCATCATCCTGATGCTGGTGCAGATCTACGTGAGCGTGCGCGACCGCAAGCGCAACCTGGACCTGACCGGCGACCCGTGGAACGCACGCACGCTGGAATGGGCCACGCCGTCGCCGCCGCCGTTCTACAACTTCGCCGTGGTGCCCAAGGCCGATGAGCTGGACGCCTTCCACGAAGCGAAGAAGCGTGGCCTGCCGCCGCCGCCGAAGAAGTACGCACCGATCCACATGCCGAAGAACACCGGCGTGCCGCTGATCCTCAACATCTGGATCCTGATGCTGTGCTTCGCCCTGGTCTGGCACATCTGGTGGATGGCCGCGGCCAGCTTCATCGCGATGATCGTGACCCTGATCGTGCGGTCCTACGACCAGGATGTGGACTACTACGTCAGTTCCGAAGAGGTGGCGCGCACCGAAGCGGCCAACCTTGCCAAGCTGAAGGAGGTACGCGCATGAACCTGTTGACCCGCCCCGAGCTGGCCAGCGACACGCAGGCACACGAGGACCACCACGAACACGACCATGGCCACGAACAGGGCGGCATGAAGGTGTTCGGCATGTGGGTCTACCTCATGTCCGACCTGGTGCTGTTCGGTTCGCTGTTCGCCTCGTACGCGGTGCTCAGCACCGCCTACGCCGGCGGCCCCACCGGCAAGGACCTGTTCTCGCTGCCGTTCGTGATGGCCGAGACCTTCCTGCTGCTGGTCTCCAGCATCACCTACGGACAGGCCGTACTGGCGATGCATCGCCACGACACCTCGGCAGTACTGCGCTGGCTGGGCGTGACCTTCGTGCTCGGTGCCTCGTTCATCGGCATGGAGATCTACGAGTTCTCGCACCTGATCCACGAAGGCGCAGGCCCCAGCACCAGTGCCTACCTGTCGGCGTTCTTCGCGCTGGTCGCCACCCACGGCCTGCACGTGGCCAGCGGCCTGATCTGGATGGCGGTGGTCATGCACCAGGTCTACCGCCGTGGCCTGACCCCGACCAACATCACCCGTGTGTCGTGCCTGAGCCTGTTCTGGCACTTCCTGGACCTGGTGTGGATCTGCGTCTTCACCTTCGTCTATCTGATTGGAGCCTTCTGACATGGCCCACGTCGAAACTTCGCGCGCAGGCAATGCGCACGGCTCCACCAAGTCCTACCTGATCGGCTTCGTGCTGTGCGCGCTGCTGACCGTGGTGCCGTTCGCACTGGTGATGAACCCGGTGCTGTCGCGCCCGCTCACGCTGTTTCTGCTGGTCGGCTTCGCGGTGGCGCAGATCCTGGTGCAGCTGGTCTATTTCCTGCACATGGACCGCAAGTCCGAAGGTGGCTGGAACCTGGCCAGCTTCGTGTTCACCCTGGTGATCCTGTTCATCATCGTCGCGTTGTCGGTGTGGATCATCTGGAGCATGCACTACCACATGATGATCAACTGAGCCTGCGAACCGTGAAAGGCATCGCGTTCCCCCAACGTGGCCTGCGGCTGGCCGCAGGCCTGCTGCTCGGCCTGCTGGCCGGCTGCAGTGCGCAGTCGCGCATGGACTTCTACTCCAAGGACATCGCCTGCGAAGAGCTCGGCCAGCAGTGGTCGATGCCCGACAGCCACGGCACCGTGCGCGGTCCGAAGGACCTGCAGGGGCCGGTGACCTATCTGTTCTTCGGTTTCACCAGCTGCCCGGACGTGTGCCCGACCACGATGGTCGAGCTGAGCCAGGTCAAGCACCTGATGGGCAAGGATGCCGACCAGCTGCAGGTGGTCTTCGTCAGTGTCGATCCCGCACGCGACACGCCCGAAGTCGCCCGCACCTATGTGGAAGCCTTCGACCCCAAGGCGATCGCGCTGGTCGGCAACGAAGCACAACTGGCCGCGATGGCCAGCGACTTCAAGGCGTTCTACGAAAAGGAACCCGGCCAGGTACCGGATACCTACACCATGAGCCACATCGCCGGCGGTTACGTGTTCGACCGCCAGGGTCGACTGCGCCTGTTCGCGCCCTATGGCATGCCGGTGGACAAGCTGTTTTCCGACGTGCAGCGCCTGCTGCTCGAGCCCGGCCACCCGGCCGCCGGCAACGACGCACTGGCCAGCTGCAGCCGCAAGCACAGCGACACACTCGCCGCCCGGTAATCCCAGGCCATGCGCGGCTGATGCCGCCTGTTCGTCGCGCCCGCTGCCCCGGTAGGTGTCGACCTTGGTCGACACGTGGGTGCCGACCGTTGGTCGGCACACCCCCACACCAATCCCCCGGCCGGCCAGGAGAGCCAACCGGCCGGGGGCACCACTCAACGCCTTACTTGGTTTCTTCCCACTGCACCACGTCCGGCTCGGTGGCGCGGATACCGGCGGTGGACAGCAGCCTGGTGGTCGCATCCAGTGCCGCGTTCACCGACGGATACTCCACGATGGCCTGGCCCGAAGCCTTCGACACCTTCACCACGGTGCCGCCGGTGGCGGTGGCCGCACGCTGGGCCGAGGCCGCATCGGTGAAGAACACCTTGACCCGCGAGGTCGCCACCACCGGCGCTCCGTCACGGGAGACCGCCGCCGCGAACTTGCCGGCACCGGCATCAGCAGGCGCCGCCGCTGAGCCATCCAGCGAACGCTTGGTACGCGAACTGGTGGTCGCCGCCGCCTGCGGGGTGATCGTGAACTGACCGCCGCTGGCCTGCTTCACGGTGGTCGAGGGGGACAGCTGGAAGCGCGTGCCGCCCACATCGAACGAACGGCCGGTAGCGGAGGCCTTCAGTTCCTGCGCGTCCACGGTCGACAGGGTCCTGGCTGGAGGGGTCTGCCCCGAGCTCTGTGCCCAGGCAGGGGAGGTCATCGCCGCGAAGGCGAGCGTGCTCAACAGAATGGTGGTCTTCATCATCAGTGCCCCAGAACGCGGATCTTGAAGAATTCGAGGTTGCCACGCGATGCAGCGGTCGCGGCCTGCCCCATGTCGGTCACTTCCAGCGTCCAGGTGCCGCTGGCGTTCTCATCCAGGAAGGCATTGCTGGACAGCAGGTCCCAGCTGGTGAAGTTGCTCTGCGCGCCACCCGTGCCCGAACCGATCGCGGTGAACGCCGGTTGCACCACGCTGCGGGTACCGCTGGGCGACACCAGCACGAACTGCAGCTGGCGCGTGTTGCGGTGGTTGACCCGGAAGCCCAGCTGCACGCTTTCGATGTTGCGCGCGCCGTTGGCCAACTGGAAGGTCAGGCGTGCGGCGGCAGCCGAGGTGTTGCCGATGGCCACGGTACGCGTGGTGTTGCGCCAGCCGCTGTCGACCAGCGCACCGAGCGGCTGGAAGTTCTCGGCGACCTGCACCGCGCGTGCAGCGTTGACTACGCCGAAGCCATACCAGTTGCTGTAGGCACGGCCGGCAGCATTCACCGTCCAGCCCGGCACCAGCGTGCGCCCGTCGGCCAGTGTCACCGCCGGCTGGTTCGGGTGGTTGCGGGTGGCGGTGGTGGCCAGGATGTACTTCACATCGCGATAGGACAGGTTCGGATTGGCTTCCAGCACCAGTGCGGCCACGCCCGACACCATCGGTGCCGACGCGGACGTGCCGTTCATCTTGGCGGTGTAGTTGCAGGTGCTGTCGATGGCCGACAGGTTGCTGTCCAGCGTGTTCTGGCGGTTGGTGTTCTTGTTGCTGCCCTGCGCGCACCCGGTCACGTCGGTGGTGACGATGGCCGGGTCGTAGGCGCGTGCCACCAGGCCCGGGGCGTACTGCGCCTGCAGGCCGTACTCGCCGCCAAAGGCCGACACCCACAGCGCCGAGCCGGTGGAGGAATACGACGAGCGCACGCCATCGGCGCGCACCGCGCCTACGGTGATGACGTTGAACAGGTTGTTGCGCGGGTCGCGGCCAGCCGGCACGCAGCCGGTGTTGCGGTTCTTGGTGTCGGTGGTGCAGACATCCTGGGTCTGGCTGATCGAGGCATTGTTGAAGTTGTTGCCGGCCGACTTCACGTAGATGCCGCCACGGCCACCGCGCGTCCCCGACAGGGCCTGCTCATACGAACGAATCGTGTTTTCGCTGTACGCCAACGGCAGGTTCGGATTGCCCGGGCCGGCGCCCCAGCTGTTGTTGAACACCTGCACGTCGGCCGACTCCGCGCCGTCCCACCAGGCGTACTCGATGTTGCTCTGCTGGTTGCCCAGGGCTGAGCGCGAAATCGGGTTGAAGCCCTTCAGCGTCGCCGCCGGGGCCACACCGCGCACGCCCAGGTTGTTGGCGCCCACCGCACCGGCGATGCCACCGACCATGGTGCCGTGGTTGTCGACATCCGGGTTGGTCGGGGTGGGGTTGTTCGAGCCATTGGTGAAGTTCTTGCCGGCCACCGCGGCCACGTTGGCCGCCAGGTCCGGATGCGCGATCTGCAGGCCATCGTCGACGATGGCGATGGTGACGCCCTGGCCGCGGATGCCATTGCGGAACAGGCCATCCACGTTCAGATCGTTGCCGGCTACCGGCAGTGTGTCGGCCGGGACCGTCTGACCGGTGTTGAGCAGGTGCCACTGGATACCCGCCAACGGATCGGCCTGTTGGGCCTGAGCGGTGGCGGCCAGGCTGCCCAGCACCAGGGCAGTGGCGAGGGCCAGGCGCGCAGAGCGCGGTGGCGCGGAGCGTTGCGTGTGTCGCTTCATACACGAATCCTTCTGTTGTGAATCGGCATGGCAGGACGGCGGGGCGGAACTGCCCCATCGCAACGAGCCAAACGCGACACAACGAACAACCCCCTACCTCTTCACACAAACAATCTGCGAATGTGCCAATTGCGTCACAAACGCTTAGTACGTCAGGTTATGACAGGGCATTCGAATGCCTTCACGCCATCTTCGCGCGTCTGCTTCGAGGGCCGGAAACGTGGTAATCACATGCAGATGAAGACACGCATGAAGAATGGACGCCAGCGTGCACGTGCGCGCGCAGACCAGACCCCGCTCTCGGTTGCCGCCATCCGCAAGGTGGTGCTGTCCGTGCATACGCGCAGCCACGACTATGGCGACGATGCCGATATCGCCGAGTTGCTGCCCGAGCTGGCCGCATTCGGCATCACCACGGTGAAACCGCTGCGGCTGTTGATGAAGAGGCACCGACGCGCGCTGCTGCAGGAGGAACGGATCGTCATGCGCCGCGCAGAGACGCTGCACCTGCGCACCGAGTGGCGGCTCGGTGGCATAGACGTGCATGCCAACACCAGCCGCTACGCCATCGGCGGCCTGGTCCGCACCAGCATGGAACACGAATTCGGCTTCGAGACGATGCTGCCCTTCCACGAGGTGCGCGAGGACGAATCCGCGTAGCGGGGTGCCTGCGCGGTGGGTGTGGCAGCCCCGCCGGGTATCATCGCGCGCCCTCACATCGCGCTGTGTTACTACAGCCCGTGCACCCTTCCGCATCGGAGCACGATGATGGTCAACCCTCTGGCCCAGGCCCATCGCGGCCTCGGCACCACGCTGTTCAGCCTGTTGAACCCGATACCCTTCGGCTTCTTCGTCGGTGCACTGATCTTCGACGCGATCTACCTCAACAGCGCCGAGGTGATGTGGGGCAAGGCCGCCGCCTGGCTGATCACCTTCGGCCTGCTGATCGCCATCCTTCCGCGCCTGATCAACCTGTTCGCGGTCTGGCGCCGCAACGGCACGGCTACCCGTATCGACCGCATCGACTTCTTCCTCAACCTGGTCGCGGTGGTGCTGGCCATCTGGAACGCCTTCGTGCACAGCCGCGATGCGTATGCCGTTGCAGTGCCAGGCACGATCCTGTCGGCGCTGACCGTGGCCCTGATCGCCCTGGGCCTGATCCTGCTGTCACTGCAGCCGCCGGTGCTGCAGGGAGGTCGTCATGGCTAAGCACATCCTGCCCACCGTCGCCGCCTTGGCATTGGCCGCCGCCCTGTCGGCCTGCGCCGGCAAGGCCGAGTACCATCCGGCCGACCAGTCGGGCCCGCAGCCGCCGCTGCCCAAGCCGGCCAACTTCCTGATGCCGCCGATGCAGGTACCCAAGGGCGTTGGCTGGGCTGATGGACAGACCCCCACGGTGGCCGAAGGCCTGAAGATCGAGCGCATCGCCGCCAACCTGCAGCATCCGCGGCGGCTGCTGACCCTGCCCAACGGCGATGTACTGGTGGTGGAAGGCAACGGCCCCGGCGAAGAACCGGTCACCACGCCCAAGCAGTGGATCGCCGGCAAGGTGAAGGCGCGCTCGGGCAAGGCCGGCAAGGGCGGCAACCGGGTCACCCTGCTGCGCCGCACGCCGGGAACGAACACCTGGACCCAGCATGTCTACATCGAAGGCCTGCATTCGCCGTTCGGCATCCAGCTGATCGGCGACACGCTGTACGTGGCCAACACCGGCAACATCGTGCAGTACCACTACGTGCCTGGTGAAACCCGCATGTCCGACAAGGGCCGCGAGTTCACCGACCTGCCCAGCACCATCAACCACCACTGGACCAAGGAACTGCTGGCCAGCCGCGATGGCCGCAAGCTGTACGTTGGCGTGGGCTCCAACAGCAACATCACCGAAAATGGTCTGGCCGTCGAGTACCGCCGCGCAGTGGTGCTGGAAGTGGACGTAGCCACCCGTGGCAGCCGTATCTTTGCGTCGGGCATCCGCAACCCGACCGGCCTGGACTGGGAGCCGAGCACTGGCACGTTGTGGGCGGTGGCGAACGAACGCGACGAGATCGGTGCCGACCTGGTGCCGGATTACCTCACCTCGGTGAAGGAGGATGGCTTCTACGGCTGGCCCTACAGCTACTACGGCCAGCACGTGGACGAGCGCGTGCAGCCGCAGCGGCCGGACCTGGTGGCCAAGGCGATCACACCGGACTACGCCATCGGCTCGCACGTGGCACCGCTGGGCCTGTTGTTCTACACCGGCCAGGCATTGCCGGCGCAGTACCACGGCGGCGCCTTCATCGGCGAACACGGCAGCTGGGACCGCTCGCCGCTGAGTGGTTACGAAGTGGTCTACGTACCGTTCAAGGACGGCAAGCCGATCGGGCGGCCGCAGACCGTAGTCAGCGGCTTCGCCTCGAAGGACGAGAAGACCCTGATGGGTGCACCGGTGGGCATGGCGATGGACGCCGAAGGCGCGCTGCTGGTGGCTGATGACGTGGGCGACGTGGTGTGGCGGGTGTCAGTCAAGTAGCTGTGTAGCGTCGAGCCATGGCCGGAGAACATCCGGTAGAGTCGACTGTCAGTCGACTCGAGCGCGCAGCGCGTGCTTCCCCGGTAAGCAGCGAAGGGCAGTCGACACTACACTGTCGACTCCGCCCTGCCGGTTCTGCCACCGGGTTCAGCGTGCCCGGAACCCGCTGAACACCGACTCGGCAGCAAACCCCACGCCACCCAGCAGCACGCCGAAATACACCACCGTGGCCACCACGAAACCATAACCGGCGGCCACCGCCGCACCATCGCGCTGGATGAAGCCAATCGCAAACGACATCAGCGCCAGTGCCGGCAGCGTGTTGCTGAAGGGAATCGGTCCGGCCGGCGCCATCAGCAGCAGGGTCGCGAACACCAGCATCAGGTTGTTCAGGCGCATCATCTTCTTCGAGCGCACCATCACCGCCAGCCGCATCGGCCGCGACAGCCGCTCCATGCGGTGCACCCACTTCAGCGCACGGCCGAGGTTGGCCTTCAGCTTGTCGGTGGCGATCTCGCGGCGCGCCAGCTTCTGCGGTACCCACAGCGGGCGGTTGCGCACCCGGCTCAGGCCGATCAGCAGGATCGAGGCACCAAACACTGTACTCAGCCCGGGAATCGACACCGGGATGATGAAGATGGCCGAGAGCAGGATCACGATCAGCAACAGGCCTTCATCGCCCAGCGCACTGAGCAGGGTGCCGACACGCACCTGGTCGCCGGGCAGCTCGTCGATCATCTGCTCGATCTGCTGGGCCAGGGGGGCGCTGTCGTCGGTTTCGGGGGCACGGTAGGTCATGCGTCGCAAGCTTCTCCAGGGAAGGGCGGTCAGCGGGCCGTCCTGCGGTGGGGAACGCACAGGCTCCTGCAGTATCCCGGCCAACGTGGGCAAAGAGGTGAACCGGGCATGAGGGGGTAAACTGGCGTGCCCCGCACGAGTTGAACGCAATGGACATGGGCCGCAGGCAATCGACCATCGAACTGGTCGCCATCGACATGGATGGCACCCTGCTGGACCCGTCGCACCAGCTCACCCCACGCGCCAGGAAGGCCATCGCGCAGGCGCGGGCGCTGGGCGTGCACATCGTGCTGACCAGTGGCCGCCCGGTTCCGGGCCTGGCGCCGTACCTGCACGAGCTCGGCATCACCGGCAACGACGACTACTGCATCGCCTGCAATGGCGGGCTGGTGCAGCGCGTCGGCACGCGCGAAACCGTGGTCGAGTATCCGCTCAGCTTCGACGATTTCCTGTTCTGCGAGCAGGTAGCCCGCGAAGTGGGCGTGCACTTCCAGGCGCTGGACAGCCAGCGCATGTACACGCCCAACCAGGACATCAGCTACTACACCGTGGCCGACTCGCATCTTTCGCGGATGCCGCTGTCCTATCGCCGCGTGGAAGACATGGACCCGTCGATGTCCTTCATCAAGCTGATGATGATCGACGAGCCCGAGGTACTGGATGCCGCCATCGCGCGCCTGCCCAGCGAACTGACCGAGCGCTTCGCGGTATTGAAGAGCGCGCCGTACTTCCTGGAAGTGTTCGACCACCGCGCAGGCAAGGGCCCGAGCCTGCAGAAGCTGGCCGAGCACCTGGGCATCGACCGCGCCAACGTGATGGCCATCGGCGACCAGGAAAACGACCTGACCATGCTGCAGTACGCCGGTACCAGCGTGGCGATGGGCAATGCCATTGATGCAGTGAAGGCGGTTGCCCGGTTTGAAACCACCAGCAATGCCGATGAGGGCGTGGCGCGCGCCATTGAGCGTTTCGTCCTGCGGTAACCGAGCGTCCCTATGCCCTGGTAGGTGCCAACCTCGGTTGGCACACTCCGCCCGGTAGGTGCCAACCTTGGTTGGCACACTTTGCCCGGTAGGTGCCAACCTTGGTTGGCACACAAAAACGGCAAGCGCCGACCAAGCTCGGCCCCCACCACGCCGAAGCTATACCCACGTATAACCCACCCATCCCTATCGCCATCGGCGCTGTACCACCGCGCAATGGCGAATGCGGCAGACCGATGCAAGAATTTCGCACGTCGAAATCACGCCATCGAATTCTGAGGCAGATGATCGTCTTCCTCTGCAACTGACCGGCGCGCACTGCGCCGTCACTCCCTCAACGCAATCGCATCGCCAGCCAGGGCGCCGACACCGGTGCTGCAACGCGCTGGGCGTGCGCCTGCGCCGCTCTCTCCTGCACCCTGGATCTGCCCATGAACACCCCACCCACGACGCGCCTCGCCCTGGCCATCATCGCGGCCATCACCGCACCTGCGTACGCCGCAGACACGCACGACGCCGCGCTCGACACGCCCACCACGCTCAACGCCCTGCAGGTGATCGCCACACCGCGCGGCGCGGCCGTTGCACCGACCCAGGTGGTCGGCCCCAACCGTTACATCATCAAGGCAGACGACCTCGACGCGATGGTCACCGGCAACAACGGCCTGGCGATGCTGAAGCAGGTGCCCGGTGCCAGCTACACCGCTACCGACGGGCTGGGCCTGGATATCTCGGCGACCAGCCTGTTCGTGCGCGGCTTCCGCATGAACGAAATGGGCATCACCTTCGAAGGCGTGCCGCTGAACGACAACGGCTTCCTCTCGCTCACCGGCACCAGCGTGGTGAACGTGGGCGTGCCCGATGGCATCGGCGCGATCACGGTCAGCCCCGGTGGCGCACCGGTCAGCGTGTTCTCCAGCAGCGTCAACGGCGGCAGCCTGGAATACCGCCTGCGCGAGCTGCAGGACACGCCCAGCCTGCGCGTGAAGCAGGGCGTGGGCAGCAACAGCACGCTGGTCACCACCGTATCCGGGCAGAGCGGCCAGCTCGGCGAGCATGGCCCGAAAGTGCTGGTCGACCTGCAGCGTGTGTCCGCCGACAAGTACCAGGGCGAGGGCACGCAGAACTTCCTGCGCGGCGACCTGAAGCTCCAGCAGGACGTCGCCTGGGGCGATTTCACCGTGTTCCTGTCAGACAGCGAGGCCAAGGTCTGGGGCTACAACAACATCTCCTTCGACATGATCCGCAAGCTGGGCTGGAAGGCCGACATCTTCTACCCGGACTACGCTTGGGCGTATTACGTGGCCTCGCCGGAGAATGCGGACAAGTCCTGCGGCGCCTACACCTGCGGTGAGCTGTCCGAACTGATTCCGTACGACACCGGTCAGATCACCCGTGACCGGGTGTCTTCGATCAGCCATCGCTTCCAGATCAGTCCGGCGCTGAGCGGCAACGTGCAGTTGTACAACGCCAACAGCCACACCCAGGCCACGCTGACCGACCCGACCGTACCGTCGCCCAACGGCGCGCCGTTCTCCGAACAGGTGCAGACACCGCGCCTCAACCGGCTGGGCGGCATGCTCAACCTGCAGTTCGAGGCGGGCGCGCACACCTTCACCGCCGGCTTCTGGCAGGAGAAGAGCAAGGCCGCAGCCAAGACCGAGTGGTACCAGCAGCCGCTGCTGGGCGAGGGCCTACCACTGAAGGCCACCGGTCCGTTCGATGTGTATGGCCCCGCGTTCAAGACCGACAACGCGTCGAGCTGGGTCACCCGCTCGCGCCAGTTCTACCTGCAGGACGACATCGTGCTGAACGACACACTGAAGCTGGGCGTTGGCTTCAAGGCCGTGGACTTCCGCACCAGCGGTGGCGGCCTCGGTGACGCCAAGGATCGTCCGGTGAACGGCACGCTGCGCGCGAAGAGCAACTTCCTGCCGCATGTCTCGTTGTTCTGGAGCCCGACCGAATCCACCGATGCCTTCATCGACCTGGCCAACACCATGAACGGCTATCGCGTTGCCCAGCGCGGCAACATCGGCTACACCGCCTCGGCATGGACCATCACCGACCAGGAAGAGTTCGACCGCGTGGCGGGCACGCTCCGCCCGGAGAAGAACTGGAACCTCACCGTGGGCGCGTCGCATCGCTTCGATCGGCTGACGATCACCGGCGATGTGTTCTACAACGACATCCGCAACCGACTGCTGTCGGCGGCCATCGGCACTCAGTTCGCACAGATCAACACCGTGCGGTTGATGCCGAAGATGCACGTGATCGGTGCCGACCTCGGCATCACCGCCGACCTGACCGACCACCTGCAGTTCTACCAGGGCGTGGCTGTGGCCCGTTCCTACTACGACAGTGACTTCGTGGTGGGCGACACGGTGTACCCGATCAAGGGCAACGCCCAGCCGGGTTACCCGCAGATCTCGCTGGTCAGCGACCTGTCGGCGCATTTCGGCGATTGGCGTTTTGGTGCCACCAGCACCTCCTACCTGCGCCAGCCCTTCACCTACGAGAACGACATCCGCGTGCCGACGTTCTGGCAGGTCAATACCTATGCCGCCTACCGCTTCGGTACGGACAGCGCGGTGCCCGGCCTGGAGCTGCGGCTGGACGTGAGCAACCTGTTCAACCGCCACAACATCGGCACCGCCACCATCGCCGGCTCGTCGTTCTCGGGGGATTACCAGACCCTGCAGCGCAGCGCGCCACGGCAGCTGATGTTCAGTACCTCGATGACGTTCTGAGGCAACGAAGGCCGGGGTCAGAGCCCTTTGCACGGCAAAGGGCTCTGACCCCAAAACCCGCCCGGAAGCCCGCCTTGCGCAAACAACAGGGATTTTCTGGCAACGACGCAAGGTTCCCACAATGTTGCTGGGTCATCCTGTTGGCATGGCACAGCACAACCCGCGAACCCTGCTGTTCGGCATCCGGGGCCCAGGACGGCCCCGGCAGGCGCTGTCCGTGGCGCCTGTGATCGACCTGCAGGCCGAGTACCAGTTCTGGCACGTCTACGAGCGCGTGGTCCGTCCGTTGCCCGGTGGGGGGCTGCGGCTGGCCTGGCTGGTGTGCCAGAAGGTGTACCGGGACCGGTGGCAGCACCCGGAGGACAGCGACGAGGCGGCGTTGTCGCGGGTGCTGTTTGGCGGGAACATGACGGCTGACCGGGCGTCGGAGCTGGCGGAGCTCCATGCGCTGGTCAGCCGTCGGGTGGCGCTGCTGGCGAAGCGTGGGCGGGTGGATTCCGCTGCGTGATGCGCGGGGGCGGCATTAGCGCCGCCAGGCGGCCATGACCCGCTCCGGCACCATCGCACCATCCGTCGCCATGACCCGCTCCTGGTAGAGTCGACTGTTAGTCGACTGCTCTTCGCGTCGGCCCACCAGGAGACCGCGCTTCGCGCGCGAGTCGACTAACAGTCGACTCTACCAACGACCACTCGGGACGGTGCTTCTAGGGCTTTCCCCGGTCCAGCTGCCGGTAGCCAATGGCCTCAGCCAGATGCGCTGTCTGGATCACCTCGCAACCCGCCAGATCAGCAATCGTGCGCGCCACCCGCAGAATCCGGTGCATCGCACGTGCCGAAAGCTGCAGACGCTCGATGGCCTGCTCCAACAGATCCTGATCGGCCTCGCTCAGCTTCGTGCACGCCCGCAGCGCCGCTGGCGGCAGATGCGCATTGAGCGCGCCACGCGCCTGCTGCCGGGCGTGGGCGGCTTCCACCCGTGCGCGTACCGCAGCACTGGGCTCACCCAGCGGCGTGCTCTCCCGCAGCTCCACCGCGTCCATCCGCGTCACGCCGATATGCAGATCGATGCGGTCCAGCAACGGGCCAGACACCCGCGCGCGGTAGCGATTGATCCGTTCGTCGCTGCACAGGCAGCGGTTGCTGCGGTCACCGGCCCAGCCGCACGGGCAGGGATTCATCGCGGCCACCAGTTGGAACCGCGCGGGGTACTGCACGCTGCGTGCCGCGCGGGCGATGCGGATGTGGCCGGACTCCAGTGGCTCGCGCAGGGTCTCCAGCGCGCTGCGGTTCCACTCTGGAAGCTCATCAAGGAAGAGGACTCCATGGTGGGCCAGTGATATCTCACCGGGGCAGGGCGGGTTGCCCCCACCTACCAGCGCCGCCGCACTGGCACTGTGATGCGGTGCCCGAAAGGGCCGCTGCCGCCACCGTCGCGGGTCCAGTCCTTCGCCACTCACCGATGCAATCGCGGCCAGCTGCAGCGCCTCAGTCTCTTCGGTATCCGGCAACAGGCTGGGCAGGCGCGAAGCCAGCAGTGTCTTGCCGCAGCCAGGACTGCCGATCAACAACAGATGGTGCCCACCGGCGGCAGCCACTTCCAATGCGCGTCGTGCATGCGCCTGCCCGCGCACGTCGGCCAGATCGGGTAGTGGCAACGGTGTCGTGTCCACGCGTTCCACGGGCGGCAACAGGCGCGGATTGCCCAACCCGGCGCAGCACTCCAGCAGCGTACGCGCTACACGCACATCGGCGTGCTCGGCCAAAGCTGCCTCTGCGGCATTCCCTGGCGGTACCACCAGAATGCGCCCGGCTTCGGCCGCCGCAATCGCGGCCGGCAGTGCACCGGCCACCGGCCGCAGCTCGCCGGTCAGCCCCAGCTCGCCCAGAAACTCGTATTGAAGCAGCGACTGTGGATCGACCTGGCCGCTGGCCGCAAGAATGCCCAAGGCAATCGCCAGGTCGTAGCGCCCACCTTCCTTGGGCAGGTCGGCGGGCGCCAGATTCAACGTGATGCGCCGCTGTGGAAAGTCGAAGCGTGCGCAGAGCAGGGCGGCACGCACGCGCTCGCGGGATTCGCGCACGCTGGTTTCGGCCAGGCCCACGATCTGGGTGACAGGCAGGCCGCCAGAGAGATGCACTTCCACCCGCACCAGCGGGGCATCGACCCCGGCGCGGGCACGGCTGTGGACCAGCGCCAGGCTCATGTGTGGTTTCCTGCGGATGGATGTTTGATGGTGCGGCAGGCATTCGGCACGGCGCCATCGGGCATTGCGGGTGAAACGGCTAGGGGGATTCCGGTCAAGGGCGATCCTTCGCTCTGAATAGTCATCGCTGCGCATCAGGAGTCGCCTCGCTGAAGCGTCAAAATCGCGCCTCGATCCCCGATGGATGCACTCAACCGGCGGTTGCATAATCAGCGTACGAGGCGGTTCTTGCTTCAGCCTGCGTCTGAGTAGAGAGGATGGAATGAAGATTGTTGCAGCACAGATGCGATCAGCTCCTGGCGACATCGATGGCAATATCGAACGGCACGTGCACTTCATTGAACGGGCCGTCTCGTGTGGCGGTGCGGCGGTCTTCTTTCCGGAGATGTCGCTGACCGGCTATGAGCCACGGTTGGCCGAACAGCTGGCAATGACCCCAGATGACGCGCATCTGGAGGTATTCCAGTCTCTGAGCGATCGGCACCAGATTCTGGTCGCAGTCGGCGGGCCGTATCGCGGCAACGATGGGCCGGAGATCGGCATGTTCGTCTTCCGCAGCGGTCAGGCACCGGCTGTCTACACCAAGCAGATGCTGCATGCCGACGAACTGCCTTATTTCAAGGCAGGAACCACGTCCCTGTCAGTAACCCTTGGAGAGGAAATTCTTGTCCCCGCCATCTGCTTCGAGTCGCTACAGATGGAAAGTGCATTGCGGGCCAAGGACGCGGGAGCGACGGTCTACGTTGCCAGTGTTGCAAAGAACATGATCGGTATGGAGCGGGCTCACCGCCACTACGCAACAGTCGCGCGGGAGCTTGGGATGAACGTGTTGGTATGCAACGGCGTGGGCCATGCCGATGGATTCGAGATGACGGGAGGGTCTGCAGCCTGGGACAACAGTGGTGCACTCAGATGCAGCGCCGGAACTGGAGACGAGGCATTGGTGGTGTATGACCTCGCAGATCAGAGCGGTAGTGCCGTGACACTCCCAGCAATGGGCACGCTCGGGAGTGCGGGCTAACGCCCGGAAGGCTTGAGATGTTCGGAGGGAGCATTCGCCTGATTCCGGCCAGGCAGGAACCCTGGCGTTCTCATGAAGAACCCAAGCGTCACGTTGCCATCAACCCAACCGCGGCCCCTGCCGGCTCTCTTCCTGCTGCCGTTCCTGCGCTTGCGCCAGCTGCTGCGACTGCTCCCGGTCCTGAGCGCCGAGGCTCCGGTTGGCCGCTGCATACTGCTGCTCCGGTGCGACCGCCAGGGCCTCCTGTGTTGGCATCTGCACCCGGTTGGCGGCGGGGTCCGATGACGCGCCCGGTCCTGAGCGCGTCACGAACAGCGTGGAGCCCGCAGCATGGGCTTCGGTGGCTTCGCTCAGTGCCATGTCTACTTTGTCGCTGGGCTTGAACCCGGCGTCTGCCGCAAGCCGGTAGGCGCTGGCCAGCAGGCGGTCGCTGTTCTGGTCCCACGGCTTGTTGTTCTTCTCATCCAGCATGGCTACCGACGAGCGCAGCTGCTCCAGCAACCCACTGCCATCTGGGCGCAGGGCCGTGCCGTGGCGCCGGTCTACGTCAGCGTCGTGCTGCGTGGCAGGCCTGGAAGTGTGTGGCGGCGATGCACTCGGTGCGGGCTCAGGTGAAGTTGGCGCGCGCGGCAGGGCATCCGCGGGCTGCTGCTCCGCAGTCGAGCGCTGCACGTGTGCCTGGGCAATCTCCTGTGGCGTGGTGACGCAGACGATCTGCATGCGCTCGTCATCTTTCCCGGCCAGTGTGGCCAGCGAGCCATCCTTCTGTACCTGCAGCATGAACGTACCGAAGTCGGGCACGGCGCGAGCGTGATCCTGGGCAACGGCGGCTACGGCGTCATCAATCTCTTCGGCACTGCGCACAATGCCGGCACTACGGTAGGCGTCCACCACCTGACTGCGCAGGCCGTATTCGGTTGGCGTGGGGTTGGCCCGGGCGATGTCGGCCATGGACGTCAGCTCCTGTACGCCGGCCTGCTGGCTCTGGCGCGTACGATTGAGCTCCTCGACGATGCTGCCCTCGGCCGGGTTGGTGCCATACACCCAACCCGGCGTTTGCCACTGCCCGTTGGCATCCTGCGTGTACTTCTCGCCGTTGGAAGCGCGCAGGGGCTGCGTCTGGGTCAGCGCGTTGGTGATCACCTCCGGTACCGGCTCAATGGTGGCGAACTCGTGCCAGTTGTACTGGTTGAACGCCACCTGGTAACGGGCGGCAAGCGCCTCCGGCGTGTTCAAGGCGTTCTGGGCAATGATGCGCTGCGATTCCCGTTCCAGTTGGCCCGATTTTTCCGGGCCGACAGGCACGCTGTAGTCAAAAGGGACGCGTCCATCAATCATCGCGTGGATGGAGAGGTTCCATTCGCCGTTGTGCGGATTGCGCACGTAGTGGCGGTTGGTTTCAAACGGCTCGCGCGGCGGCGCGCTCTCGCCGCCTGCATCAAGCTTGAAGGGGTTCTGCGGCTTGGGCAGGTTGGCCATGCCCAGTGAATATGAGTCGTTGGCGGCCTTGTAGTTCAGCTCATCCAGCAGCCGGCCACCGGCGACCATGGTGGTCTCGCGGTAGCTTCCGTCGGGTTGCGGCGTGCGCACGCTGCGGCTCCAAGTGGCCTTGGCATCTTCCGGATCGCGGCTCCATTCGTTGCCGCTGCGGTCCACCTGGGTGTAAACCGCTTTCTTGTCCTGGTACTGCGCCCAGTACTCACCGCCGAAGCCACCGGCCACGCCGCCCAGCAGCCCGGTAGCCAGCGCACCTGGCCCAGTCCACGATCCGGTGAACAATCCGTACCCCGCGCCCAGCAGGAAGCCGCCACCGAAGCCGCCTGCAGTGCGCCCCACGAAGTGGGTGGCCGCAGATTTTGCGCCGGCGTTGTTGCCTTCGCTGTGCAACTCGGCCACGCGGTGGCCGGTGATGGCGAAGTCCACCGCCAGTGCGGCAACACCCGCAGCCCCGAGTACGCGTGCGCCGGTAATCTGTCCCCGCGCGGTGGCAGCTTCGGCGGCGCCTTCCGCAGCGCCAGCGCGCCCAGCAGAGCCGGCCAGTTCCGGAGCGGTGGTTGCCGGGCCAGGGCGCACGATGGTCAGTGGCATCTCCGGGTTGAACGCCGTACGCACGCGGGCCGCGGTGTGCTCGCTCAGCGGCAGGCGGCCGCCCTGGTTGGCCTCCTGGATTGCGGTGCCCAACGATGCGCGGCCCCCCCAGCGCTCGCTCAGGGTGGAGTTGCCGGATTGGTCGATGGCATCCAGCGCCGCCGTCACGTTGGCTTCGGAGTGGATGACGCCGCGCCAGCGCAACTCGGACGGGTTGAGGGTCTTCAGTTCCGCAATCTGCGCGGCGTGGGTGCGCTGGTAGCCGTCCAGATCGGCGAAGAAGGTGCGGATCCTGGCGTTGGCTTCGGCCGGGGTCATGTTCTCCGGCGTGTTGGTGACCAGGTCGCCGTTGAGGATGCCGGCGCGAAGCGTGAACTCCAGGTTCTGGATGCGGGCAGCCATACGCTCGGCGGCGGCAGCGCGCACATCCGGCGCAGAATCCTTCGCCAACAGCGCTCGGCCATCGTAGGTTTCTGCGAGGTCGTCGAGAACGAACTTCAGTTGATCCGAGTACGCACTCAACGGGCCGCCCGAGTGCGGCGATATACCCAACCGGGTTGCCAGCGCGGGGTTCGCGGGCAGGTTGAGGATGTTGTCGGAACCGTGGAGCGTGAAATGACCACTCCTGGCAAGCGACTTCAGCAGCTGGCTTTGTTCGAACGCATTCTGTTCGATCAGATGGTGTCCCTGGAAAACCGGTGTGTCGGCCATGCGCACCACCTCATTCAAGAATCCGTTTGAAGGCGCTCGTCCTAGAGATCGGCTACGTCGCGCAGCCGTACGCCGGAGAAGTTGGCGGCATTCAATGCATCAAAAATCGCGCGGTCGCAGATGGGCGGTGCGCCCATACGATCCTGGCGGAAGATATGGGCATCGCCCACAACGTCCTGTTTGAACACCAGGCTGGCGCCGCCGACAAGGCTGTAAAGCTTCTCGTCCTCGCCGGTCTGATAATTGTGGTCGAGCTTGATTCTCACGCGGGACGAGGCTTCATCCAGAGCGTCGAGCCTGCGCAGCACATTGCCCAGGTAGTACTGAGGCCCGGGGCTGCCGTCGGCAAGGCTGAAGTCGCAGGCCACAAAGGCAAACGCCTGGGGGTCCATCTGCTCAAATAGCTGCTTCAACGGCTCCGACACAATCCAGATGCCAGCGAGCTCTTCCAGATCGCGTGGCATTGCGCCCTTCTCGGGCACATGAACCAGGTGGGGGCGCTCCGGATACTGGCCTGGCGTTCCATCAGGACGCGAGATGACATTCATCCCCGGATCGATCAGCTTGTCTTCGTTGGCGATCTCTATACCGGGTACCCCGCCGTTGCTCAGCAAGCCTGCGTCGATCAGGAAGAATTCGCCCTTGTGGGATGCGGCTTCGGCTGAAACTTCAGTGGCGGTCGATTCGGTCACGGGGGCTTCCATCATGGATGCGGGGGCAGAACGGGAAAAACCGTTGAGCCGATGCTAGCGGGGCTTCTGCGCAGCCACAAGTTGCGCCGAAACGGTGCCGAGGGCACGTGATTCACGCGGCTCTTTTGGAATTTCGGAACAATGCCGAGGATGATGCAGCCATTCCTTCCACTGCCTGCAATGGTCTGCTGGATAGGCGGAATGACGAGGGAGATTCCAGCCGAGGGTGGCCTGGGTCCCTGAACACGCAGCGCTGGTCATCAGGCACCGACCTGTCAAGGCGCCCAAGCCGTGCCTCAACCCACGAAGGCCCCGCACTTTCCACCAGCAACCGCCCCTGGCTCTGGTGCAGATCCAGCCAACGCTCGAAGCTGGTGCGCAGACGCTCGATGTCCGGCGCCCGCCACCGTGCATCGGTAGGCATGCGGATCAGCACGCGCGAGGGCGCGTTCTCCACGTCCATCACCAGCACGCCCTTGCACCGGATCTCGAAGGACGTCGCCCCGGCATGGCGCGCGTGCAGTTCAAAGCCCTCGTGGGCCTTCGCGGTCACAAAGCCAAGCGCATCACTGTGCAGCAAGCGGTAATCGGCCGGCTGCAGCTTCTGGTAGGCCCACACCTGATCGCCCGCAGGGTCGGGCCACCCCATCCACACCGCCGCCATGATCGAGGCGCACACCGCCGCAGCGGCAAGGCCGTGGTTCTTCATTTGTCACCCCAGACACAGGTAGAAACGTACGCGCCAAAACGCGCTCAGTCCTTGGGCCGTATCCGTTCGTGGATGAACGCGGTAAGCGCCAGATCGGCCATCACCAGCCCCTCCATCATCCGGTCGCCCACGTACTGCTCAGGCTCACCGTTCTGGCGCGTGCGTTCGGCCGCCAGCAGGATCTCCTGCACGATGCGCTGGCCGGTGAGCGCGCAGTCGGCGTCGGACAACGCCATCTGCCGGCTGCGCAGGTGATGCCGCTCGGGCCAGGCCTGGCCGTCGGCCGCCGCGCCCGCACCGATGGCGTGCAGGATGGCGATGAGGCTGTTGGGATCCAGGGCAGGGGCGGCCGAGGGCGCTTTCTGGACCGGGCGCGGGGGAGGGGAGTGCGGCGTGGTCATGGCAGGCTCCGTGCAAGCAGGCAGAAGCCGCCACCGATAAAGGTGGCGGGCAGAGCGTGGCTCGAAAACCGGTTGCTAGACAAAGCCGGCGGGCACGAGGCCCCCACGCCCCGCCCGCCATAGCCGGCAGACGGATTGCCAGCCGGCACCACGCGCGGTGGTGCCGGCTGGCAAGCGCAAACTTACGTCTAGCAATCCGGGTTTTCGAGTCCCGACCACCGATGCACGGTGGCGCAGTAACGATTACCTGCTGTTGTTCGGAATGCCAACGGGTAGGGGTCAATGCCGCCAAAACCCGAGACGCTTTTGGCATTGTCGCATAGCCCAGGATGCGGCGAGAGCCTTGGCGTGCTTGGCGCAGCGGCACTTCTGGAACGGAGTCGTCAGAACCTTCGGTCAGAGATGTAGGGTGCGGCAAATGCGACAGCATTGGTCCGACGGTCGCTGATGGATGCCGCGTATTTCGCCTCCATGCGTGAGTGACTTTCTGCCTATTGACCCCGTGGGGCGTCACGCAGAATCTGACTACCGTTGTAGTCACCAGGAACTGTCCTGCCCGCAGCAGGAAGGTTCTGCGGCGTTTGAACGGACTCCACCCACTGGCGCAGGCCGCTACAAGGATCACTGGACGTGTTACGCCGCAATCGACTTCTTCTGTCTGCGGGTCTGCTCCCGCTTCCGTGGTTCCTGTTCTGGACCAGCGTTGCTGCCCTGTTCGCGCCGGGTTACAACCCGCTTGCCCAGCACGCCAGCGAGCTGCTGCAGGCGCCAACGCTTGCAAGCATCTGCGGCAGGATTGCGGCTATCGGCTCCGGTATGGGCTTCGTGGCGTTCTCAATCGGGGTATGGCGGGAGTCCGGTCGACGGATTGCCGTGGGTGCGATCTGCTGGATGATCTTTGGCATCTCCATGCTGACCAACGGGCTCTGGCCCATGGGCCATCCGATGCACGGCTTCTATACCATCGGTATCGCAAACATCATTGCACCGGCGATGTCGCACATCGAATTGAGCGCATGGTCTGCCAACCGACGGGCGTACGCCGTGACCGCTGTGGTGAGCATCGGGGGCATCGTCTATCTCTGGTTGAACGTGGTGGGGGCGGATCCGGAGGGGTACAGGGGGCTGACACAGCGCCTGTTCTCGTCGATCAACTCGCTGTGGCCATTCCTGGTTGCGCTGTACTTGGTGCGAAGGGGGGCAAGCGCGCTGAAGGCGCAGCCTGCGCTTTGAGGGAAAGGCATGCAGGCACATGGACGACTATTAAGCGTGCGGAGTTGAGAAGAGGATGAGGATTTTTCGTCGCCAACTGATCTACGTTCAGGTGCACCAGGACCATTTTATTGCGCGCTTGGTCGGTGGAGACAGGACCATCCGCCGCCAGTGTCACGCCCTTGGCAATCGCGCGGGTCCGATCAAGGACTTCTCGATTATCGGGCCCCTGCTCAAGGCGATCTTCTCGGAACTCCTGCCTGGGTTCTCTTTCGTCAAGCCCTGGGGGCTTCTGCACTTTGATCCGGTGGAGTATCCGATCACGAAGGAAGAGCTGGCCGGATTCCAGAAGGCTGCCATGCGAAGCGGTGTGAGCTTCTGCTTTCTATCCACGTGGGAGCAGCGGCATGAAGACAAGGATTTGTTGGAAATGTTCAAGTAGGGCCGACTCGGAAGTTCTTTCAGCGTCAGGCCGCTTCGTGATTGGGCGTGGTTGAGATACTGCGAGCGTCCGCTCCTGGCCGCTAGAAGACCTGCTGGCCCCGACGTCGCGATCAGAATGCTAGCGTCCGCTTTCGACCAAAGGCGGACGTGCATCTGCTGAGGTCTTCAGCACTACTTCTCGGTCTAGGTATACGCCGGCTTGTTTGCCTGACGGGACCAACCTAAGATCGAGCTATATTAAAGGTAAGGCGCGCTATACGGTGCTTGTGGGCAAATCGTATAGCCGGACCCACGGGTCCGCCTTTTGGGTAGTGGCGGCTATGGAGGATCAATGGGCTCACTTGAGGCACGGATACATCAAGGTCGCTATGACACAGAAAGGGAACTGCTCAATCTGCGCACCAATGCTCTCGCAAAAGATCGGCCCGACATTGTTGACGCAGTGAATCAGCGACTCAAGAGATTTCATCCAAAAATCTATCAGCGCCTAGTCGGTCCGCTCCGTGACAGAAGGCGTGATTCAAAGTTCAAGTGCTATTGCAACAACCCCAGAAGCTTGAGTGACGTTTGCAAAGACATCATTGCCAGAAGTGTCCATCCTCATTGCCTCACCTGCGATGACTGCTGGCAAGAAGACTTATGTGTTGCATGGGGGTACTACGGCTGGTCAACTAGGATCATAAGCAGGGCGGAATGGGATCTACTCTGCGACGAGCGAGCACAATACAAGTTCGTCGAATAGCTGCCTAAGACTCATTCAAGCCTGCGCAACTTCGTGAAGCGACCCAGTTCAGGCGTTGAATGATCGCTTCTGGCTGCTGGGAGATGTGGGAAATTGATTAGGGAGAGGCATGTCTTTTGTTGAGAAATTCTGATGCCGATCTGAGCACGTCGGGACAGGCAGGTGCACGTGCTTATTCGGGGGCGATTAAGCGAGGCTGCATTGGCGATTGGGAGAGTATGTTGAAGAAGAAATATGAGGTTGACGGTACGTGGTACCACGGCGGGGCATTGTCATCTATTCAACAGATTGCGGCGAATAAGATCGATACGAAGCTCGGCGGGGGGGAACTGGGACAAGGCTTCTACATAGGTAATTACGGACATGAGGCCAGTGCGTGGGCGCGGCACGTCGCAAAAGATCAGAAGCCGTCCGTAGTCGAGCTGAAGGTGAGCAGCTTTGGGGCCTCAGGCCTGACGAAGCGAGAGCTGAGCTGGTTGCTCGCTAAGGAATGCTCGATCAAGATTGCGAAGGCGGATAGGCGGCGAACGCACGTTTTTGGAGTTGATGTCGTGGCCGCGCCGATCGTTGGAAAGAACTTTAAGGATACGCCGACCCAGTTGAAATGGGAGGGCGCGAAATCCGCCTCGTTTCTGAATTCGCTACAGGTCAGTAAAAGGATAACCAAACTTTGATGAGTAGCGCGAACCGGGTTTTCTATTTGATACCAAAGCGCCGCGGCTATGGAGAGGATGTGGATTTGTTTCTGCCTCGCGATCTGGTCGCTCAAGAAAGCGGGGAGATATTGCCCTCGCTCGGCTTCGGTGTCTTCGCATTTCTGCGTAGCGAGCGCCATCGCGGCAAACCACGGCATCTGTCGTTTCCGGCGGTGTTCGGGTTTGGTGAAGATTCGCTGGTGGTCGAGCTGAAACTCCAGTCTGACTATCTAAAAGCGGGTACAGGAAGTGGTAGCCGATTCTCGTTCGTCCAAGACGAGGAAACTCGGGGATTCGATATCGATGCGTCATTTGTCGCTCGTAAATTTCCACCGAATTTTCGGCTCGCCGGCACGGCGGCGAGCCTCGCCGGCTACAACCTCTGGGCGTTGATCCCGGAAAGCCGGGAATACCTCGAAGCGCTTTGGATAGAACGGGAATTCTATTTGACTGGACATGGGGCCATGGACGACGGCCGCGATTCCTTGAGCGGCTAGTCACGTTGGCATATGAGTGAGCCTCGTTCCCCCATGACGCTGCTGTCTATGATTCAAGCCCGGATCGAGCGACGCGTTGAATCCATGCACGTCGAGTACGACTGTCTGCTTCCAAACTCTTGGTGTGGCCGCGGGCTTGCTTGCTTTTTTCTGAGCGGACATGCTCGTGAACGATGCGTATTTCTGCTTCTGGCCGATAGCTGAACTGGCGTCGATAAGACGTACAGATTGGAAGAGATTCCGAAGGGACAACTGGATTCCCATGTCAGCATTCGATCATTCCCTGGTAACCCTCCGATTCTTCGGAGACGGCCTCCTGCCCGAAGAAGTCAGTGCCTTGCTCGGAGCGACTCCAGCCGCATCGCATCACAAGGGCCAGGAACTCAGAGGCAGCCGATCAGGCACCGTGCGTATCGCCAGGACTGGAAGCTGGCAACTTGATGCGGAGCGTCGTGAGCCTGAAGATCTGGACGCTCAGATCTTCGAGATCCTCGATCAACTCACCGGCGATCTCGCCGTATGGCAGGCTCTGGCACGCTTCCGGCCTGATCTGTTCTGTGGCCTTTTCATGGGCAGCAGCAATGATGGTGTCTCGCTTTCGCCTCGCGCGCTGCTCGCCTTGGGTGAGCGCGGCATTGAGCTCGGGCTGGACATCTATGAAGCCGATGAAGAAGTGCGCAACGCCCAGCGCCAGCATGCCATCAGTTGATGATCTCCCCACTCCCCGAAGCAACGAACGCCTTCAACTGCCGAACGAACTCCGCGTCGTAGGCTTCCCACTCCGCAATCTCCCCAACCACCCGCAACGGCTGCGCACTCCGATACGACCGCGTCGGGTTCCCGGGAAACTTCTTGTTGGTCACATTCGGATCGTCTTCAAACGGCCCGGTCGGCTCCACCACATATACGCGCGGCCGTCCTTCGCCCCTGGCCATCTCCGCAGCCAACCCGGCGCCCTTGGCAATCGTGGTGAAGTAGATGTGGTTCATCACTACGCTGTCGCGATAGTTGGAGCGGAAGCCCGCGCTCAGCAGCTCGCCCACCGCCAGATCAGCGCGGGTGCCGTGATAGAACGGCCCGGCGACCTGGTCGCAGGTGTCATGCGAAACGGGTGTCCATTCGGTGTCCTGTGCCATCGGCACTGCCCCTCTCTGCCCTGCCGGATCGACAGGCCGGCGAGTCTAGGGCGTCCGGTGGGCCTTGCTGCAAGGGCCCATCCGGGAAATAATCTGTAAACGGGAGGCGCAGTCCGCCTCCTTTTTTCATTCTGCGGCGCCGCGCCCTTCCAGCTCGCGCACGGCGGTTTCCAGCGCATCCAGCTTTTCGCGGGTCTTCAGCAGCACGGCGCGCTGCACTTCGAACTCCTCGCGGGTGACCAGGTCGAGCTTGGCCAGGCCGGCCTGCAGCGCGCTCTTGAAGGTGGCCTGCAGTTCCTCGCGCGATTCGCGCAGGCCCGGCGGCACCAGGTCGCTGAGGCGACGGGCGAGGTCATCGATTTGATTCAGGTCGATCATGGGGTGCTCCGTGGGGGTGGGCCCGTGCATCCGGCGCGGGCAGGCCATTCGGGCACAAGGATACTGCTGGCACCCACTGCCCGGACAGGCCGCAGCGGCTTCGCACGGGCCGCGTTCAGGCGCTATCCTCCACGCCGGAAGACAGGAGATAGACGATGAAGATGGTCATGGCGGTGATCAAGCCGTTCAAGCTCGACGACGTGCGCGAAGCGCTGGCCGAGCGTGGGGTCACTGGGATCACGGTGACGGAAGTGAAGGGCTTTGGTCGCCAGAAGGGCCACACCGAGCTGTACCGTGGCGCGGAGTATGTGGTCGATTTCCTGCCGAAGGTGAAGCTGGAAGTGGCGGTGACCGATGACCAGGTGGAGGCCGTGGTTGAGGCCATCGTGAAGGCCGCCGGCACCGGGAAGATTGGTGACGGCAAGGTGTTTGTGTACGACCTGGGCAGTGTGGTGCGTATTCGTACCGGTGAGTTGGACGCGGACGCGTTGTAAGGGGGGGGCTGGACCGCTGCGCAGTCTGAGCGACGGGATGCTTGCCCCCTCTGTTGTAGAGTCGAGCAAGCTCGACTCCACAACCGGGATCGGGCGGAGCGAACACCCGTGTTCGACGAAGTACCCTCCCAGTGTGATCAACCCGGCGGAATGAGGGAGGGCGACCGCCACTCCGGCAGACCGAGCGCGCGGCGGGTGCGCGTCACGGTGGCGGCGATCTCTGCCTCGAAGCCGCCATCACGTTGCAGCAGCGGCATGAGTTCGGCACAGCGTTGCTTCAGCACATCGACCCATGGCGCTGGGTGGGTCTCCGTAGCGGCCAGTGCCAAGTGCCTGCGACCCTCGTCGTAAGCGCCCGCCAGCCCGGCAGTGATGCCCGCATGGATGTGTTCGCGGATGCCCGGTTTGGGGTGGCGGTTCATCAATGCACGCACATGCCCCGGGGTGGGGAAACGGTCACGCAGGGCCAGTACCTCGGCGGCGGCCTGCTCGGCCAGTGCCTGTGCGGCCGAGGCAAACTCGGCGGTTTCGGTGAAGCGTTCGAATCCGGCAACGCGGCCGCCCACGTCGAAGGACAGGTAATCCTTTTCTTCCCAGAGCCAGCAGGCGCCGACATTGAGGTAGCTGCCCCTGTCCCATGCCGAAGGCTGGAACTCGACCACCCCGACCCACCAGCCCTGGTCGTCAAGCCAAGTGCGCGAACGGCCCTTCTGCACGCAGCCCAAGGGGCGCAGTATGGATCTTGCGGCGGCAGTCAGCAGGCGGGTGTGTTCAGGTGTCGGCATCCCCAGCATCCTTGCGAGTGGCGTGCCGACGAGTATTGCAGAGCACATCGGGCGTGTGGCCCGGGGCAAATGCAGGGGCAAACAGCAGTCGCGCAAGCAATGCAGGGCGAACAGCGCTTACCGCCGCTTGGCCCACTTGTAGAACCGCTTCCAGCCCTGCCGCACGGCCGCGACCCAGCCCGGGTCGGCCACCAGTGCAGCCTGCGCGGCGCTCGGCGCCTGGCCGGTCACGCGCTGACGGATCTTCAGCAGGTTCTTCATGTCGCTGCGGCTCAGTTGCCGGCTCAGCGGGTTGCGGCGCAGCCAGCGTGGAGCGCGCCAGGCCGAGGTGAAATCCAGCAGCACCGGCACGCCGCCACTGACCACCACGTTGGTGCCATGCAGGTCGTTGTGGGTGATGCCGGCGGCGTGCAAGCGGCTGAGCGCGTGCTGCAGCTGCTCGAACACCTCATTGCCGACGGCCTGTGCGGTGCTCAGGGTCTGGCCGGGGATGAACTCCATGCCCAGCGCCAGGCCACCGAGGGTGCCGAGCAGCGCGGGGGCGTGCTTCCAGCCGCCGAGGCGCTGCAGCATGCGGGCCTCGCGACGCACCATCAGTCGCGCGATCAGCGAAACGGGCGTGCCGCGGTAGCGGGAATAGTCCTTGATGACTGCCTCGCGCCCGTCCAGGCAGGTGCGATAGACGTCGGGGGCCAGGAAGCGTTCGCCGCGCTTGAGCAGCAGCGGGGTGGCGGCCTCATCGCCGCAGGAGGAGGGGGGCAGAGCAGGAAGATACATGTCGGGGTCTCGGACGACCCGGTGGGTGGCGCAAAGCGTCAAGCGAACCGGTGTTACAGGGAGTTACTAAGTTTTCGTTAATTTTAGTACTCGCCAGTTCGCTATTCCACGATTTGTCGGAGAAATGTCAGGGGCGTGGCTGGAACAGTTCGTCGCGCTCAATCGGACAATTATGTCTCACTTGGTCGACGGTTCTTTCCGAATCAATAGGTTGGGCGTCGCATCGGTTCGTTCATCCGCGGCCCGCTGAACGTCGCGCACGTCCGGCTTGACCCCGACGCACGGCCTGCCGACCATAAGCTGTTAATTCGCGACATCGGCGGCCGCACCCTTCGGCACGTCCCCGTTCCCTGCCGCGTTCCTTACCGATGCTGGCCACCAGGCCGTGCATCGCCCCGATTCCCGTTCCGGCCGCGGCTGGAGGAAAGTGCTTTGATCATCAAAATCGTCATTGCAGCGCTGTTCGTCGCCTGCGTGCTGTACATCCACTTCCGTGGCAAGGTCCGCGCGCGCTGGTCGCGCCAGCTGCTGGACCACTCCAGTTTCATGGCCCCGATCAACGTGGTCATGTACATGTTCTCGAAGGTGCCGACCACGCCGTTCCTGGACCCGGCCAAGGAGTTCCCGCAGCTGGAGCCGCTGCGCCAGAACTGGCAGATGATCCGCGATGAGGCGCTGGCGCTGCGCGATGCGCAGAAGATCGCCGCGTCCAGCACGTTCAATGATGCCGGTTTCAATTCGTTCTTCCGCCGTGGCTGGAAGCGCTTCTACCTGAAGTGGTACGGCCCGTCGCACCCGTCGGCGAAAGCGATGTGCCCCAAGACCACGGCGTTGCTGGAGTCCCTACCGGACGTGCGTGCGGCGATGTTCGCGCAGCTGCCGTCGGGCAGCGAGCTGCGTCCGCACCGCGATCCGTTCGCCGGTTCGCTGCGCCTGCACCTGGGCCTGGCCACGCCGAACAACGACGGCTGCTACATCGAAGTGGACGGCATCAAGAAGAGCTGGCGCGACGGCGAGTGGATGATGTTCGACGAGACCTACATCCACCACGCGCACAACGAGACGCCCGATGACCGCGTGATCCTGTTCTGCGACATCGCCCGCCCGCTGCGCTTCGGCCTGCCGGGGCTGTTCAACCGCGCGGTGGCGGCCACGCTGCTGGCCGGCGGTGCATCGCCGAACCTGCCGGGTGACCCGACCGGTGGCGTCAACAAGGCGTTCGGCAGCGTCTACAAGGTGCGCCTGAAGGCCAAGGCACTGCGCGAGCGCAGCGTGGTGGCCTACCAGCTGATCAAGTGGGGCCTGGTGGTGGCGGTGATTGCCGGTATCTGGGCGCTCTGATCGTTGCATGAGGTTGCCGGCCAGCGGCCGGCACTACCGGAACATGAAAAAACCCGCGCTGTCGCCAGCGCGGGTTTTTCTTTTGCATGGGTGGGTGCCGACCGTTGGTCGGCACGCATTACTTCAGTGCCGCCTGCACGAACGGCGGGGTCACCAGCACGCCGGTGTGCAGCGCGGCGGTGTAGTACAGGGTGTTGAAGGTCTTGGCAGCCGAGTCGGCCTGGCGGAAGTCGAAGCTGCTGTCGCCCTTGCGCGCCATGGTCACGCTCCACCAGCCGGTGGGGTAGCACGGCTGCGGGAACGGCAGGGTCTTGAACGAGCCGAAGCCGGCCTTGCCCATCTCGGTGCGCATTTCGTTGATCAGCTCCAGCTGCATCAGCGGCGACTCGGACTGCTGCACCAGGATGCCGTCGTCCTTCAGGGCCTTGAAGCAGCTCTCGTAGAAGGCTTTGTTGAACAGGCCTTCACCCGGGCCGACCGGGTCGGTCGAGTCCACGATCACCACGTCCACGCTGCCGGCCGGGCAGTTGGCCATGTAGGCCACACCGTCGTCGAACAGCAGCTCGGCGCGGGCGTCGTCGTTGGAATCGCACAGTTCCGGGAAGTGCTTGCGCGCCATCACCGTGACCTGCTCGTCGATATCGCACTGGGTCACGCTCTCCACGCCCTTGTGCTTGAGCACTTCGCGCAGGGTGCCGCAGTCGCCGCCACCGATGATCACCACGCGCTTGGGTGCGGCGTGGGTGAACAGCACCGGGTGGCTGATCATCTCGTGGTAGAAGAAGTTGTCCTTGCTGGTCAGCATGATGGCCCCGTCGATGGTCATCAGGTTGCCCCAGTCGGTGGTCTGGAAGATCTCGATCTTCTGGAACGGCGACTGCACCTCGTCCAGCTTGCCGGTGATGCGGTAGCCGATGGCCGAGCCGGTGCGCTCGAAGTGTTCGATGTACCAGTTGTTGCTGTCAGTCATTGGAAAACAGTCCTGTTCGGAGGGGTGGAGCCGGGCTGGCGGGCGGGGCCGCGTGGCACAGATGCCACATCCGGACGGATCGGTCCGTTCAGGTTGGAACCTGTCACGGGCGCGGGCGCGCATGATAACGAACCTGTGGGCATATAGGCGTTATCATGCCCCCCCTTTTATTGCCAACAAGGCCGACTGAAATGACCGATTGGTCCCTCGACCAAGCCCGCAAGACCTACTCGATCCCGCATTGGGCGGACGGTTACTTCGACGTGGATCAGGCCGGGCACATGGTGGTGAGACCGACCGGGGCCGACGGCCCGGTGGTGTCGCTGCCCAAGGTGGTCGATGCGGCGCGCGCGGCCGGTGCCAAGCTGCCGCTGCTGGTGCGCTTCCCGGACATCCTCGGCCAGCGCCTGGGCAAGCTGCAGGCGGCCTTCGCCCAGGCCCAGCAGGACTGGGAGTACAGCGGTGGCTACACCGCGGTGTACCCGATCAAGGTCAACCAGACCCGCGGCGTGGCCGGCACCCTGGCCAGCCACCACGGCGAGGGCTTCGGCCTGGAAGCGGGCAGCAAGCCCGAGCTGATGGCCGTGCTGGCGCTGTCGCGCCCGGGTGGCCTGATCGTCTGCAACGGCTACAAGGACCGCGAGTACATCCGCCTGGCCCTGATCGGCCGCAAGCTGGGCCTGCAGACCTTCATCGTCATCGAGAAGCCGTCCGAGCTGAAGCTGGTGCTGGAAGAGTCCAAGGCGCTGGACGTGAAGCCGGGCCTGGGCGTGCGCATGCGCCTGGCCTCGCTGGGCGCCGGCAAGTGGCAGAACAGCGGTGGTGACAAGGCCAAGTTCGGCCTGTCGCCGCGCCAGCTGCTGGATCTGTGGAAGTCGCTGCGTGACACCGAGTACGCCGACTGCCTGAACCTGCTGCACTTCCACATGGGCTCGCAGATCTCCAACGTGCGCGACATCGCCAACGGCATGCGCGAAGCCACCCGCTACTTCGTGGAGCTGTCGCGCCTGGGCGCGAAGATCACCCACGTCGATGTGGGCGGTGGCCTGGGCGTGGACTATGAAGGCACCCGTTCGCGCAGCTTCTGCTCGATCAACTACGGCCTGCATTCCTACGCCAGCAACATCGTGCAGCCGCTGGCCAACGCGTGCGAGGAGTTCGGCCTGACCCCGCCGCGCATCGTGACCGAGTGCGGCCGCGCGATGACCGCGCACCACGCGGTGCTGATCGCCAATGTGTCGGAAGTGGAAGAAGCGCAGGAAGGCCGCGTGCCGGACCAGCACGACGACGAACCGGCGGCGATCCGTCACCTGCGCGAGATCCACGACGAGCTGGACGTGCGGCCGGCGGTGGAACTGTTCCAGGAAGCGCAGCATTTCCACGCCGAAGGCCTGGCCAGCTACGCGCTGGGCCAGATCGACCTGCCGCAGCGTGCGCGTATCGACGACCTGTTCTACGCCATCGCCCACGGCGTGCGTGCGCGCCTGAGCTATGACGAGAAGAGCCACCGCCCGGTGCTGGACGAACTGAACGAGCGCCTGGTCGACAAGTACTTCGTCAACTTCAGCGTGTTCGAATCGATCCCCGACGTGTGGGCGATCGACCAGGTGTTCCCGATCGTGCCGATCGAGCGCCTGGACGAAACCCCGGACCGCCGCGGCATCATCGCCGACATGACCTGCGACTCGGACGGCATGGTGGAAACCTATGTCGAGAACGAGAGCCTGGACAGCTCGCTGCCGCTGCACAGGATGAAGCCGGGCGAGAGCTACCGCATCGGCTTCTTCATGGTCGGCGCCTACCAGGAAATCCTGGGCGACATCCATAACCTGTTCGGCGATACCGACGCGGTGGAAGTGCTGGCCGATGCCGATGGCTACGCGATCACCCAGCAGCGCCGTGGTGACACCACCGACGTGATGCTGGATTACGTGGGTTACCGCCTGGACGAACTGCGTGCGACCTATGCGCAGCGCGTGGCCGAGGCCCAGCTGTCGCCGGAACGCGCGCAGGAGCTGTCGGAGGCGCTGGAAGCCGGCCTGACCGGTTACACCTACCTGTCCGACGAACCGCTGGTCTGATGGACGGCGCCGGGTTTGCCCGGCGCTACCGTTGCCGATGAGCGCACGCGCGATCTTCCATCTGTTCCTGCATGCCGCCGTGCCAGCGTTGCTGGCATGGCTGTTCTGGCGCAAGCGCTTTGCTTCGGCGTGGCTGCTGATGCTGCTGGGCTGGATCATCGATCTGGACCACCTGCTGGCCGATCCGATCTATGCACCGAACCGCTGCAGCATCGGTTTCCACCCGCTGCACACCGCACCGGCCATCGCGGTCTATGCCGGGCTGTGCGTGCCGAAGAAAACGCGGTTGTTCGGTATCGGTTTGATCATCCACATCGTGCTGGACGCGATTGATTGCTGGTGGATGCATCACCGTTGATGCTTGGTGCGTGTCGACCAAGGTCGACACCTACCGGGTGTACGGCGACCGGTCGAATTGGCGCTTGGTAGAGCCGGCCGCTGGCCGGCTTCCGCTGGGCGTTTCCGGTGACCACGTGGTTGCCGGCCAGCGGCCGGCACTCCCCATCGTTAGGTTGGCCAATGTCGACACCTGCCGGGTGTACGGCGACCGGCCGGATTGGCGCTCGGTAGAGCCGGCCGCTGGCCGGCTTCCGCAGGGCGTTCCCGGTGACTACGTGGTTGCCGGCCAGCGGCCGGCACTACCCACCGTGAGGTTGGCCAATGTGGACACCTACCGGGTGCACGGCGACCGGTCGGATTGGCGCTTGGTAGAGCCGGCCGCTGGCCGGCTTCCCCAAGGCGTTCCCGGTGACTACGTGGTTGCCGGCCAGCGGCCGGCACTACCCATCGTGAGGTTGGCCGATGTTGACACCTACCGGGTGTGCGGCGACCGGTCGGATTGGCGCTTGGTAGAGCCGGCCGCTGGCCGGCTTCCCCAAGGCGTTCCCGGTGACTACGTGGTTGCCGGCCAGCGGCCGGCACTACCCATCGTGAGGTTGGCCGATGTTGACACCTACCGGGTGTGCGGCGACCGGTCGGATTGGCGCTTGGTAGAGCCGGCCGCTGGCCGGCTTCCGCAGGGCGTTTCCGGTGACCACGTGGTTGCCGGCCAGCGGCCGGCACTACCCACCGTTAGGTTGGCCGCTTCACGCCACCGGCAACCACAACGTTGCGCGCAGGCCGGGCTGCGCATTGTCCAGCGCCAGGCGCCCGCCATAACTGGCGGCGATATCGCCCACGATGGCCAACCCCAATCCACTGCTGCCCTCGCGCTCATCCAGGCGTACACCACGCTGTGTGACCTGTGACAGCGCATCCGCCGCCAGGCCAGGGCCGTCATCACGCACTTCGATGCGTAACTGCCCGTCGTGGGCTTCCGCTTCGACAGTGACCTGCTGTTGCGCCCACCGCCCGGCGTTGTCCAACAGGTTGCCCAGCATCTCTTCCAGATCCGCACTGGCGCCGGCGAACTGCAGCGCCGGATCGATGCCTGCCGCCGTGAACGCGATGCCACGTTCGCCATGCACGCGTGCCATCAGCCGGCACATCGTCTGTGCGACGGCCGCCACGTCGGTGCGCTGGCGATGGTCGGCAGCCAGTCCTGCAGCCAGGTAACGATCGACACTGGCCTGCATGCGGGCGCTCTGCTCACGAACGGTCGCCCGCCAGTCCGCGCCGTCGCCGTCGGCTTCGGTGGCCAGCACGCTCAGCGGGGTTTTCAGCGCATGCGCCAGATCCTGTGCGCTGGTCCGAGCGCGCGCGACCATGCGTTGCTGGTGGTCCAGCAGCGCATTGAGTTCTTCACCCAGCGGTGCGACTTCCGCGCCCAGTTCCTGTGTCTCGATGCGCTGCGCGTCGCCGCGGCGCACCCGTTCCAGCTGTGCACCGAGGCGATGCAGCGGACGCAATCCGAAGTGCACCTGGCTGGCGAGCACCGCCAGCCACGCCGTGACCAGCACGCCCAGGGCGATGGCGGTGCGCTTTCGGAACGCGGCCACATCCGCATCCAGCGCGCTGCGGTCGGTGGCAACCACGGCCACGAACGGTGCGCTGGCGCGCGGCAGGCGCACCTGTTGCACGCGTGCACGCAGGGATTGCTGTAGTGGCCCGGCCAGATTGCGCGTGGCCGCACCTGTGGCCATGGCCGGCAGGGTTTCATCCCACAGCGAGCGCGACTGCAGCAGCACGCGGCCATCGGCACCGGCAATCTGCCAATAGGCACCGGAGAACACGCGCTGGAAGCGCGCGTCATTCGGTTCCTGGCGCAGGCGCAGCTGTCCTTCGGGGTCCACTTCGGCCTGCGCCAGCAGGGTCAGCATGTCCTGCTGCAGTTCGTGGTCGAGGCGGTCACGCGCGCTGCGCTTGAACAGTTCGCCCAGCAGCGCGCTGGCCAGCAGCGAAACCAGCAGCAGGCCGGCGCCACCAGCCAGCAGCAGGCGCCGCCGCAGCGAGGGTTGCCGGCTCACGACGCGGCCAGCCGCCAGCCTTGGCCGCGCACGGTCTGGATCAGATCGATGCCGAGCTTGCGGCGCACGCGTCCGAGCAGCACGTCCAGCGCATTGGAGTCCGGGTCGTGGCCACCGTCGAACACCTGTTCGCCCAGGCGGTCGCGGCCGATCACCTGGCCGCTGTGGTGGATGAAGTAACTGAGCAGGCGGAACTCCTGCGGGCTGAGCGACAGCGGTTGGCTGTCCAGCTCGAAACGGCCAGCGTTGACGTCCAGCTGCAGCGGCCCGCAGTGCAGGCGCGGGCTGGCGTGGCCATGGCTGCGGCGGATCAGGGCGCGCAGGCGCAGCACCAGTTCGTCGGCCTGGAACGGTTTGGTGAGGTAATCGTCGGCGCCGGCGTCGAAGCCGGCCAGCTTGTCGTGCCAGCGCCCGCGTGCGGTCAGCACCAGCACCGGGAAGCTGCGGCCGTTGCCGCGCCAGCGCTCGATCACGCTCAATCCGTCCAGCCCGGGCAGGCCCAGGTCGACGATGGCCGCCTGCAGGTCTTCGATCTGGCCGATCTCCTCGGCCTGGCGGCCGTCGGCGACCACGTGCACCACGTAGCCGGCCTGTTCCAGCAGGGGCACCAGGCGCTGTGCCAGTGCGGCATCGTCTTCGGCCAACAGGATGCGCATCAGTCGTCCAGCTCCGTCTTCAGCAGCCTTCCGCTGCGCGCATCATAGTCCAGCTCCACCACCACGCCGTCGCCGCGCAGGATCTCCACTTCGTAGACGCCGTCGTCCAGCTCCACTTCCAGCAGTTGGCCCGGAAAGCGCTTGAGCGCATCGCGCACCACGCTTTCCAATGGCACGTAGCGGCCCTGCTGCACGGCGCGGCGCGCGACCTGCTGCGCCGGGTCCTGTGCGGGCGCGGCGGCGGTCGGGGCGCTGGCCAGGGCCAGCAGCAGGGGCAGGGTGGAGAGCATCGGGGCGCGGGGAGGACTGTAGGACCAGGCGTGAGTGTGGCGGAGGTGACTAACAGCTGGCTAACAGTGCCGGCTAAGGCGCTGTTAACCACGGGGTGCATTGTGGCGTTGCCGGGATGGTCCGGCCACGAACACGAACACGAACAGGAGAACCCCCATGTTGAAGTCACTCACCCTCGCCACTGTTGCCCTGCTGGCCGTCGCGCCGGCTGTACAGGCTGCGCCGCTGGGCATGGCCCAGGTTGAACAGACCCTGCGCGAGGCCGGCTACACCCAGATCCACGAGATCGAACGCGATGATGGCCTGTGGGAGGCTGACGTGAGCCGCGCCGATGGCCGCTTCAGCGAGGTCTACGTGGACCCGAAGACCGGCGAGATCTTCGATGAGCACAGCAGCCGCGCGCTGTTGACCACCGAGCAGCTGCTGGCACGGGCACAGGCGCATGGCCTGCGCGAGATCCATTCGCTGGAACGCGATGGTGCGACCTGGTCGCTGGAAGCCCGCAATGCCCGCAACCAGAAGGTGGAGGTGCGCCTGAGCGGTTATGACGGCCGCATCCTGCACAGCGAGCGCGATGGCTGGCTGGATTGATTCGCGTGCGGGTAGGTGCCGGCCGCTGGCCGGCACGGAATGCAGAGCGTGTCGACCAAGATCGACACCCACCGGCACATGCAAGGTCGACACCTACCAAGCGTACGCAGCGATAGTGGCCGACCTTGGTCGGCCCAGGCCCGACGCGGGGCGTTACCAGCCAAACGGCGGCGGGTAATCCCAATAGCCCGGGCCGCGGCCGTAGTAGCCGCCGTACGGGCCGAAGAAGCCCGGGCCCTTGCCTTCGCTCACGTGGATGTTGACGTTGACCCCGTGGGTCTTGCCCTCATCGGTGGTGTAGTTCTTGCTCAGGTTCAGCGTGGCGGCGTTGTAGTGGCTGTTGCCACCGTTCTTGGAATAGCCGATGCCGGTGGTGAAGCTGCCGGATACCTTGACCTTGTCGTCGGTGACGTCGGCGATCTTCGCATCGTCGTGTACGCGCGGGCCGCTCTTGTCACCGTAGTACGTGCCCGGCGGATCCTGCTGCAGGGCCGGGTCGTTGAGGTAGCGCATCGGCGCCTGCGGCAGCGTCAGGTCCAGGCCGGCAGCCTGCGGCGCGGTGGCGCCGGCGGCGGACTGGGCCAGCACGGTTCCCGGCAGGGCCAGGCACAGCAGCAGGGTCAGGGGGCGGATCATGACGGCGCTCCAGCGGACAGGTGGCCGCGCAACACGCGGCGGTACAGGCCGACGCTAGCAGGGGCTGCTTGAATGATGCCTGTCGGCGCCCGCTCGCGGTAGAGCCAGGCCGTGCCTGGCTGCAGGCTACAACCGCCCGAACCCGAACAGCCCCGCCAGCGGATGCGCCCGCCGCTCGATCCCGGCCCGCAGCAGCTGCGCGCCGATCATCGAATAGGTGATGCCGTTGCCGCCGTAGGCCATGGCGAAGTGCACCCGCGGCCCCCACTGATCGTGCGGGCCGAAGAACGGCAGGCCGTCCGCCGTTTCGGCGAAGGTGCCGGCCCAGGAAAACGCCGGCACCGGGTCCAGCCGTGGGAACCAATGCAGCAGCTGCTTCATCAGCTTGTCGGCCTTGCTCTCAACGCGCCGGTCGCGGCGGGCGGGGATGTCGATGGCATCGTCCAGCCCGCCCACCAGCAGGCGACGGTCGCCGGTGGCGCGCAGGTACAGGTAGGGGCGGGCGCTCTCCCACACCATGGTGGTGCGCAGCCGGCCGAGCACGTCCGCATCGACGGGATCGGTGATGAAGGCGTAGCTGCTGCGGTTGCGTGCGACCCGTTGCTTGAGCCAGCGCTGGTTGGCATAGCCCATGGCCAGCACCACGTGGCGTGCGCGGATGGTGGCACCGTCTTCGGTACGGGCGGTCACCCCGCGCGCGGTGGCGTCGAGGCTGTGCAGCACCGTGCGGTCATGCACGTGGCCGCCGCGCCGACGCAGGCGCCGCAGCAGTGCATAGGTCAGCCGATACGGATCGACCCGCGCCGCCTGGCGCGTGAGCAGGGCACCACCGGCGTCCACCTCGAAGCGTTCCTGCAGTGCCTCCGGGCCCAGCCAGCGGGCATCCAGGCCGATGCTGCGCCGCGCCTCACCTTCGGCCATCAAGCGCGGAACGTCGCGATGGCGGCTGGCCAGGTACAGGCTGTCCATGCGCTGGAAATCCACGTCCTTCAACCCGCGTGCCACGTCGCCCAGCGCTGGGATTGCTTCCGCACACGCCCGGTAGGCAAGCGCCGCGGCGTCCTGGCCATAGCGCTGGGCCAGTTCCAGCAGGTGGGTGTCGATCTCGTACTGCAGCAGCGCGGTGCTGGCAGCGGTGCTGCCCCAGCCGATGTCACGCTGCTCGATCACCGCCACGTCGTGGCCATGCCCGGACAGCTCGTCGGCAATCAGCGCACCGGTGATGCCGCCGCCGACCACCAGCACGTCGCAGCGCAGATCCCTCTCCAGCGGTGGGAAGGCGTGGATCAGGCCGTTGCGCACCGCCCACCAGGGGTAGCCACTCTTCAGGTCCATGAGTGGGCGGCTCAGGCTGTGGGGCGACCGGTGTGCGGGGTGTGGATCAGTTCGGACAGATCGAAGCCCTGCAGGCGGGCGGTAGCCAGATAATGATCCTGCACGGTGGCGTCCAGCTGCGGTTCGCGGGCCAGCAGCCACAGGTACTTGCGGTCCGGGCTGCCGACCAGCGCCACGCTGTAGTCCGGATCGACCTGGATCACCCAGTAGTCGCCCTTGGCGAACGGCAACCAGCGCAGGCCCTTGGGCAGGAAGCTCACCTCCAGGCGCGCGCTGTCGTTGTCGATGGCACAGGCCTCGCCGGTGGCTTCCTCGACGTCGCCGTCCATGCGGCAGCGGTTGGTGACGCCGACGTTGCCGTTGTCGAGCAGGGTGTAGTGCGCCGACACGTCGGTGCAGCCTTCCGGCTCGTGGCGCATCGGCAGGCGTGCGATTTCGTACCAGGTGCCCAGGTAGCGGGGCAGCTTGAGGTCGGCGACGGTCTTCAGCGGCGGGTGGTCGGTCATCGGCGATCGTGGCAGGGGTGGGCCTCCACGATGCCGATGGCCTTGCCATGGGCGGGTGAAGCCCGGGCGATGGCCGTGTCCAGAACGTTCCGTCGCCGCTGCGGCGTGTCCGTTGTCACCGGCGTGGCGGTATGCTGCCGCCAGCGCCGTGTTTTCCTGATCCAACCGAGGTGGAGGTGCCGATGTACCAGGTAATCCTGTTGAAGAGTGAATCCGCGTTCGCACGCGAGCAGTGGCCGCAGGTCGATGACCTGGTCGACTACGAGGGCGTCAGCTACAGCCTGCGTGCCGGCCCGCGCCAGCCGCTGCCCACCGACCACGACTGGCACCCGGTGGCGGTGTACGCGCCCGATGAGATCACCGAGGAAGAGTTCCAGGACTGGTACGCGCTGCAGCAGCCGGCCGTCGAAGAGCTGCGCCTGAAGTACTGACTTCGCCGGCGTGGCGTGGCGTGCGTGCGCGCGGAAACGTGGGCGGGGCGAATCGACGGGGTAGAGTCGACTGTTAGTCGACTATCGCGCGCAGCGCGGGCTTTGCACAGCGTCCAGCGAAGAGCAGTCGACTAACAGTCGACTCTACCCCGTCGGTTCGCCCGGCCACGATCACCCCGCCGCAATCGCCAGGCCGTTATCGCCCCGTCGTGACCACCCCGCGCCATCACCCCGTCGAAGCTCCCATCGCGGTGGCTGTGGTCCTCTGCCCCACCATCCGGCCTTTACCGCCTGTGCCGTATAGTCGCGCGCAGGCGCGGTGGTCCGCGCGAAACGGTGTGGCTGGCGTGTCTTCTTTCCTGCGATCGATCCGTGCACGGGGGCCTTGGCTGGCCCTGCTGCTGTGCACTGCCTTCCTGCTGTCCGCACCGGTACTGGCCCAGGATGAGGACCCCACGCCGAAGCAGCAACTGGCGGACATCGATTCCAGGCTGAAGGAGGTCGAGCGCAAGCGGGGCGATGCAGAGGCCATCGAGACACTGGCGATGCTGTCCGAGAATGCCTCGCAGGCCCGGCGCGATGCCGAAGCGCTGGAGAAGGCGTTGCAGCCGCAGCTGGATCGGATCAGCGAACAGCTGGCGCAGCTGGGCACGCCTGCGGAAGGCACCACCGAACCGCCGGAACTGGCCGCGCAACGACGCACCATCACCAAACAGCGCGACGGCCTGGCCGCGTCGGTAGCGCAGGCCAAGGCCAGTGCCGTGCGTGCCCAGCAGCTGGCAGCCGACATCGACCAGCAGCGCACTGCGCAACGCGCCGAAGACATGGGGAAGAAGGTCGCCTCGCCGTTGTCTCCGGCGCTGTGGAGCAAGGTGGCCGAGCGCCTGCCGATCGATATCGCACGCGTTGCGCCGTTGGCCGAGCAGGGGCGCGATACGTTTGTTGCTGGTGTCCGGGCCAATGGCTGGGGCACGCCGTTGCTGGGCCTGCTGGCCGCGCTGGTGATGATGTTCCCGCTGCGGCTGTGGCTGCGCAGGCTGGGGCGGCGCTTTGCGGCGTCCGAGCGTGCGCCGGATGGTCGCCTGCGCCGCTCCGGCCTGGCCATGTGGTTGTTGCTGGTCGGTACGCTGCTGCCCGGCTATGCCGTGGTGGTGCTGATGGCAGCGCTCGATGCGATCGATGCCATCGCGCCGCGCCTGCAGGTGGTGGCCGACGGCCTGGAGACGGCCACCTTCCGCGCCGCCTTCATCGCGGCGCTCAGCGCGTGCATGCTGGTACCCAAGCGTCCGTCGTGGCGGTTGCTGAATCTGGATGACACCGCCGCACTCAAGCTGCGCAAGTATGCGTGGGGCGCGGCGGCGCTGGCCTGGCTGAGCACGGTGCTGGTCGCCCTCGATCAGGCCACGCGTACCAGCGACGTCACCACGGTGGCGCTGGACGGCCTGATTGCGCTGACCTACCTCGGCCTGATCATGGCCATGCTGGTGACCCTGGCACGCCTGCATCGCCGGCAGACCGCCGAGGCCGAGGCCAAGCTGGAGGCACAGGCCGATGGCGTGGGCGCGGCCACGCCGGTGCGTCGCAGCAGCTGGCTGGTACTGGCCCGGGTAGCGGGCAACATCGCGGTGGTGGCGGCCATCATTGCCACATTGCTGGGCTACCTGAACTTCGCCAAGTTCGTGAACCAGCAGTTGATCGGCGGCAGCATCGTGGTGCTGGCCGCGACGTTGCTGTTCAAGTTCGTCGATGACCTGAGCACCTGGATGCTCAACGCCGACAGCAAGGTTGGCCAGACCATCCTGCTCAGCACCGGCCTGAGCGTATCGCGGCTGGAGCAGGCCGGCGTGCTGCTGTCGGCGGCGCTGCGTACCGTGGTCGTGCTGCTCACGCTGCTTGCCCTGGTGGCGCCGTTCGGCAACATCGGCGCGGTGGTGGAGCGCTTCACTTCACTGTTCACGACCGGATTCGATATCGGGGGCACCAAGCTGGCACCGGCGGGAATCGTGTTGGCGGTACTGGCGCTGCTGGCCGGCCTGGCGATCACCCAGCTGGTACAGCGCTGGTTGACCGACACCTACCTGCCCAAGACCGAGCTGGACCTGGGCGCACGCAACTCGGTCAGTACCGTTGCCCGTTACGTGGGCATCATCATCGCGGTGATCTGGGCGCTGAGCGCGATGGGCCTGCAGCTGAGCAAGCTGGCGTTGCTGGTCAGTGCGCTGTCAGTGGGTATCGGTTTCGGCCTGCAGGTGATTACCCAGAACTTCGTCTCCGGCCTGATCCTGCTGGCCGAGCGCCCGGTGAAGATCGGCGACTGGGTGAAGCTGGGCGACCAGGAGGGCGACATCCGCCGCATCAGCCTGCGTTCGACCGAGATCCAGGTGGGCGACAAGTCGACGCTGATCGTGCCCAACTCCGAGCTGGTCACCAAGACCGTGCGCAACATGACGATGGGCAACAATCAGGGCCGCATCCAGATCCAGTTCGCGGTGCCGCCCAGCACCGATGTCGGCAACCTGCGGCAGGCGTTGCTGGATGCGTACACCGCGCATACCAACGTGCTGAAGCAGCCGGCGCCGACGGTCTACATCGACAGCATTGCCGGTGGCCAGATCACCATCAACAGCTTCGCGTACGTGGCCAGCCCGCGACAGGTCTACGCCACCCGCAGCGATCTGTACTTCAGCCTGCTGCAGATACTGGCGGAGCGGAACATTCCGCTGTCGACCCCGACCGATATCCACATCACCCGCGATCCGCAGGAGTAGGGGGTGTTCTGCAGGGCGCAGCCCTGCAAAGAACCCTACCCCCGCGGTCGGCCGTGCGAGGGCACCAGTGCGAACGTGTCCACCGCCAGCTTCTCGGCATGATTCAACCACGCGCGGATCTCCAGATCATCCACTTCGTGGTCCAGCCCGAACGACACGTTGATCTTGCCGTTGGCATCGGGCTGCACCCACTGCTGGGCCAGCACCACCTTGCGCTGCGAGGACACCGCCTCGATCCAGAAGCCACGATCCGGCCGCGTGCTCGCCACCAGCTGCAGCATGTACTGGCCGGCGCGGGTGCGGCGACCCTTCTGGGTGATCATGTGCGCCTGGCGCACGCTCGGGCGCGGGCCCTGGAATGCGTCCAGCGGTGCGTCCACGGCAATGCCGCCACGCAGGTCGTTGTCGCGGTACAGCTTGATGCCGTTGTCACGGTTGACCAGCAGGGCGCACCAGTCGCCATCGGCCGAGCCGTCCTCGAACGCGGTGCAGCGGTCGACATAGGCCAGGGTGTTGTCCGGGTCGGCATCATCAAACTGGCGCGAGGTGTTTTCCAGATACACGGACTTCAGGCCCCAGTCCTTGTCGTACTCCAGCAGCACCGGCGGTTGCACGTGCTGCAGGCCGACCACTACCTGGTCGTCGCCATCGATCTTCAGCTCGCGGGTCGGCTCACCCAGCCACAGCGAGCGGGCGAAGGCGAGGTACTGCGGGTAATCTCGGCCGCCATCACGCTGGGTGGCCACGCTGGCGCTGGGCGCGCGCTGGGTATCGATCAGTGAACGGCCAAAGCCCATCGTCTTCAGGTTCGGGTCCAGCAGGCTGAGCAGGGTCGCACCCGAATCCAGGGTGGTGCCGGCGTCGGCGCTGAGCTGCTGCGGGGCAATGCCATCGCCCAGGAAAAGCAGCAGGTTCTCGCGCTTCTGCCGGGTCAGGATGTGGGTCAGATCGTTGGGCATCGCCAGGTGGTCGGAGGCGATCACGATCAGCGTGTCCTTGCCGTACGGGCTGGCCTGGATGCGTTCGACCAGCTGCGAGATCAGCCGGTCGCTGCACTTGAGCGCGTTGAGCATGTTGATGTTGCCGTACTGGCTCTGGTAGCGCTCGCCCTTGCACGACACCGGCAGGTGGCCCGCCGGGTGATGGGTGTCCATGGTGAGCGTGGTGAGCATGAACGGCGAGCCGGCGCGCGAGAGCTGTTCGAAGCGCTGGTAGGCGGTATCCAGCAGCACGTCGTCGTGCACGCCCCAGGCGGAGTAGTGAATGCGGCCGATCTTTTTCTGCTGCTTGAACCAGGCGAGGTCATGCACTTCGTCAAAGCCGTGGCTGGCGAGGAACTGGCCCTTGCCGGCGAACTGGCCGTTGGCCCCGCCCAGGTAATGGTTGGTATAGCCCTGCTGCTTCAGGTAGTCGCCCAGGCACACTGCCTTGGGCAGGAAGCTGCCCATCCGGTCCATGCTGTTCTCATCGCCCTGCGAGGTGGTCAGCGGCACGCCGCACATCGACGACACCAGGCCGGCGATGGTCCAGCCGCTGCCCTCGGCCGAGGCCAGGTTGCGCACGTCCAGCGACTCGGACGCCAGCCGGTTGAGATTGGGCATCAGGCCCGGGAACACGTTTTCGTCCAGGTAGGTGCGCTCCAGGCTCTCGCCGTAGATCCAGACGATGTTGCGCGGGCGCTGCAGCGGCTGCGTCGGTACCTGGTATTCGGGGGCGATGCGGGCGAAGTCGACCGGGCGCAGCTGCTGGTACAGGCGTTGGCCGTCGCGGGCCAGCGGGCTGATCATGATCGTGGTCACCCACACGGCCGCGAAGCCCGCGAACAGCGCGCCACCGTGGCCGGGCCGGCGCCAGCGCTTCACCCGCGTGGCGAACAGCGGCAGCAGCGAGACCAGCGCCAGCACGATGAAGCCGGCGATGTAGCCCTTGAAGTCGGAGACTCCGGCGCCTTCCATGTCGGCGCCGAGGTGGTACAGCGTGGCGGCGTTGAGCCCATCACCGGACAGCTTGTCGATCAGCCACCATGCGCTGAGCGTGAGCAGCAGCAGCGAGAACGCACTGGCCTTCCACCACACCCATTTGCCGGACGCGAGGAACAACCAGCACAGCAGCAACAACGACAGCAGCAGTATCCAGAGCATAGGCAGCTTCGGCAGTGACGGGGTGGTGGTGATGGACGTCGTACCGACGCGTGTCCATCCGACCGGCGCTGCCGCAAGCACATGCATGTGACAGGCCGATGACCCGATAGTGCATGCACGAACCTGACTGAAATGTTTGTTGAAATGACGCGCGCGAAATCGCGCTCAGAAGGTAAAACGAGCGTGAAAGGCTCCGTTGGATTACATTAAAAACCGTATGAATACGGGTGTTTTCGCAGATTCGCTAGCGATGCCCGCGCTCTTCGCGTGCCCGCGCGCGACGATCGAACAGCAATGCACTGGTCACGATGCCAAGGCCGAGCACTACGCCGATGAACAACAGAATCAGGGCGATGAGCGGGTAGCCGAACAGGTGCCAGCCGGTGTCGATCTTCATCATCATCGCGGCGGCCATGATCAATGCCGCGCTGATGATGCCGGCCGCCACGCGGTTGGCGATCTTCTGCAGGTTCTCCATCAGCCGCGATTCTTCCAGGCCCGTCACCTTCATCTGCAGACGGTTCTCGGCCAGCAGCGCCATGATGTCCGACAGCTTGCGCGGCCCATCGCGCAGCAGCTGCTGCAGCTCCATCGCCTCGCTGGCGATGTTGGCTGCGGACAGTGATTTTTTCAGGCGCGCACGCATCACGTGCTGCAGCTGGCGTTCGACGATGCGGCGGGTATCCAGGTCCGGTGCCAGCAACCGGCATACGGTTTCCAGGTTGAGCAGCGCCTTGCCGAGCAGGCTCAGTTCCGGCGGGGTACGCAGGCCGCAGGCGGTGGCGATGCGCACCATGTCCAGCACCACGCGGCCTTCGGAGAAACTGCCGCTGGCGGCGTAGCGCGCGATCAGCTGGCCGGTCTCGCGCAGGTAGCGCTCTTCGTCGAAGGCCTCCAGCCGCGTGCTGATGCTGATCAGATCGTCGGCTACTTCCTCGCCACGGCCATCGACTGCGGCGAACAGGATCTTCAGCAGCCGCTCGCGCAGGCGCGGCGGCATGTGCGCGACCATGCCCAGGTCGAAGATCGCCAGCCGTCCATCGGGCATCACCCGCAGGTTGCCGGGGTGCGGGTCGGCGTGGATCTCGCCGTGCACGAAGATCTGGTCCAGGTAGCCGCGGATCAGCGCCGCCGCCAGCGGGTCCATCGATTGTTCGGTGCGGCGCACATCGGGAATTGCATCCACGCGCACGCCGGTGGCCAGTTCCATGGTCAGCACGCGCTGGCTGCTGTAGTCCCACAGCGGCTGCGGAATCCACAGGCGGCGGAACGGCTTCAGGTGTCGGCCGAAACGGGCCAGGTTCTCGGCCTCGGCGTGGTAGTCCAGCTCCTGCATCAGGGTCTTTGCGAACTCGTTGAGCCAGTCGCGCAGGCGCACGCGGCGGCCCACCTGGGTCAGGTGGTCGGCGGCCAGCGCGAAGCTGCGCAGCGCCTCCAGGTCCGAGCGAAGTTGTGCAGCCACTTCAGGCTTCTGCACTTTCACTGCCACCTGGCGTCCGTCGTGCAGCACCGCGCGATGCACCTGCGCGATCGAGGCACAGCCCAGCGGTTCGGGATCGAATGAGGCGAACAGCTTGTTCACCGGTGCGCCCAGCTCCTGCTCGACGATCGCATGGATGCGCTCGACCGGAATCTCGGCCACCTTTTCCTGCATGCGCTCCAGGGCTGTGGCGAACTCCACCGGCACCATGTCCGGGCGCGTGGACAGCATCTGGCCCAGCTTGACGAAGGTCGGGCCCAGCGCTTCCAGATCGCTGACGAACTGTTCCGGGTTGCCGTCCGCGGGAACGTCGGCTGGATTGCCTGCGGCATCCAGGTTCATGCCCGAGAACACCCCTGAATGGCGATAGCGCATCAGCAGGCGCAGGATCTGGCTGCGCCGGTTCATGCCTTTGACCAGCGGAGGATTGCCATTGGCGGTGGGCGGATTGCTCAAGCGGAACTCCCATGCGACGAAGACAGGTAGCGCCGGCCACGGGCCGGCGATGTCCGGATTCCGCAGTGTCGCCGGGGGGCGGTGGGCACGCGGTGAATCCGACGTCTTCCGCAGTCCACACCGGATCGGTCAGAATCCGCTCATTCCCTCTCTGGACTTCCCATGGCCGGTGCCAGCCTGTTCGCCCTGCTCGACGATATCGCCACCCTCCTCGACGATGTCTCGGTCCTGACCAAGGTCGCGGCGAAGAAAACCGCCGGCGTGCTGGGCGACGACCTGGCGCTGAACGCGCAGCAGGTCACCGGGGTCAACGCCAACCGCGAACTGCCGGTGGTGTGGGCGGTGGCCAAGGGCTCGCTGGTCAACAAGGTGATCCTGGTGCCCGCAGCATTGGCGATCAGTGCGCTGGAGGCCTGGCTGCACAGCCGCGGCTGGAACGTGCCGCTGATCGTGCCGCTGATGATGATCGGCGGCGCGTTCCTGTGCTTTGAGGGCGTTGAGAAGCTGGCGCACCGGTTCCTGCACTCAGCCGAGGACGACGCCGAGCATCAGGCCGAGCGGCGCAAGGCGCTGGCCGACGCGCAGGTGGACATGGTGGCGTGGGAGAAGGACAAGGTGAAAGGCGCGATCCGCACCGACTTCATCCTCTCGGCCGAGATCATCGTACTGACCCTGGGCGTGGTCGCCACCGCATCATTCACCAACCAGCTGGTCACGCTGGCCGTGGTTGCACTGGCGATGACGGTCTTCGTCTATGGGCTGGTGGCGGGCATCGTGAAGCTTGATGACGTCGGCCTGTACCTGTCGCGCAAGGGTGGGGCCGTGGCCGCCTTCGGTCGCGGCCTGGTGGCTTTGGCACCGTGGCTGATGAAGTTCCTGTCGGTGGCCGGCACCATTGCCATGTTCCTGGTGGGCGGAGGCATCCTGGTGCACAACGTGCCGGCGCTGCACCACGCAGTACAGGCGATGGGCGGCGAGGGGCAGTGGGGCTGGCTGGTCAGCGCGGTGGGTAACATGGTGGTCGGCATCATCGCCGGCGCCATCGTGCTCGCGGCGGTGACCGGGTTCCAGAAGCTGCGCGGCAAGTAATCACCGGCGGGTCGCAAGGTAGAGGCCGACCTTGGTCGGCGCTTTGTTTTCTGCGTGTGCCAACCAAGGTTGGCACCTACCAAAGCGGTTCGCGACGGGCCGGACGGTCAGCCCGCCTGCACGCGGTTCTTGCCCTGTCGCTTGGCCGCATACAACGCGTCATCCGCACGGCGCAGCAAAGCCTCGGTATCGTCGCCCGGCTGCCATTGCGCCAGCCCGGCGCTGAAGTGCACCGGCACGCGCCGGTCCTGCACGGTCAGCACGCGGTGCGCCAGTGAGCGTTGCAGGCGCTGCACGGTGGCCATGCTGTCGGCACCCTGGGTTTCCGGCAGCACCAGCACGAACTCGTCGCCACCCAGCCGTGCGATGCCGTCAGTGGCGCGCAGCAACAGCCTGCAAACGGCCACCAGGTGCTGCAGCAACGCATCGCCGCCGGCGTGGCCGTGCGCCTCGTTGGTCAGGTGGAAATCATCCAGGTCGATCACCGCCACGCCCAGCGGTGAGTTGTTGCGCGCAGCACGCGCCAGTTCACGCTGCAGCAGTTCGTCCAGGCCGCGGCGGTTCAGCGCCTGGGTCAGCGGATCGATGCGCGCCAGGTCACCGGCGGCACGCAGTTCCTGCTCCAGCTCGGCAATGCGCTGTTCGGCGCGTTCCACTTCCTGCCGCGCATTGGCCAGGTGATCGCGGGCCTGCGCAGCCTGCTGCTGTACCTTGCCGGTGTCGCGCATCACGTCCTGCAGCAGCTGGCTGAGGTCGGCGATGCTACGCGCCTCGCGCAGCTGCAGTGCGTAGCTGCCGATGCGGTCGTGGTATTCGCCGGTGCTGGTGGCCATGCCATCCATGCGCTCGATGAACTCGCCCATCAACCCGCGCATCGCCGCCTTCGAATCGTCGATGCCCTGGCGCAGCAGGCCCTGCTTGTAGATCACTTCGCGCAGTTCGGCACGGGTGCGCTCGACTGCCTCGGCTTCCAGCGGCCCGTCCAGCAGCTGGCGCACCGCCGCGATCTGGCCCTGCAGCCAACTGCGGTCGTCCAGCAGCTCGCTCACGTTTTCCAACAGCAGCGCGAACAGTTCCAGCAGCAGCGCCTGCTGCTCCTGCCAGCTCTCGGCACGCACGCCGACCTGGTGCCCGAGTTCGCGCACGCCCTGTTCGATCGGCTCCAGTGCGGTACCCGGCTGCCACTGGCGCAGGCGCGTGGCCAGGGCCTGCGCTTGTTCGCGCAGATCCGGGTCGTGCTGCAGCAGGGCCACCACCGCGCCACCCAGCAGCAGCCGCAGCTGCTCGGACAGGCGCAGGCTTTCCGGCTGTCCGTCCGGCGAATGCTGTTCGATGGTGCGGATGTACTTGTCGATCAGCTGCCGCATCGCGCGCCCGTAACGCGGCCAATCGGCACTGGCCTGCGCCGACTGCAGGCGGTCGCCCATGTCACCCAGTTCGCCGGGCAGGGTGGCCATGCCGTTGGCGAAGGCGGCCAGCAGCGGTTCCGGCGCGTCGGCGCCGGCGAACAGCTGCTGCAGTGCCACGCCACCACCGCCCTGCAGTACCACGCGGTCGCCCAGCCCATCGTCCACCACCGCGCGCACGCGTGCCGGCGGCCCAAGGGCGGTACCGGGGGCAGGGCGGTGGTCGGGCTGGTCCGTCATGGAGCGAATCCTGGGGGCTGGCAGGGACTGGTTCCAGCATATCGGCGCGGCCGCCGACGGCTTGAACGGCTAGGATGGGCGACAGGATGCCGCAGTGGAGGTGGTGATGCGCGTGATGTTGCTGGGGGCAACCGGCCTGGTCGGCGGGCTGACCCTGTCCCGGCTGCTGGACGACCCGCGCTGCAGCACCGTGGTGGCACCCACCCGCCGCCCGTTGGGCATGACCCACGGGAAGCTGGAGAACCCGGTGCTGGCCTTCGATGCGTTGCCGGCCGCACCGGAGTGGGCGCGCGTGGACGCGGTCATCTGCGCGCTCGGCAGCACCATTGCCCAGGCCGGCAGCCGCGAGGCTTTCCACCGCATCGATCATGACTACCCGCTGGCGTTCGCGCGGCTCGCACAGGCACAGGGTGCGCAGACTTATGTGCTGAATTCCGCGGCCGGTGCCAACCCGCAGTCGTCGATCTTCTACAGCCGGGTGAAGGGTGAATTGGAACGTGACCTTCGTGCGCTGGGCTTCCATTCGTTGACCCTGGTCCGCCCAGGGCTGATCGGGGGCGAGCGCAACGAGGTGCGTCGTGGCGAGCGCCTGGCCCTGACGGTGTTGGGTGCATTGGGGCCGGTGTTGCCACGGGCGTGGCGGATCAACCCGGCCAGCGAAATCGCCAAGGCTCTGGTCGAGGCCGCGCTGGCCCCGCAACCGGGTGAGCACGTGGTGGCATCGAGCGCACTGGTTGGCTGATGTCACGTGCGCTGCGCCTGACCCAGTTGCTGCAGCTGCTGCGCCGCCATCGGCGGCCGGTGGCCGGGCAGACGCTGGCCGAAGCGCTGGGCATCAGCCTGCGCACGCTGTACCGCGATATCGAGACCCTGCGTGAGCAGGGCGCTGACCTGCGTGGCGAGGCCGGCGTTGGCTATCAGCTGGCGCCGAGCGACACCCTGCCACCGATGACCCTGCCGCCGGCCGAGATCGATGCGCTGGTGCTCGGTCTGCGCTGGGTCGCCGCGCGCACCGAGCCGGCGCTGGCCGAGGCGGCGCGTGATGCACTGGCGCGTATCGCGCATGTGTTGCCTGCGGCGCGCCGCGAGGCCTTGCGTGACAGTGGCCTGCGCGTGGGCCCTTCGCGCGCTGGGAGCAAGGTTCCCCCCGCGCGCCTGCAGGCCGTGCGTGAAGCTGTGGGTTCGCAGCAGCGATTGAAGTTCGGCTACGAAGACGCGCAGGGCCAGCGTACCGAGCGCACCGTCTGGCCGTTCGCGCTGGGCTACTTCGATGAAGTGCCGATGCTGGCGGCGTGGTGTGAGCGCCGCGAGGATTTCCGTCATTTCCGGCTGGACCGCATCCGCCAGGTGCGTGTGCTGGAGGATCACTACCTCGTGCCACGCGCCACCCTGCTGCGACGGTGGCAGAAGGCACAGGGCATTGCACCGGACTGGCTGGACCGTTCGTAGCCACAGCAACAGCGGGGAGCGGGCGGCGGGGTAGAGTCGACTGTTAGTCGACTATCGCGCGCAGCGCGGGATTTTAAGCAGGCTGAAGGAAGAGCAGTCGACTAACAGTCGACTCCACCAACAGTCGACTCTACTGACAGAATCTGTCAGCAGGCCCATACCACCATGATCGCTCCCAACAACGGAGCTTCCCCATGTTCAAGCCCAGCACCCTGCTGCAGTACGTGCGCGACGTCGCCGCCAGCGCCACTTTCTACAGCGGCATTCTCGGCAAGCCGCCGGTCGAGCAGTCGCCCGGCTTTGCGCTGTTCCTGCTCGGTGATGGCGCCGCGTTCGGCCTGTGGCAGCGCGATGACGTGCAGCCGCCGGTGTCCGCGCAGGCCGGCGCGGCGGAACTGGCGATGGTGGTCGCCAACCCCGTCGCCGTGCAGCAGACGCACGATGCGTGGCGCGCTCTTGGTGTGGAGATCCTGCAGGCGCCGGTGACGCTGGAGTTCGGCCACACCTTCGTCGGCGCAGATCCTGATGGCCACCGCCTGCGTGTGTACAGCCGCGCCGAGGGGTTGGTGGCGCGGAGTTGATTCAGGGAGGGAGCCGGTACGTGCCGGCTCCTGGAACTACCCTTGCTTCTGCGCTGCTTCGATGACGATTGAAAATGTCTCGTCGTCTTCCGAATTCCATGCAATGGCCAGCTGGGCCAGTTCTCCGACCACATCGCGCTCGGGATTGCATCGCCTGAGCTCCTTGATGAACTGTCGGACCTGGCGTGGCTTTAATTCACTGCCCGGATAGTTGAAGAGATTGAGCGCAGCATCTGAAGAGACGTCCAAGAGGTCGGGTGCGAGGATGGAATACGCTTTGATGTAGCGGGAGAGCGGAATATCCGACAGGAAGTTCTCCGCTGCACACATGATGGACGCGTCATGTGGCGGGTTCCGGAGGAACTCCCTCATGACCGCAAGGACGACTTCTACTGACGGTGGTTTCGTCAGTGGCCTGTAGAAGTGGTTGGCGTATGCACGGTCACCTTCGTGGGTGACCGCAGCATCCGATAGCGTTGCCAGTGTTGAGATCCAGACGTCAGCGTCCAGCGGCGTAGCCGGTTCGGCGTCTCCTTGTTGATCGGTCCTGGGGATGACCGCCCGGACGAGGGGCTCGCCGTTGCGCCATGACTGCAGGCGGGAGTCGATAATTGCGTACACCTGCTCCTGTTTGTCCCACATGGCGTTCGGCGAAGGCATGGCGTCTTGAGGGAACAACGAGAAGAAGTCCGACAAGTAGGGTGCGGCCATGCAGAAGTAGCGAACGGTGAACTCCAGCAATTCCGGGTCGAACGCAGCGCCGGGGACTTCGTCCTGGAAGGCAGCTTCGATGCATGCCAGGGCATCTGCCGGCGAGGGGGCGGCTGCTACCGTAGAGCCGACTGATGCGTCAAGGAACGCGCGATTTCGGGCGAGCCAGCGCAGGAAGATGATGCCAAGGACCCAGTTCGTGTCTGACGGGTCCTCATTCCTCGTCAACCGTAGGAAGAATGGAGAGGCGCGGAAAAAATCATTGCCCGCCTTCATGAATTCTTCGAGTGTGGGTGGTGTCTCAAGCACGGAAGTTCGACGTCTGCAGAGAGGCTCAATGCTATCGAGCTGCTATTGGGAATCCATTCAACTATTCTCAAAGTACTCCGTTGCGCTTTCGACCGACGGTCGGAGAGCCCAGTGGATCCACGCAATGCGTGGATGGAGCGCGACGGAGCAGGCACAAAAAAACGCCGGGCAATGCCCGGCGTTTTCTCCAAGTCATGTGCCAACCAACGGTTGGCACCTACCGGTCAGGTGGCCGATCAGCTGGCCAGTGCCAGGTCGTCCATCATCGCGCGCAGGAAGCGTGCTGCTTCGCCACCGGTGGCCGCGCGGTGGTCGAAGGTGACCGACAGCGGGATCACCTTGTGCGCTTCCACGCCGCCCATCACCGGGGTCATCTGGTGGCGGGCACGGCCGGCACCGACGATGGCCACGCACGGCGGCACCACGACCGGGGTCGCGTAGCGGCCGGCGAACATGCCGAAGTTGGACAGCGAGATGGTGTAGCCACTCAGTTCCGAGGCGGCGATGGAGCGCGATTCCACCTGCTCGCGCAGGCGGTTGACACCTTCGCGGATGCCGCGTGCGTCGAGCATGTCGGCATTGCGCAACGCCGGCACGAACAGGCCGTCGTCGGTGTCCACGGCGATGCCGATGTCCACCTGTGCGTGCAGGGTGCGGGTCAGCGCTTCACCGTCGAACCAGGCGTTCATCGCCGGCACCTTCTGCGCGGCGACCACGATCGAACGCACCAGGCGCGCGGTGACGTCGTTGCCCGGCAGCCAGGCGTGGATGTCGGCGTCGTCGTTCAGCGTGGTCGGCACCACCTTGCTGTGCGCATCGGCCATCACGCGGGCCATGTTGCGGCGCACGCCCTTCAGCGGTTCCGGCTGGCCCTTGGCGACCACGCCCGGCGGCTGGGTGCGCATCGGCTTGCCGGCAGCAGACAGCGGGGTGCGGGCTTCGCTCTGCACCGGGGCAGACACCTGCGCCGGGGCCGGCGCGGCATAGGCAGCAGCGGCAACCGGTGCCGGAGCAGCGCCGAGCTTGGCGGTGCCGTTGGCGGCAGCCTGCTTAACGTCGGCCATGGTGACCGCGCCATCGGTGCCGGTAGCGGCCACGCGGCTCAGGTCCACGCCCAGCTTGCGCGCCATCGCACGCACGGCCGGCACGGCCTTGACGCCACCGACGGCCAGCGCCTGTTCGGCATGCACGGCGTTGGAGCTCTGCATGGCGCCGACCACGGTACCGGCGTCGTCACGCTCGGCGGCGGCCGGCTTGGCTTCCTCCGCAGCGACCGGCGCAGCCGGCAGCGGCGGCGGGGTCGGTGCGGCAGCCGGCGCGGCCGGTGCGGCGTGACCATGGCTGTGGCCGGTGTCCTGGCCATCGGCACGCTGCGGCAGGTTCGGGTCCAGTTCGAAGCTGGCCAGCACCGAGCCGGTCGGGATGATGTCGCCGGCACCGCCGGACAGCTTCAGCACCTTGCCGGAGAACGGCGAGGGCACTTCCACCACGGCCTTGGCGGTCTCCATCGACACCAGCGGCTCGTCCAGCTTGATCACATCGCCTTCCTTGACGAACCACTCGACGATGGTCGCGTCCGGCAGGCCTTCGCCCAGGTCGGGCAGGTTGAAGTTCTTGGTCTGGCTCATTTGCAGTTCTCTTCCAGCAGTTCCAGTTCGCGGGCCGGCAGCCAACCCGTCGCGCCATTGGCGCGCTCGGACCACCACCACCCGCCGTGTTCGTGATGAAGCTTCACCATCTCGCCGTTTTCCACATCCAGCTCGCGGGCGTCGTAGTCGCACAGCGCTTCGGCGCGACCCTCGTCCAGCAGCTGCAACCAGGCGATGGGCGCCCATCCAGCGCGCCCATCGTTGGTGCGTACCCAGGCAAACGCCGGCCATTCCTCGTCACGGACACCTACTTCGACGATCTGGCCGGTGTGGAACCGGAGCGGGTTGGGATACTGGCTGCGGTAAGCCCCCAGAAGGCGGGCCCGCATGTCAGCCGGCCGCCACCGCGCGCTTGGCCGCAGCCACGATCCGCTCAACGCTCGGCAGGTACTTCATTTCCAGGCGGAACAGCGGAATGTGGGTGTCGTAGCCAGTGACGCGCTCGACCGGGGCCAGCAGGTCGTAGATCGATTCCTCGGCCAGGCGCGCGGCGATCTCGGCGCCGAAGCCCGCGGTTTTCGGGGCCTCCTGCACGATCACGCAGCGGCCGGTCTTGGCCACCGATTCGGCGATGGTGGCGAAGTCCAGCGGACGCAGCGTGGCCACGTCGATGACTTCGGCACTGATGCCTTCGCCGGCCAGCTTGTCGGCCGCTTCCAGCGCTTCCTTCACCTGCGCGCCCCAGGTCACCAGGGTCACGTCGGTGCCGTCGCGCAGCACGAAGCAGACGTCCAGCGGCAAGGCTTCGCCGTCGTTGACGACCACTTCCTTGTACTGGCGGTAGATGCGCTTGGGCTCCATGTAGATCACCGGATCCGGCTCACGGATCGCGGCCAGCAGCAGGCCGTAGGCGCGCTGCGGCGACGACGGCAGCACCACGCGCAGGCCCGGCACGTTGGTGAAGATCGCCTCGTTGGCTTCGCTGTGGTGTTCCGGCGCGCGGATGCCACCGCCCCACGGCACGCGCAGCACCATCGGGCAGTGCAGGCGACCACGCGTGCGGTAACGCAGGCGTGCGGCGTGGCAGACGATATGGTCGACCATCGGGTACATGAAGCCATCGAACTGGGCTTCGGCGACCGGCTTCATGCCCTGCGCGGCAAGACCAATCGTCAGGCCGGCGATGGTGGTTTCATCCAGCGGGGTGTCGAGGATGCGGTCCGAGCCGAAGCGCTGCTGCAGACCGGCAGTGGCGCGGAACACGCCGCCGTTGACGCCCACGTCTTCGCCCAGCACCAGCACCGACGGGTCGTGTTCCAGCTCCCAGGCCAGCGCCTGGGTGATGGCTTCGATGAGGGTGATCGGGGTGGTGGTCATGCTCTCTTCTCCGCGCGCGACCGCAGCGCTGTCGGCGGCGTTGGTGTGCGCGCCGGGCGCGCCGTTCTTGATCTCATCCATGGCGCTTCTCCAGGGCGATCGCCTGGGCACGCTGGGCCAGCAGGTCCGGCGGCGGATCGGCATACAGGAAGTCGAACATCGCCTCGACCGGCTGCACCGGCGTGTTGAGGTACAGGTTCACTTCCTCGTCCACGCGCGTGCCGCACTCGGCGACCCAGGCGGTTTCCTCTTCTTCGCTCCACACACCGGCGTTGATCAGGTACTTGCGCAGGCGCAGCATCGGCTCGCGCTGCCAGGCATCCTTCACTTCGGCGTCGTCGCGGTAGCGGCGCGCGTCATCGGCGGTGGTGTGGTCGGACAGGCGGTAGGTCATCAGTTCCAGCACGGTGCCGCCGTCGCCGGCCAGCGCACGTTCGCGCGCCTGCTCCATGGCCGCCAGCACCGCGATCAGGTCGTTGCCGTCCACCTGCAGGCAGTGCAGGCCACCGGCCAGGCCCTTCTGCGCCAGTGTTTCGGCACCGGTCTGGGCCGAACGCGGAACCGAGATGGCCCAACCGTTGTTGACGATGCACAGGATCAGCGGCAGCTTGTAGGCGCCGGCCGAATTCAGTGCTGCGTAGAAGTCGGTCTTGGAGCTGCCGCCGTCGCCGCACACGGCCACCGCGATCTGCGGTTCCTTGTTGAGCTTGAACTTCAGCGCCGCGCCTGCGGCATGCAGGCACTGGGTGGAGATCGGCACGCAGAACGGGAAGTCCTTGGCCGCGTTGCCGCCGTAATCGTTGCCGCGTTCGTCGCCGCCCCAGTACATCAGCACGTCGTGCGGGCGCACGCCACGCATGAACATCGCGCCATACTCGCGGTACGAAGGCGCGAACACGTCGTCCTTCTGCATCGCCGCGCCGATACCCACGTGCGCGGCTTCGTGGCCCAGGCAGGCGGCATAGGTGCCGAGCTTGCCGGTGCGCTGCAGTGCGATGGATTTGCTGTCGAACGTACGTACGAACAGCATCTGCTTGAACAGCGGTACCAGGACCTTGGGATCGCGCAGCGACGCAGGCAGGTCATCGCGGACGAGTTTGCCGTCCGTATCCAGGTACTGCAGGTATTCGATCTTGAATTCAGCGGCAACCGTCATTGCGTACTGCACCTTCGACAGAGAAGTTACAAATGATATGAATCGCCATGTTAAGGAACGCGTACGGAATAGCCTTCCTGCGCCGCAACACGGGGATTCCCCGTTTTACCCCTGCCGGCGGGTGGGGGACCAATAACAACAACGTATTCAGTCGTTGCTGCAAAGCATCAGAATACGCCCCTGGCTGACCGCCAGTACAACGGCCTGGACGGTTCCACGCGCAGGCCTGGGATCGGCCGATGCTCCACGGCCAACCGCACGCCCCGGTATGGACCCGGCGGCTGCCAGCGCGGCGGCAACGCGCTACCCTTGCCGCCCCCGATCTGGTCCCGCCCATGTCCGTCGACAACAACCAACGCGATCTCGAAGCCGGCATCCACACCGACCTGCAGGGACGCCTCACCTACGGCGGCTACCTGCGGCTGGACCAGTTGCTCAGCGCGCAGCAGCCGCTGTCCAGCCCGCCGCACCATGACGAGATGCTCTTCATCATCCAGCACCAGACCTCGGAGCTGTGGCTGAAGCTGCTGGGCCATGAGCTGCGTGCCGCAATCGGCTTCCTGCAGCGCGATGAAGTCTGGCAGTGCCGCAAGGTGCTGGCGCGCAGCAAGCAGGTGCTGCGCCAGCTGACCGAGCAGTGGTCGGTGCTGGAAACCCTGACCCCGTCCGAATACATGGGCTTCCGCGACGTGCTGGGCCCGTCGTCGGGCTTCCAGTCGCTGCAGTACCGCTACATCGAGTTCCTGCTGGGCAACAAGAACGCGCAGATGCTGCAGGTGTTCGAGCACGACCCGGCCGGGCAGGCGCAGCTGCGCACCGTGCTGGAGGCGCCCAGCCTGTACGAGGAATTCCTGAAGTACCTGGCCCGCTTCGGCCATGCCGTGCCGGCGGTCTACGAGGCCCACGACTGGACCCAGCCGCACGTGGCCGACGACGCCCTGCAGCCGGTCTTCGAACGCATCTACCAGGACACCGACCGCTACTGGCGCGAGTACGCGCTGTGCGAGGACCTGGTGGACCTGGAGACCGCCTTCCAGCTGTGGCGCTTCCGCCACATGCGCACGGTGATGCGGGTGATCGGCTTCAAGCGCGGCACCGGTGGCTCGTCCGGCGTGGGCTTCCTGGCCAAGGCACTGGAGCTGACCTTCTTCCCTGAGCTGTTCCAGGTGCGCACCAGCCTGCAGGCCGCGCCCCCGGCCGAACAGGCCTGATCCGCATTCAGCTTGGATCCCGGCCGGCGGCTGGATCGTTTCAGATGCAAGTTCAGCGAGCAGGCTGGCACCTGCCTCAAACGGCGTGTATTTGACGTGAACGCCAGAAGTCGGTGATCCTCGCGCGTTGCTCCAACTGCACAGCGGACGTGCTCGTCATCCACCGAACCAGGAAACCCGCATGAGCGTAAACGCCACTGCGAACACCCCAGAGCCGGCGCTGCCGGACTTCAAGACCACGCTGGGCCACCCGCGCCCGTTGTGGATGCTGTTCATGACCGAGTTCTGGGAACGCTTTGCGTTCTACGGCATCCGCTGGGCCTTGGTGCTGTACATCGTCGCCCAGTTCTACAACGGCAGCGCTGCCGGTGAAGGCGACGCCAGCCGCATCTACGGCGCCTACCTGGCCCTGGTGTACGCCGCGGCGATCTTCGGTGGCTACGTGGCCGACCGGGTACTGGGCTACCAGCGCTCGATCCTGACCGGCGCGATCATCATGGCCGCCGGCCTGTTCATGATCTCGCTGCCGCAGGAGCACATCTTCAAGCTCGGCCTGGCCACGATCATCGTCGGCAACGGCCTGTTCAAGCCCAACATCTCGACCATGGTCGGCAAGCTGTACGGGCTGAAGGACGAGCGCCGCGATTCGGGCTTCACCATCTTCTACATGGGCATCAACATCGGCGCGATGATCGCCCCGGTGCTGACCGAGTACCTGGCCCGCAAGGTGTTCGGTACCGACGCGATGCCGTCCTACAAGGTCGTGTTCATCGCCTCGGGCGTGGGCATGCTGATCTCGCTGGTGTGGTTCTACATCGGTCGTGCCGGCCTGAAGGGCATCGGTGCACCGCCGGCCGGCGCTGAAGGTTTCGGCCGCATCATCATGGTGCTGGCCGGTGCCGTGGTCGCCATCCCGGTCGCGTACTTCCTGCTGGCCACCGGCGCCACCGCGCTGGCCTGGATCCTGGGTGCGATGTTCACCGCGCTGGCCATCCTGCTGCTGGTCGAGGGCATCCGCGAAGGCAAGGTGCAGCGCGACCGCGTGATCGCCATGCTGATCATCTTCGCCTTCAACGTGATGTTCTGGATGTTCTTCGAACAGGCCGGCAGCTCGTTCACCTTCCTGGCCGAGAACATCGTCAACCGCCAGTTCGGTGACTGGACCTTCCCGACCGCGTGGTTCCAGTCGGTCAACTCGGTGGCGATCATCACCCTGGCCCCGGTGATCGCCTGGATCTGGGTGGCCATGGGCCGCGCCAATCCGTCCATCCCGCGCAAGTTCGGCCTGGGCCTGCTGTTCAACGGCGCCGCCTTCGCGCTGCTGATGTTCGCCCTGTCGCAGATGGTCGTGGACGGCAAGATCCCGTTCTGGACCCTGTTCATGGTCTACGTCATCCAGTCGGTGGGTGAGCTGTGCCTGTCGCCGATCGGCCTGTCGATGGTGACCAAGCTGGCCCCGGTGCGCCTGGTCGGCTTCGGCATGGGCGGCTGGTTCCTGTCCACCGGCATCGGCAACAACCTGTCGGGCATCTTCGCTGGCGTGGTCAGTGGTGAAGGCGGCATGACGGTCGAGTCGGCCCTGAAGGGGTATACCTTCGGGTTCTGGGCCCTGATCGGCTCCGGCGTGGTGCTGTTCCTGATCGCCCCGCTGATCAACAAGCTGATGCACGGCGTCAAGTAATGATGGGAGGGTAGAAGGCATGCGTAGCAAGCTCGGTACTGCGGCAGTGGTGGTCTGTGCGGCGCTGATCGGCGCCTGTTCCCAACCGCAACCGCCTGCCACCGCCGAGCCCACGCAGCCCCTGGATACCCGACCCACCGAGCCACCGGTCGCCGACCCCAGCGAACCGGTGGCCTCGGGCAACACCCCGGTGGCGGCAGACATCGCCGCCATCGCCGGGCTCGGTGCGCAGTTCGACCCGGCCCGCAACCCCGCCGATGATCTGGCCACCGCCAAGGTGGAAGCCCAGCGGGGCAAGAAGCGCATCCTGCTGGAGGTCGGCAACGCCGCCTGCGAGCGCTGCCGGGCGCTGGACGATGTGGTGGAAGGCAACGGCGACCTGCGTCGCTTCCGCGATGCCCACTACGTGTGGGTGAAGGTCAACGCCAGCGACGAGCAGCCCAACACCGCCTTCTTCGCCCAGTTCCCGGTGATGGAGCGCGACTACCCATACCTGCTGGTACTCGATGCCGATGGCGGACTGCTGGTGTCGCAGGCCACCGGCGAACTGCGCAGGGGCGAAGCCTTCCAGCCGGCACGGGTGAGCGCGTTCCTGAAACAATGGGCACCTGACAAACCGGAATAGGGGTAGTGCCGGCCGCTGGCCGGCAGGGGGGGCCGACCGCTGACCGCCATCCCGGGTGGGTGCCGACCGCTGACCGCCAACCCCGGTGGGTGCCGACCGCTGACCGCCAACCCCGGTGGATGCCGACCGCTGACCGCCAACCCCGGTGGATGCCGACCGCTGACCGCCATCCCCGGTGGGTGCCGACCGTTGGTCGGCACAGAAGTGCATCCACGCATGGCGTGGATCTACTGTGGTTGCGGTCACATTCCCGGAATCGGCATCTCAATATCGCAACGCGCTCGCCGTTACCGGCAAGGACCTCAGTCGACATCCCGTCGATGCAACCTTCCGGAACGCCCATGCACAGCGACCACGCCGAACGACTGCCCGAACCCGCCAGTGAGTTGGCCGAGGGTGGAGCAGGCGAGGGCGTAACCCTGCCGCCGCAGGAGGCGCTGCTGGATGACACCGGAACCGGCGAGGCCACCGTCGACCTGGCACCGCCGCGCCATCGCCTGCCGCAGATCGCGCTGCCCGACAACGTGGTGCTGAAGGGGGCGGTGCAGAAGCTGGTCGAGCAGAAGTCCCGGCTTGATGCGCTGGCCGCCGACGGCCAGCTGGCCGGGCTGCTGCCACCGGAGTGGCAGGGGCACGGCGTGCGTGCGATCGAGCTGTCCACCTTCATCCAGGGCGTGCTGCCGTTCCTGCAACCTGGCGAACGTGGCGAAACCGCGCCCGCGCGCCTGCCGGTGCGCCACGTTCTGGGAGACGACAGCCGCTGGGGCCTGGACGATGTCGCCGAACCGAAATCGCTGGCCTGGTACCTGGCCAGCGACGAACGCGCCACCGCTGGCAGCAAGGACGTGGCCGAGGCCTATCTGGTGGGTGCGTTGGGACTGGTGTGGATGCAGGAAGGGCGCAGCCGCCCCGGCTTCCTGCGCGCGATGGGGCAGGACAGCCTGGCCGCGCGGGTGACCATGCTCGGCTACCCGCCGGCCAACGAACTGGCGCTGTACAGCGTCACCGCGCATGGGCAGCAACAGATCTGGTGCGTGCATGGCCGTCGTCGCATGCGCCCGCTGGTGGCGCCGTGGCTGAGCGTGCCGGTGCTGACCGCGTATGGCGTGCCGGCGCCGGCCGCGTGGCCGTCCAGTTTCCCGCCGGTGGAGGCCGTGGCCGAGCTGCTGGCGACCGCACGGCAGGGGCGCGCGCTGCCGGAAGTGGACCTGGCCAAGGCGGTGGCGAAGATCGCCGAGGACGCTGCCTCGGAAGCCTGGCAACCGGTCAGCCTGCTGCAGCTCAATACCTGGTCACCGCGTTGGCATTTCTTCCTGGGCACCTTCGTCGGCCTGCCGTCGCTGCTGCTGGTGGCGGCAGCGCTGGCGCTGCCGGGGGCGGTCGAAGCAGCCACGGTTGCGGCCTCGCTCGGCTTCGCCGGCGGTGCCATTGCAGCACTGGCAGTGCCGTGGATCCATGCGCGGCGCAAGCATCTGAGCTGAAGCATGGATGCCATCCGCGCGTGGCGTAGATCTACGGGAGGCCGGGCGCCGCGGTCTGCAGCTGCTGCCGCGCCCGCTCCATGGCAGTCTGCAATCTTTGCTTGAGGACCTCACGGGAGGGCAGCGTGGTCAGGTACTCCGCAACATGGATGCCTGAGCGATCCAGCTCCAGCAATTCAATCTGGCCCGCCTTCTTCCCTGTGCAGAGGATGATGCCCAACGGCGCCTGCTCGCCGTCCTCACGTTCGTACCGGTCCAGCCAGCGCAGATAGAGTTCCATCTGCCCCTTGTAGGCCGGCTTGAACTCGCCGATCTTCAACTCGATGGCAATTAGTCTGCGCAGGCGCCGGTTGTAGAACAGCAGGTCCAGGTGGAAGTCATCGCCGTCGATCTGGATGCGCTTCTGGCGGGCGACGAAACTGAAGCCCGTGCCAAGTTCAAGCAGGAAGCCCTGCATCTCGCGAAGGATCGCGGTTTCAAGGTCCTGCTCGTCCCAGCTCTCCTTGAGGCCAAGAAAGTCCAGTACGTAGGGATCACGCAGTATCAGACCTGGAGACAGCTGCTGGTTGCCGCGCAGTGCCGCCAACTCTTCGGCGATGGTCTGCTCTGGCTGACTGGAGAGTGCCGTGCGCTCATACAGCATCGAATCGACGCGCTGGCGCAGCGTACGTACACTCCAGCCCTCGGTGGCGGCCATCTGTGCATAGAAGTCGCGCTTGAGTGGGTCCGCCAGTGGGATCAGCGCGATGAAATGGGTCCAGCTCAATTGTCGTATCAGCGATACGACAATCTGCTCGTCTGCAAATGCGATGGAGAACTGCACCATCCGGCGCAGGCTCTTCTCACCGAAGGATGTGCCGAACTCGGCAGACAGCGCCTTGGCGATCCGGGTGAAGAGAACCTCGCCGTAACGCGCAGGCTGCCCCGCCATCTGGTCAACAGGGATGCGACGACCGATTCGCCAGTACAGCAGCGTCAACTCGGCGTTGATGGACCTGTGCATCCTGCTGCGCGCTGCGCAGATCAGCTCTCTGAGATCGGCCAGCAATTCCTGACCATGCGGCGACGTTGAACGCGAGTCATCCATGAGGGAGCCCGTTCGATGTGGATGGCCGGGCTGGTACCCGTTGAACGTTTACCGTCCGGCCGCACACGTGAGCAGTCCAATAGGAGAATTCACTGGATCAGCCCGTTCCGATACACCAGCCTGGCGGAAACGGGCCGTATCGGGCCAATGCGGAAATGCCGCTGGGCGAGGGCGACACTTCAGGGCGGGATCTGCGGAAGGTGAATGCGTCCGATGGCATCGTTTGCGGTCGGTCCGCAGTCCGCCAAAGAGCGGGTCCCGTCAGATCAAAGGGAGCGGACGACAATCGCCCAGCCACTGTTCCGCTACCGGCCGGGGTCGGCACCCGCGACTTGGGGCCCAAAACGACTTAATCCCCTCCGTCCCCTTTTTCTTTCAGACCCCTTCGCCCATCCGCTCCAGGCCTTCGCCGGCCAGGCGCAGGATCAGCTTCTCCAGCACCTGCTCTTCCTCTTCGCTCAGCACCGACATCAGCTTGCGGGTGATCTCGATCACCATCGGCGCGATGGTCTCGTACACCTCGAAGCCAGCTGCCGACAGCGCCAGCACCGAGCGGCGGCGGTCGTCGCCGTGGGTCTCGCGCTTGATGAAGCCGCGCTCCAGCAGGCGGGCCACGGCGCGGCTGACCGCCACCTTGTCCATTGCCGTGCGGTCGGAGACCTCGCTGGCCGAGGAGCCCGGGTACAGCGCCAGGATGGTGATCACCCGCCATTCGGGAATCGCCAGACCGTAACGATCGCCGTATAGCTTGGCGATGTTGCCGCTGACCCGGTTGGACAGCACGCTCAGCCGGTACGGCAGGAACTGTTCCAGGTCGAGCAGGACGTGCGAGGAACGCAGGCGGGTCGAAACGGGATCGGCGGGGCTCATGTTGCGGTGCACCTTGCTGGTGGTTTCAAGTGTAACTATAAGGGGTAGGTCCAGACCCTGCATTCTCGCCGGGTCCCTACCTGCCCGCACCTGGTTTGTACCGATGCGGTACCGATTCGGAGCCACGCCATGAATACCGCAGTCCCGACCGCCTCGCATCCCAACCCCGGCATGCAGGTCACCACCTTCGAGAACCCGATGGGCATCGACGGCTTCGAGTTCGTCGAATTCGCCGCCCCGGCCGGCCGTGGCCAGGAGCTGCACGAGTACTTCCGGAAGATGGGCTTCAGCGCCGTGCTCAAGCACAAGCAGCGTCCGATTACCGTCTATCGCCAGGGCGACGTCAACTTCCTGGTCAATGAGGACCCCGATTCGTTCGCCGCCGACTTCGCCGAGAAGCACGGTCCGTGCGCCTGCGGCTTCGCCATCCGCTTCAAGAAGCCGGGCCAGGAGGTCTACCAGACCGCGCTGGGCAACGGCGCCGAAGCCATCGCCTTCAAGCCGGACAGCAAGGCGGTCAGCGCGCCGGTCATCAAGGGCATCGGCGACTGCATGCTGTACCTGGTCGATCGCTACGGCAGCGCCGGCAGCATCTACGACGGCGACTACGAGCCGATCGCCGGTGCCGACCTGCACCCGGTGGGCTTCGGCCTGACCTTCATCGACCACCTGACCCACAACCTGTACTTCGGCAACATGCAGCAGTGGTCGGACTACTACGAGCGCCTGTTCAATTTCCGCGAGATCCGCTACTTCGACATCAAGGGCCTGAAGACCGGCCTGGTGTCCAAGGCGATGACCGCGCCGGATGGCATCGTGCGCATCCCGCTGAACGAATCGTCCGATCCGAAGAGCCAGATCAACGAGTACCTGGACGCGTACAAGGGCGAGGGCATCCAGCACATCGCCTGCTTCACCGAGAACATCTACGAGACCGTCGAAGCGATGCGCGCGCAGGGCGTGGACTTCCTCGATACGCCGGAGACCTACTTCGACGTGATCGACCAGCGCGTGCCGAACCACGGTGAAGACGTGCCGCGCCTGGCGAAGAACAAGATCCTGATCGATGCCGATCCGGAAACCCACCAGCGCAAGCTGCTGCAGATCTTCACCCAGAACTGCATCGGCCCGATCTTCTTCGAGATCATCCAGCGCAAGGGCAACGAAGGCTTCGGCGAAGGCAACTTCACCGCACTGTTCGAGAGCATCGAGCGCGACCAGATCCGCCGCGGCGTGCTGTAAGGTCTGCAGGCAATGTCGGCGTCCCGCCGGCATTGCCTGTCCGAATGGTCGTGCCGGCCGCTGGCCGGCAATCTCTGGAGTTCCCATGTCCCCCGCCATCACCGCCCGCGGCTACCAGTCCGGCTTCGGCAACGAATTCGCCACCGAGGCCGTTGCCGGCGCGCTGCCGGTCGGGCAGAACTCACCGCAGAAGGTGGCCCACGGCCTGTACGCCGAACAGTTGACCGGCACCGCCTTCACCGCGCCGCGTGGCAGCAACCGCCGCAGCTGGCTGTACCGGATCCGCCCGGCGGTGACCCATGGCGAGTTCACCCCGTTCGCGCAGTCGCAGCTGCAGTGTGATTTCGGCGCACAGCCGGCCTCGCCAAACCAGCTGCGCTGGAGCCCACTGCCGCTGCCGGAGCTGCCGACCGATTTTGTCGAAGGCCTGTACACAATGGGTGGCAACGGCTCGCCCGATGCGCATGCCGGCGTGGGCATCCACCTATACGCTGCCAACCGCGACATGGTCGGCCGCTACTTCTACGACGCCGACGGCGAGCTGCTGATCGTGCCGCAGCTGGGCGCGCTGCGCCTGCTGACCGAGCTGGGCGTGATCGAGATCGAGCCGCAGCAGATCGCGGTGATCCCGCGCGGCGTGCGCTTCCGCGTTGAACTGCCCGATGGCCCGAGCCGTGGCTACATCTGCGAGAACTACGGTGCGCTGCTGAAGCTGCCCGACCTCGGCCCGATCGGTTCCAACGGCCTGGCCAATCCGCGTGACTTCGAGACCCCGCATGCGGCGTTCGAGGATGTGGATGGCGATTTCGAGCTGATCGCCAAGTTCGAGGGCCGCCTGTGGCGTGCGCCGATCGACCATTCGCCGCTGGACGTGGTGGCCTGGCACGGCAACTACGCGCCGTACCGCTACGATCTGCGCCGCTTCAACACCATCGGTTCGATCAGCTACGATCACCCGGATCCGTCGATCTTCCTGGTGCTGCATTCGCCCAGCGACACCCCGGGCACCAGCAACATGGACTTTGCGATCTTCCCGCCGCGCTGGCTGGTGGCGCAGAACACGTTCCGTCCGCCGTGGTTCCACCGCAACATCGCCAGCGAGTTCATGGGCCTGGTGCATGGCGCCTACGATGCCAAGGCCGAAGGCTTCGTCCCGGGTGGCGCCTCGCTGCACAACTGCATGAGTGGTCACGGCCCGGACGCGCCGACCTTCGACAAGGCCTCCAGTGCCGATCTGTCCAAGGCCGATGTGATCAAGGACACGATGGCCTTCATGTTCGAGACCCGCGCAGTGATCCGCCCGACCGCACAGGCGCTGGCCGCCGGCCACCGCCAGGGCGATTACCAGCAGTGCTGGAACGGCCTGCGCAACAACTACCGCTGACCCTAAAAAGGGGACGGAGGGGATTAAGCCGCAATCAGCACACGTGTGCCTGAAACGACTTAATCCCCTCCGTCCCCTTTTTCTTCAGGCGACCTCGGCGAACGCGTCGCAATGCTCCAACGGCAACGCCTCCAGCAGGCGCTGCCGTACGCGCTGGCAATAGCCATCCGAAGTGAGCGTGGGCAGCAGCTGCATTGCCGACTGCAGTCGCTGCAGCACCTTGTCCTCCGCACGCGCTTGCTGCAGGTCGCGGAACAGCGCCGCCGCCTGTGGATGCCGCTGCATTTCCAGGATGCCCAGCACGTAGATGCGCGCTGCCACCAGTGAGCGCCGGCGTTGGACCGCGGGTGCAGCAGGTGTGGCTGCCGGCGGCGCGGGCACCGGCGCCACTGCGGCTGCGGTCGACGGTGCTGGGGTCGTGGCGCCCGTGCCGGTGCTCAGGTACCCCGCCTGTACCAGCTGGATGACCATCGCCGGTGCTTCCTGGCCGAGCAGACCGGTCAGGTCGGCGACGGTACGCTGGCCGTCGCACAGGATCAGCAGCCGGCGCTGGCGCATGTCCAGCGGTGCGCGGTGGGCCTGCAGCGCGGTTCGGGCGAGATCGGTCTTGCGCGGTTGCATGGAAGGGACGGCCAGGTCGGTGCTCGCCGAGCCTGAACGAAGGCGATGAAACCGCGATGACAATGCAGCGCCTGCACACCGGATGGGCTAGCGTGCAGTCATCCTTGTGCCAGGGAACCGCACCGATGAAGCACCTTCCGCTTGCTGGTCTGTTGCTCCTTTCGCTCACCGCCTGCAGTGCTGGCCCCGACAAGCAGGGGGCGGCCGGCAGCGGCAGCGACACCCCGGCGGAAACCGCCTCGGCGACCGGACCCGCGCAGTCGACGGATCCCGACCTGGCCGCCCGTCCAGCCAATGACCGTCGCGAGGACAGTCCCGCGCGCCTGGATGGCTTCGCTGGGGCGAAGCTGGGTGCCGGCATCGCCGAGGTCCGTGCCGGCTTCGGCATGCCGCTGCAGGGTCTGGGCACCGATGCGGCCGGCAAGCCGCTGCCGGCTGACGACAGCAACGACGGCTGCTACTTCCTGCGCCCGCAGGATGCCGAAGATCCGCGCCTGATGATCGAGGGCCGCAAGCTGGTGCGCTACGACGTGCGCAGCGCCGCCATCACCGCACCGGGCGGTGGCAAGGTCGGCATGACCCTGGGTGAGCTGCAGGTGCTGTATCCCGAGCGCGCGGACGTCGGCCCCGACAAGTACGACGAGAAGGCCCAGCACCTGCGCGTGCGCCCGGCGCAGGAGGGCGGGGCGGTGATCGACTTCGCACTCGGTGCCGATGGCCGGGTGGGTGCCTGGCGCGTCGGACAGACCCCGCAGGTCGATTATGCGGAAGGCTGTGGCTGATCCTTGATCCACGGCCCAGCCGCGCGTACGGGCCAAGCGTAGAATCGCGCCACGACCGCTGGGGGAGTGCTCGATGATCGCCATTGCCATTGCCTGGTTCCTCCTCGGCCTGCTGCTGCTGGCGTTGGGCGGGGACTCCATCGTCAAGGCCGTGTCCGGCCTGGCCCAGCGTTTCGGCGCCAGCGCATTCACTGCCGGGCTGTTGCTGCTCGGGGTGACCACGTCGTTGCCGGAACTGGCAGTCAACGCGCGCGCCCTGGCGGTGGGCCAACCGGAGCTGGCACTGGGCAACGCGGTGGGCAGCAGCATCGTCAACCTGGGCTTGACCCTGGCGGTGGCGGCCATGGCTGCGCCCCTGCTGCTGCGCGCGCGCCTGCAGACGGTGCTGTGGTGGTCGCTGCTGGCGGCGGGTGTGCTGCTGATCCTGTTCGGGCTTGATGGCGGCCTGGCACGCTGGGAGGGCGGCATACTGCTGGCCGGCTTCATCGTGGTGCAGGTGCTGCTGCTGCGCCGTGGTCGAAGCGAGAGCGCCGAGGTGCAGGTGGCCATCGCCGAGTCCGCACTGAGCCGCACCAGCCTGCCGTTGAACGTGCTGCGCGTGCTGATTGCCGCGTTGGCGCTGTACTGGGGCGCGCGCCTGGTGGTGGGCGCCGCCGCCGACTTCGGCGCCGCCCTGGGTTGGACCCCACTGCTGGTCGGTCTGCTGCCGGTGGCGATCGGTACCGCACTGCCGGAGGTGGCCACCGCCATCGCCGCCGCGCGTCGCGGGCATGGCGACATGGTGCTGGGCCACGTGCTGGGTTCCAGCGTGGTCAACCTGCTGCTGGTGATCGGTGCGATGGCCGTGCTGCAGCCGCTGGCGCTGCCGGCCTCGTTCGTGCGCTTGGAACTGCCGGCGCTGCTGGCGTTCGCGCTGGTGCTGTACCCGATGCTGCGTGGCGACCTGAAGATCAGCCGCGGCGAAGGTGTGATCCTGCTGGTCGCGTTTGTCGGCTGGTTCGTGCTGGAGCTGCTGCTGGTCGGCGCGGCATGAGGTAGTGCCGGCCGCTGGCCGGCAACCTCACTGCCTCTGACGGAACCCTTGCCACTGCCGGCCAGCGGCCGGCACTACCGGTTCTGCGTGGTTTCTTCTTCCCGCACCGGCTCCGGCGGCGGCAGCTGCTCCTCGGCGGCACGTTCGTTGCCCGGCAGGGTGGGGCGGGTCTCCATCAGCAGCGACAGCGCGGCCTTGGCCATCATGTGCGCGCTGATCGGTGCGGTGATGAACAGGAACACGGTGATCAGCAGCTCGCGCGGCTGCGGGTCCTGGCCGAGGAAGATGTGGTAGCAGACCGAGCACACCAGGACGCAGCCCACGCCCAGCGTGCTGGCCTTGGTCGGCGCGTGCAGGCGCTTGAACAGCAGCAGGATCGACAGGCCGATCTGGATCGCGGTGATCATTCGACGATGTCCCGGCGCAGCACGAACTTGCTCAGCACCACGGTGCTGCCGAAGCCGAGCATGGCGATGATCAGCGCCGCCTCGAAGTAGATCGGCGAATTGAGGTACATGCCGAACAGCATCAGCTCGGCGATCGCGGTCACCGACAGGGTGTCCAGCGCAAGGATGCGGTCGGGCACGGTCGGCCCGCGCAGCAGGCGCCAGGTGGCCAGCAGCATGGCCAGGCCGACCACGTGCATGCACACCACCAGGGTGGTCTGGATGACTTCAAAACCGGTCATGGGAAGATCTCCATCAACGGCGCTTCGTAACGGCGCTTGATCGTATCGATCAGGTCCTGTGGGTCCTCCAGGTGCAGCACGTGCACCAGCAGGAACTTGCGGTCGTCGCTGAGCGCGGCCGAGACCGTGCCCGGGGTCAGGGTGATCATGCTGGTCAGCGCGGCGATGCCGTGGATGTTGGCGATGTCCAGCGGCAGCCAGATGAAACCCGGGTGGATGTTCTTTTCCGGGCCCAGCACCTGCAGGGCGACGCGGATGTTGGACATCAGGATGTCCCACAGGGTCACGCACACCAGCCTGGGCAGTGGCCGCAGGGTGCCGATGCGGGCGAACTCGCGGTCCAGGCGCGCGGCGAACAGCGGCACCACCACGCCCAGCAGCAGCCCCAGCACGATCTGGCCGAGGGTGAAGCTGTCGGACATCAGCAGCCAGAACGCCACCACCATGATGCTGAGCATCGGCGAGGGAATCAGGCGACGGAACAGGGAGCGCTGGGCGGTCATGGCTGGCGGATCTCCGGCGTGGTCGCACGCAGTTGCTGCACGTACTCGCTGGGTTGCAGCAGCTGTGCGGCGGTGGCGTCGGTGTAGCGCATCAACGGTGCCGCGGCCAGGGTCATGCCGATGCCGTAGGCCAGCAGCAGGCAGGCGGCGTAGAGTTCTACCCGGCGCAGGGGAGCCTTGCGCGGCTTCGGTGCATCGGGATCGACCGGCGGCACGCGCCAGAACAGGCGGATGCCGCCGCGGGTCAGGCCCATGATCACCAGCAGGCTGCTGACCAGCACGGCGGTCCAGACCGGGCCGGTGTACTGCGCCGGCATGCCGGCCAGCAGCGCGGCCTTGGCCAGGAAGCCGGACAGAGGCGGTAGGCCGGCCACCGACACTGCCCCGATCAGGAACAGCACCGCCGGCGTTTCCTTGCCTGGCATCGGCGCCACCACCTCCTTGCGGTCGCTGGCGCCACCACGGCGGCGGCGGATCAGGTCGGCAACCAGGAACAGCGCAGCGGCCACGAAGCTGCTGTGCGGCAGGTAGTACAGGCCGGCCGACAGCACCTGCGGCGTGCCCACCGAGAAGGCGATGAACAGCGTGGCTGCCGACACGATGACCAGGTAGGAAATCAGTACGCGCAGGCGGGTCGCGGCCAGGGCGCCGAGCCCGCCCAGCACCAGCGTCGCCACGCCGGCCCACAGCAGCCAGTCGCGGCCATAGCCGGCCATCGCGCCGGCATCGTCGCCGAACCACAGCATCTGGATGCGCAGCACCGAATACAGGCCGACCTTGGTCATGATCGCGAACAGCGCCGCCACTGCGGCCGGCGCGCGCGAATAGGCTTCCGGCAGCCACAGGTACAGCGGCATCAGCGCGGCCTTGGCGCAGAACACCAGCAGCAACAGGCCCATCGTAGCCTTCACCAGGGTCAGCTGCGTCGGCGGCACCGCGGCGATGCGCTGCGACAGCTCGGCCATGTTCAGCGAACCCAGCGTGGCGTACAGCAGGCCCAGCGCGATCAGGAACAGGGTCGAGGCGGTGACGTTGAACACCACGTAGTGCAGGCCGATGCGCATGCGCAGGCCGCGGCCACCGCTGAGCAGCAGGCCGTAGGAGGCGATCAGCATCACCTCGAAGAACACGAACAGGTTGAAGATGTCGCCGGTCAGGAACGCGCCGTTGAGGCCGACCAGCTGGAACTGGAACAGTGCATGGAAGTGCGGTGCGCGGCGGTCCCAACCCGAGCAGGCGTGCAGCAGGCAGGGAATGGCCAGCAGCAGGGTGGTCAGCAGCATCCATGCCGACAGCCGGTCGGCCACCAGCGCGATGCCCAGCCGCGACGGCCAGTCGCCCAGCAGGTAGACGTTGATGTCACCGCCCGCGGTCGATGCGAACAGCAGGCCCACCGCCAGCGCCAGCGCCGACAGTGCAGTCCAGGCCACCGCGCGCTGCACCGTGGGGCCGTAGCGGCGGTGTTCGACGAACAGCGACAGCGCGGCGCCGAGCAGCGGAATCAGGATCGGCAGGATCACCAGATGGTTCATGCGCGGTCCTCGCCCTGGCGCGGCGAGGCGCTCTCATCCTGCAGGTCGTCGTCGGGCTCGTGGGCGTCCACATGGTCGCTGTGGTTGTCGCTGCGGCTGCGCATGGCCAGCACGATGCTCACTGCGGTCATCGCGAAGGCGATCACGATCGCGGTCAGCACCAGTGCCTGCGGCAGCGGGTCGGTGTAGTTGCCCAGGTGGCTGTCCACGCCCTCCTGCAGCACCGGCGCCTTGCCCAGCACCACGCGGCCACCGGCGAAGATCAGCAGGTTGGTGGCGTAGGACAGGAAGGTCATGCCGAGGATCACGTCGAAGCTGCGCGCACGCAGCAGCAGGTAGATGCCGATGGCGGTCAGCACGCCGATCGCGGTAGCCAGGGCCAGTTCCATCAGTGCATCTCCCCGGTGCGGGCCGAACGGCGTTGCAGGTCGATCTCACCCTTGCGGGCAGCGCGGGTACGCGAGGGCTTGATCGTGCCCATCATCGACAGCATCAGCATGGCGCCGCCGAACACCACCAGATAGACGCCGATGTCAAAACCGATCGCGCTGGCCAGCGGCACGTCGCCGATCAATGGCAGGTGCAGGTCGAGGTGGCCACTGGTCAGGAACGGCACGCCGAAAAGCATCGAGGCGCTGCCGCTGAGCAGGGCGATCAGCAGGCCCATGCCGATGCAGCGGATGTAGTCGAAGCCGAAGCGCGATTCCACCGACGCGGTGCCCTGGATCACGTACTGGATCAGCAGCGGCACCGCCAGCACCAGGCCGGCGATGAAGCCACCACCGGGCGCGTTGTGGCCGCGCAGGAACAGGAAGATCGACACGGTCAGCGTCAGCGGGAACATGATCTGCGCCAGGTCGGCCGGCACCGGCAGCTTGATCGGCGGGCCGGGCATGATCTGTTCCGGTGCCATCCGCGTGCGCCGCAGCAGTGCGTGCACCACCAGCGCGGCGATGCCGAACACGGTGATCTCGCCGAAGGTATCGAAGCCGCGGAAGTCGACCAGGATCACGTTGACCACGTTCTGGCCGTAGGCCTCGGGCAACGCACGGGCGAGCAGTTCGCCGGCCATGGTGTTCGGCGGCAGGGTCATCGCCGAATAGGCCAGCGCACCCAGCCCGGCGCCGGCGATGATCGCGATCACCGCATCGCGGCGCTTGCGCCAGCGCGGACGTTCCGGCCCGGACTGCGCGGGCAGGTAGTTCATGCCCAGCAGCATCAGCACCAGGGTCACCATCTCCACGAGCAGCTGGGTCAGGGCCAGGTCGGGTGCGGACAGGAACACGAAGGTCAGCGCCACCATCAGGCCGACGCCGCCGACCAGCAGCACCGCCAGCAGGCGCTGCTTGTAGATGCGCAGGGTGGCCACGGCGCAGGCCATCATCACCAGCCACAACGCCCAGCCCAGCAGCGGCATCGGCTGCGGCGCGGTCCAGTTTGGCGACGCCGGATTTGCCACGAATGGCGCAGCGGCAACTGCGATCGCCACCAGCATCAGGCCCAGCAGCATGCGCTGCAGGCTGCCGTTGGCGATGCCGTTGGTCAGGCGCATGGCCAGTGCGGACACGGCATCCAGCTGTGCATGGAACACATTGCGGCCAGTGCTGACGTTGGTCACGGCATGCAGGTTGATCAGCTTGCGCAGGCCGAAGTACAGCGCCACGCCGCCGATCACGCCGATCGCGCTCATTGCCAGCGGCAGGTTGAAGCCGTGCCATACCGCCAGGCTGTACTCGGGCATGGCGCTGCCGAGGATCGACGCCGCAGCGGCATGCAGCACCGGTGCCACGGTCAGTGCCGGGGCGATGCCTACTGCCACGCAGATCACCACCAGCAGTTCCACCGGTACCTTCATCCAGCGCGGCGGCTCATGCGGCACGCGATCCAGGTCGTGCGGGCCGGGGCCAAAGAAGGTGTCGTGCACGAAGCGCAGGCTGTAGGCCACCCCGAACACGCCAGCCAGCAATGCGGCGATCGACACCGCCGTGCGCATGATTCCCGGGCCTCCGGCCGTGATCGCCTCGGCAAACAGCATTTCCTTGGACAGGAAGCCGTTGAGCAGCGGGATGCCGGCCATCGCCAGCGAGGCGATGATCGCCAGCGCGCTGGTGAACGGCATCAGCCTGCGCAGGCCGCCCAGCTTGCGCATGTCGCGGGTGCCGGTCTCATGGTCGATGATGCCGGCGGCCATGAACAGCGAGGCCTTGAAGGTGGCGTGGTTGAGGATGTGGAACACACCGGCCACCACGGCCATCGGCGTGGACAGGCCGAACAGCAGGGTGATCAGGCCCAGATGGGAAATGGTCGAATAAGCCAGCAGGCCTTTCAGATCGTGCTGGAAGATCGCGTTCCAGGCGCCGATCAACAGGGTGATCGCACCGATGCCGCTGACCGTGTAGAAGAACAGGTCGCTGCCGGCCAGCGCTGGATGCAGGCGCGCCAGCAGGAACACACCGGCCTTCACCATGGTGGCCGAGTGCAGGTAGGCAGAGACCGGAGTGGGCGCGGCCATCGCGTGCGGCAGCCAGAAATGGAACGGGAACTGCGCGCTCTTGGTGAAGATGCCCGCCAGCACCAGGAACAGCGCGTACGGGTACAGCGCGCTGGCGCGGATCTGCTCGCCGGCGGCCAGCACCACGTCCAGGTCGAAGCTGCCGACGATGCGCCCGATCAGCAGTACGCCACCGAGCAGCGCAAGGCCGCCGCCGCCGGTGATCACCAGCGCCATCCGCGCGCCCTCGCGGGCGTCCTGGCGATGTGACCAGAAACCGATCAGCAGGAACGAGCTGATGCTGGTCATTTCCCAGAAGATCATCAGCAACAGCAGGTTGCCCGACAGCACCATGCCCAGCATGGCGCCCATGAACAGCAGCAGGTAGCAGTAGAAGCGGTGCGCGTTGTCCTGCTGGCTCAGGTAGTAGCGCGCATACAGCACCACCAGCGCGCCGATGCCCAGCACCAGCCCGGCGAACATCCACGCCAGCCCGTCCAGGCGCAGGGTGAAGTCCAGGCCGATCTGCGGCAGCCAAGGGACCATCGTCCGCACCACCTGGCCGTCGAGTACGGACGGGGTCAGCCAGCCGAGGATGGCCAGTCCGCCCAACGGCGCCAGCGCCGCCAGCCAGGCAGCAGTCGAGCGCGAACTACGGGGGAAGGCCGCAACAGCCGCTGCCATCAGGAACGGCAGGGCCAGCAGCAGGGGCAGGCTGGGGAGCATGCAGGGAATCCATGATTCACGAGCAGGTCAGGGAGGATAACAGGCTGCGAAATGTCGCTGAAACCCATCGAACAGCGATCAATTGCATGTAACGTCCGCTGATTCATATTTTCTGCGACGCAACATCGCGTTCCTGCAGTCCCTCCCCGGTTGCCCTCGGGGGACGCCCTACGCCCCCGCAGGGAGACCGCAGGCCCTGTCGCACAGGGGCTGCCGTCGACGGGCGGGAAGTGGGGAGCGGATCACCGGCGCAGGCTGGCAGGGCCGTCGTGGAGTGCGGGTGATGGAATCTGCCCGTTCAGGAAACGAGGGGCGCCGTCGACCCTGGGCAGGTCAGTAGCGCCAGTCGAGCTTGCGGTAGAACTTGGCCATCACCCAGGCCGGGCCGATCAGCAGGTAGGTCAGGTCGGTCAGGAAGCTGGGCTTGCGGCCCTCGAACTTGTGGCCGATGAACTGCGCGATCCAGGCCACCACGAACACGCCCACCGCCAGCCAGAACAGGTTGTGCAGGCCGATTTCGGCCTCCAGCAGGCGGCACAGGCAGCCGAACACGAAGAACTGGATGAGCATGCCGATGCCCAGCGGGCGCGACAGTTTGTTGTAGAAGCACCAGGCGCTGAACATCGCGAACGCCGACCAGATGCCGTACTGGAACCAGGTGATCAGCGGCGGCAGGCACCAGAGCAGAGCCACCACCGACCACAGGATCGCCGGGACCGCCACCACGTGGATGCGCTGGTTGATCACATTGCGGTGGTCGTCGGAGTAGCTGGCGAAATAGCGGTCGATCGGCCGCGCAAGCTCGGTGGATGTCTGCATGCTGCGTTGCTTCCTCGGACAACGGTAGTGCCGGCCGCTGGCCGGCACTCCAGAGCATAGCCGAGTTCGTGAGGTTGCCGGCCAGCGGCCGGCACTACCAGAGCCAGGCCATGCCTGGCTGCAGGTGTTCGCGAGGTTGCCGGCCAGCGGCCGGCACTACCGAACGCCCCCGCCTTTCCGGCCGGGGGCGCAGGCGCATCAGTCGACGCTGATCCCGGCTAGGCGCTGCAGTGCCTCGGCATACTTGGCGCGGGTGCGCTCGATGATCTCGGCCGGGATGGTCGGGCCCGGGGCGGTCTTGCCCCAGTCCAGCGTCTCCAGGTAATCACGCACGAACTGCTTGTCGTAGCTCGGCGGGCTGGTGCCCACTTCGTACTCGTCGGCCGGCCAGTAGCGCGAGGAATCCGGCGTCAGCATCTCGTCCATGATGTACAGGCGGCCATCGGCGTCGGTACCGAACTCGAACTTGGTATCGGCCAGGATGATGCCGCGCTCGCGAGCGTAATCGGCGGCGAACTTGTAGATGCGCAGGGTGGCGTCGCGCACGCGCTCGGCCAGCTCCGCACCGACCTGCTTCACCATCGCATCGAAATCGATGTTCTCGTCATGGTCGCCGACAGCGGCCTTGGTCGAGGGGGTGAAGATCGGCTCGGGCAGCTGCTCGGCCTGGCGCAGGCCGTCGGGCAGGTCGATGCCGCTGACCTTGCCGGTGCGCTGGTAATCCTTCCAGCCGCTGCCGATCAGGTAGCCGCGGGCGATCGCTTCCACCGGCACCGGCTTCAGCTTGCGGGTGACCACCGCGCGCTTGGCATACAGGGCCGGGTCCACGCCTTCGGGCAGCACGCTGGCCACGTCGATGCCGGTCAGGTGGTTGGGCATCAGGTGCGCGGTCTTGGCGAACCAGAAGTTGGAGACCTGGCAGAGCATCTCGCCCTTGCCCGGGATCGGGTCGGGCAGGACCACGTCGAACGCCGACAGGCGATCGGTGGCCACCATCAGCAGGTACTCGCCCGGCGGGGTTCCGGCTGGCAGCCGCTCGCGCGGGATATCGAACACATCACGCACCTTGCCGCGATGGCGCAAGGGCAGGCCGGGGAGATCGGATTGCAACAGCGTGGTTGGCACGGGCACTCCTGGGGCGTTGTCGATACGGCTGCTGCCCAACGGACCCGGCGGGCCCGCTGACCAGCGGGCGGCCTAGTGTAAAGCCGTCCGGGCCCGCTGTGACGTAAAATGAGCGTCCATTTCGTCGGTCGACCCCGGAGCGCCATGCGCTGGTACGGAAAACTGCTCGGATTCATTGCCGGCGCCCTGCTGTTCCGGCCCAATCCGCTGTTTGGTGCAGTGGTCGGCCTGCTGATCGGCCATGCCTTCGATTCGGACTGGTTCCGCCTGAACAAGGAGAACCCGTACCGGGAGCTGGGGCTGACCTCCGAGGCCACCGATGCCGAGGTCGAGCGCGCCTACCGCAAGCTGATCTCGCAGTACCACCCCGACAAGCTTGGCGGCGCCGCCCCCGAGCTGCAGCAGCAGGCCGAGCAGAAGTCGCGGCGCATCAACGCCGCCTACGACCGCATCAAGACCCTGCGCAAGCGCTGACCCCTTTCCCCTCGTTGCAAGGCCCGGCCATGTCCCACTGCCTCATCGCCCCCTCCATCCTGTCCGCCAACTTCGCCCGCCTCGGCGAGGAAGTCGACAACGTCCTCGCCGCTGGCGCGGACTGGGTCCACTTCGACGTGATGGACAACCACTACGTGCCGAACCTGACCATCGGCCCGATGGTCTGCCAGGCGCTGCGCAAGCACGGCGTGACCGCGCCGATCGACGTGCACCTGATGGTCGAGCCGGTGGACCGCATCATCCCGGACTTCGCCGAGGCCGGTGCCACCTACATCAGCTTCCACCCGGAGGCGAGCCGCCACGTGCACCGCACCATCCAGCTGATCCGCTCGCTGGGCTGCAAGCCGGGCATCGTGCTGAACCCGGCCACGCCGGTGGACATCCTCGACTGGGTGCTGGAGGACCTGGACCTGGTGCTGCTGATGTCGGTCAACCCGGGCTTTGGTGGCCAGGCCTTCATCCCCTCGGCGCTGGACAAGCTGAAGGTGGTGCGCAAGATGATCGATGCCAGCGGCAAGGACATCCGCCTGGAGATCGACGGCGGCGTGAAGGCCGACAACATCGGCGAGATCGCGGCTGCCGGTGCCGACACCTTTGTCGCCGGCTCGGCCATCTTCAACGCCAAGACCAGCTACCAGGACGTGATCGCGCAGATGCGCGCCAACGTCGCCGCCGCCCGCTGACAAAAAGGGGACGGAGGGGATTAATCTCGTTTAATTCCCTCCGTCCCCTTTATCTGCGCATGGCACTGTTGAACATCCGTCCGGCCACCGTGGCCGATGCTGGCCTGATCCTGCATTTCATCCGCGAACTGGCCATCTACGAGAAGGCCGAGCATTCGGTACAGACCGATGAGATCGGCATCGCCGAAAGCCTGTTCGGCGCCGATGCGACCGCACGCGCGTTGATCTGCGAAGCCGACGGCGAGGCCATCGGCTATGCGGTGTACTTCTACAACTACTCCACCTGGCTGGGCCGCAAGGGCATCTACCTGGAAGACCTGTATGTCAGCCAGGAAAAGCGCGGCGTGGGCGCCGGCAAGGCACTGCTGAAGTACATCGCACGCCAGGCCGTAGCCGAGGGCTGCGGTCGCTTCGAATGGTCGGTGCTGGACTGGAACACCCCGGCCATCGAGTTCTACACCGCTGCCGGTGCGAAGCCGCAGGACGAGTGGACCGTGTACCGGCTGCAGGGCCAGGCGCTGCACGATTTCGCCAACGGGTGAAGCGAAGTGCATCCACGCATGGCGTGGATCTACCAACCGGGTGGGTGCAAACCGCAACCCGGGGGGGGAGCGAACCGCAACCTGGTGGGTGCGAACCTTGGTTCGCACTCCCTGCACACCCCAAAAAAAAAAGCCACGCCAATCACTGGCGTGGCCTCGCTGCATGCGTGGGAGGCTGATCCTGCCTCCATCCGTCGTCCCTGCTATGGACTCCCATTCTCCGGTAGCTGAATGACATCTGCGTGACATTCACCGCAGGCAAACAGCGCATTGCTAGCCTGTGCCACCGCATCCCTGGAAGCTCTGCATGACCACCCCGCGCTGGCGCTTGATCCTCAACGGCAAATCCGCCGGCAATGATGAGTTGCGCGACGCCGTCGGCCATTGGCGCGGACAGGGCGTGCAGCTGGACGTACGGGTGACCTGGGAGGACGGTGACGCCGAGCGCTATGTCGCCGAGGCGATCGATCATGGCGTGGATGTGATCGTGGCCGCCGGTGGCGATGGCACGCTCAGTGCGGTGGCCGAGACACTGGCGCATCGTGAGGAGCTGGCAGATGCGCTGCCCTCGCTGGCGCTGATCCCGATGGGGACCGCCAACGATTTCGCGACTGCGGCTGGCATACCGACCGAACCGAAGGAGGCCTTCGCCTTGATCGGGCAGGCGACGCCGCACGCCATTGACCTGTTGCGCGTGAACGCCGATGGCACCCAATGGTGGTGCGCCAATCTCGCCAGCGGTGGCTTCGGCACGCAGGTGACGGTGGAGACTGATGCGGGCTTGAAGAAGATGCTGGGCGGGCTGGCCTATGTGATCACCGGCATCGCCAAGCTCGGCCGCATCGAGCCGATCACCGCACGGTTGTCCGGTCCGGACTTCGCGTGGGAAGGCGACTTCATTGCGCTCGGCATCGGCAACGGTCGCCAGGCCGGTGGCGGCCAGCAACTGTGTCCGCAGGCATTGATCGATGATGGGCTGCTGGATGTGACCGTGCTTCCGGAACTGGAAGGGGAGGTCACCGCCACCCTCGGCCAGATGCTGAAGTCGGGCACCCAGGCTGCGCTGGAACAGCTGGCCACGCGTGCGCGGCTGCCGTGGCTGGAGATCGCATCCGAGCGCCCGCTGACCCTCAATCTGGATGGCGAGCCGGTACAGGCCCGCCAGTTCCGCATCGAGTGCGTGCCGGGCAGGGTGCGGATGCATCTTCCGGCTGGCTGCCCGTTGCTGGGTGGGTAGGGAGGTAGAGTCGACTGTTAGTCGACTGCTCTTCGTTCCGACGGCGTAAAACCTCGCGCTACGCGGGCAAGTCGACCAACAGTCGACTCTATCGGTCCGCGTCGTCGGTTCCCGTGGCTGGCCCCGCCCGTCCCGTGGTTCAGTTTTCCAGGGTTCCCCTGCCGTCCAAGCTGCGATACAGTCAAGGGGTGTCCAGCCTGACGACCCCGCATACCCTTTCTTCCGCACGCCGTTGGTGGCGATGGTGGCCCGTTGCCGTCGTCCGCCCCCATAACGCTGTGTCCCGGAAGGAAAGTCGTCTTGAACTCGCACGCTCAGTTTCAGCAGCAGGCCGCTGAAGGCCACACCCATATTCCCGTCGTCCGCGAAGTGCTGTCCGACCTGGACACGCCGCTTTCGGTCTATCTAAAGCTCGCCGACGGCCCCAATACCTACCTGTTTGAATCCGTCGAAGGCGGCGAGCGCTTTGGTCGTTACTCGATCATCGGCCTGCCGGCGCGCCGCGTGTACGCCTTCCACGGCCACACGCTGACCGTGCGCGAAGACGGCCAGGTGGTGGACACCCGCGAGGTGGCCGACCCGTTCGCCGAAGTCGAGGCGCTGCGCAGCGCCCACTCGGTGCCGAAGCTGGAAGGCCTGCCGGGCTTCACCGGTGGCCTGGTCGGCTGGTTCGGCTTCGAGTGCATCGGCTACATCGAACCACGCTTGGCCCCGCCGGCCGGCCGCGATGAGCTGGGCACGCCGGACATCCTGCTGCTGGACTCCAACGAGCTGGCCGTGTTCGACAACCTCAAGGGCCGCCTGTACCTGATCGTGCACGCCGACCCGCGTGTCGACGGCGCCTTCGAACAGGCGCAGGCGCGCCTGGATGCACTGACTGCCAAGCTGCGCGCGCCGGGCGCCGGCTATCCGGCACCGCTCAACAGCGATGTGCTGGATGAATCCGATTTCGTCTCCGGTTTCACCCGCGAAGGCTTCGTCGATGCGGTCCAGCGCAGCAAGGAATACATCCGCGCCGGTGACATCTTCCAGGTGGTGCTGAGCCAGCGCCTGAGCGTGCCGTTCAAGGCGCGGCCGGTGGATGTGTACCGCGCGCTGCGTGCACTGAACCCGTCGCCGTACATGTATTTCCTGGATGTCGGCGACCTGCAGGTGGTCGGCTCCTCGCCGGAAATCCTGGTGCGCCTGCAGGATGGCGAAGTCACCGTGCGACCGATCGCCGGTACCCGCCCGCGTGGCGCCACGCCCGAGCAGGACCTGGCGCTGGAAGCCGAGCTGCTGGCCGACCCGAAGGAACGCGCCGAGCACCTGATGCTGATCGACCTCGGCCGCAACGATGCCGGTCGTGTGTCCAGGGCGGGCACCGTGGAAGTGGGCGAGCAGTTCGTGATCGAGCGCTACAGCCACGTCATGCACATCGTCAGCGAAGTGACCGGGCAGCTGCAGCCGGGCCTGAGCTACGCCGACGTGCTGCGTGCCACGTTCCCGGCAGGCACCGTCAGCGGCGCGCCGAAGATCCGCGCGCTGGAAGTGATCCGCGAGCTGGAACCGATCAAGCGCAATGTCTACGCCGGCAGCATCGGCTACATCGGCTGGCACGGCGATGCCGATACCGCGATCGCGATCCGCACCGCGGTGATCAAGGACGGCCGCCTGTACGTGCAGGCCGGCGCCGGCATCGTCTACGACTCGGACCCGGACAAGGAATGGGACGAGACGATGAACAAGGGCCGCGCGCTGTTCCGCGCCGTTGCCCAGGCTGCCAAGGGCCTGTAAGCCTGCCTCGCCACGGCCGCCGCGCCGTGGTCGTTCCGCTGTTCCCGTTCAAGACAAGGAGTACTGCATGAAGCTGCTGAGCGCATTGCTGTGGTCGTCACTGCTGGCCACGATGGCCCCGTCTGCATGGGCGCAGGCCAATACCATTCCCTCGCAGCCGCACCTGCTGGTGAAGGGCGAGGCGCGTCGCGTGGTGATGCCGGACCGGTTCGGCCTGCAGTTGAATATCGAAGAGACCGACATGGACGCCGACGCCGCGCGCCGCCGCGTGCAGGACAACGTTGCCCGCGTGCTGGCACTGTTCAAGCAGCACAAGGCGGTGGAAGGCAGCGTGCGCGCGGACAACCTGCGGATTGGTCCTGCCACGCGCTATGAGCAGAACCGGCAGGTTTTCATCGGCACCCGCGTGTCACGTCAACTTCGCGCCAGCTTCGCCAGCGTCCAGCAGATGCAGGACGTGCTGGGGGCGCTGAAGGCCAACGAGAACGTGCAGGTTAGCAGCGTGGCCCCGACCTACTCGGGCGAAGTGGCGCTGCGCCGCGAACTCAAGGGCGAGGCGGCGGCCGAGACCCGCCAGTCTGCGCAGGGCCTGGCCAAGGCCTACGGCACCCAGCTGCGCGGGCTGTACAGCATTTCCGATGTGGCGCCGAACTTTGCCTATGGCGTGCAGGCGGGCAATTGGCCCAGCAATGGGGATCTGGTGACGCCGCCCTCGCCGCCCGCGCCCGAGGCACCGATGAACAGCATCGAGACCACGGGCTCGCGCCTGCGCGAGTCGGTGGAAGCCGGCCCCATCACCTACACCGAAAACGTGTACGCCATTTTCCTGATAAGCGACGGAACCTGACCATGTTGTGGATGATCGACAACTACGACAGCTTCACCTACAACCTCGTGCAGTACCTGCAGACGCTGGGCGCCGAAGTGAAGGTGGTGCGCAACGATGCGATGAGCGTGGACGAGATCGCCGCGCAGAAGCCCGAGCGCATCGTCATCTCGCCCGGCCCGTGCACGCCCAACGAAGCGGGCGTGTCGCTGGAACTGATCGAGCGCCTGGGCCCGACCACGCCGATCCTCGGCGTGTGCCTGGGCCACCAGGGCATCGGCCAGGTCTACGGCGGCACGGTCATCCGTGCCGGCAACATCATGCACGGCAAGACCTCGCCGATCCGCCATGAAGGCAAGGGCGTGTTCGCTGGCCTGCCGGACCGCTACCAGGCCACCCGCTACCACTCGCTGGTGGTGGACAAGAACAGTCTGCCGGACTGCCTGGAAGTGACTGCCTGGACCGAGAACGACGACGGTTCGATCGAAGAGATCATGGGCCTGCGCCACCGCCAGTTCCCGGTGGAAGGCGTGCAGTTCCATCCCGAATCCATCCTCACCGAACACGGCCACGCCCTGCTGCGCAATTTCCTGCAGCGCCCGGCGGCCTGATCCAAGGAGCATTCCCATGAGCTTCTCCCCCCAGGAAGCCCTGCATCGCACCATCGAACACCGCGAAATCTTCTTCGACGAAATGGTCGACCTGATGCGGCAGATCATGCGCGGCGATGTCTCGCCGATGATGACCGCCGCCATCCTCACCGGGCTGCGCGTGAAGAAGGAGACCGTGGACGAAATCGCCGCGGCGGCCACCGTGATGCGTGAATTCGCCCGGCCAGTGCCGGTGGCCGATACCTCCAACCTGGTTGACATCGTTGGCACCGGTGGCGATGGCTCGCACACCTTCAACATCTCCACCTGCTCGATGTTCGTCGCTGCTGCTGCAGGCGCGCGCGTGGCCAAGCATGGCAACCGCAGCGTGTCGTCCAAGTCCGGCAGTGCCGATGCGCTGGAAGCGCTGGGCGCGGTGATCGAGCTGCAGCCTGACCAGGTGGCCGCGGCCATCGACCGGACCGGCATCGGCTTCATGTTCGCGCCGATCCATCACCCGTCGATGAAGGTCGTCGCGCCGGTACGCCGCGAGATGGGCGTGCGCACCATCTTCAACATCCTCGGCCCGCTGACCAACCCGGCCAGTGCACCGTCGGTACTGATGGGCGTGTTCCATCCCGATCTGGTCGGCATCCAGGCGCGCGTGCTGCGCGAACTGGGTACCGAGCGCGCGATGGTGGTCTGGGGCCGTGACAACATGGACGAGATCTCGCTGGGCGCCGGCACCCTGGTCGGCGAACTGCGCGACGGCAAGGTGCGCGAGTACGAGATCCACCCGGAAGACTTCGGCATCGCCATGTCGGCCAGCCGCAACCTGCGCGTGGACGGCCCGGAACAGTCCATCCAGATGCTGCGCGCCGTGCTCGACAACGAGCCGGGCCCGGCGCTGGACATCGTCGCGCTGAATGCCGGTGCCGCCCTGTACGTGGCCGGTGTGGCCAGTGACATCGGAGACGGCCTGGCCCGCGCCCGTGCCGCCATCGCCAACGGCAGCGCCCGCCAGCGCCTGCAGCAGTATGTGGAGACCACCCGCGCGCTGGTTGCCTGAGCGCGCGGTTCAGCCTGACCCTCTCGATGGCCGATAATGGCCGTCCTCACCGCCCCCCGCACCGACCCGAAGACGATGAGCGACATCCTGCAGACGATCCTGGCCCGCAAGGCCGAAGAAGTGGCCCAGCGCCGCGCCCAGCGCCCGCTCGAGGCGCTGCAGGCCGCCGTGGCCAGCGCCCCGCCGGTACGTGGCTTCGTGCGCGCGCTGCAGGCGGCGGTGGCCAATGGCGACCCGGCGGTGATTGCCGAGGTGAAGAAGGCCAGCCCCTCCAAGGGCGTGATCCGCCCGGATTTCCGCCCGGCCGACATCGCCGTCAGCTACGAGTTCGGTGGCGCCAGCTGCCTGTCGGTGCTGACCGACGTGGACTTCTTCCAGGGCGCCGACGCCTATCTGCAGCAGGCACGCGAAGCCTGCACGCTGCCGGTGCTGCGCAAGGATTTCGTCATCGACGCCTACCAGGTGTACGAGGCGCGCGTGCTGGGCGCCGACTGCATCCTGCTGATCGTCGCCGCGCTGGACGATACCCAGCTGGCCACGTTGTCCGAGCTGGCGCTGTCGCTGGGCATGGACGTGCTGGTGGAGGTGCATGACATCGACGAACTGGAGCGCGCGCTGCAGGTGCCGGCGCCGATGATCGGCATCAACAACCGCAACCTGCGCACCTTCGAGGTGTCGCTGCAGACCACGCTGGACATGCAGCAGGCGGTGCCGCGTGACCGCCTGCTGGTCACCGAGAGTGGCATCCTCGGCCCGCAGGACGTCGCGCTGATGCGCGATGCCGGCATCCATGCATTCCTGGTCGGCGAGGCCTTCATGCGCGTGGAAGAGCCGGGCGAGGGCCTGCGTCAGCTATTCTTCGCGGCATGACAACGCACTATCCGACGCCGCGCGACGATGCGCCGCTGGTGGTCTTCGATTTCGACCACACCCTCTACGACGGCGATTCGGGCACCCATCTGTTCGCCTCGCTGATCAAGCGCAACCCGCTGCGCATGCTGGCCGCGCTGCTGGTCACGCCGATCGCCGGGCCGTTGGTGGCGATGCTGCCGACCCGCCGAACGGGTATTTCGGTCTACGTGTGGATCGGCAGCTTCGGCCTGCACCGTGCGCGCGATTTCAACAAGGTGATCGATGCCTACGTGCTGCGCAACGAGGCGCAGATGCGCGCCAAGCTGCTGCCGCAGGCGCTGGAGGTGTTCGCCGCGCACCGCGCCAAGGGCGACCGTGTAGTGGTCGCCACCGGCGCGCCGCCGGAACTGGCCCGCGCCATCCTGGCGTTCGTTGCCCACCAGGACGTGCCGGTGATCGGCACCGAGGTCGGCCCGCGACTGGGCGGCGTCGGCCCGACCCGCCACTGCCACAACGAAGAAAAGATGCGCATGCTGCGCGAGCGCGGCTACGGCAATATCGACATCGCCTACTCCGACAGCACCGCCGACCTGCCGTTGCTGCTGGCCGCCAAGGCGCCGGTGGTGGTGAACCCGAAGCGATCCAGGGTGGACTTCTTCCGCCGCGTGCTGCCGGCCGGCACCCGCATCCTCAACTGGGGCTGCGTGGACCGCGGCGGCGACAAGGCGTAACGCGCGGAATCCGCCGGGGATGGGATGACGGAGTGCCGGGCTGCGACCCGGTAGTGCCGGCCGCTGGCCGGCAACGTCATGATCTGCGGAAGGGCTTGCGGGGTTGCCGGCCAGCGGCCGGCACTACCGAATCCCGTGCAGCTGGCGCCGGGCCATGCCCGGCAAACGCTCAGCGCCCCAGCTGCCCGTACACCGCATGGCCGATCTGGAACAGGCTGATCCCCAGCACCAGCACGCCAACGGCCACCAGCACCCAGCGCTCCTTCACCCGCTTGACCAGGATCGCCGCCACCGGCGCGGCCATCATGCCGCCGATCAGCAGGCCGGCGACGATCTGCAGGTGCTGCACGCCCATCGACAACAGGAAGGTCGCTGACACGGTCAACGTGACCACGAACTCGGCCGCGTTGACCGTACCGATGGTGGTGCGCGCCTGGCCGCCACGGGCGAGCAGGGTGGACGTGGCGATCGGTCCCCAGCCGCCACCGCCGCTGGCGTCCAGCAGGCCCGCGAAGAAGCCCAGTACCGGTACCCGGCGGATCTCGCCCTTGGGCATCCAGCGCCCCGCGGCGCGCGCCAGGATGATGATCGCCAGCACCAGCAGGTACAGGTAGATCAGCGGCCGGATGATCTCGCCCGGGATCTGGGTGAGCACGTACGCGCCCAGGGCGCCGCCCACCGCACCGGGCAGGGCCAGCCGCAGGAACAGGCGTTTATCGACATTCCCGGCGGCGAGGTGCGACACGCCCGAGGCGCCGGTGGTGAACACTTCAGCGGTGTGGATGCTGGCGCTGACCTGCGCCGGTGGCAGGCCCATGCTCAGCATCACCGACGAGGACACCAGGCCGAAGGCCATGCCCAGTGCGCCGTCAACCAGCTGCGCGCCAAGGCCGATGAGGATGAACCACCAGAATTCGCTGCTCAGTTCCATGCACCGAGCCTAGCGCGCGAAGGAGTGCGGACCAAGGTCCGCACCCATCGGGTGCTCAACGGTCAACGGGTGCCGTACAGCACCACGGTCTTGCCGCGGGCATGCAGCAGGCCGTCGGTCTGCAGCTTCTTCAGCACGCGGCCGGCCATTTCGCGCGAGCAGCCGACCAGGCGCGCCAGTTCCTGGCGTGACACGCGCAGCTGGCTGCCCTGCGGATGGCTCATCGCTTCTGGTTCCTGCGCCAGATCGTGCAGTGTGCGCACGATCCGATCGGTAACATCCAGGAATGCCAGGCGACTGGCCTTGCGGCTGGTATCGAGCAGGCGCTTGGAGATCTGCTGGCCCAGCGCATACAGCAGGCGCGGGGCGTCGGCCGACAGCGGGCCGAGGAACAGCTGGTGCAGGCGCTCGTAGCTGATTTCGGCCAGTTCGCAGGCGGTACGGGTCCGCAGGATCACCTCGCGGCGGTCCGATTCGACGAACAGGCCCATTTCGCCAACGAACTCGCCGGCACCGAAGTAGCCCAGCACAAGCTCTCGATCGTCATCTTCCTCGGCCATGATTGAAACCGAGCCGCTGACANCGTAATACAGGGTTCCCGCCGGGTCACCGGGTCGGAAGACGTCGGTACGGGTGGGATATCGCCGCCGGTGGCTGTGCGCCAGGAAACGATCGATGGTGGCGATATCCAAGGCCAGTGGACTGCTAGCTAGGCGCACGGTTGACACGATAGGGGCGCTCCCTCTGCGCATGAACGGATTCACGGGGTCGATAGCGGAGCTTAACCAGCGCAATTGTTAAGGGCAAACAGTGTGCCAGAACTCTTGCGTCTTCACGTTCCCCCCGGGGGCAGTTTGCCCCATAATTCCCCCTTTCCCTTCTTACACAGGAATCGACCGCCGTGGTCAAGCCGTTGCCTCGCCTGAGGCTGCAGGGTTTCAACAACCTCACCAAGGCGCTGAGCTTCAACATCTATGACGTGTGTTACGCGCGCACCGAAGAGGAGCGTCAGCGTTACATTGAATACATCGATGAAGAGTACAACGCCGACAGGCTGACTCAAATCTTGACCGATGTCGCCGAGATCATCGGTGCCAACATCCTGAACGTGGCCCGCCAGGACTACGACCCGCAGGGTGCCTCGGTGACCATCCTGATCTCCGAAGAGCCGGTGATCGACAAGAAGCTGGCCGGCAAGGAGCTGATTTCCGACGCCGTGGTCGCGCACATGGACAAGAGCCACATCACTGTCCACACCTACCCGGAAACCCATCCGCAGGAAGGTATCGCGACGTTCCGCGCGGACATCGACGTGGCCACCTGTGGCGTCATTTCCCCGCTGAAGGCCCTGAACTACCTGATCGAGAGCCTTGAGTCGGACATCGTGATCATGGACTACCGCGTCCGTGGCTTCACCCGCGATGTGAAGGGCAAGAAGCACTTCATCGACCACAAGATCAACTCGATCCAGAACTTCCTGGCCAAGAACATCAAGTCGCGTTACGAGATGTTCGACGTCAACGTCTACCAGGAAAACATCTTCCACACGAAGATGCACCTGAAGGACTTCGACCTGGACCAGTACCTGTTCGAGGAAAAGGCCAAGAACCTGTCGTTCAAGGAACGCATGAAGATCGAAGCGCTGCTCAAGCGCGAGATCGAAGAGCTGTTCCACGGCCGCAACCTGTCCGAGTAAGCCCCATGTGCGATGCCCGCAGGCATCGCCACCCAGGCGGGACGACCCGCCCCGTGGAACCAGTGCCCCCGCACGCGTTACAGTTCCACGGTGATGTACCGACCCACGGCCCGGTGTGAAAACACCGGGCCGTTTCGTTTTTTTCAAAAAAGGTAAGGAGCCCCCACCCATGCCCTGGATCTACCTGCTGCTGGCCGGCCTGTTCGAGATCGGTTTCGCCCTCGGAATGAAGTACTCCGAAGGCTTCAGCAAACCCCTGCCCACCGCTGCCACGGTGGTATCCGCGCTGATCAGCCTGTACCTGATGAGCCAGGCGATGAAGAGCATCCCGGTCGGCACGGCCTACGCGATCTGGACCGGTATCGGTGCCATGGGCGTGGCGGTGCTGGGCATCTACCTGTTCAACGACAGCGCATCGCCGGCCCGCCTGGCCTGCGTGGGCCTGATCGTGGCGGGTGTGATCGGCCTGAAGCTGGTCTCGCCGAACTGATTGATGGCCCGACCAACGGTCGGGCCCCACCGTCGGCCCCCCCGCACCTCCTGGTAGGCCCGCACCGTTGGTGCGGGCGACCCTTCAAATGCGGTAGGCGATGGTCTTCATCACCCTGGAGGCCAGTGCCATCACGCCCGGGATCGGGAACGGCAGGCGGCGAGCGCCGGCCTGCTCGGCGTGGTCCGCATGGCGGGCCTCGTCTTCCTTCATCACCGCGATGACCGCGCGGCTGCGCAGGTCGCCGGCCGGCAGGTCGACCAGGTGCTCGTCCAGGTGGGCCTCCACCTGGCGCTCGGTCTCGACCACGAAGCCCAGGTTCCAGCCGTCACCGCGCAGCCCGGCCAGGGTGCCGATGGTGTAGCTGCCGGCGTACCACAGCGGGTTGAACAGGCTCGGACGGCTGTCCAGTTCGGCCAGCCGGGTGGCGCACCAGGCCAGGTGGTCGGTTTCTTCCTGCGCCGCTTCCAGCAGGTGTTCCCGCGTGGCCGGGTCGCGCGCCACGGCGGCCTGGCCGAAGTACAGGCCCTGCGCGCAGACCTCGCCGACGTGGTTGATCCGCATCAGGCCTGCGGCATGACGCCGCTCGGCGCTGTCCATGCCGGGCTCGCCGGTGTCCGTGGCGGGGTAGGGGCGGGCCGCCGGCGGATTGCCGAACACTGTGTCCAGGGCGCGCTGCGCCTCGGTCAGCAGGTGGTCCAGCGGAGTGGTCTGGCGGAGCACGGTCATGGCAGTACGCGGTGGGGCGGAAGACCCCGCGATTCTCGCCCGGCCCCGCGCCCCTGCCAACCCGGCCCAGGGGACGGGTTGCGCTCCCGCGGCAGGATGAGTACAATCCCGCCTCTTACGCTTCACCTTTTCACAACGCGTGGCAGAGTTCCGGCGAGCCTTTCGCCGCAATGAGCCCGACCTAACCTAGAGTTCTTCATGAGCACTTTCACTGCCAAGAACGAGACCGTCCAGCGCGACTGGTACCTCGTCGACGCCGAGGGCAAGACCCTGGGCCGTCTCGCCACCGAGCTGGCCCGCCGTCTGCGTGGCAAGCACAAGCCGGTCTACACCCCGCACGTTGATACCGGCGACTACCTGGTCGTCATCAATGCAGAAAAGATTGCCGTCACCGGCAAGAAGCTGCAGGACAAGATGTATCACCGTTTCACCGGTTACATCGGCAACCTGAAGACCGAATCCCTGGCACAGGCGCTGGAGCGCCACCCGGAGCGCGTGATCGAGATCGCCGTCAAGGGCATGCTGCCGAAGGGCCCGCTGGGTCGCCAGATGTACCGCAAGCTCAAGGTCTACGCCGGCACTGAGCATCCGCACGCCGCACAGCAGCCGCAGGTTCTGGATATCTAATCATGGCTATCACTCAAAACTACGGCACTGGCCGCCGCAAGTCCTCCACCGCTCGCGTGTTCCTGCGCAAGGGTTCGGGCAACATCACCGTCAATGGCCGTCCGCTGGACGAGTTCTTCGGTCGTGAGACCGCGCGCATGATCGTGCGCCAGCCGCTCGAGCTGACCAAGAACACCGAAAGCTTCGACATCCTGGTCACCGCCGCTGGCGGCGGCACCACCGGCCAGGCCGGTGCGATCCGTCTGGGCATCGCCCGTGCTCTGGTCGAGTACGACGAAACCCTGAAGTCCGAGCTGCGCAAGGCTGGCTTCATGACCCGTGACGCCCGTGAAGTCGAGCGTAAGAAGGTCGGTCTGCACAAGGCTCGCCGCGCCACCCAGTTCTCCAAGCGCTGATTTACCGCGCCTGGTTGGGCTCCTTCGGGAGCCCGCTGGATGGAAAAGCAAAAGCCCGGCTTCGGCCGGGCTTTTGTCGTTCCGGGGTCATGGATTTCCTGGTTGCCGGCCAGCGGCCGGCACTACCCGTGGTCTCGCGTGCCGGGAGGGTGGGGTCAGGGTCTTTCCCTGCGGAAAAGGATCCGACCCCAGGGTTCTTTCTGGAGAAGAGCCCTCTTGTTGTTCAAGGGGGTGTGCCGACAGGCGCGGGGACAAGGTGGAATGCGCGACCAGATTAAAAGCAAAAGGCCAGATCTTTCGATCTGGCCTTTTGCTTTTAATTTGGCTGCCCCGGATGGATTCGAACCACCGAATGCCTGAGTCAGAGTCAGGTGCCTTACCGCTTGGCGACGGGGCAAAACGTGCAACTATTTTCTCACTTTTCACGCTGAAAAACAACTTGATTTTCAGTGTGGTGGCTATGGGTGGACTCGAACCACCGACCCCAGCATTATGAGTGCTGTGCTCTAACCGGCTGAGCTACATAGCCTTGGTGAGCCCGCTATTCTGCGGATGTGTACCGCCCCTGTCAACACTTTTGTGTCGTGCTTGTGGGCCGACAGAGGGCATGGGATAGTCCCGGCCAGTAGATTTTCTTAGGAGTCCGCATCGTGATCGATCCGGACGGCTATCGACCGAACGTCGGCATCGTGCTGATGCGGCAGGACGGCCAGGTGTTCTGGGCACGACGCGTGCGCCGGGACGGCTGGCAGTTCCCGCAGGGTGGCATGAACACCGACGAGACGCCTGTCGAGGCCATGTATCGTGAACTGCAGGAAGAGACCGGCCTGCTGCCCGAGCATGTGGAAGTGCTCGGGGCGACGCCCGGCTGGCTGCGCTACAAGCTGCCGGCGCGGGCCATCCGCCGCAATGAGCGGCAGGTCTGCATCGGCCAGAAGCAGGTCTGGTTCCTGCTGCGCCTGACCGGCGACGAATCCCACGTGAAGCTGGACCACACCGACTCGCCCGAGTTCGACCACTGGCGCTGGGTGGACTTCTGGTACCCGGTGGAGCATGTGGTGATGTTCAAGCGTGGCGTCTATGCGCGTGCGTTGCGACATCTTGCGCCGCTGGCTCGCGGGGTGGCCGGGCAGGGGGTTACCGCCATGCCCAAGAGCGCCGCCGAAGCCTGGATGCCTGGCCATACCGCCGGGCACGACCGCCCACGCAAGCGCCCTCGGACCCGCGGCTACTGGCCGAAGAAGGCCACGGGCGATGGCCCGGCCAGCTGACGGGCTGAACGGTATCGAGAATGGTTCAGGTCTCTGATTGACAACCATTCTCGTTTCCATTGGAATAGCCGACAGGCCGCTTCTGGCCTGCCAGCCCGGTTCACGCCTGTGTACGTCTGCATCTGCAACGGAGTCACCGACCACCAGATCCGCGAAGCCGCCAGCCATGGCGTCAGTACGGTGGCCGAACTGACCATGCGTACCGGCTGTGGCGCTACCTGCGGTTCCTGCCTGGACATGGCCGGCGATCTGCTGGCCAAGGCGCGTGCCACCCACGATCTGCCGCTGCCGGTATTGGGTCTGGCCCAGGTCGCCTGATCGTCTCTTGGCGGCGCGTTGACGGCGCGCTTTCGCATTCTTCACGTGCGGCCGCACCGGCCAATGCGCACGATTCGCGTTCCTTCACGACCGCAGGCAAGGCGTTAAAGTGCCTGCGTTTTCAGCGTGCAGGAGCATCCTCATGAAGGGCGACACCAAGGTCATCGAATTCCTCAACAAGGTCCTCTACAACGAGCTGACCGCGATCAACCAGTACTTCCTGCATGCCAAGATGCTGAAGAACTGGGGGATCAAGGAACTGGCCGAACACGAGTACAAGGAATCGATCGACGAGATGAAGCATGCCGACATGCTCGCCGACCGCATCCTGTTCCTCGAAGGCCTGCCGAACTTCCAGGCGCTGGGCAAGCTGCGCATTGGTGAGAATCCGACCGAGATCCTGCAGTGCGACCTGTCGCTGGAACGCGATGGCGTGGTCACCCTGCGCGAGGCCGTGGCGTATGCCGATTCGGTCGGCGACTACGTCAGCCGCCAGCTGTTCGTGAAAATCCTCGATTCGGAAGAAGAGCACATCGACTGGCTGGAAACCCAGCTCGACCTGATCGAGCGCATCGGCGAACCGAAGTACCTGCTGAGCAAGCTGGAAGAGTGAGTCAGCCGGCCTGGCCGGCGCGATGCTGTGCCAGGTAGCCCGTCAGCGCCACGCGCGCTCGGGCGAATTCCGCAACCAGCAGCGCCACCGCTACTGCGGGGCGCTGCAGGCTGCCGCTGCGGGCTTCGTGCTCGATGCGCTGCGCGACTGACGACAGCGACAGTGCGCCCACGTTCGCGCTGGATGACTTGAGGCTGTGCGCGACGGCCTGCAGGCGAGGCTCGTCGCCGTTCTGCGCGGCCTGCTGCAGCTGCTGCACCATTGCCGGCGCATCCTCCAGGAACACCGAGACGATCTGGATGGCGCTCTCCCCGATCACTGCATGCAGTTCGTCCAGCACGTCGCGGTCCAGCACCGGCTGCGGCTTGGAGCCGACTCGGCTGTCATCGTCCTGTAGAGCCGAGCCATGCCCGGCTGATGGAGCGCGACGGCTATCGGCCGTCAGCCGGGCATGGCTCGGCTCTATCGAAGGCCGTGCAGGTGATGCGGCTTTGCCGCCGCCCCAGCGCTGCAGCAGCGCATGCAGGGTGGCGCGTGCAATCGGCTTGGACAGATAGTCGTCCATGCCGGCCTGCAGGCAGCGCTCGCGGTCACCGGCCATGGCATTGGCGGTCATCGCGATGATCGGCAGGCGCGGGCGCCCGTTCTCCACTTCCTCGGCGCGCCAGCGGCGGGTGGCGGCATAGCCGTCCAGCACCGGCATCTGGCAATCGATCAGCACCACATCCACGTCGCCTTCGCGCAGGGCAAGCAACGCCTGTTCGCCATCGGCGGCGTTGCGCACTTCGCACTGGAACACGCGCAGCAGCTGCTCGGCCACCATGCGGTTGACCGTGTTGTCCTCCACCAGCAGCACGCGCAGGTGCAGCGGCGGCAGCGTGGGCGTGGGCTGGCCCTCTCTGGCGTTGGCCAGCAGCGCGGCAGGGCGCGCATGCGCAACCGGTGCAGCCAGCAGTGCATGCAGCCCAGCGTCGTCGAAATGCGAGGGTAGTTGCCGCTGGCGTGGGCGTGGCGGAGGGGCATCGTCCTGCAGCCACAGCACCTGCAGCCCGTCGTCTTCGCCACGTTCGGCCAACGCCTGTTGCAGCGTCGCTTCACCGATGCGGCGCGCACGTGCATCGACCAGCAGCCACGCCGGTGCCGGTTGCCCCGGCCTCGTCACCGCGCGCAGGCGCTCGACCACGGCATCGAACTGCGCCAGGGCGTGCACCAGCAGTCCATGATGGGCCGCGATGCGCTCGATGCGTGCCTGCAGGATGGCATCGCTACTGAACAGCAGCAGCGCGTCTGGCGTGCGCGCCATGGCCGGCAGGTCGCCGGACACCTTCAACAACGGGATCTCGAACCAGAACGTGGCGCCCTGGCCGGGCGTGGACTGCACGCCGATGCGCCCGTGCATCAGGTCGATGATGCGCTTGCAGATCGCCAGGCCCAGGCCGGTGCCACCGTAGATGCGGGTCGTTGAGGCATCGGCCTGGCTGAAGGACTGGAACAGGCGCGCCTGCAGTGCCTCGTCAATGCCGATGCCGGTGTCGATGATCTCGAAGCGCAGCTGGTGCTGGGCCGCGCCTTCGCCCAGCCGCTGCACGCGCAGCTGTACCTGGCCGCGCGCGGTGAACTTGATCGCGTTGGCCAGCAGGTTGCTCAACACCTGGCGCAGGCGTACCGGATCGCCACGCACCGGCAGGCGTACCGACGGGTCCAGCTGCAGCCCCAGCGACAGGCCCTTGGCGTCGGCGGCGCGCTGCATCAGCTGCACCACGCCATCGAGCAGGTCGCGCAGGTTGAAGCTGGTGATCTCCAGTTCCAGCGCCTGTGCTTCCAGCCGCGAGTAGTCGAGGATGTCGTCGACGATGCGCAGCAGCTGCTGCGAGCTGGCCGAGGCGGTGGCCAGCATCTGCCGCTGGTCCTCGCCCAGCGGGCCGCGTGCGATCAGCTCCAGCATCGGCAGGATGCCATTGAGCGGCGTACGGATCTCGTGGCTCATCGTGGCCAGGAACTCACCCTTGGCCAGCACCGCCGCCTCGGCGGCCTGCTTGGCCTGCAGCAGCTGCTGTTCCAGCTGCCCCTGTCGTTCGGTGGTGCGGCGCAGCTGGTCACGTTCGGCGGCCAGCAGGCTGCGCTCGCGTTGCAGCTGGGCCAGTGCCCGGTTGCGCGCGCGCAGCCGCAGGCCCAACAGCAGCGCGCTGATGGAGGCCGCAGCAAGGGCAACCAGCAGCGCGACCCACATCGGCACGTCAGAGCACCGCGTTGTGGAAGTCGAAGTTCAGATCGCTGCCGGCCGACTGCACCATGTTGCCCTGGATGTAGTCGACACCGCCCACCCACATCGCGGCGGCGGCCTGCGGATCTTCGATCTGCTGGCCGATGATCTGCTGCCCGGCGGCGTGCGCCCGCTCGATTGCCCGGCGCAGCTCTTCGCGCGTGGCCGGATTGGAATGGCTGCTGGAGAAGCGCGCGGCCATGCGCACGAACGACAACGGCAGCTGGGTCAGCAGCGCATCGGCTTCGCCCCCGGGTTCGAACTGGCTCAGGCAGAAGCGCACGCCGGCGCCGGCCATGCGCTGGCAGAACTGCTGTAGTGGCACGGTATGGATCAGCGCGTCGGGCAGGCGGACGTCGATCACCAGCGCGCTGCCGGGCAGGTCGCGCTGCTGCAGCGATTCCAGCAGCCAATCCGCGAACGCATCGCGTTGCAGGGTGCGCAGCGACTGCGAAACGAACAGGTTCAGTGGTTGCGTCGCGTGCCGGTAAAGGTCGAGAAGGCCCAGTGCATGGTCCATCACCTGCTGGTCGAGATCGGCGATGCGCCCGGCAGCCTCTGCGGCCGGAATCACCTGGCCTGCCGCCAGCAGCGTACCGTCGGCCTGGCGAAGGCGCAGCAGCAGCTGGTACTGCGCGGTGTTGCCGCCGGCGACGGCGACGATCGGCTGGTAGGCCAGCTCAAGCTGGCCTTCCAGCAGTGCCAGGTGTTCCTGCTCGCTGGTCACGTCGCGGTGCACGTGGCCGGCCACGCCGGCGCTGAGCAGCCGTGCCTGCAGGGTGGTGCGCTCGACTGCCTCCAGCGCGCTGTTGGCATCGTCGAAGCCCGGCGACAGCGGTGCATAGCCGACCACGCCCCGCAGATGCACCGATTCGTCATCGCGGATCACGAAGGCCCGCGCCGACAACTGCTCGCGCAGCGCAGCGGCAATGCCTTCCAGGCTGTCCTCGCTGACATTGCGCGCAAGCAGCAGGAAGCTGTTGTCGTTCAGGCGCGCCAGCAGGTGCGGGTGGCCGGCTTCTGCCAGGCGTTGCCCGGCCTGCACCATCAGGCGCTCGAAGGCGGCATAGCCATAGCGCTCGCGCAGGCCCAGTGCGCTGGATATCTCGACGAACAGCACGCCGCCCTGGTCGCGGTGGGCGAGCGCGGCGTTGAGCTGCTGCAGCACGTGATGCCGCGTCGGCAGCCCGGTTTCCGGATTGCTGGTGGCCGGGGTGCCGGATACGCCGGGCAGGGTTGCGGCCTGCGCCCGCGCGCGGCGGATGCGGTTGGCCACGGCGGCGATCAGGTGGCGCGGGCGGATCGGCTTGCTCAGGTAGTCGTCGGCGCCACTGTCGAGCACCTCGAACTGGCGTTCCGGGTCCGGGTCGCCGCTGAGGAACACGATGGGCAGCAGCTGCAGTCCGGGCTGCTGGCGGATCAGCGCGGTCAGGCGCATGCCGTCCAGGCCGGGCAGGTGCAGGTCCATCAGGATCAGGTCGGGGCGATGTTCCTTGATCGCCTGCAGCGCACCGTCGGCATCGCTGTGCACGATCGCCTGCATGCCGGCGCCATGCAGCACGCTCTGTGCGAACAGTGCCTGGGCGCGATCATCCTCGACGATCAGCACGCGGTAGGGCGAATCGGAGTGCAGCGGTGCCGGGTCATTGCCGCCGGCCTCGGCCAGCAGGGATGGGCCGGGCAGCGGCGGCGGTGCGCTGCCGATCGATGCGGGTGCGTCGGAGGCGGCCAGCGGCGGAACCGCTGCCGGCGCTGCGGCGACGGCGCTCGCCGGTTCAGCGGTCCAGCGTTGCCAATGATCGGCCGGAGGGGTTTCAGCGCGTCCCGGGCGGGCGCCCGCGGGGGATTCGTTTGCGGCCATCGGTGCTCCTGGTGTTCGCGTCCATTATGCGACAAGCCCGGCGATCAACCGGTGCCGGGCTGGCGTGGACTGTCGGGCGAAGCACTGCGTGCCAGCCAGCGCACGCCCTTCCACAGGGTGCGCCAGACCAGCCACACCAGCAGCGCACCCGCCAGGCTGCAGGCCAGCACCACGATCAGCGCGATCCACGGGTGTGCCAGGGCCAGGGCCAGGCCACCGACCACCACGGTGTCCTCGGCGGCGGAGGCCACCCAGTTGCTGGCAGGCTCGGGCGAGGTATTGAGCAGGGCGCGGGTGCCTGCCTTCAGGCCGTGGCTGGCCAGCGCGACACCTGCACCGGCAGCAAGTGCGCCGGTGCCCAGCTGCCCATCCGGCGACAGCGTGGCTGCGGCAAGGAAGGCACCTGCGGGTACACGTGCCAGGGTCTGCACCAGATCCCACGCCGAGTCGACGCCGGGAATCTTGTCGGCGAAGAATTCGGTCACCGCCAGCGCCGCCGAGGTGCCCAGCACCCACCACGATTCAGTGGCCTGCAGGGCCGGTGGCAGGTCGACCCAGCCGAGCAGGCCGGCCAGGCCGACACCGAACACGGTGAGGTAGACGCGGATGCCGGCCAGCCAGGCCAGCAGGATGCCGATCACGAACAGGTGGGCTTCGGTCATGGCGATGCTCCGGCGACGGAACTGTGCAGGGGACCACACTATCGACGATGGCATGCCTGAACGCCACAGACCGTGGCTCGCCACGGCGCAGGAAACCCACCCGTCCTGTCATACACTAGCCCGTCGTTTGCCACAGGGGCCGTACCGGTGTCGCCCTCGCGATGCCCCGGAATCCACCCATGACCAACCGTCCTCCCATGCGCGTGCAGGTCCGCCTGCCCGGCGCGCCGCAACCGCCGGCCGACCGCCGCCGCCTGCTGGTGATCGGCGGCATCTGGCTGCTCAGCCTGGTGCTGGCGGTGCTCGGCGGCTGCTGGATGGCCACCCCGCGCGATGCGCAGGGCCAGCGCCTGCAGGCCGCCGAGAAGCGTGCCGAGACGCTGCAGGCGCAGCTGACCGAACTGCGCCAGAAGCAGGCCACGCTGGAAGCCTCCGACCGCATCAGCCGCGCCGCCAATACCGAGGTGCAGTCCTCGCTGGCCGAGCGCGATGAGGAAATCGCCGGCCTGCGTGCCGACGTTGCCTTCTATGAGCGCCTGGTGGGTTCGACCAGTCAGCGCAAGGGCCTGAACACCCATTCGATCGAGTTCAGCCCGGAAGCGGCCGGCACCTGGCAGTACACCGCGGTGCTGACCCAGAACCTCAACCGCGGCGCCATCAGCCAGGGGCAGATGCGCTTCACCGTGGAAGGCGTCAAGAACGGCAAGCTGGCCACGATCAGCTGGGATGATCTGCACCAGCGCAGCAAGGTACCGGGACAGGATTACTCGTTCCGGTACTTCCAGCAGCTCACCGGCAGCGTGATGCTGCCGGCTGACTTCACCCCGCAACGCGTGCGGGTGACATTGGGGAGTGGTACGGGGGGTACCACCCAGGTATTCGACTGGAAACAGGCCGGTGCGCCGGCCAGCAAAGGGGAGTAGGCAGATGTTCGGAAGCAGCAAATCCAACCGTGAAGGCCAGCTGGTGGTGGATGCCCTGATCGGCAACCAGGTGGTGATCCGCGGTGATGTGGAATTCAGTGGTGGCCTGTACGTGGAAGGCCGCATCCATGGCAAGGTGATCGCCGCCGAAGGCGCCAGTGGTGCGACCCTGACGGTCGCCGAGCATGGCGTGATCGAGGGCGAGATCCGTGCCCAGGTGGTGGTCATCAGTGGCCGCCTGGACGGCGACGTGCACGCCAGCGAGAAAGTCGAACTGACCCCGAGTGCGCGGGTCAACGGCAACGTCCATTACCAGGTGGTGGAGATGAATGCGGGCGCCCAGCTGAACGGTCGCCTGATCCATGCCAGCGCCCCGATGGCGGCCCTGCCGGCCCCGGAAGCTGATGAGGCCACTGGCGGCAAGGGTGACACCGCCGCGCGCCGCAAGCTGGCCGAGGCGATGGCTTGAAAGCCATCGTCGGCACCCCCATGCTGACACCATGAGCACGCTAGTCTCCCTGCCCGGCGCCACCCCGGCCGCCGCGCCCGATTACCAGTCGCTGGAGCGCCCGCTGAACTTCACCGAGTCGGCGGCCGCCAAGGTCAAATCCCTGATCCAGGAAGAGGGCAACCCCGACCTGGCCCTGCGCGTGTACATCGAAGGTGGTGGCTGTTCGGGTTTCCAGTACGGGTTCGAGTTCGACGAGAACCGTGCCGAGGACGATCTGGCGGTACAGACCAGCGGGGTGACCCTGCTGGTCGACCCGTTGAGCCTGCAGTACCTGATGGGCGCCGAGGTGGACTACACCGAGAGCCTGACCGGTGCACAGTTCGTGATCCGCAACCCGAACGCAAAGACCACCTGCGGCTGCGGCAGCAGCTTCAGCATGTAGGCGGGGCGCGGGGCCTGCGTCCCGCGCGACAAGGTGTGTGGAGCAAGCTCCACACCCACAGACGGCTTCGGCAAAGCCCGCGGCTTGCCACCCGCATCGATTGGCGGCACGCTTGCAGGATGCCCAATACTCCTTCGCCGCTTTCCGGTTTCGCCTTCGTGGGCGAACCGCTGGAGCGCGCCGATGCCCTGCGCGAAGATGCCGATGCACTGGCGCGCCTGTGGCCGGGCGCGCACATTCTGGTGCTCGATCAGGACGGCAGCGCCTTCACCGGCGATGACGACCAGCCGCTGGCGCTGACCGGCGCCGACATCGGCGGCGGTCCCGGCTCCGCGATCTTCCTCGGCCTGCGCGGGGAACAAGCGTGGTTCTCGGTTGAAGCCGCCAGCGTCACCGTCACCGCACCACGTCGCCTCGACCTGCGCCAGGCCGCCCTGCTGTGGTCGGTGGCTGATGCGACCGCTTTCAGCTACGCACGTGGCATGTCCTACTGGCACTCGCGCACCCGTTTCTGCGGGGTATGCGGTGGTGCTGTGGCGTTTGCCCGTGGCGGCTTCGTGGGGCGTTGCGCGCAGTGTTCCACCGAGCACTATCCGCGTGTCGACCCCGCGGTGATCGTGGCGGTTGAAAACCAGGGCCGCCTGCTGCTCGGCCGCCAGTCGAACTGGGCGCCACGTCGCTACTCGGTGCTGGCCGGCTTCGTCGAACCGGGCGAGACCTTCGAGCAGACCGTGGTACGCGAAGTCCACGAGGAGAGCAAAGTGCGGGTGACGGCCTGCCAGTACCTCGGTTCGCAGCCCTGGCCATTCCCGGGTGCGCTGATGGTTGGCTTCCGCGCACAGGCGCAGGATGACCTGCCGACCGTGGACGGTGAGCTGGAAGAAGCGCGCTGGTTCAGTGCCGACGAGGTCGGCGCGGCACTGGCGCGCGATGTGGAGGACGATGGCCAGGGCATCCGCCTGTCGCCGCCGATCTCGATTTCGCGCGGCCTGATCGAGCACTGGTACCGGCAGCAGAAGGGCTGAGGCGTGCCGGCTGGGGTGATTGCATTGCCGCCACCTGAACACGGCACGGGTTACAGTCCGGTTCACCGCTGAGGGCGCCGCTGCGACAGGTAAGGTAGCGGCGCCGAGCGTTCTGTTTCGTAGGGAGACCTGCCATGTTCACCACTCTGGCCGCCGTGCTGGTGGCACTGGCCCTGGGCCATGTTGCTCCGGCCGCTGCTGCCTCGCTGCGCCGTTTCGACGGTTTCCGGCGTTGGCTGGGCTGGCTGGATGCGCGTGGTGGCAAGGCCTGGCAGGGACCGGCCGGCGTTGCCTTGGCCCTGCTGCCGCCGCTGTTGCTGATGGCGCTGCTGGCGTGGCTGTTGCGCGGAGTGCTGTTCGGCCTGCCGTCGCTGCTGCTGGGCGTGGCGGTGCTGGCCTGGTGCTGGGGCCCGCGTGACCTGGACCGCGATATCGAGGCCATCATCGATGCCGATGATGCGGCGACGCGGCAGGCTGCAGTGCGCAACCTGCAGTCGGCCGGCGGCAGCCTGCGCGAGGACATTCCGTCGCTGGTCGAGGCGACGGTGCTCAACGCACTGCGGCGCTGGTTCGCGGTGCTGTTCTGGTTCCTGTTGCTGGGCCCGGCTGGCGCGCTCGGTTACCGGCTGCTGGCGCTGATGGCGGAAAGCCCGATGCGTGCCCGCGTGCCGGTCGAGCCGCTGGCGCTGGCGCAGCGGCTGCTGGGCTGGATCGAGTGGCCGGTGGCACAGCTGATGGCGTTCTCGATGGCGCTGGTGGGCAACTTCGATACGGCGTGGAAGGCGTGGCGCCAGGCCCATGGCGAGCGCCTGACCGGCAACACCGGGTTCCTGGGTGCGGTGGCGCGGGCCAGCGTCAACGCCGAACTGCGCGAGGAAGCGCACGACTACACCGAGGCGGGGCTGTTGCCGGTGTGGCAGCGGTTGCCGGACCTGCGTGATGCGATGAGCCTGGTGTGGCGGATGCTGCTGCTGTGGCTGGCGATCCTCGCCCTGCTGGTGATTGCAGGCTGGGTGACGTAGGTGTTTTGGCAGGGCTTGCAGCCCTGCACCTGCAGAGGCCAAAGCCAAAGCCAAAGCCAAAGCCAAAGCGGCTCTGGGTTGCTGAGGGTTGGGCGGGGCGGTGTGGGGCTGCAGGACACGCCGTAAACCCGTCCCTGGGGGCTCGATGGCGCCATCCATGGCGCCAACGGTCCTGCGGCCCCACACCGCCCCACCCCCGACAGTTTCCCGGTGACGGTGGGTCAACTGCGACTGCCGGTGGGTGTCGACCTTGGTCGACACGGTAGATCCACGCCATGCGTGGATGCAGAGCGAAGCGATCCGCTTCCGCTTTTGATCTTCTCTTTCTTTTCCGTGGTGGACGCGCACGGAAACTGTCCGTGGCCGGGCGGGATGGGTTTGCGGGGGTGTCTGATCTGGCCCCCCGTCAGCGGACGCCAAGAAGCGATACTTTGATCGCACTTGGAGGTCCCTTATGTCCCGTATCACCCGTCGTAGCTACACCGATGAGTTCAAGCACCAAGCCGTCGAGTTGGCCGAGTCGCTCGGGCCTGCCGCAGCGGCCCGTCAGTTGGAGATGTCGGTCAAGACGCTGGCAAACTGGCTTGACGCGGTCCGTGCTGGCCGGTCGTTGACCTCTGAGGCTCGCAGGCCAGCCACCGACCTGGAAAGCGAGATCAGCCGCCTTCGGGCCGAGAACGCCAATCTTA
>NZ_JAAOKO010000012.1:0-133750 GCF_018320795.1 Stenotrophomonas sp. PE591
AGTTTCGCCAGCTGCTGCAGTCCCATGACGTGGTCCAAAGCATGAGCCGGCCTGGCAATTGCTGGGACAACGCGGTGGCCGAGAGCTTCTTTGCGACGCTCAAGACAGAAGAGGCTGCCGAGCCTTACGCCAGTAGGGAACAAGCCAGCCAGTCCATCGCTGCTTACATCCACGGCTTCTACAATCCAGCCCGGCTACACTCGGCGCTGGGCTACCACTCGCCTAACAACTACGCCCGGCAGCTCCGGGCTGCCGCCTGAAACGGCTTCATGGCGTCCGTTTTCAGGGGGCCAGATCAGTCCGCGGCATGGATGCCGCGGCCAAGCCTCCACGGACGGATTCACGGCGTCCCCCGCAAACCCATCCCGCCCGGCCAACCCCAAGGCTTCTGCCTTCAAACGCCGCCCACCACGAGGGGCTGCGCCGTTGGCTGGAAACCTAGATCGGTGCCAGTGCAGTGAACGGTGCCCACGGCAGGTTGCGCAGCAGCGCATACCCGGGCAGCACCCAGAGCCAGAACACAGGATTGGCCAGCACCCGCATCAGCGGGTCGAGCACGCGTGGGCGGATGCCGGCGATGTTCAGCAGCATCAGCAACAGGAACGGCAGGCTGATGACCAGCAGCGGGTTCATCGCCATCGCGCCGGGCAGGTCGAAGTGGACCAGGGAATACAGGCAGCGCGTGCTGCCACAGCCCGGGCAGTACAGGCCGGTCAGGGCGTACAGCGGGCAGCTCGGCAGTGGATTGCCGGCGACATACGGATTGACGTTGCGCAGCACCACCGTGGCACCCACGGCCAGGCCGGCGGAAGCCAGCAGCGGTGCCCAGCGGGCGAGTCGGGAACGAGCGGGAAGCGCGGACATGCAACAACGGATCCGGCGCAGGCGCCGGATCCGTCCAGGCGTATCAGTAGCCGCTGTTGCTCATCGCGCCCATGCCGCCGAGCACGACGAAGAACAGCACGTACAGCACGACCAGCACGGCCCAGGCAATGGCCGACCAGATGGCCCACTTCTTGGCCTTGGCGGCGGAGTCCTGGGCGCCGGCGATGTCGCCAGCGGCCAGCTTGCCGTTGACCTGTGCGGCGTAGACGATCGACACGATGCCGGCCGGCAGGCAGCAGAACAGGGTGGTCAGGATGGCCCAGACCAGGTTGTTCGGGACCTGCGGAGTAGCGGTATTCATGGGTTCAAGCTCCTTGATGGGTGGTGGTGGTGAATCATTGGTCGGAAAGAGCGCCCAGTACGGCCAAGCCGCCGAACAGCCCGAGCCACAACAGCAACAGGACCGGCAGGGCCACGGCCGAAGCCACTGCCCACCAGCCCGCCTTGCGCGACGCGCTGTAGGCCCCCGGCAGATCGCCAGCCGCGCGGCGGCCATCGACCTGGGAGGCATAGACGATCGACACCACGCCCAACGGCAGGCAGCAGAACAGCGTCGTCAGGATCGCCCAGACCAGATGGTTGGGGATGTAGACCGGACGGCTGAGCGGTGGTGGTTGATTCAAAGCGAGACTCCATTCCTTGGTGGCCGGCCTTGGTGAATCGGCCGAACCTCCCCCCTGTGGGTGCGTAATCTACCGCAACCGGCGTTGCATGTATGCGTTTACACGCACGGCATGTCGTGTTCGCCACTGGACGGTGGCGTATGCGGGGGAGGTTGCCGGGCCTGCCTGTCAGTCCGATTCTGTCAGGCGTGATCGCCGCGCAGGGCCCGCACCTGGGCTTCCAGCGCCTGGGCGTTGGTGGTGTGGCCGTCCATGGACGGTGCCGCCACCACCTCGACGGTGGCTCGGAAACGGCGCGGCACCCGCATGCGGCCGAGGCGGCTGTCGCGCCGGCTCCACATGCTCGACCACATGCCGCGCAGGGCCATCGGCACCACCGGCACCGGCCGCCGTTCGAGGATCTTCTCGACGCCGGACTTGAACGGGGCGATTGCACCATCCCTGGTCAGTGCGCCTTCCGGGAAGATGCAGACCAGCTCGCCTTCGGCCAACGCGGCGTCGATGTCATCGAACGCGCGCTGCATCAGCGCCGGGTCTTCGCGCGCACCGGCGATCGGGATCGCCTTGGCGGTACGGAAGATCCAGCGCATCACCGGGATGTTGAAGATCCTGTAGTACATGACGAAGCGCACCGGACGCGGAATCGTCGCCGACAGGATCAGTGCGTCCATGTAGCTGACATGGTTGCAGACCAGCAGCGCGGCACCTTCGTCGGGCACGTTGGCTTCGATGCCGTGCGGGCGCAGGCGGTACAGGGTGCGCACCATCAGCCAGCTGAGGAAGCGCATCAGGAATTCGGGGACGATGGTGAAGATGTAGATCGCCACCAGCGCGTTGGCGATGGCCAGCGCCAGGAACTGCTGCGGGATGGTCCAGTGCAGCAGCTTGTGCGCGGCCAGCGACAACAGGGCTGCGCCGACGATGAAGCCGGAATTCTGGATGTTCAGTGCGGCGAACACGCGCGACATCTGCGCCTTCGGCGTGCGGCTCTGGATCAGCGCGAACAATGGCACCACGAAGATACCGGTGAACAGGCCGATGCCGATCAGGTCGATGACGATGCGGATGCTGCCGGGCTGCTGCAGGAAGGTGCCGATGGTCAACCCGTGCGCCGTGGCCTCGCCGCTGCGCGCGAAGTACAGGTCGAGCAGGAACGCGGTCATGCCGAACGCACCCAGCGGCACCAGACCGATTTCCACCGTGCGCGCCGACAGCTTCTCGCACAGCAGCGAGCCAACGCCGGTGCCGACCGAGAACAGGGCCAGGGCAAAGATATACAGCGTCGGTTCGCCGCCGAGGTTGGTCACCGCATAGGCCGGCAGCTGCGAGGTCAGCACGGTGCCGACGAACCAGAACCAGGACACGCCCAGGATTGAATTGCGCACCGCCTTCTGCTGGCGCGCCATGCGCAGCACCGCCAGCGATTCCGGCAGCGGGTTCCAGTTGATCTTCAGGTTCGGGTCGCCGGCATCGACCTTGGGAATCAGGCGGGCGGCGATGTTGCCGCAGATCGCCAGCGCGATGATCGCGCACGCGGCCACCACCGTGCCATGGCTGCCGGCGACGGTGAACACCAGGCCGCCGACGATCATGCCGGACAGGATCGACATCGAGGTGCCCATCTCGACCAGGCCGTTGCCGCCGGTCAGCTCTTCGGGCTTGAGCACCGAGGGCAGCACCGAGTACTTCACCGGGCCGAACAGGGTTGACTGCATGCCGGTGCAGAACAAGGCGACCAGCAGCACCGGCAGGCTCTGGGTGAGGAAGCCGGTTGCCGCCAGCGACATGATCACGATCTCCATGGTGGTGGTGATCACGATCAGTCGCGATTTTTCCAGCTTGTCGGCGATCTGCCCGGCCAGTGCCGAGAACAGGAAGTACGGCAGGATGAAGATGGCCGGTGCCAGCGTGGCGTACAGCCCCAGTTCTTCCTCCGGCACGGCCATGAACAGCAACATGCTGATGATCGCCTGCCGGTACACGTTGTCGTTGAACGCACCCAGCGCCTGGACGACGAAGAACGGCAGGAAACGGCGCTGGCGCAGCAGGGCGAACTGGTTGTGACCGGACATGGAACCTCCTTGACCGGCGCAGCCTAGCATTCCTGCCTATCCGCTGTGGGTGCGGACCTGTGGGTGCGGACCGTTGGTCCGCACACCTGTCGATGGTCTCAGACGATATCGTCGACCACGCCGCCGTCCACGCGCAGTGCTGCACCGGAGGTGGCCGAAGCCTGCGGCGATGCCAGGTACACCACCATGTTGGCTACTTCCTCGACCGTGGCGGTGCGCTGGATCACCGAAGACGGCCGGTGTGCCATCACGAACTCGCGGCCGATCTGCTCCAGCGGCTTGCCGCTGCGCTGGCGTTCATCTTCGAACATCGCCGCGAAACCGTCGGACAGGGTCGGGCCGGGCAGCACCGCGTTGACGGTGACGCCACTGCCGGCCACGCGCTTGGCCAGGCCGCGCGACAGCGACAGCTGCGCGGTCTTGCTGACGCCGTAATGGATCATGTCGGCGGGAATGTTGCGTGCCGATTCGGAGGAGATGAACAGCACGCGGCCCCAGCCGGCGTCGACCATCGCCGGCAGCAGCGCACGCGACAGGCGCACGCCGGACATCACGTTGGTCTGCCAGTAGCGCTCCCAGGTGGCGTCTTCGGTCTCGAAGAAGTCCTCGGGGCCGAAGATGCCGGCGTTGTTGACCAGGATGTCGACCTTGGGCAGGCCGGCCAGCAGCACATCGACACCGGCTGCATCGGAAAGGTCGGCGGCGACGCCGATCACCTCGGCACCTGGAACGGTGGCGAGCAGGCGCTGGCGGGCGCGTTCGACACTGTCGGTGCTGCGGCCGTTGAGAATGACCCGCGCACCCGCCGCGGCAAGACCCTGGGCGATCGCCAGGCCGATGCCGGCGGTGGAAGCGGTAACGAGCGCGGTGCGGCCGGCGAGTTCGATCTTCATGGGGGGAGTCCAGGAGCAGGGGATCACCCAGTATCCGCGCAGGACCGTGATCGGGATGCAGCGCCAGGCGCAACACACGGTTGCACACGGTGCAGTAGATCAATGTCATGCGTGGATGGACTGCGGGCCGCGCCAGGCCATGCCCGGCGCCGGCCTTCAGGTGAGCGTGCGCACCGCCTCATTGGCCGCCGCCCGCATCTTCGGCAGCATCCGCAGCACCAGCGCCATCTGGGTGCGGATCAACTGCAGCTTCGCCGGCATCGCCTCGTCGATCTGCTCCAGCTCGGCCGCCACCGCGCGGTCGGCGTCGTTGTCGTCCTCGCTGACCGGCCGCCGTGCGGTGAGGGCCGAGGCCAGCTGCTGCAGCGCTTTCCGCACGCGCTCACCGGCGGCCAAGGCCAGCGGATCGCCGGCGTAGCTGTCCACCTGGTCGCGGTGTGCACCCAGCGCCGACAAGTGCCCAAGCAGCGTGTTGGAGAGCGCCAGGAAGTGGAAGCCGGCATCCAGGTTGCGGCGCACATGACCGGGTTCGCGCAGCATGTTCGACAGCGCGGTGGACAGCGCGGCGTCGGCGTTGTGCATGTCGCGGCGGGCGATGCGGTAGGCCAGGTCATCGCGCATGCCGCTGCGGTACTGGCCCAGCACCGAATCCAGGTAGCGCGCGGCGGTATCCAGCACCCGCGCCAGCACAAGGTGCAGCTGGCGGCCCTGCCAGTCGGGCAGGATCAGGAACGCGGCGGCAGCGGCAATCGCGCAGCCCAGCAGCGTGTCGACCATGCGCGGCACGATCAGCACGAAGCCATCGCCGATCAGGTTGAAGCAGGTCAGGGCCATCACCGTGATCGCCGCCGATGCCACCAGGTAGCGGTCGGTGCGGGTGAAGAAGAACAGCAGCGCCGACAGCAGCGCGATCAGCAGCTGCACGTGCAGTTGCGGGAACAACTGCAGCAGCGCCCAGGTGAGCACGAGGCCCGCCACGGTGCCGACGATGCGCTGCGCCAGGCGTTGGCGGGTGGCGCCGAAGTTGGGCCGGCACACGAATACGATGGTCAGCAGCACCCACGAGCCGTTCTGCGCATTGAACAGGCGGATCGCGGCGAAACCGGCGATCAGCGCCAATGCCATGCGCAGGCCGTGGCGGAACAGGACCGAGCCGGGCGTGAGCTGCTGGCGCACGCGCACGCCCATCTCGCGCAGGGTATGCGGGTTGCTGTCGCGCAGGCGCGTATCGACATTGTCGAGGCTGGCCTCGGAGCGTTCGGCGTCCAGCAGGCGGCGTTCGATGCTGCGCAGGTTGTGCACCAGCAGGTCCAGCGAACCCAGCAGGCGCTGCCACTGCGGGCGCTGCTGGTCGCGCAGGTAGGCCAGCGCATCGGCCAGGTCGCGCCCGGCCTGCTGGTTGGTTTCGCCATACACGAACGGGCGGCGCAGGCGGATCGCCTCGCCCAGGCGCGCGCAGGCCTGGCCCTGAAGATCGAGCAGGCGCTGGCAGCGGTACAGCACGTCGCTGTGGAAGAACGCATCGACCAGGGCGCCGTACGGGTAGTGCGAGGAACTGGCGCGCTCGTGGAAATCCTGTGCCATGTAATAGAGGCGCAGGTACAGGCCGGAGTTCACGCCCGGCCGCCCGGAACGGCCGAAGCGGGCGAGAATCGCGGTCTTGGCCTCGTTCAACGCGCCGACCACGCGCCGGTTCTGCTCGGCCAGGTCGAGCTGGCGGCGTTGCAGGTCGGCCTCACGTACCGGTTCGAACAGGGCGGCCTTCAGCTGCAGGTAGCGGCCCAGCTCGATGTAAAGCCGCGCCACGCGCTCGCGCACCGGTCGGTTGGCGAACAGTGCGGTCCACAGGATCGACAGCAGTCCGTACCAGACGGCGCCCGCCAGCAGGTGGCTGACCGCTTGCAGCGCGGTGTGCAGGTCGCTGGCACCGTGCTGCTCCAGCCCGATCATCGTGTAGATCGCCAGCGTTACCGTGGCCTGGGCGATGGATGCGTAGCGCTCGCCGAGCGCGCCCAGCAGGGTCAGGCAGAAGGTGGACAGTGCCAGCGCGCCGATGAAGATCCACGGCCAGGGGAACAGCCAGATCACCGACGCCGCAGCGATGCAGAAACACAGCAGCGACAGCGCCACCGCCTTGGTCCGGCCCCACCAGTTGTCGTCGGTCTCGGCGATGGCGCTGGCGATGATGCCGAGGAAAACGCCGGGCAGGGCGGTCAGCGCATCCAGCTGCCAGCACACGGCAAGCGCTGCGGTCAGGGCGATGAACACGCGCAGGCCGTAACTGGCCTTCTCGTGGGCCCACAGGCGGCTGAGGCGGGATTGGCGGGCGGGCATGCAGGCTCGGCGGAAGGATCTCCCACCATTATTGCGGGGTGCGCGTGAAATATGGAGGGCGGACCACCGCGGTAGTGCCGGCCGCTGGCCGGCAGATTTGCCGTACCGAGAAAGCCGGCCAGCGGCCGGCTCTACCCTTAGATCCACGCCATGCGTGGATGGGCCGTTCTACGCACGCTGCGCGCGCTTGAGCAGCTTCGCTTCGCGCTTGCGCGCGCGACGGGCCCGCCAGCGTTCGGCCAGGCACGAGAAGATCACGTACAGCGCTGGCGTGCTGAGCAGGGTCAGGCTCTGCGAGAACAGCAGGCCGCCGATCATCGCGATGCCCAGCGGGCGGCGCAGTTCGGAGCCTTCGCCCAGGCCGATCGCCAGCGGCACCGCCGCCAGGATCGCCACCATCGTGGTCATCATGATCGGGCGGAAGCGCACGATGCTGGCCTCGCGCGCGGCATCGCGCGGTGCCAGGCCATGCTCGCGCTGCGCCACCAGCGCGAAGTCGATCATCATGATCGCGTTCTTCTTGACGATGCCGATCAACAGCACCAGCGCGATCATCGAGATCACCGACAACTCGGTGTTGGTGCCGAACAACGCGAGCAGTGCACCCACGCCCGCCGCCGGCAGCGTGGACAGGATGGTGACCGGGTGGATCAGGCTCTCGTACAGCATGCCCAGCACCAGGTACACGGTCAGGATCGCGGCGAACACCAGGATCAGCATGTCGCTGGGGTCGGAGTTGAAGCCGAAGCCCGCATCATCGGCCAGGCGGATGTCACCAGGCATGCGCATGCCGGCCACGGTCGCGTCGATGATCGCCTTGGCCTCACCCATGCTCACGTTCGGAGCCAGGTTGTAGCTGAGGTCCATCGTCGTGTACTGGTTCTCGTGGGTGATCTGCGACGGGGCCAGGCCGGGCATCTGCGTGGCCACCGCGGTGATCGGCACCATGTCGCCATTGCGCGCACGTACGTACACCTCGTCCAGCGCGGCGGGGGTGGCGGTCTGCGAGGGCAGGGCGTTGACCACCACGCTGTACTGGTTGATGTCCGAATAGATGGTGGAGATCTGGCGCTGGCCGAACGCACCGTACAGCGCACCGTCGATGGCACCCACGGTGATACCCAGGCGTGCGGCCTTGGCGCGGTCGATCTGAATGTTCTGGCGCAGGCCGGCGTTGTCCACGTCGGTACCGACATCGCGCAGCTTGGGGTTCTTCTTCAGCTCCGCCTGCAGCTTGGGCAGCCATTCCTGCAGCGATGCCAGGTCGTTGCCCTGCAGCGAGATGCGGTACTGCGCGCCCTGGCTGGAACCGCCGCCATCGTTGCTGGGCAGATCCTGGATCGCGCGCAGGCGCAGCTGCAGGTCGGGGTAGCGGTCGGCCTTGGCACTCAGCCGTGCGAGTGCGTGCGCCGTGGTCTCGCGACGGCCATCGCTGCGCGACTTCAGCTCGATGTTGAACTGTGCGCTGGAGCCCTGGCGGCCGCTGCCCAGGCGCACGCCCACGGTCTTCACCGCGGGGTCGGCCATCAGCATGTCGGTGATGCGGCGCTGGCGGGCGACCATGTCCTCGAAGGACACCGTGGCGCTGGAATTGGCGCGGCCCCAGATCAGGCCGGTGTCCTGCGGCGGGAACGCGCCCTTTTTTACTGCGCCGAACAGGAAGACGGTGGCGCCGATCAGGATCAGCGGGGTCAGCGACATCAGCAGCGCGTGGCGCAGCGAGAAGTCGAGGAAGACCGTGTAGATGCGAAGCATGCGCTCATGGCCGGCATCCAGCCAGCGGCCGAAGCGCGACGGCGGCGCGCTGTGGTCGTGCGCGCTGAGGAACCGGCTGCACAGCGCCGGAGTCAGCGTCAGCGAAACGATCATCGAGACCACGATGGCCGCCACCAGGGTGACGGTGAATTCGCGGAAGAACGCACCCATCATGCCGCTGGCGAACAGGAGCGGGATGAACACCGCCACCAGCGAGGCGGTGATCGAGACGATGGTAAAGCCGATCTCGCGCGCGCCGGTGAGCGCCGCCTGCATCCGCGGCATGCCTTCGTCGAGGTGGCGCATGATGTTCTCGATCACCACGATCGCATCGTCGACCACGAAGCCGATCGCGATCACCAGCGCCAGCAGGCTCAGGTTGTTCAGGGTGAAGCCCATCACGTACATCACCAGCGCGGCACCGGCCAGCGACAGCGGCACGGTCACCGCGGCGATCAGCGTGGGTGCCAGCCGGCGCAGGAACAGCGCCATGGTCAGCACCACCATCGCCAGGCTGATCAGCAGGGTGATCTGCACTTCATGCAGCGACGAGCGGATGGTCGGCGTACGGTCGAAGTACGGCGTCATCGTGGTGCCGGGCTGCAGGTAATCGCGCAGGGTCGGGATCTGCGCCTTGACCCGGTCCACGGTCTCCACGATGTTGGCGCCGGCACGGGTGAACACGTACATCACCACCGCCGGTTTGTGGTCGAACCACGCGGCCTGGTAGGCATCCTGCTGGCCGTCGTAGACGTTGGCGATGTCCTTCAGGCGGATCACCCGGCCATCGCCCTGGGTCTTGACCACCAGGTCGGCGAAGTCGGCGGCACGCGCCACCGAGTCGTTGGCGATGATCGCGGTAGTGGTGTTGCCGTCGCTGAGGAAGCCGGTGGGCGAGGTCACGTTGGCCGCGCGCACGGCGTTGCGCAGGTCATCGGCGGTCAGGCCGAGCGCGTTCATCAGGCGCAGGTTGACGTCCACACGCACCGCCGGCGTCGAAGCGCCAGCGATGTCGACCGAAGCAACGCCGCTGATCTGGCGGATGCGCTGGGCCAGCAGCGAGTCGGCGACGTTGTACAGCTCGTCGGCCGACTGCGTCTGCGAGGTCAGCGCGATGGCGATGACCGGGTCGTCGTTCGGATTCGCCTTCTGGTACATCGGCGAGCCCATGCCCGAAGGCAGGTCGGCCTGCGCCGAGTTGATCGCGGTCTGCACGTCCAGCGCGGCCGAATCGATGTTGTGGCCGCTCTGGAAGATCATGAACACCAGCGAGCTGCCTTCCGAGCTCGACGAGCGCATGCGTTCGATGCCCGGCAGCTGGCCGAGGTGGCGCTCCAGCGGCGCGGTGACTGTCGAGGCCATGGTCGCCGCATCCGCGCCGGACTGGCTGGCGTGCACGAAGATCACCGGGATCTCGATGTTCGGCAGTGCCGATACGCCCAGGCGCAGGTAGCAGATCAGGCCGACCATGAACAGGCCGATCGCCAGCAGCGCGGTGCCGATCGGGCGGCGGATGAAGGGGCCGGACAGGTTCATCGTGCGGCCCACCGCAGCAGCGGGGCGTGGATCATGCCTGCGGCTCCTGCAGCGAACCGTTGCGCAGTGCGCGCTGCTCGCGGCGGCGCGCCAGCCACTCGGAGAAGCGTTCCATGTACAGGTAGATCACCGGCGTCGTGTACAGCGTGACCAGCTGCGACAGCAGCAGGCCGCCGACGATGGCGATGCCCAGCGGGCGGCGCAGCTCCGAGCCGATGCCGGTGCCCAGCGCCAGCGGCAGTGCGCCGAGCATTGCCGCGGCGGTGGTCATCATGATCGGGCGGAAGCGCAGCAGGCAGGCGCGGCGGATCGCTTCATGCGCGTTGGCACCGGCGCGACGCGCCTCGATTGCGAAGTCCACCATCATGATGCCGTTCTTCTTGACGATGCCGATCAGCAGCACGATGCCGACGATGCCGTCCACCGACAGGCTCAGCCCGCACAGCATCAGCGCCAGCAGCGCGCCGACGCCGGCCGGTGGCAGCGTGGAGATGATCGTGATCGGGTGGATGTAGCTCTCGTAGAGCACGCCGAGCACGATGTAGATCACCACCAGCGAGGCCAGCAGCAGCCACACCACATCGGTCTGGCTGCCGGTGAATTCGGCGGCCTTGCCGATGAACTCGGCATGCAGGTGTGCCGGCATGTCCAGACTGTCCTTGGTCTCCTGGATCGCACGCACCGCTTCGGACAGCGAATAGCCCGGCGCCACGTTGAACGAGACCGTCACTGCCGGCAGCTGCTGCTGGTGGCTGACCACCAGCGGCGCACTGCTGACCTTGCCTTCGGCCAGCGCCGACAGCGGAATGATGTTGCCGGCGCCGACCGTGATGCCGGTGTTCTGCGCGCCGATGCCGGTGGCGGTGGACGAGTTGGACGAGGTGACCTGGCCGAAGCTGGTGGCATTGGTGCCGGTCAGCGCGCCGGCGCCGTTGGAAGCCACGGCCAGCTGTTCCATCAGCGCGGTGCTGGTACGGAACTCCGGCGCCACTTCCAGCACAACCCGATACTGGTTGAGTTCGGTGAAGATGGTCGAGATCTGGCGCTGGCCGAACGCATCGTAGAGCGTGTCGTCGATGGTCTGCATCGGCACGCCCAGCACACTGGCCTTGTCGCGGTCGATGTTCAGTTCAAGCGCGCGGCCCTGGTTGGACAGGTTGTTGTCCACGTCGGCCAGTTCCGGGCGCTTGCGCAGCGCTTCGGTCAGGCGCGTGGCCTGCGTGGCCACTTCGGCGCTGTCCACGTCCGACAGCGAGTACTGGTATTCGGTGGCGGCCACGCGGGTATCGAGGGTCACGTCCTGCACCGGTTTCAGGTACAGGGCCACGCCCGGAATACCGGCTACCGCCTTCTGCAGGCGCGGCAGGATCTCATCCAGGCCATCACGCTGGCTGCGCTCCTTCAGCACGATCGACAGCTGGCCCTGGTTGAGCGTGGGGTTCATGCTGCCGGCACCGATGAACGCCGACACGCCGGTCACGTCCGGATCCTGGCGCAGCGCTTCGGCAACCTGCCTTGTGCGCTGTTCCATCTGCGGGAAAGCGATGTTCTGGTCGGCCTGCACCACGCCGGTGATCAGGCCGGTGTCCTGCTCGGGCAGCAGCCCCTTGGGAATCAGCACGTACAGCAGCACGGTCAGTACCAGCGCGCCACCGGCCACGGCCAGGGTCAGGCGCTGGTGGCCCAGCACCCAGTCCAGGCTGTGCTCGTACAGGCCGACGGTGCGCGTCCACAGGTTCTGCTTGCCGGCCGCCGCTGCGCGCTCATGTGCATCCTCGCCCTCGGGCAGGGCGTCGGGCTTGAGCAGGTAGGCGCACATCATCGGGGTCAGCGTCAGCGAGATCAGCATCGACAGCATCACGGCGATGCTCAGCACCCAGGCGAACTCGTGGAACAGGCGGCCGGTGACGCCAGGCATCAGCAGCAGCGGCAGGAACACCGCCACCAGCGAGACCGTCAGCGACAGCACGGTGAAGCCGATCTGGCGTGCGCCGATCTCGGCCGCTTCCTTGCCACTCTTGCCCTGTTCGATGTAGCGGACGATGTTCTCGATCATCACGATCGCATCGTCGACCACGAAGCCGGTGGCCACCACCAGCGCCATCAGCGACAGGTTGTCCAGCGACATGCCGGCAAAGGCCATCACCGCGAAGGTGCCGGCCAGCGACAGCGGCACCGCCACCGAGGGGATGATGGTGGCCCACAGCCGGCGCAGGAACACGAAGATCACCGCCACCACCAGGCCGATGGTGAGGATCAGGGTGAACTGCACTTCATGCACCGAGGCGCGGATGGTCTCGGTGCGGTCGTTGAAGATCTCCAGGTGCACGTCGGCCGGCAGCACGCCCTGCAGCTGCGGCAGGATCGCGCGGATGCGCTCGACGGTCTGCACGATGTTGGCGCCCGGCTGGCGGCGCACTTCCAGCAGCACCGCCGGCTTGCCATCGGCCCAGGCCGCCAGCTGGTCGTTCTCCACGCCGTCGACCACCTCGGCCACGTCGGACAGCCGCACCGGGCGGCCGTTCTTGTAGCTGATGATGGTGTCGCGGTACTCGGCGGCGCTGGCCAGCTGGTCGTTGGTGCCAATGCTGTAGGACTGCGTCTTGCCGTTCAACGAGCCCTTGGGCGCATTGACGTTGGCCTGGGTGAGCGCGCTGCGCAGCTGTTCCAGGGTCAGGCCCATGTTCGACAGCTGCGCCGGATTGACCTGGATGCGCACGGCCGGGCGCACGTTGCCGGCAATCGAGACCAGGCCGACGCCCTGCACCTGCGACAGGCGCTGGGCCAGGATCGAGTCGGCGTAATTGTTGACGTCGCGCAGCGGGCGCGTGTCAGAGGTCAGTTTCAGGGTGACGATGGCCGCGTCGGCCGGGTTCACCCGGTTGTAGACCGGCTGGTAGGGCAGCGACGAGGGCAGGGTGGCCTGGCGGATCGCCGCCTGCACGTCCTGCGCGGCGATGTCGATGTCGCGGTCCATCGAGAACTGCAGGATGATCGTGGACAAGCCAGCCGACGAGTCGGAGGTCATCAGCTCCAGCCCGGAGATCTGGCCGAACTGGCGCTCCAGCGGCGTGGTGACCAGCGAGGCCATGGTGGTGGCGTTGGCGCCGGGGTACTGGGTGGTGACCACCAGGCTGGGCGCATCGATTTCCGGCAGCGCCGACACCGGCAGCTTGCGGTAACCGAGGATGCCCAGCAGCAACAGGCCCGCCATCAACAGCGAGGTAGCGATCGGGCGGCGGATGAAGATCGTCGAAAAGCCCACGGACTGATCCTTGCTGGCACTTCAATGTCGGCGCCGGCGGGTCCGCCGGCGCGAGGGAGAACCGTGGCCTGCGCTCAGCGCGGACCGCCACCGCGACGGCCACCGCCGCCACCGTTCTTCTGTTCGGCGGCCTTCAGCTCGGCCTCGGTCGGTGCGGCCGGGGTTTCGCCCGGCTTCAGCGCGGTGACCTTGCTGCCCGGCTTCAGGCGGAACTGGCCTTCACTGACCACCCGCTCGCCGCCCTTCAGGCCTTCGGCGATCTGCACCTGGCTGTCGCCCACTTCCACGCCGCTGCGCACGGTCTGCATCTTCACCGTGTTGTCGCCCTGCACGACGTAGACGTACTCGCCATCCGGCCCACGCAGCACGGCCTGGGTCGGAATGACCACGCCGCCGGCAATCGTGCGCAGCTGCATGCGCACGTTGACGAACTGGCCCGGCCACAGGCCGTTGTCGGTGTTGTCGAACAGCGCGCGCGCCTTGAAGGTGCCGCTGTCGGCACTGATCAGGTTGTCGACCACGTCCAGCTTGCCGTCGCCGGACAGCACGTGCGAGTCGGCGCGGTCCAGTGCCGCCACCGGCACCGCGCCGGCGGCCTGCGCCTGGCGCACGTCGCCGAGCTGGCGTTCGGGCAGGTTGAACAGGACGTGGATCGGGTGGATCTGGGTCAGGGTGACCAGCGCGGTGCCGGCGTTGACCACGTTGCCCGCGTCGACCGCGCGGATGCCGGCGATGCCGGTGATCGGTGCGGTGACCCTGGTGTACTGCAGCTGCACCTGTGCCGAGCGCATGCTGGCTTCGTTCGCCGCGACTGCGCTTTCGTACTGTGCCACTTGGTTTCGCTGTGTATCCAGATCGGTCTTGGCGACGAACTGGCGATACTCCGGCGCATTGGAGCGCTGGTAGTTGGAGCGCGCGGTGGCCAGCAGCGCCTCGTTCTGGCGCTTGGCTGCCGCGGCCTGGTCGTAGCTGGCCTGGGCAGTGCGTGGATCGATCACTGCCAGCACGTCGCCCTTCTTCACTTCCTGGCCTTCGCGGAAGTTCAGGCTCATCAGCTGGCCACCGACCTGCGGGCTGACGGTGACGGTGTTCATTGCCGTCACGGTACCCAGTGCGCTGGCATACACCGGTACGTCCTGGTGCGTGGCCTGGACCACGGTCACCGGCACCGGGCCGGCATCCGGGTCTTCGCCACCCTGGCGCGCTCCCGCTGCCGGCTTTCCAGCCTTGTCCTTGCCCCCGCCGATGACGCGCAGGCCGACCACGGCCAGCACCAGAACCGCCACGACCAGCAGCACGATCTTCCAAACACGTGACATTACGAGGACTCCAAGAGGGCTGGACGGGGCGCGGCCCCGGTTGGCAATGCGCAAAGCATACCTGTGCCGCATCACGTTTCCTGCATGACGGATGGGACGGGCGCTAAGACCGGATCCGGCCGCGGAGGTTCCCGTGGCGGCGGTGTTGCCCTACATTCAGCTGGACCCCTCTTGCTGTGGAGATTGCGATGCGCCGTTCGCTGCTGCTGTCCGCCCTGCTGCTGGCCCTGCCGGCCGTTGCCCACGCCCAGGACGGGCAACGCCCCGAAGTGACCGCTGCTGCCCAGCGCCTGCAGGCCAAGGTGGTTGAATGGCGCCGCGACTTCCATCAGCACCCGGAACTGTCCAACCGCGAGGCGCGCACCTCGGCCGAGGTCGCCAAGCGCCTGCGTGCGATGGGCTTGAAGCCGAAGACTGGCATCGCCCACCACGGCGTGGTGGCGATCATCGAAGGCGGCAAGCCCGGCCCGAAGATCGCGCTGCGTGCGGACATGGACGCGCTGCCGGTAACCGAACAGACCGGGCTGCCGTTCGCCTCCAAGGCCACCGACCAGTACCGCGGCCAGACCGTGGGCGTGATGCATGCCTGCGGCCATGACGCGCACACCGCCACCCTGCTGGGCGTGGCCGAAGCGCTGGTGTCGATGAAGAAGGACCTGCCGGGCCAGGTGATGCTGATCTTCCAGCCGGCCGAGGAAGGCGCACCGCCGCCGGAAGAGGGCGGTGCCGCGCTGATGCTGAAGGAAGGCCTGTTCGCCGACTTCAAGCCGGAGGCGGTGTTTGGCCTGCATGTGTTCTCCAGCGTGCAGGCCGGTCAGATCGCGGTTCGCGGTGGCCCATTGATGGCCGCCTCGGATCGTTTCGGGATCAAGGTGATCGGTCGCCAGACGCACGGCTCGGCACCGTGGAACGGTGTCGACCCGATCGTGGCCACGGCCGATCTGGTCGGTACCGCGCAGACCATCGTCAGCCGCCGCGCCAACCTGTCCAAGCAACCGGCGGTGCTGACCTTCGGTGCGATCAACGGTGGCATCCGTTACAACATCATTCCCGATGAAGTGGAGATGGTCGGCACCATCCGCACCTTCGACGAGGGCATGCGCCAGCAGATCTTCGCCGACCTGCGCAACGTCGCCGAGCACACTGCGGCCGCGCACGGGGCAAAGGCGGTCACCGACATCTACGAATCGGAAGGCAACCCGGCCACGGTGAACGACCCGGCGCTGACCGCGAAGATGCTGCCGAGCCTGCAGGCGGTGGTGGGCAAGGACAACGTGTACGAGCCGCCGCTGCAGATGGGCGCGGAAGATTTCTCGCTGTACGCGAAGGAAGTGCCGGGGATGTTCTTCTTCGTTGGTTCCACCAGCGTGGGCATCGACCCGGCGACGGCGCCGGCCAATCATTCGCCGAAGTTCCTGCTGGATGAGAAGGCGCTGGATGTCGGACTGCGCGCGTTGCTGCAGGTGAGCCTGGATTACCTGCACGGTGCCGGCACTCCGGCGGGGTGAGGGTTTCCGGCAGGGCTTGCAGCCCTGCACCCGCTTGAATCAACGGCAACGTCAACGTCAAAAGCGGGCATACCGTGGGATGGCGGGGTGGGTCCGGTTGAGGGGGACGCCGTAAACCCGTCCATGGGGGCTTGGCCGCGGCATCCGTGCCGCGGACACCCCCTCAACCGGACCCACCCCGCCTTCCACAGTTTCCCGCGGCTGTTGGTGCCCGCTGCTGTTGGTGGGTGCCGACCGTTGGTCGGCACGGCGGACGTCATGAACGTCTGAAGGATCGGCTTCTGATTTTGATTTTCCTGATCTTTCCCGTGGTGGTGGCGGCGCGCAAGGAACTGTCAGGGGCCGGGTGGGTAGGCGGGGCGGGGGTGTCCGCGGCATGGATGCCGCGGCCAAGCCCCCAAGGACGGGTTTACGGCGTCCCCCGACCCGCCTACCCACCCGGCCAAGCCGATAGACCGCCTTCCACGACCAACCAACAAAACCACCACGGAGGGGCTCCGCCGTTGGCCGGCCCGGCCGAAGGCCCGCCGTCCGCGCGATACAATGCCCCCCATGAACACCCCACAGGATTCCAGCCTCGGTCGCGAGGTCAGTTACCCGTCGCAGTACGATCCCGGCCTGCTGTTTCCCATCCCCCGCAGCGGCGCCCGCGCCGAGATCGGCCTCGATGACGCCGCGCTGCCGTTCGTCGGCCATGACCGCTGGCACGCCTTCGAGCTGAGCTGGCTCGACCCGCGTGGCAAGCCGCAGGTGGCCGTGGCCACCGTGCAGGTGCCGTGCACCTCGCCGCGGCTGATCGAATCGAAGTCGTTCAAGCTGTACCTCAACTCCCTCAACAGCACCCGCATCGACAGCGCCGAGGCACTGCGCGCGCGCATCGTGGCGGATCTGTCGGATTGTGCCGGTGCGCCGGTCCAGGTCGAGTTCGGGCTGCCGGGCCTGCGCGAGACGCCGCTCGGTGAATCCATCGACGGGCTGGAGCTGGAGATCGACTGCTACGGCCCGCCGCAGGCGGACTTTCTCTCGGCCAATGCCGGTGAGGTGGTGGAGGAGACCCTGGTCTCGGCACTGCTGAAGTCCAACTGCCCGGTCACCGGCCAGCCGGACTGGGCGACGGTCAGCCTGCGTTACCGCGGGCCGAAGATCGATCGTGCCGGCCTGCTGCGCTATCTGGTGAGCTACCGCGAGCACGCCGAGTTCCACGAGCAGTGCGTTGAGCGGATCTTCAGCGAGGTGTCTGCGCGCTGCCAGCCGCAATGGCTGGAAGTGGAGGCGCGCTATACCCGCCGTGGTGGCCTGGACATCAACCCGTGGCGCGCCAGTCCCGGCATTGCCGCCCCGGCCGCGACCTACCGCGAACTGCGCCAGTAACCGCCGCAGGCGGTTGCCCGTTGTGCCGGGCCATGCCCGGCGAACACCGGCCATCGGCCGGCACTACCATGATTCGCAGGCGGTTACGGGTAGTGCCGGCCGCTGGCCGGCAATCGGCCAAGGCCGGATCCCCCTGGCACAGCCGGCCAGCGGCCGGCACTACCGGGCACCGTCTCTCCCGATTGTTCAGCCGCCCCCCGGGGCGGCTTCACATCTGCACCATCCCCATTTAACAACCGCCATGGCACCGTGCGAGCCACGTAGTCATGCAGACGGGAGTTGTGGATGAGTACCGAGAAGAAAGCCGATTTCTCCGGCGTCAGCGCCAGCGTCGACAGTACCGCCGAGCAGGTGCCGAAGGCGGACTTCTCCGGCGTGAGCGCTTCGGTGGACAGCACCGCCGAGATCGTCAGCGGCGGCACCTATACCGTGCAGAAGGGTGACTCGCTGTCGAAGATCGCCAAGCAGCATCTGGGCGACGCCAACGCCTGGAAGAAGATCTTCGAAGCCAATCGCGATGTGCTTGACGACCCGGACAAGATCTTCCCGGGCCAGACCCTGAAACTGCCGCCGAAGTAAGCCGGCGATCAAACGCCGTCCGACAATCCCTGGGAGGAACCCCGAATGATCAAGACCACCCCGCTCCAGACCGCCCTGATCGCCGCCCTGCTGGGCAGCGTTGCCTTGGTCGGTTGCAAGAAGAAGGAAGAGTCAACCGACACCAATGCGGCTCCGGCCGCCACGGCTCCGGCCGAGCCGGCAGCGCCGGCACCGATGACCGGTGCACCGCCGCCGATGGCGGAAGCTGCAGCGGTCAGCGTTTCCACCGTCACCGTGGGCAAGACCGCTGCCGCCGACAAATCGGTCGCCCCGGCTGCACTGTTCTCGCCGAAGGATGATGTCATCGTCTCGGTCAAGACCGATGGCGCCGCCAACAACGTCAATGTCGGTGCCAAGCTGACCTTCCAGGACGGCCAGGTGGCCGGCGAACAGACCGCGACCCTGAATGCCAGCGGCGCGGAGACCACCAACGTCACGTTCAAGAATGCAAAGGGCTGGCCGGCCGGCAAGTACCGCGCCGAGGTCACGGTCGATGGCAAGGCGGCTGGAACGCCGCAGGAGTTCGAGGTCAAGTAAGTCCTGCCGACTCTCTCCCGGCAGGACTCACGATGGACGCAGCCGCAAGGCTGCGTCCTTTTTTATTGGCCGGTGGCTGGCTTCATCCATGCATGGCGTGGATCCACTGACGGCGGCGTTCGCGCAGATCCACGCCGTGCGTGGATGGATCACAGCGTTGCCGCCGTGCAGTACCGCCGCGTATGGCGCGGCTTTGCCCCGCGAGGCTGAAAACGCGACAATGCAGGGGTTTCCCCGCCGCGCGCCCACCCTGACGGCGACGGGGGAAAGCGACACGGTTGCACGTGGCCCGGCGCTGGCGCCGGCCTTCCCCTGAGCATTGCTACAGAGTCCAAGTCCCCCATGTCCAAGATCCTCTACACGCTGACCGACGAAGCACCGTTCCTGGCGACCCAGTCGCTGCTGCCGATCGTCGACGCCTACACCGCCACTGCCGGCATCGTGGTGGAAACCCGTGACATCTCGCTGTCCGGCCGCATCCTGTCGCAGTTCCCGGAACTGCTGTCCGACGCGCAGAAGGTCAGCGACGACCTGGCCGAGCTGGGCCAGCTGGCGACCACCCCGGACGCCAACATCATCAAGCTGCCGAACATCTCCGCCTCGGTGCCGCAGTTGAAGGCGGCCATCAAGGAACTGCAGGACCAGGGCTATCCGCTGCCGGATTACCCGGAAACCCCGGCCGACGACCAGCAGCGCGACTACAAGGCGCGCTATGACAAGGTCAAGGGCAGTGCGGTGAACCCGGTACTGCGCGAAGGCAACTCCGACCGCCGTGCACCGCTGTCGGTGAAGAACTACGCGCGCAAGCACCCGCACCGCATGGGCGCCTGGGCGTCGGATTCGAAGTCGCACGTCGCGCACATGGCCGCCGGCGATTTCTACGGCAGCGAGAAGTCGGCCACCCTGGCCAACGCCGGTGCGCTGAAGATCACCTTCCACGGCAAGGACGGCAGCGCCGTCGTGCTGAAGGAAAAGACCGCGGTCAAGGCCGGCGAGATCGTCGATGCCGCCGTCATGAGCCGCAAGGCGCTGGCCGCGTTCATCGGTGAGCAGATCGCCGATGCCAAGGCCCAGGGCGTGCTGTTCTCGCTGCACCTGAAGGCGACCATGATGAAGGTCTCCGACCCGATCATGTTCGGCGTGGCGGTCAACGAGTTCTACAAGGACGTGCTGGCCAAGCACGCCGACGTGCTCAAGCAGGCCGGTTTCGATGCCAACAACGGCATCGGTGACCTGGCCGCGCGCCTGCCGTCGCTGCCGGAAGCCACCCGCGCCGCGATCGAAGCGGACCTGGCCGCCGAGTACGCGCAGCGTCCGGGCGTGGCCATGGTCAATTCGGACAAGGGCATCACCAACCTGCACGTGCCGAGCGACGTGATCGTCGACGCCTCGATGCCGGCGATGATCCGCGACTCGGGCAAGATGTGGAATGCCGAAGGCAAGCTGCAGGACACCAAGGCGGTCATTCCGGACCGCTGCTACGCCGGCGTGTACCAGGCCGTCATCGACGACTGCAAGGCGCACGGCGCCTTCGACCCGGCCACCATGGGCTCGGTGCCGAACGTCGGCCTGATGGCGCAGAAGGCCGAAGAGTACGGTTCGCACGACAAGACCTTCCAGATCGCCGCCGACGGCGTGGTCAAGGTCACCGACGATGCCGGCACCGTGGTGTTCGAACACGCCGTGGAAGCCGGTGACATCTGGCGCATGTGCCAGACCAAGGACGCGCCGATCCAGGACTGGGTCAAGCTGGCCGTCGAACGCGCCCGCCTGAGCAGCACCCCGGCGGTGTTCTGGCTGGATGCCGCCCGCGCCCACGACGCGCAGGTCATCGCCAAGGTCGAGCAGTACCTGAAGAACCACGACACCACCGGCCTGGACATCCGCATCCTGCCGCCGGTGGAAGCCACCGCGTTCTCGCTGGACCGCATCCGCAAGGGCGAGGACACCATCTCGGTGACCGGCAACGTGCTGCGCGACTACCTGACCGACCTGTTCCCGATCATGGAGCTGGGCACCAGCGCCAAGATGCTGTCGATCGTGCCGCTGATGGCCGGTGGCGGCCTGTTCGAGACCGGCGCCGGTGGTTCGGCCCCGAAGCACGTGCAGCAGTTCGTCGAAGAGGACTACCTGCGCTGGGATTCGCTGGGTGAGTTCCTGGCCCTGGCCGCGTCGCTGGAACACCTGGGCAACCGCTACGACAACGCCGCCGCCCGCGTGCTGGCCAAGGCGCTGGACGAAGCCAACGGCCAGTTCCTGGACAACGACAAGTCGCCGTCGCGCAAGCTGGGTGGCATCGACAACCGTGGCAGCCACTTCTACATCGCGCTGTACTGGGCGCAGGCGCTGGCCGCACAGGACGAAGATGCGGCACTGAAGGCACGCTTCGCACCGCTGGCCAAGGCACTGACCGACAACGAGCAGAAGATCGTCGAAGAGCTGATCGCGGTGCAGGGCAAGGCCGTGGACATCGGCGGCTACTACCGCCCGGACGTCGCCAAGGCGAGCAAGGCGATGCGCCCGAGCGCGACCTTCAACGCCGCGCTGGAGCAGCTGCGCGGCTGATCCATCGCCGTTCGGTCGTGACACCGGAACCCGCGCTTCGGCGCGGGTTTCTTTTGGGCTCCGGGTCAGAACCCTTTTGCCATGCAAAAGGGATCTGACCCCATTCGACCCGCGTCCAGAACCGTGACTTCCGTCGGCTGTCGGAATGTCGTCAACGAGGCATGAAACTTGCCCGCGATGGCCGTCGCAGAACTGATCGGACACCGTCTGCAACCGCCCTCGATCTGAGCAGTCGATCACGACGGCTGCCGCTGGCGATGCCCTAGCCTTGGCGACGCGAGGCCACCGGGGAGGTGGCCGCACGGGGAACACGGATGGCACGCGTGCTGGTAGTGGGAACCGACATTCAGGGCGAGCAGGCCCTGCTGCAGCGGCTGCGGGTGGCATCGGCCCTGCCGGACGGCCAGATCCGCCGCAGCCAGGACCTGGACGATTGCGACCTGCTGGTCATCCGCGATACACCGGCGCTGCGCAACGCGGCCCAGCGCATGCGCCAGCAGCGTCCGCGACTGCAGTGCTGGATCGAAGACATCGGCGGCCAGCTGCGTGATGGCGACGGGCACCAGGACGTGCTTGATGACAGTGCCATCGGTCGCGCGCTGCGTCGCATGCAGTTGGCAGTGGAGCCCTTGGCCATGCACGCACCCGCACCGATCCGCCTGGCTGATGGTGCGCATGCCATCACCCGTCTGCTGCGCGAGCGGCTGCCGCTGCGACAGGGCCAGGCACTGCTGAGTGATGCGGGCGAGCCTCTGCTGCTGATGGACCTGGAGCATGACCAGGCCGTGCTGCTGCAGGAACCGGCTACGGCCCTGGTGGAGCGTTTGGCCGATGCCTTCGAACGCCTGCAGCTGGATGCGCTGACACCCGCACGCCTGCATGGCCTGGCCGGCGAGCGGCCACGCCAGCCACTGCGGCCGCTGCTGTGGCAATGGGCGCAACGCAGCCGCCATTGGCAGGCACTGGACGAACGCCTGCGCGGTGCTTCGGTAAAGCTGCTGCGCTGGCCCGATTTCCGTGTGCTGGGCCATGACCATGATGGCTTCCGCCTGTGCTCGCTGCTGCTCAAGCGCGCGTGCACGGTGGACGAGTGCGCGATGTTGCTTGATCTGCCGCCTGCGGCCGTGCGCGATTTCATCCATGCCGCTTACCTGTGCGGTTACGCGCAGCTGCAGGCAGCACTGGCGGTACCGCTGCCGGAACGCGCTGCCGGCGCTGACAACGGCCTGCTCGCCCGCCTGTGGCGTCACCTGCGTGGGAGCGAACGCAATGCGTGAGCACAAGGTGGTGGTGCTGGGTGGCATGGGCAGTGGCAAGTCGACCCTGGTGCGCAGCATCGCGGCCGGCGCGGTGGTCGACACCGACGTGGCCAACAGCGACCGCCTCGGTGCCGACAAGGCCTCCACCACCGTCGCCCTGGACTATGCAGATATCGACCTGCCCAATGGCGAGCGGCTGCGCCTGTATGGCACGCCGGGACAGCAGCGTTTCGATTTCCTCTGGCCGATCCTGCTGCAGGGCGCCCGCGGCGCCGTGCTGCTGCTGGATGCGCGGCGCGCGGGCGTGGTTGCCGAACTGGAGGATTATCTGCAGGTGTTGCGGCCGTTCGCATCGTCATTGGCGCTGGTGGTGGCCGTCACCCATCTCGACCAGGCACCGCACGCCGCGCTGGACGACTGGGCCGCCCGTGCCTGCATTGATGACCAGCCGCTGCCGCTACTGGCCGTGGATACCCGCGACCGCGAACAGGGATTGCTGCTGATGGATGTATTGATGGGCGAGATGGAAGCGCACGCACTGGTGGCCGCGCATGGCTGACGGACAGGTGGCGCTGTTGCCCGATGCCAGCCAGCGTGAGCGCCTGCAGCCGCTGTTGCAGGACCTCCACCAGCGGGTGGAAGGCATACGCACGGTGGTGCTGGCCAGTGTGGATGGCTTCGCCCTGGTCAGTGCCGGTGCCGAAGGGCGCGGTGAACGCCTGGCAGCGATGACCAGCGCGATGCTGGCGCTGGCTGCAGCAGTGGGGCGCGAACTGGTGCTTGGGGATCTGCAGACGCTGATGCTGGAAGCCGCGGGCGGCAAGGTGCTGATGCTGGCGATCCAGGCCGAGGGACGCGCACCGCTGCTGCTGATGGCGGCTTGCGACCAGCGCAGCGTGATCGGCCAGGTGCTGTGGCAGAGCAGGGAATGTGGCCAGGCGATCCTGGCCGAACTCGGCGGATCGTGAGCCCGGCCGCAGGGGAACGAGGGGCTCGAACCAACATCGACAAGGGGTGCGACGTGGCTGGACTGAATGAATCGTTGAACGCACTGATGGGCATCGACGGCGCGCAGGCAGTGGCGCTGGTCGACTATGAAAGCGGCATGCTGCTGGGCGAAGCCGGTGCCGGCATGGACATGGAAGTGGCCGCCGCCGGCAACACCGAAGTGATCCGTGCCAAGATGAAGACCGCCGCATCGCTGAACCTCAACGACAGCATCGAGGACATCCTGATCTCGTTGGGCAAGGCGTACCACATCATGCGCCCGGTGGCGAAGAAGAAGGGCCTGTTCTTCTACATCGTGCTGGACCGTACCAGGTCCAACCTGGCATTGGCGCGGCGCAAGGTGCAGGACGTGGAAGCCGAACTGGCGATCTGAGCCAGTAGTGCCGGCCAGCGGCCGGCATCTGCATCGATCCATCGACGGTCCAGGTGCTGCCGGCCAGCGGCCGGCACTACCTTCGCGCTCGACGGCATCGCACACGCCAGCGTATGGTGAAGCCGGTCCTCCCGGGTGAGCCATGCATGTCCAGGCCTGACATCGCTGCCGAGCTGGCACCGCGCATCGCGGTAGCCATCCGCGACGGTTTCGAGCGGTACCACGCCCGCTTTGCGGCGATCACCGCGCGGGCGCGGCAGCGCTTTGAGCAGCGCGACTGGGCCGGCGCCCGGCAGGATGCGGTCGAGCGCATCGCCCTGTACGACCTGTGCATCGCCGAGCAGATGGATGCGCTGCGCCGCCTTGCCGGTGACGCGATCGGCGAGCGCGCGCTGTGGTTGCGGGTGCACGCCCGCTACAGCACGCTGCTGCAGGGCCTGATCGACGCGGAGCTGTACAAGACCTTCTACAACACGTTGTCGCGACGCCTGTTCGCTACCCGCGGCGTGGACCCGGCGCTGGAGTTCATCGCCTTCGATGTCGAACCCTCCGATGCCATCACCCACCCGGTGGCGCGGCATACCTACGCGGTTTCGCCGACGCGGCCGGTGGAGGCGCTGCAGCGGGTGCTGGCCGACTATCGCTTCGATATCCCCTATGCGCACCAGCTGCGCTGCGCCGCGGCCATCGCGGTGCGCCTGCAGGATGACCTGGCCCACTGGGGCGATACGCCGGTACGCAGCATCGAGCTGCTCGACACGGTGTTCTACCGCGAGCGCCGCGCTTACCTGGTTGGCCGCGTGTTCGGCGAGCACCGGTTCTCGCCGTGCGTGATTGCCCTGGTGAACGACGAGCGTGGCCTGCGCGCCGATGCGGTGCTGACCCGGCGCCGGGACGTGGCCCACCTGTTCGGCGTGTCGCGCAGTTATTTCCAGGCCAACCTGGCCACGGTAGGTGATGCGGTGGTGTTCCTGCGCAGTCTGCTGCCGGGCAAGCCCATCGATGAGATCTACACCGTGCTGGGCCGCGCCAAGCAGGGCAAGACCGAGCGCTACCGCACCTTCTTCCGTCATTTCAACGAGCACCCGCAGGAGCGGCTGGTGCATGCAGAAGGCACGCCGGGCATGGTCATGGCGGTGTTCACCCTGCCCAGTTACCCGCTGGTGTTCAAGCTGATCCGCGACCGTTTCGCGTGGCCCAAGGCGATGTCGCGACAGCAGGTGGAAGAGAAGTACGCGCTGGTGTTCAACCTCGATCGTGTCGGCCGCCTGCTCGATGCGCAGCCCTATCGTCATCTGCGCTTCCCGCGCGAGCGCTTTGCGCCGGCCCTGCTGGATGAACTGCTGCAGCAGTGCGCGCAGAGCGTACGCATCGATGGCGATGAGGTCGAAGTCGCACTGTGCTATGTGCAGCGTCGTTTTCGTCCCTTGAATCTGTACCTGCGCGAGCAGGGCGCGGAGGCGGTGCGGGCGGCGGTGCTCGACTATGCGCAGGCGATCACCGACATGGCGCGCAACAACATCTTCCCCGGTGACATGCTGCCGAAGAATTTCGGCGTATCACGGCATGGCCGGGCCGTATTCTACGACTACGACGAGCTGTGCCTGGTCAGCGACTGCGTGTTCCGCGCCTGGCCGCAGCCGCGCACGCCGGAGGAAGCGATGTCCGACGAGCCATGGTTCCATGTGGGTCCGCGCGACGTGTTTCCCGAGCGCTTCGGCCCGTTCATGGGCCTGCCCGCTGCAGAGCTGGCAGCGGTGCGCGAGCACTACCGGCACCTGTTCGACCCGGGCTGGTGGCAGGGCCTGCAGGAGCGCTTCGCCCGCGGTGACTATCCGGATACACCGCCCTATGCTGGCGCGCACCGGTTGGCGTGAGCCAGCTGTCATGGGTGTTGGGACTGAGGTACTCTCGCCCTTCATCACCAAGGATCCGGCAATGATGCGTTCCCCATTGTTCCTCGCTCTCGCGTTGGCCGTCGGTGCCGGCGCTCCGCTGTTCGCCGGCGATGCCAACGCGCAGACCACGCGCGCGGTGCGTGCCACCACCGAATTGAGCATGACACTGACCGGAAAGATCGAGGTCACGGCAGAAGGCGCAGTCAGCGCTCTGGTGCTCGATCAGAAGGCAAACATCAGCCCGGGTGTTGCCGCGTTTGTTGAACGCACCATTCGCCCTTGGCGTTTCGAGCCGACGCGGGTCGATGGCAAGGCCGTCGCCGCACAAGCACCGTTTCGGGTGCGTCTGCGTGGCAAGTCCACGGGCAAGGGCGACTACGAAGTCAGCATGACCAGCGTGGATTTCAGCGAGTACGATCCAAAGGCCACCGATTCGGTGACCGCAGAGCGCCTGGCGCCGCCGCGCTATCCGGACGAGGCAATGAGGATCGGTGGTCAGGGCGATGTGATCCTGATCATCAAGGTCGCCCGTGATGGCACGGTGGCCGACGTCATCGCCGAGCAGGTCAACATGACCGTGGCGGGGCCGGAGCGGACCATGGCCAAGCTGCGCGATGTGCTGGCCAAGGCCAGCATCAATACCGCCCGCAAGTGGACCTTCATTCCTCCAAGCAGCGGGAAGGACGTCACACGGGAATTCTGGTCGGTACGCGTGCCGGTCAACTATGCGTTCTCGGATGATCGCAATGCCGCTGCCGAGCGCTATGGCCGCTGGCGCGCCTTCATTCCAGGACCGAAGCAGCGCGCACCGTGGGTGACCGGTGACGCGGCGGAAAACGGCAGCGACCTGCTGCCCGAGGGCGGCATCTACATGGTCGACGGCGCCAAGCGCGGCCTGCGCCTGCTGACGCCGCTGGAGCAGGGCTGACGATCACTGAGGAGCCGGCCCGCCCGGCTCCGCGTCAATCGGCGTAGGGGTAGACCACCACTCGGTTGCGGCCCTGTTCCTTGGCCAGGTACAGCGCCTTGTCGGCCAGCCGCAGCGCCTGCTCGGCATCGACATGGAAGCTGGGGAAGTGGGCCACGCCCAGCGAGACGGTGATGGTGCCGACCGGTTCAAACGGATGGTCGGCAATGTGCTGGCGCAGACGCTCGCCAGCCTGTCGCGCTGACTCGGCGCTGATGCCCGGCAACAGCAGCAGGAACTCCTCGCCGCCGGCGCGGCAGAGGATGTCGCTGTCGCGCGAGTAGCGGCGCATCTGGTTGGCGATGTGGACGATGGCAGCGTCGCCGACGTCATGGCCGTGGTTGTCATTGATCGATTTGAAGCGATCGATGTCCAGCGCCAGGATCGCGAACGGGATGCCCTGTACCTGCAGGGCATCCAGCGCCTGCTGCAGGCCGCGGCGGTTGAGAAGACTGGTCAGCGGATCGGTGCGGCTGGCGCGGTTGAGCGTGCCGATGCGGTCCTGCAGCGCATTGAAGCTGTGCAGTACCGCCTGCTTGAGCTGGGCGACCTCGAAGTACCACGCGCGGATGCCGCTGACGTGGTTGATCGCATTGCCAGTGTCTTCGCCGCCCTGCACGTTGCGTGCGAGCTGCCACAGCGGCATCGAGATGCGACGGGCGAACCACCAGGTGATCAGCAGCGACAGCAGGCCCAGCGGGATTGCGTTCCAGATTACCGCAGTCATCAACCGCGACAGCGGCTGCAGCGTGGCCTCGGTCGGGCGCTGGGCGATGATGCCCCAGCCGGTGGCCGCCACCGGCGCATAGCCGGCCAGCATCGACACGCCCAGGTTGTTGCGCACCTGCTGCGCGCCACGCTCGCCGCGCACCACGGCCTTTACTGCGGGGTTGCCGACCACGTAGTCGCCCACCCGCTTGCCATCGGCGTGGTACAGCAGGCGGCCATGGCGATCGACCACGTACAGGTAGGAACCATCACGGTAGTAGTGCTTGCCCAGCAGCGTGTGCAGTGCGCTGCGCTGGCGCAGGTACAGGGTGCCGCTGACGTAACCACGGTAGTGGCCCTGGCGATCGAAGATCGGGTGCGACAGCGAGACCAGCAGCTTGCCGGTGGCCGACTGGTACGGGTCGCTGATCATCGGCTGGCGCGCGGCCAGCGCGGCATTGTTGCCGACGCTGTGCAGCACTTCGCCCTGCAGCTGCAGGGTCTGCGGCGAGGTGGCGATCACCAGGCCGTCGGCATCCACCACCAGCGAAGAGTTGAAGCTGTTGGTCTGCAGCTGCAGGCGGCTGGCTTCGTCCTGGGCCTGTGCCGGGTCGAGGTTGCCCTGGCCGAGCCGGGTGGCGGCGTAGGCCAGTTCCTGCTGGGCAGCCAGCAGGAAGTTCTGGGTCGTTTCGGCCAGTTTGGTGGCGTAGACGCGGTTGGCCTCCAGGGTGTTGCCGACCAGCTGGTCGCGCTGCACCCGGTAGCTGGCCAGCAGGGTGTTGGCCAGCGCGATGATGGCGCTGAGCAGGGCCAGGGCGAGGATCAGCTTGCCCAGGTTGAGGCGGGGAGACAGCGTGCGCATGCGTCGACGGATCCGGCAGGAGGCTGGACCCGACCGGTTCTCCGGAAGGGGCGACAGCGGGAATCGGTGGCCAGGCCCTCGGGGCCGGGCAGGGCATCGGGCGGATTATCGCCAAAACCGGGCGGCGGTGAAGTGAAGTGGGTCGCCCTGCAGGTAAAAAAAAACCTGCCGCAGCGAGCGGCAGGTTCTTTTCGATGCAATGCCGTGGATCAGCGCTTCATCGAACCGAAGAACTCGTCGTTGGACTTGGTGTTCTTCATCTTGTCGAGCAGGAACTCCATCGCGGCCATTTCATCCATCGGATGCAGCAGCTTGCGCAGGATCCAGATCTTCTGCAGCAGTTCCGGTTCGATCAGCAGGTCTTCGCGGCGGGTGCCGGAACGATTGATGTCGATGGCCGGGAACACGCGCTTTTCAGCGATGCGACGGCTCAGGTGCACTTCGCTGTTGCCGGTGCCCTTGAACTCTTCGTAGATCACTTCGTCCATCTTCGAGCCGGTGTCGACCAGCGCAGTGGCGATGATGGTCAGGCTGCCGCCTTCTTCCACGTTGCGCGCGGCACCGAAGAAGCGCTTCGGGCGGTGCAGGGCGTTGGCGTCCACGCCACCGGTCAGCACCTTGCCTGAGCTCGGCACCACGTTGTTGTAGGCGCGGGCCAGGCGGGTGATCGAGTCGAGCAGGATCACCACGTCCTTCTTGTGCTCGACCAGGCGCTTGGCGCGCTCGATGACCATTTCGGCCACCTGCACGTGGCGCGCGGCCGGTTCGTCGAAGGTCGAGCTGATGACCTCGCCGCGCACGGTGCGCTGCATTTCGGTCACTTCTTCCGGGCGCTCGTCGATCAGCAGCACGATCAGGTGCACGTCCGGGTGGTTGGTGGTGATGGCGGTGGCGACCTGCTGCATCATCATGGTCTTGCCCGCCTTCGGCTGCGACACGATGAGCGAGCGCTGGCCCTTGCCCTGCGGCGCCATCAGGTCGAGGATGCGGCCGGTGATGTCTTCCGACGAACCGTTGCCGCGCTCCAGGGTGAAGCGGCGGCGCGGGAACAGGGCGGTCAGGTTCTCGAACAGCACCTTGTTCTTCGACGCTTCGATCGGCTCGCCGTTGATGGTGTCGACGATGTTCAGCGCGAAGTAGCGCTCGCCGTCCTTCGGGAAGCGGATGCGGCCGGAGATATGGTCGCCGGTGCGCAGGTTGAAGCGGCGGATCTGGCTGGGCGAGATGTAGGTATCGTCCGGGCCGGCCAGGTAGCTGGCTTCGGCCGCGCGCAGGAAGCCGAAGCCGTCCGGCAGGATTTCCAGCACGCCGTCGGCGGCGACGCCGTCACCATGGCGGGTCAGCACCTTCAGCAGGGCGAAGATCACATCCTGCTTGCGGGCGCGTGCCACGCCTTCGGAGATCTGCAGCTGCTCGGCGATTTCCAGCAGCTTCTGTGCCGGCATGCGCTTGAGGTCGCTCAGCGAATAGACCGGGAAACCTTCCGGCACGTTGGCGTGCGGACGCGGCACGAAGGGCTGCTGCTCGCTGCCGTCGTTGGGCATGCCGTCGTCGCGGAAGCGGTTGTTGTTGCGGTCACGGTCGCGGCGGTTGCGGAAGCGGTCACGGCGGTTGCCCTGGCCTTGCCCCTGGCCCTGCTGGCCGTTCTGGTTGTACGGGTTCTGGCCCTGGTTCTGGCCACCGCCCTGGTGGTTCTGCTGCCGCGGCTGGCCGGATTCGCGACCCTCACCACCTTCGCCACCGCCACTGCTGGCAGGGGCCTCGGCGGCGGGCGCGCTCGGTGCGGGGGCGGGGGCCGGTGCCTCGGGCGCGGCGGCCAGCGGCAGGGTCGGCTGCGCCGGAGCGGCGCTGGTTTCGGCGGCTGCCGGGGCGGCGGCCTTGCTCACGCGGGGCTTGCGCACGCGCTTTTCGGCGGGCGCATCGGCGCTGCCGGTTTCGGAAGTGTTATCGGACAAGAGCGTTATTCCTCGCTTGAAGGTGCGAGCGCCCGGCTGGGGCGGCGAACGTTGGGAATGGGTCTGGAAGAAACTGCGTCCAGAGGGTGCGGCACGCGAACGCGGCCGGATGTGCCGACACTATCATCGGCCTGCGGCGCCGTGCAAGGGCTGCCGGGAACAGCATTCATCATGGACGCAGGGCGTCCGCCGGCAGCCGCGGGTGGCGGCTGCCGGAAAACAGGAGGATCAGGCCAGGGCCTTGTCCAGCAGGCCGGCCAGCTGGGCCTTGCCCACCGCACCGATCTGCTCGCCGACCTTCTCGCCGTCCTTGAACACGACCAGGTACGGGATCGAACGCACGTGGTACTTGGCGGCCAGCGCACGATTGTGGTCGACGTTGACCTTGGCGATCTTGGCGCGGCCCTGGTAGGCATCGGCCAGTTCGTCCAGCGCCGGGGCGATCATCTTGCACGGGCCACACCATTCGGCCCAGAAATCGACCAGCACCGGTTCCTTGGAATTCAGTACTGCGCTATCAAAGTCGGCGTCGCCGACATGTACAACCTTGTCGCTCATCTTGGTTTCTCGTCTTGGATTGCACCCGGCCATGCCGGAGGTGGGTGAACTGGGCCATGCCCGGTGGCGCGACCCTCGTCGTTGCCTCGCGGCGCACTGCCGCGGTGCGTTCGGCGGGATGCCTGGACGCTCACGGCCGGCAGTGTACCCCTATCGCAGGGCGGGGACAGGCGCCGGCTGGAACCCAGCGTATCGTGATCGCTTCGAAGCCCGGTATGTGTCGGATTTCACTGTCTTCCCGAAGATGGGGGTGGCAGCGGGCGACACCAGCGGGACCGGCGGGGTCGTTCAAGTCCCGTGTGGCTGGATGAAGGTGCGCCGTCTCTCCAGTTGGTGAGACAGGGCATTCCGGTTTGCCGGCCCGAGTGCGTTAAACTGGGCCATTGTGCGGCGCGCGGACCGGGTGGTCCCAGCCTGCCAACCCGCCGCAGGGGCCGCAGTTTGCGACGGTGCCCCTAGACGATGAAGTGCCAGCCGCCCCACGGGCCGGCGGCCATACCAAGACGGACTCATGAGCGACAAACCGCTGACCGATTTGACCTTTTCCTCCTTCGAGCTGCACCCGGCCCTGCAGGCCGGCCTTGAAGGAGCCGGATTCACCCGCTGCACCCCGATCCAGGCGCTGACCCTGCCGGTCGCGCTGCCCGGCGGTGATGTCGCCGGCCAGGCCCAGACCGGCACCGGCAAGACCCTGGCCTTCCTGGTCGCTGTCGTGAACCGCCTGCTGACGCGTCCGGCGCTGGCCGATCGCAAGCCGGAAGATCCGCGCGCGCTGATCCTCGCCCCGACCCGCGAGCTGGCCATCCAGATCCACAAGGATGCGGTGAAGTTCGGTTCCGACCTGGGCCTGCGCTTCGCCCTGGTCTACGGCGGCGTGGATTACGACAAGCAGCGCGAGCTGCTGCAGCAGGGCGTGGACGTGATCATCGCCACCCCGGGCCGCCTGATCGACTACGTCAAGCAGCACAAGGTGGTGTCGCTGCACGCCTGCGAGATCTGCGTGCTGGACGAAGCCGACCGCATGTTCGACCTGGGCTTCATCAAGGACATCCGCTTCCTGCTGCGCCGCATGCCGGAGCGCACCACCCGCCAGACCCTGCTGTTCAGTGCCACCCTCAGCCACCGCGTGCTGGAGCTGGCCTACGAGCACATGAACGAGCCGCAGAAGCTGGTGGTCGAAGCCGAGACCATCACCGCCGCGCGCGTGCGCCAGCGCATCTACTTCCCGGCCGACGACGAGAAGATCCCGCTGCTGCTGGGCCTGCTGTCGCGCAGCGAAGGTGCGCGCACCATGGTCTTCGTCAACACCAAGGTGTTCGTCGAGCGCGTGGCGCGTTCGCTGGAAAAGGCCGGCTACCGTGTCGGCGTGCTGTCCGGCGATGTGCCGCAGAAGAAGCGCGAGAGCCTGCTCAACCGCTTCCAGAAGGGCCAGCTGGAAATCCTGGTGGCCACCGACGTGGCTGCGCGCGGCCTGCACATCGACGGCATCAAGTACGTCTACAACTACGACCTGCCGTTCGACGCCGAAGACTACGTGCATCGCATCGGCCGCACCGCGCGCCTGGGTGAAGAGGGCGACGCCATCAGCTTCGCCTGCGAGCGCTACGCCATGGGCCTGCCGGACATCGAGGCCTATATCGAGCAGAAGATTCCGTCCGAGCCGGTCACCAAGGAACTGCTGACCCCGCTGCCGCGCCCGGAACGCCCGGCTCCGGCTGCAGGCGAGGAAGGCGAGGACAACGAAAGCGTCGGCCAGATCTTCCGCGAAGCGCGCGAAGCCCGCGCCGCCGAGGAAGAGCGTCGGGGCGGTGGCCGCAGTGGCGGCCGTTCCGGCGGTGGTGGTGGTGGCCGTGGTGGTCGTGACGGTGAGCGCAGCGGCGAACGCCGTTCGCGTGGCCCGCGCAAGCCACGCGCGGAAGGCGAGCAGGGCGCTGCCGCGCCGGCCGCCGGTGCCGAAGGCGCCGCTGCCCAGGCCCCGCGTCCGCCGCGTCCCCCGCGTGCCGAAGGCGCACCGGAAGGTGCGGCGGACGGCGAGCACAAGCCGCGCAAGCGCCGCCGCCGTCGCCACGGTCGTCCGGTCGAGGGTGCCGAGGGCGTGCAGAACGCCGCCGGCAATGGCGCCAGCCCGGTCACGCCGGTGCAGGTGGTGGCCAAGCCGGTGCGCACGGCTGCTGATACCGGCGATTCGTTCCTGACCCGCATCGGCCGCAAGATCCGCCGGATGCTGTCGGGCAGCTGATCGGCGCTGCCGATCAGCGGGTAGCACCCGACCGTTGGTCGGGTGGCTTCAAGGGCGTGCCGACCAACGGTCGGCAGCCACCAGGCCGGCAACCCACACAGCTGCCGGCCAGCGGCCGGCACTACCGATCGTGTGACCGTCTCCACGACGTCGCGCCGGTCCTGCATAATCGGGGCATGAGTGTCCTGCGCTTCGACAATGTCAGCAAACAGTACGCCGGTGGCCACGAGGCACTGACCGATGTCAGCTTCGAGGTCGCGCCGGGCGAGATGCTGTTCGTCACCGGCCATTCCGGTGCGGGCAAAAGCACCCTGCTCAAGTTGATCCACCTGGACGAGCGGCCCAGCCGTGGCGCGGTGGTGTTCGACGAGCGCAACCTGCTGAAGGTGCGTGGCGGCGATGTGCCCCGCCACCGTCGCGCGGTGGGTGCGGTCTACCAGGACCACCGCCTGCTGATGGACCGCTCGATCGCCGAGAACGTGGCGCTGCCGCTGATCCTGCGCGGCACCCGCCGGGGCGACATCAGCAAGCGCGTGCGCTCGGTGCTGGAACGGATGGGCCTGGGCCACCGCGAGAAGGCGCTGCCCTCGCAGCTGTCGGCCGGTGAGCAGCAGCGCGTCGGCATCGCCCGCGCCATCGTCGGTGAGCCCAAGCTGCTGGTGGCCGATGAGCCGACCGGCAACCTCGACCCGACCCTGGCGGCGGAGATCATGGCCCTGTTCGCCGAGCTGCCCGCGCGCGGCACCAGCGTGCTGGTGGTCAGCCACGACCTGCCGCTGCTGCGCCGCATGCGCAAGCGCGTGCTGATCCTCGACCACGGCCGGCTGGTGGATGACATCTCGCCGCAGGACCTGGCGGAGTAACGCATGGCGAAGAACGAAAACAGCGAAGCCGCCGCCCCCTCGCGCGTGGGCGTCTGGTTCCAGCACCACGCGCACAGCGTGGTGTTCAGCCTCGGCCGTGCCTGCCGCAAGCCGTGGGCGACCCTGCTGACGGTGATGGTCATGGCGCTGGCACTGGCCCTGCCGCTGGGCCTGTCGATCGCGCTGGACAACCTCAAGCAGTTCGCCGGCAGCGTGCAGCAGTCGCGCGACATCAACGTGTTCCTGAAGGGCAACGTCGATGGTCCCGGCGCGCTGCGCCTGGCGGGCCAGCTGCGCGACCGCGACGACGTGGCCGAAGTGAACGTGCGCACGCCCGAGCAGGGCCTGCAGGAACTGCGCGATGCCGGCCTCGGTGAGGCGATCGACGCACTCAACGGCAATCCGCTGCCCTCGCTGCTGGTGATCACCCCCGGCCAGGGCAAGGACGACGCGCGCCTGGCGCGCGCGCTGGAAAGTCTGCCCGAGGCCGACCTGGTGCAGCACGATGCACTGTGGCGCCAGCGCCTGGATGCCTGGCTGGCGTTCGGTGCGCGGCTGGTGCAGGTGCTGTCGGTGCTGCTTGGCGTGGGCGCCGCGCTGGTGGTCGGCAACACCGTGCGCCTGGACATCCAGGCCCGCCGCGAAGAGATCGGCGTGCTGCAGCTGCTCGGCGCCAGTGATGGCTTCATCCGCCGCCCGTTCCTGTACCTGGGGGCGTGGTATGGCCTGGGCGCCGGCGCGGTTGCGCTGGCCCTGATCGGCGCCGCCGGTGCCGCGCTGCGCGTGCCGCTGGCCGAACTCTCGCGCAGCTACGGCAGCCCGTTCGTGCTGCACGGCCTGGACCTGCTGCACGGTGGCCTGGACCTGCTCGGCACGCTGCTGCTGGGCTGGCTGGGTGCGTGGCTGGTCACCGGCCACTTCCTGCGCCAGACCCGACCGACCGACACCTGAGACCGGCATGCAACCGCAAGCGCTGAAGCACCTTGAAGGGCCCGCGACGCGGGTGATGGTGGTCGATGGCTCGAAGCTGGTCCGCAAGCTGATCGCCGACGTCCTGCAGCGCGACCTGCCAGGCGTGGAGGTGATCGGCTGCGACAGCATCGAGGATGCGCAGCAGGCGCTGGCGCAGGGCCCGGTGGATCTGGTGACCACCTCGCTGACCCTGCGTGATGGCGACGGCCTGGCGCTGGCGCGGATGGTCCGCGAAGCGGCCGGCCAGGCCTACGTGCCGGTGATCGTGGTGTCCGGCGATGCCCAGCAGCATCTGGAGCAGCGTCGCTTCACCGAGTACGTCACCGACTATTTCGACAAGGCGCTGGGCCACGAGGCGCTGGCGACCTTCATCCGCGGCTATGTGCAGCCGCAGACCATTCCCGGCGCGACCATCCTCTACATCGAGGACAGCCGCGTGGTGGCCGAGGCCACCAAGCGCATGCTCGAACGCCAGCAGTTGAACGTGCTGCACGTGGTCAGCGCCGAAGAGGCGTTCACCCTGCTCACCGCCGAGTCGCTGGGCCGCAGCCGTCATCGCATCGACCTGGTGCTGACCGACGTCACCCTGAAGGGCGAACTGAGCGGCCGCGACGTGGTGCAGCGCGTGCGCGTGGACTTCGGCTACGGCAAGCGCCGCCTGCCGGTGCTGGTGATGACCGGCGACGGCAACCCGCACAACCAGACCGGGCTGCTGCAGTCCGGCGCCAACGACCTGGTACTCAAGCCGATCGAAGAACGGCTGCTGGTCACCAAGGTGCTGTTCCAGCTGCGCCTGGCCCGGTTGAACGATGGACCCCTGATTCGATGAAGTGGTGCAATGATTGATGAAGTAGCGGACACCCCGACGATCCAGCTGGAACCGAGCTGGAAGCAGCATGTCGGCGATTACCTCCTGCAGCCGCAGATGCGCGAGCTGTCCAGCTTCCTGCGCCAGCGCAAGGCCAGTGGCGCGGCGGTATTCCCGCCCGGCCCGCAGATCTTCGCCGCGTTCGACGCCACGCCATTCGAGCAGGTGAAGGTGGTGATCCTCGGCCAGGACCCGTACCACGGCCGTGGCCAGGCGCATGGCCTGAGTTTCTCGGTGCCGCCGGGCGTGCCGGTGCCGCCGTCGCTGCTGAACATCTACAAGGAGATCGAGAGCGATCTCGGTATCCCGCGCCCGGACCACGGCTGCCTGATCCCGTGGGCGCAACGCGGCGTGCTGCTGCTCAATGCCGTGCTGACGGTGGAGGAGGGCAAGGCCGGCGCACACCAGGGTCGTGGATGGGAAGGCTTCACCGATCACGTGGTGGACGTGCTCAACCGCGAACGCGAAGGCTTGGTGTTCATGCTCTGGGGTGCCTACGCGCAGCAGAAGGGCAAGGTCATTGATACCCGTCGCCATCGCGTTCTGAAGGCCCCGCATCCGTCGCCGCTGTCGGCCCATCGTGGCTTCCTCGGCTGCCGCCATTTCTCGATGGCCAACGAGTACCTGCAGCGTCGCGGCCAGGCCCCGATCGACTGGTCGCTGCCGCCGCGCTCGGTGCTCTGAGCGCCGGCTGGCGGCCGGGCCTGAACGCCGGACAACGTTCCCTGGCCTGAATGGGCCTCCAGAACGGCCCGTTCAGCTCCGCTTGACCGGAATCGGCCGGTTCTCGGTAGGTAATTGCTTGAATTCCAAGGGATTGTGAATCCCGAAAAGCGCGCTCGCCACTGTCATCAAATCGCGCTACGGTAGGGCTCTGTTTGGGACCAGTGTTGCATCAATAGGATGCTGGAACTTTTTCCTCCTTTAGCAGTCCAAATCCCGGACTGCTAAGATGGGTGCCTATGAGCCAGAACACCTCTACTGCCCTTGTGGCAAACAATCTCCCGATTCCCAGTGCGCTCGGTTCGCTGGACGCCTACATCGGTGCCGTGCACCAGATCCCGGTGCTGTCGGTCGATGACGAACAGGACCTGGCCCGTCGCTTCCGCGACGGCAACGATCTGGACGCCGCCCGCGAGCTGGTGCATTCGCACCTGCGCTTCGTGGTGCACGTGGCCCGCGGTTACAACGGCTACGGGCTTGCCCTGGGCGATCTGATCCAGGAAGGCAATATCGGCCTGATGAAGGCGGTCAAGCGCTTCGACCCGGACATGGGCGTGCGCCTGGTCTCCTTCGCCGTGCACTGGATCCGTGCAGAGATGCACGAGTTCATCCTGAAGAACTGGCGCATCGTGAAGGTCGCCACAACCAAGGCGCAGCGCAAGCTGTTCTTCAACCTGCGCAAGTCGAAGACGCGCCTGGGCTGGATGAACGCGGCGGAAGTGAGCGCGGTGGCCAAGGACCTGAACGTGTCCGAGCGCGAGGTCATGGAAATGGAGTCGCGCCTGTCCGGCCGCGATATCGGTTTCGACGCGCCGACCGACGAGGACAACGAGCACGCACCGCCGTCGCCGGCTGCGTTCCTGGTTGCCGATGACGAAGACCCGTCGATGGCCTACGAGCGCGAGGACAGCGAAGACAACCAGATGCAGCTGCTGCGCGAAGGCCTGGCCGAACTGGATGCCCGCTCGCGCGACATCATCCGCCGTCGCTGGCTGGACGCCGACAGCAAGGTGACGCTGCAGGAGCTGGCCGACGAGTACGGCGTGTCGGCCGAGCGCATCCGCCAGGTTGAGGCGAACGCGCTGAAGAAGATGAAGGCGCTGTTCACCGCGTAAGCGGGAAGGCGTTGGAATGAAGAAGGCCCGGCGTGATCCCGGGCCTTTTTGTTTTTGGAGCGCATCCACGCATGGCGTGGATCAATCCTGACGCCAGGTCGGCAACTGCGCCGACCGCAGCATGCGCTGGACGCTGATTTTCACGCCGTACCACTCGGTGGCACGGTACGATCATGTCACGTGTCTTCCGCACTCGAAGCTTCAACCGCAGTACACGACGTTCTTCACTGACCGATAGAGCCTTGTGCCGCGCGGTGGTGGAAATGCGTCAAGGACTGATTGATGCAGACATAGGGGGCGGCCTTCTCAAAAAGCGAGTTGCGCTGCCGGGCCGCGGAAAGCGCGGTAGCGCCCGCGTTATTGTCGCAACCAAGGTGGGGCGCTACTGGTTCTTTCTCTTCTGCTACGAGAAGAACGCGCGCGCGACCATCAATATAGTGCGGAACGGGATGCCCTTCAGCTGTATGCGTCTGAGTTCTTGGGAATGAGCCCTGCACAGTTGGACAGGGCAGTTATCTGCGGAGAACTGCAGGAGATTTGCCATGACAAAGACGGTTGAACATAGACGTGCAAAGAGTGCGATCCTCGATGCGGTGCATGAAGGCGCGGCGGGCCTTTACGCCAGCGGCTTCATCGACAAGCGGCGCATGAGCATGTACGAGGCGCTTTGTCTGGAGCCTGTGCCCGAATACAGCAGCGCCCAGATCCGTGCACTTCGCACATCGTTGGAACTTAGCCAGCCGGTGTTCGCAGGTGTGCTCAACACCAGCGTTTCGACGGTCCGTAGCTGGGAACAGGGCGAGAAGAAGCCGAGCGGGCCGTCGCTGAAGCTTTTGAACCTGATTGATCGGAAGGGTCTCGAAGCAGTCCTGTAAAGCAAAGGCCCGGCAATGCCGGGCCTTTGCTTTACCGTGGTATTCAATCCGCGCCATGCATGGAAGCGGGGGGGTGCCTCACCCCTCGCGTGCGATCGCGCGCCAGCCGATGTCGTTGCGGTGGAACTCGTTGGCCCAGGTCACCTTTGCCACGCCGGCATAGGCATTGGCCTGCGCGTCGCGCACGCTGTCGCCCAGTGCGGCCACGCACAGCACGCGACCGCCGGCACTGACCACGTGGCCCTGCGCATCCAATGCCGTACCGGCATGGAACACCTTGGCACTGGCCGGCACGTCGTCCAGGCCGGAAATCACGTCACCGGTGATCGGCGCTTCCGGGTACGGCCTGGCCGCCAGCACCACGCCCAGCGACGGGCGCACGTCCCACTGCGCTTCGACCTGGTCCAGGCGGCCATCGATGGCGGCTTCCACCAGCTCGACCAGGTCCGACTGCAGGCGCAGCATCACTGGCTGCGTTTCCGGGTCGCCAAAGCGCACGTTGAATTCGATCACCTTCGGTGCGCCGCTGCCGTCGATCATCAGGCCGGCGTAGAGGAAGCCGGTGAACGGGATGCCGTCGGCGATCATGCCCTGCACGGTGGGGTTCACCACCTCGTGCATCACCCGTGCATGCACCTCCGGCGTCACCACCGGGGCCGGCGAATAGGCGCCCATGCCGCCGGTGTTCGGGCCGGTATCGCCGTCGCCGACGCGCTTGTGGTCCTGCGAGGTGGCCATCGGCAGCGCATGCACGCCGTCCACCATCGAAATGAAGCTGGCTTCCTCGCCGTCAAGGAATTCCTCGATCACCACGCGCGCACCGGCATCGCCGAACGCGTTGCCCGAGAGCATGTCACGTACCGCGTCCTCGGCTTCGGCCAGGGTCATCGCCACGATCACGCCCTTGCCGGCGGCCAGGCCATCGGCCTTGACCACGATCGGCGCGCCCTTCTCGCGGATGTAGGCCAGCGCGGCGTCCACGTCGGTGTGCACGGCGTAGAACGCGGTGGGGATGTTGTGGCGGGCCAGGAAGTCCTTGGCGTAGGCCTTGCTGCCTTCCAGCTGCGCGGCGGCGGCGGTCGGCCCGAAGATGCGCAGGCCGGCGGCGCGGAAGCGGTCGACCACGCCGGCCACCAGCGGCACTTCCGGGCCGACCACGGTCAGTGCCACGCCTTCGGCCTGGGCAAGCGCCAGCAGACCGTCGATGTCGGTGACTTTCACCGCCACGTTGCGGCACTTGTCTTCGCTGGCGGTGCCGGCGTTGCCGGGTGCCACGATCACTTCGGTGACACGGGAGGACTGGGCCAGCTTCCATGCCAGGGCGTGTTCGCGGCCGCCAGAGCCGATGACGAGGATCTTCATGGGACAGGGTTCTCGGGTACGGAAGAGAAAAGCCGGGCAGGGCCCGGCTTCGTGATGCGGATCAGTGGCGGAAGTGGCGCACGCCGGTGAACACCATGGCCAGGCCATGTTCGTCGGCGGCGGCGATCACTTCTGCATCGCGCATCGAGCCGCCCGGCTGGATGACCGCCTTGATGCCGGCCGCGGCAGCGGCATCGATGCCATCGCGGAACGGGAAGAACGCATCGGAGGCCATCACCGAACCCTCGACCACCAGGTTTGCATCGGCCGCCTTGATGCCGGCGATGCGCGCGGAATAGACGCGGCTCATCTGCCCGGCGCCCACGCCAATCGTGCGGTTGTCCTTGGCGTACACAATCGCGTTGGACTTCACGAACTTGGCCACCTTCCAGGCGAACAGCAGGTCGGTGAACTGCTTGTCGGTCGGTGCCAGCTTGCTGACCACCTTCAGTTCGTCGCGGGTCATGCCGCGGTTGTCCGAGGACTGCAGCAGCAGGCCCGAGCCGACGCGCTTGCTGTCGAAGTTGTTCAGGCCATCACCGTGCGGGATGCGCAGCACGCGCACGTTGGCCTTCTTCTGCGCGTATTCCAGCGCAGCCGGCTCGTAGTCCGGGGCAATCAGCACTTCCACGAACTGGCGGTCCAGGATCACCTTGGCAGTGGCGGCGTCCAGCGGCTTGTTGAAGGCGATGATGCCGCCGAAGGCGCTGGTCGGGTCGGTGGCGTAGGCCAGCTCGTAGGCATCGCCGTTGCCGGCGCCAACCGCCACGCCGCACGGATTGGCGTGCTTGACGATGACGCAGGCCGGCGCATCGAACTGGCGCACGCATTCCCACGCCGCATCGGCGTCGGCCAGGTTGTTGTAGCTCAGCTCCTTGCCCTGCAGCTGCTGGAAGGTGGCCAGCGTGCCCGGCACCGGGTACAGGTCGCGGTAGAACGCGCCGCTCTGGTGCGGGTTCTCGCCGTAGCGCAGGTCCATCACCTTCACGAAGGTGGAGTTCATCTGCGCCGGGTACTCGGCGCGGGCCGGCACGGCGGCGTCGGTGGCGGTGACCGCCGACAGGTAGTTGCTGATCGCGGCGTCGTACTGGGCAACGCGGTTGAACGCGGCCACCGAGAACGCGAAGCGGGTGGCGGCCGACAGCTGGCCGTCGTTGGCGTCCAGCGAGGCCAGCAGTTCGGCGTACTGCGACGGGTCGGTGGCCACCGCCACGCGGGCGAAGTTCTTGGCCGCCGAGCGCAGCATCGCCGGGCCGCCGATGTCGATGTTCTCGACCGCATCGGCGAGGGTGCAGTCGGCCTTGGCGGTGACCGATTCGAACGGGTACAGGTTCAGCACCAGCAGGTCGATGGCACCGATGCCGTGTTCGGCCATCACCGCGTCATCCAGGCCCGAACGGCCGAGCAGGCCGCCGTGCACCATCGGGTGCAGGGTCTTGACCCGGCCGTCCATCATTTCCGGGAAACCGGTGACCTCGGCGACGTCCTTCACGGCCAAGCCCATGTCGCGAATGGCTTTTGCGGTGCCGCCGGTGGACAGCAGCTCCACGCCGCGTGCGGCCAGCGCAGTGGCCAGCTCGACCAGGCCGGTCTTGTCGGAAACGGAGAGGAGGGCCCGGCGGACGGGCAACAGATCAGCAGTCATGGGACAGAATCGGCAGCGGAGCGGGGCCGATATTGTAGGCGGTGGGGGCCGGTGGCGGGCGCTGGAAGGGGTAATTTGCCGTGGCGATCGACGCAAGGCCGGGTCGGGCACACCGATCCGGCCCGATCCGGGGGCTGGCCTGCGGACCAGAGCAGGGTTGTCGGAATCTGCCAACGATGGGGTAGGCTGTGCCCGCACTGCCAAGGATCAGCGGGTACGGATCATGTCGATCTATGCATTGAAAGGACGTTTCCAGGACCTGTTGCGTCCAGCCGTACGCGGCCTGTACCGCATGGGGATCACTGCCAATACGGTGACCGTGGCCGCTGCCGTGGTCTCGCTGCTGGTGGCCGCCGCCGTCTGGTGCTGCGCGCCGACCCAGCCTCTGCTGTACCTGCTGCTGCCACTGTGGATGCTGCTGCGCATGGCGCTCAACGCCGTGGACGGCATGCTGGCCCGCGAGTTCGGCCAGCAGTCGCGGCTGGGCGCCTATCTGAACGAGCTGTGCGATGTGGTTGCCGATGCGGCGCTGTACCTGAGCCTGCTCAGCGTGCCGGGCGTGCGCCCGGAAGCGCTGTGGCTGCTGGCCTGGACCGCGGCCCTGAGCGAGTACGCCGGGGTGCTGGGGCTGATGGTCGGTGCCAGCCGCCGCTACGACGGCCCGATGGGCAAGAGCGACCGCGCGTTCGTGATCGGTGCGCTGGGCCTGCTGCTGGCGTTCGAGTGGGTTGGCGCGATGACGGTCACTGGCGTGGCCGCGGTCATGGCGGTGCTGTGCGTGCTGACGATGGTCAACCGCGTCCGTCGGGGACTGCGGGAAGCAGCGGTTTCGCCGAATTAATCAAGCAGATACAAGAAGACAATCAGGAGATTGCATGCGTCAGGCGCAGGAACGGGAATTCCACAGCTTCGACCAGGTACCGCTGTTCTACCGGTACTGGGCGGGCACCACCGCAACGCCGGCCACCAAGGCCATCGTGCTGCTGCACCGCGGCCATGAGCACTCCGGCCGGGTCACCCACCTGGTCGATGAGCTGGACCTGCCCGACACCGCCTTCTTCGCCTGGGACGCGCGCGGCAATGGCCGTTCGCCGGGCGCACGGGGCGATGCACCGGGCTTCCCCGCGCTGGTGCGTGATCTGGACAGTTTCATCGCCCAGATCGGCGCCGAGCACGGCATTGCGGTGGAAGACATCGTGGTGATCGCGCAGAGCGTGGGCGCGGTGGTCGCCGCGACCTGGGTGCACGACTACGCGCCGCGCCTGCGCGCGCTGGTCATGGCTTCGCCTGCATTCAAGGTGAAGCTGTACGTGCCGTTCGCGCGCCCGGGCCTGGCATTGATGCAGAAGCTGCGCGGCAACTTCTTCGTCAACAGCTACGTCAAGCCGCAGTGGCTGACCCACGATCCGGCGCGGGTGGAAAGCTACCGCACCGATTCGCTGATCACCCGGCCGATTTCGGTGCGCGTGTTGCTGGGCCTGTACGAAGCGGCCGACCGCATCGTCGCCGATGCGCAGGCGATCAGTGTGCCGGTGCAGCTGCTGGTGTCCGGCTCGGATTTCGTCGTGCACCGTGGCCCGCAGGACCGCTTCTACGAGCGCCTGTCCAGCCCGATCAAGGAGCGTGTGCATCTGCCGGGCTTCTTCCACGACACGCTGGGCGAGCGCGATCGTGCACCAGCACTGGCGCGCATCCGCAGCTTCATCCAGGCGCGTTTTGCCGAGCCGCTGCGCGAGCTGTCACGGCGCGACGCGCACCGTCACGGGCCAACCTTCGAAGAATCCGAGATCCTGGCCTGGCCACCGGAGCGCAACAGCCTGGCCGACCTGCGCTGGCGCGTGGTGCGTGGCGGCCTGCGCTTCGGCGGCACGCTGTCCGAAGGCATCGCGCTGGGCCTGCGGACCGGTTTCGATTCCGGTAGCACGCTGGACTACATCTACCGGAATGAGGCGCGCGGCAAGGGCCCATTGGGGCGGACGGTCGACCGCAACTACCTGGATGCAATCGGCTGGCGTGGCATCCGCGTGCGCGGCCAGCACCTGCAGGAACTGCTGCGCGACGCTGCCCAGCGCCTGCGCGGGCAGGGCACGCCGGTGCGTGTGCTGGACGTGGCCGCCGGCCATGGTCGGTATGTGCTGGAAGCGCTGGGCCAGGGCGAACAGCGCGCCGACCGTATCGTGCTGCGTGATTTCAGCGATCTGAACGTGACCCAGGGCCAAGCGTTGATCGAGCGCCTCGGTGCGGCCGACATCGCCCGCTTCGAGCAGGGCGATGCGTTCGATCCGGCGCAACTGGCCAAGGTCGATCCAGCACCGACACTGGCGGTGGTCTCGGGCCTGTACGAGCTGTTCCCCGACAACGACGCCGTGCTGCGCTCGCTGCAGGGTATCGCCGCAACGGTGCCGGTGGGCGGCTACCTGGCCTACACCGGCCAACCCTGGCACCCGCAGCTGGAATTCATCGCGCGCGCCTTGACCAGCCATCGCGGTGGCGCGGCGTGGGTGATGCGTCGCCGTACCCAGCAGGAGATGGATGAGCTGGTGCGCCTCGCCGGTTTCGAGAAGGTGGCGCAGCGCATCGACGACTTCGGCATCTTCACCGTGTCGCTGGCGCGCCGGACCGCGTGATGGCGACGCTCGCCGCAACCCCGCTGGCCGCGGAAGGGCGCCCCTGGCGGCGCGCCCTGCTGTGGCTGGCCCTGCTGGGTCCGTTCTTCTTCGCAAGCTACGGCTTCGCCAACTGGATGGCCGGCCGCCACGCCACCCTGCCGGTGATGGCGTTCGCGTGGGAGACACGCATCCCGTTCGTGCCGTGGACGATCGTGCCGTACTGGTCGATCGACCTGTTCTACGCGATCTCGTTCTTCCTGTGCCGGCAACGGCTGGAGCTGGACCGGCACGCGCTGCGGCTGTTCAGTGCGCAGGTCATCGCGGTGGCCTGCTTCCTGCTGTGGCCGCTGCGTTTCAGCTTCGAGCGTCCGGAGATCGGCGGTGTGTTCGGCTGGCTGTTCGATGTGCTGCTGGGCTTCGACAAGCCGTTCAACCAGGCGCCGTCGCTGCACATCGTGCTGTTGATCGTGCTGTGGGTGAAGTTCGCGCAGTACCTGCATGGCATGTGGCGCGGGGTACTGCATGTGTGGGCACTGCTGATCGGCGTCTCGGTGCTGACCACGTTCCAGCACCATTTCATCGATATCCCGACCGGCCTGCTGGCCGGTTGGCTGTGCGTCTGGCTGTGGCCGGAGCAGGGCACGCCACCGTTGCGGGCCTGGCACACCGCGCGTGATGCGAGGCGTTGGCGATTGGCAGCGTTGTACCTGCTGGGGGCCGCTGTATTGCTGGTGCCGGTGGTGCTTCTGCGTGGCGCCGCATTGTGGCTGCTGTGGCCGGTGGCGTCGTTGCTGCTGGTGGCGCTGGCCTATGCCGGGCTGGGTACAGCGGTGTTCCAGAAGCGCGCCGATGGCCGCCTGGCGATGGCCCCGCGATGGCTGCTGGCACCGTACCTGGGCGCTGCCTGGATCAACTCGCGGCTGTGGACGCGGCGTGCGCCGCAGCCGGTGCCGGTGCTGGACGGCGTGTGGCTGGGCCGCATTCCCAACGGCGCGTTGCCGCCGCCACTGGGGGGCGTGGTGGATGCCTGCGCCGAGCTGTCCTGTCGCGCGCAGGGCGCCGCGTATGCCAGCGTGCCGATGCTGGACCTGGTGGTCCCTGCACCGGAACAGCTGCGCGAAGCGGCCGAGGCGATCGAGCGCCTGCATGCGCACGGACCGTTGCTGGTGTGCTGTGCGCTGGGCTATTCGCGCAGCGCCGCCAGCGTGGCCACCTGGCTGCTGCGCAGTGGTCGTGCGGCCGATGCGGACGCGGCGGTGGCGATCGTGCGTGCTGCGCGCCCTGGCATCGTGCTGGGTACGGCCCATCTGCGTGCCATCACCGACGCGGCAGGAGTGCGCGCATGAGCACGGTTCCCGATCTGGCGACCATGCAGCTGCTGCTGCGGCAGGGGCGTTGGCCGGCATGCCTGTCGCTGGGGCTGCTGCTGGTGGCATTGCTGCTGCTCGGCACCGAGCCGGGCCTGGCGATGATCGCTGCAGGGTTGCTGCTGGCCAGCATGTCTGCAGGGGTGGCCCAGACGTACCACGCGTGGCGGGTTGCGCTGGACGCCAGCCTGCTGCAGCTGCTGCGCGATGAGCGCCTGGACGGCGATGCCGCCGCGCGCCGCACTGATCAGCTGCTGCAGGACAGTGGCCTGCGCCGCGCGTCGCCCGATGCGCCCCTGCGGGGCTGGGACGCGCGCTGGGCCGGCATGCGTCGCCTGCTGCTGCGCCAGTACCTGCTGACAGCGGTGCAGTTCGCACTGCTGGTGCTGGCCGTGTTGTGGCCGCAGACGTGAACGGGAGGGACCAATGTTCGCCGAACTGATTGCCCGCGCCTGCAGTGGTGCGATCCATGTAGTGACCGGTGCCCGCGCGCTGTGGATCGGTTGCGCGCCGTCCAGCGAGCGCCGTGTGTACTACGGCAACCACGCCAGCCATGGCGACTTCGTGCTGATCTGGTCGTCGATGCCGCCTGCGTTGCGGCGCCAGGTGCGGCCAGTTGCCGCGGCCGAGTACTGGCAGCGCGACGGCCTGCGTCGCTACCTGATCGATGCGGTGTTCAACGGCGTGCTGGTCGAGCGCGAGGCCGGCCATCGCCAGCAGGATCCGCTGCAGGCCCTGCGTGACGCGGTGGACGAAGACTGCTCGCTGATCCTGTTTCCGGAAGGTACCCGCAACGTGGGCGATGAGCCGCTGCTGCCGTTCAAGAGCGGCATCTATCACCTGGCACGGCAACGGCCGGAGCTGGAATTCGTGCCGGTGTGGATCGACAACCTGAAGCGGGTGATGCCCAAGGGCCGGTTCCTGCCGCTGCCGCTGCTGTGCACGGCCACCTTCGGTACGCCGCTGCGGCTGCAGGCCGACGAGGACAAGGCGGCCTTCCTGGCCCGCAGCCGGCAGGCGCTGCTGGACCTGGCGCCGAACGGGGGGCGCGCATGAGTTTCCTGATCGATGTGTCCGGCGACCTGGCAGCGCAGAGCGTGGGCCAGCAGACCGGCCTGCTGTTCGCTGGCGTCGGTGCGGTGCTGGTACTGGCCACGCTGGTGGCCGAAACGCTGCGATGGCGCCAGCGCGGCCGGCCCAGCGCGGTCATCGCCAACCTGGTGTCGCGCATCCGCGCGTGGTGGGTAATGGCGATCGTGGTCGGGCTGGCGCTGTTCTTCGGCCGCGCCGGGGTGATCGTGCTGTTCGCGATCATCTCGCTGTTCGCACTGCGCGAGTTCATCACCCTGGCGCCGACCCGCTCAGGCGATTACTACGCGCTGCTGGCCGCGTTCTACATCGTGCTGCCGTGGCAGTACTACCTGGTGTGGATCGACTGGTACGGCATGTACACGCTGCTGATTCCGGTCTATGCGTTCCTGTTCCTGCCGATCCTGTCGACCATCGGCGGCGATACCACGCACTACCTGGAGCGCACGGCGAAGGTGCAGTGGGGGCTGATGATCTGCGTGTTCTGCATCTCGCACGTGCCGCTGCTGCTGAACCTGCACGTGCCGGGCCATGACCCCTCGCGCAACGTGCTGTTGTTTGCTTTCCTGGTGATCGTGGTGCAGTCCTCGGACGTGCTGCAGTACATCTGGGGCAAGTTGTTGGGCAAGCACCTGATCGCGCCGAAGCTGTCGCCGTCGAAGACGGTGGAGGGCTTCGTCGGCGGCGTGCTGAGTGCCAGCGCACTGGGCGCGGCGCTGTGGTGGATCACCCCGTTCACGCCGCTGCAGGCGTTCGGCCTGTCGCTGCTGATCAACCTGATGGGGTTCTGGGGCGGCCTGGTGATGTCGGCGATCAAGCGTGACCGGGGCATCAAGGACTGGGGCCACATGATCGAGGGCCATGGCGGCATGCTCGACCGGCTGGATTCGGTGTGCTTCGCCGCGCCGGTGTTCTTCCACGTGGTGCGGTATTACTGGAAGGCGGGCGGCGGCTGATTCTGCCGGCTTCCATCCACGCATGGCGTGGATCTACCGGTAGTGCCGGCCGCTGGCCGGCAACTGCAACATCCTGCCATCGTTCGTGGGGTTGCCGGCCAGCGGCCGGCACTACCCGTGCGCGCTTACGCGCTGATGCCGTATTCCTTCAGCTTCTTGCGCAGGGTGGCACGGTGGATGCCCAGCATCGCGGCGGCGCGGCTCTGGTTGCCTTCGCAGTGGTTGAGCACTTCCACGAACAGCGGGATCTCCATCTCGCGCAGCACGATCTCGTAGACATCGTCCGCGTCGCAGCCATCGAGGTCACGCAGGTAACGGCGCACGGATTGGGCGACATGTTCACGCAGCGGTGGCCGGGGAGCGCCACGACTGTTGTCAGGACGAGAGAGGACAGCGTTCAAGGGGGTTCCCGATTCGGTGGGCCCGTGCGCGCGGTGCGCGCGGCCGGACGAGGTGGTGGCGGCCAGTCTAGCGCGAGCTTGCCCGGCCTGCCACGGCCGGTCGCCTTTTCACGTTCAGAGGAAGTCGAAGGTGAATGCGACGGTGGATGCGGCGGGCTCCTGCACACGGAAGGCGACGCGCGCGCTCTGGCCCGGTTCCAGCAGGGCGGCGCCGGGGTTCTCGCCAAGGTACTGCGCAGGCGTGAACACACCGCTGCCGATCACCCGGCCATCAGCATCGGACAGTGACAGGCGCAGGTCCGGCCAGGCCTGTGCCCAGCGTGCGTCGTTGCGGATGCTGGCCTGCACCTGCAGCACGCCGGCCTGCCCGGGCAGCGGCCGGATCTCGCGGCTGGTCATGGTGAAGGCGGTGGGTTCATGCCAGGCCGGCAGGCTGCAGCGCAGGAGGCCGCAGAGCGTGCCCAGCCAAGCACGGTTGCCAGCGTCGGCGGCCAGCCGCGCACGGTCGGCCAGCACGCTCTGCAGCACCAGCAGCAGCGCCAGCCCTGCAACCAGCAGCCAGTGCCAGCGCGGTGCCGGCAGGCTGCGGGGGCGCGCACTGCCAAGGAAACTCGGCGCGTCAACGGCGGCCGTCGTTGCCGGCACTGCAACCGGTGCCGACGCGATGGCCGCAATGTCATCAACGATGACAGGCGCATCGTCGTGCTGCATCTCCGCCGCCACATGCGCCGCTTCGGCGGGCCCGGCTGGCACCTGCATGGCAGGCGACGCGTGTTCTTCCGGTTCCTGCGTGCGCGCATCGGTCGCAGGCACGGGCAAACCTTCCGGGGCGGTGCGCAGGAAGGTTGCCAGAGGGCGTCGCGGTGGGTTCGGCTCGGACATGCTCAGGGTGCGGGCTCGGATCCAGCAGTCATTCAACCACGATCAGGCGCGGCGCACGCCGGTGATGCGCATCCAGTCGCCATCCTGGGTCGCCTGCAGGTCGTCGAACCATTCCGCATAGCGCTGCAGCAGTTCACCTTCCTGGCCGTGCAGGATGCCGGACAGGGCAATACGGCCGCCGGCAGCCACGCGCGCGGCCAGCAGCTCGGCCAACGCGTCCAGTGCCGAGGCGAGGATGTTGGCGACCACGATCGGGTAGGTGGCGACCGGTTCGTCCGGCGGCAGGTACACGTGCATGCGCGCCTGTTCGCCGTTGCGCTCGGCATTGTCGGCGGTGGCGACCAGGGCCTGCGGATCGTTGTCCACGCCGATGGCCTCAGCGGCGCCCAGCTTCAGCGCGGCAAGCGCAAGGATGCCGGAGCCGCAGCCGAAGTCGAGCACGCGCTGGCCCTGCAGCAGGTCATCCACGGCCAGCTGGTCCAGCCAGCGCAGGCAGAGCGCGGTGGTCGGGTGGGTGCCCGATCCGAACGCCAGGCCCGGGTCCAGCCGCACCACGGCGGCGTCGGCAGCCTGTGCGGCCTCCGGCAGTTCATGGTTCCACGGCACGATCCAGGTGCGGCTGCCGAAAGCCATCGGCTGGAACTGGTCCAGCCAGGCGCGTTCCCAGTCCTCGTCCTCGACCGCGCGGAAACTGCCGCTGCTCCAGTCCAGTTCCGGGTCGAACGCCTCCAGCGCGGCCAGCAGCAGCAATGCGTTGCTGTCGGCGGGAAACAGCGCGCTCAGCACCAGGGTGTCCCATAGCGGGGTCTCGCCCACGCCCGGCTCGAGAATGGCCTGTTCGTTGCTGGTATCGGCCTCGGCATCAAGCAGCGTGACGGCCAGTGCGCCGACATCCTCCAGCGCATTCTCATAGCGGGGCTGGGTAGCTTCGGTGCAACGCAGGGTCAGTTCCAGGAACGGCATGGCGGTGGGGGGCAATCGCGGGAAAGGGGGCCATGCTAGACCATCGGAGCGTCTCCGTATTGCCTGAGATGCTGCTCGGAGATGAACGGAACCGATTCAGACAGGCCTGGCGGGCCTTGCTAAACTTGGTGCTTTCCTGTGCGCCATGAACGTTCACTGCCGCCAATGGCCTTTGCTCCGACCCTGAAAACCTGGTTGCTTGTACTGCCGGCGGTGGCCGTGCTGGGCGTGGCCGGGTATCGGGCCAGCGGCCATGCCGGATCGGTACCGGTGACCGCAGGCGAACTGCCGACGGCGCAGGTTGCGTCGGACGATGCGGCGCCCCTGCCGGTCGTGCCGGAAGCGTTGGCGCGTCGCCTGGCGGCGTTCGAGCGCGGCAACGCGCTGCCTTCGGGCCTGCCGCTGGACCTGCGCGCGGACATCGAGGATGCGACCGATCTGTACGCCTACGCGCAGCGCCTGCGCGTGCAGGCCGACGACGGCAATCACGAGGCGCGCTGGATGCTCAGCCGGGTCTACGACTACTGCGCGCAGTACGCCATCGATCCAGGCGGTTATCGGTTGGACAACAATGTGCTGGCCGGGCTGGGCCTGACCGCTGCACCGGCGATGGTGCAGGCGCGCGAGCGCGTGGCGCAGCGCTGTGGCGGCTTCGTGCCGGGCGACAAGCTGGGGTCCGCGCTGGTGCTGGCCGAGCGCCGCAAGGCAGCCACGCAGGGCAACCTCGCAGCGGAAGCATCGCTGTTTGCCGAAGGCGAGCCGCTGAATGACAGCCCCGAGTACCGCCGTGACCTGGTCGAGCGGGTGCGCACATCGCGCGATCCGGAGGCCTTCATGGCCATTGCACCGGGCATGGGCGTGCGCGCGGCGGGCGACCAGGCGCTCACTGGCCTGGTGGCGGGTGAACAGCTCAGTGAATTGGCGTGGCGGGTTGCGGCCTGCGAGCTCGGTCTACCGTGTGGTGCCGACAGCGTGCTGGTCAACAGTTTTTGCGCGAATGGAGGGATCTGTTCGCAGGATGGAACGCAGGATTTCCGGGATTTCGTGTATGACGCTGCGGTTTCGCGGCAAGGTGCGGGGAAAATGAAGCAGTGGATCAAGCGATTGGTTGGCAAGAGGGGCGGGCAATGAACTACCGTCGATTCCTGCATGGGGCCAAGTTCTGGTTCTGGGTGGCACTGTTCGTGGCCTATTCGGCCGGCGCGGTCGGGCTGTTGATGATCGACACCTATGAAGATCGTTACCGGCATCTGTCGAAAGTGGAACTGACCACGGTGAAGGCGCAGGAAGATGTGCGCCGCGTGGGTGCCAGCCAGGTCGCTGCGGTCTATCGCGCGCAGAGCGGCATGCCGTTCGCTTCGTTGCCGGCAGGCAGTACCTTCCAGGTGGTGTGGCCCGATGGGTCCACCGAGACGATGGTGATCGTCGACCCGAGCTCGCCCAATGGTGTACGCCCGCTGGCGAATTCGCAGATCCCGGCCGAAGCTGCCGACAAGCGCTGATGCACCTGCCGTAGAGCCGAGCCCACGCTCGGCTCCACGGCAATGGAAAAAGGGCGGGGATATCCCCGCCCTTTTCATGTCCAGCACCTGCTGCCGATCAGGTCAGTGCGATCGGCTTGTTCTTGCGCTCGGCAAGACGCTTTTCCAGGTAGTGGATGTTCTGACCACCGGCCTGGAAGCCCTTGTCGCGCATGATCCGCTGCTGCAGGGCGATGTTGGTCTTGATGCCGTCGACCACCATCTCGCTCAGCGCCACCCGCATGCGGGCGATGGCGGTTTCGCGGTCCGGGCCGTGCACGATCAGCTTGCCGATCATCGAGTCGTAGTTCGACGGCACGCGGTAGCCACTGTAGATGTGGGTATCCACGCGCACGCCGGGGCCGCCCGGCGGATGGAAGCCGGTGATGGTGCCCGGGCTGGGCACGAAGGTCTCGGCGTCTTCGGCGTTGATGCGGCACTCGATCGCGTGGCCGGTCAGCACCACGTCGCTCTGCTTGATCGACAGCTTCTGGCCGGCGGCGATCTTCAGCTGCTCGGCCACCAGGTCGATGCCGGTGACCATTTCGGTGACCGGATGTTCCACCTGGATGCGGGTGTTCATCTCGATGAAGTAGAAGCGGCCGTCTTCGTACAGGAACTCGAAGGTGCCGGCGCCGCGGTAGCCGATGCGCACGCAGGCTTCGGTGCAGACCTTGCCGATCTGCTCGCGCTGTTCGGCGGTGATGCCCGGTGCCGGTGCTTCTTCCACCACCTTCTGGTGGCGGCGCTGCATCGAGCAGTCGCGCTCACCCAGGTGGATGGCGTTGCCCTGGCCGTCGGCCAGCACCTGGATTTCCACGTGGCGCGGGTTCTCCAGGAACTTCTCCATGTAGACCTCGCCATTGCCGAACGCGGCCTTGGCCTCGCTCTTGGTGGTTTCGATCGAGGTCTTCAACGAGGCCTCGGCATGCACCACGCGCATGCCGCGACCGCCACCGCCACCGGCCGCCTTGATGATGACCGGGTAGCCGATCTCACGGGCGATCTTGGTGTTGGCGACGATGTCATCGCCCAGCGGGCCGCCCGAACCGGGCACGCACGGCACGCCGGCCGACTTCATCGCGCGGATGGCTTCGACCTTGTCGCCCATCATGCGGATGGTGTCGGCCTTGGGGCCGATGAAGATGAAGCCGGATTCTTCCACGCGCTCGGCGAAGTCGGCGTTCTCCGACAGGAAGCCGTAACCGGGATGGATCGCCTGCGCGTCGGTGACTTCAGCGGCGGCAATCAGCGCCGGAATGTTGAGGTAGCTCTGCGGCGACGGCGCCGGGCCGATGCAGACCGACTCGTCGGCCATGGCCACATGCTTGAGGTTGCGGTCGACCGTGGAATGCACGGCCACCGTGCGGATGCCGAGGGTGTGGCACGCGCGCAGGATGCGCAGCGCGATCTCCCCTCGGTTGGCGATGACGACTTTGTCGAGCATGGCGTGCCCCTCAGCCGATCACGAACAGCGGCTGGTCGAATTCCACCGGCTGGCCGTTCTCGCCGAGGATGGCGACGATGGTGCCGGACTTGTCGGCTTCGATCGGGTTGAACATCTTCATTGCTTCGATGATGGCCAGGGTCTCGCCTTCCTTGACCTGCTGCCCAACGGTGACGAAGGCCGGCTTGTCCGGGGCGGACGACGCGTAGAAGGTGCCGACCATCGGCGAGCGCAGCACGTGGCCTTCCGGCAGTGCCGGGCCCGGCTTGGCGGTACCGCCGGTGGAGGCTTCGGTCGGCGACTGCATCGGCATTGCCTGCGGTGCCGGGGCGGCCGGAGCGGCGTACACCGGGGCGGCGACCGGGGCGGCATAGCCGGCCACCGGGGCACGCGACAGGCGCACCGACTCTTCGCCTTCCTTGATTTCGATTTCAGCCAGGTTCGACTCTTCCAGCAGGTCGATCAGCTTCTTGATTTTGCGCAGATCCATGAGGGCCTCTTTGGTTTCTATCTAGGTGAGGAGAGCGCCGTGGGCGCCCGGGTCGACAATCAGGTGGCGGATACCCGCAGCAGCGCCGCGTCCATCGCGTAGCGGTAGCTGTCGGCACCGAAGCCGCACACCACGCCCACCGCCTTGTCACTGAAGTAGCTGTGCTGGCGGAACGGTTCGCGGGTATGCGGGTTGGACAGGTGGATCTCGATGAACGGCACCGCCACCGCGGCCAGCGCATCGCGCAGGGCAACCGAGGTGTGGGTGAAGGCGGCGGGGTTGATCAGGATGAAAGCGGTTCCGTCGTCGCGTGCGGCCTGCACGCGGTCCACCAGCACGTGCTCGGCATTGGACTGCAGGCTCTCCACCGCGTGTCCGGCGGCCGATGCCTGGCTGGCCAGGGCCTGGTCGATGTCGGCCAGCGTGGTGTGGCCGTAGACCTCCGGCTCGCGTGTGCCGAGCAGGTTGAGGTTGGGGCCGTGCAGGACCAGCAGCTTCGCCATGGGATCCGGAAGACGGGAAAGGGCGGCAGTCTGGCGGAAGCGGCGGATGCTGTCCAGTTCGGCGAAGTTTGCAGCGTTTCAATCGAACGTTTGAAATCTGCCGGAGCGCTTGTGGCCGTATGGCGGGCGCTGGATCAAGGCGCGCTGAATGGCTCGCAGGCCGGGGATGCATGCACGTAGGCCGACGATGGCGGCAGGCATGCGCAGGGCTGATGCTGTCATGGGCGGTGCTGCGGTAGATCCACGCCACGCGCGGATGAGGCTACCGGTCAGTAGATCCACGCCACGGGTGGATGATGGGCCACCGGTCGGTAGATCTACGCCATGCGTGGATGAAGGGCGTTCGGTACGCAGCACGCCATGCACCCACCGAGGGGCAGCCCAAGGTGTGCCGCACACCTACTGCCCCCGCCACGCCCCCGCTCACGTCTCCAGCGGCACCGTCGGCACCACGTTCGGGAACACCTCTTCCAGCGGTTCCCGTTCTCCAGGCTTCGGTGCCGGCCAGTTGTAGGCATTCACCGGCTGCGCGCGGTTTACCCACAACGCGTAATACAGGTGGTCGGCGCGGCCATCACCGGTATTGGGGTGGATCAGGATGGTCAGGCCCAGGCTGTTGAGCTGCAGCCAGGGCACCAGCACCGGCAGCAGGTCGTTGGTGAAGCCGAAGTAGAACGACGGGGTGACGTGCGGCCCGCGTGGTTCCAGGTTCCAGTTGCCCAGCTCCACCGGGAAGCGCTCGGCCGCCCAGCGCCGCAGCAGCGCAGCCTTCTCGAAGCTGTCCTCGTCGAAGTAGATGTGCGCGTGATAGCTCTTGATGTCGGTGTAGGCGCGTGGGGTCACGGGCAGGGTGGCCTCGCCGGGACGCACGCTGGCCGGGCGCGGGGTCGGTTCGCTGGCCGTGGCCTGGCCCCAGGGGCTGCGCCCTTCCGGTGCTGGCGGCACGATGGCACGGAAGCCGGGGCGGCCAGGCTCGGTGGTGTTCACCGCGTCGTTGCCGCGCGGTGCTGCGGCGGCGATCGAGGCACTGGCCAGGCCGCCAGCGGCCAGACCCGCCGAAGCGATCAGGCGGCGCCGTGCCGGCGAAAGCAGGTCGGCCCAGTGGGCGTCATCATCGCCGGCGTCGGTGAGGGTCTGCGGGTCCGGGTGCATGAAGGGCTCCGTGGCGGCATCGTGTGGGCAGGCAAGCACGCTCGGGCACCCGCATCCACAGCGTCCAATAAGCAGGGGGCATCACCTCATGCAGGTGCGCCCCGTTGTCGTTGAGCGTGGCCGCTGGGCGGGCTAGGGTGCAGGTCTGCCGCCCCGGAGCCCTTCCATGATCTCGCCCGATGCCGACACACAGCAAAAGCGCGCGTTTTTCCGCCAGCTGCACGCGCAGGGTTGCTTCGTGCTGCCCAACCCGTGGGATGTGGGCAGTGCCCGCTACCTGCAGCGGCAGGGCTTCCAGGCACTGGCCACCACCAGTGCCGGCTGCGCCTGGAGCGAAGGACGGCCGGACGGAGCGGTTTCGCTGCAGGCCACGCTGGCGCATCTGCGCGTGATGGCGCCAGCGACCCCATTGCCGTTGAATGCCGACTTCGGTGATGGCTTCGGCGCCACGCCGCAGGCGGTGCAGGAGGCGGTGGCCGCGGCGATCGACACCGGCATTGCGGCATTGTCGATCGAGGATGCCAGCGGCGTGGCCGATGCACCGCTGCGTCCGATCGACCAGGCGGTCGAGCGCCTGCGCGCTGCCCGTGCAGCCATCGACCGCGCGGGTGGCGACGTGCTGCTGGTCGGCCGCGCCGAGAACTTCTTCGTTGGCGTGCCGGATCTGCAGGACACCCTGCAGCGCCTGCGTGCCTACGCAGAGGCCGGTGCCGACGTGCTGTATGCACCTGGCATCAGCACGCGCGAGCAGATCAGCGCGGTGGTCGCCGCTGCCGGGTCGAAACCGGTGAACCTGCTGGTCGGTGGACCGACACCGCTGAGCCTGCAGGACATCGCCGCGCTCGGCGTGCGCCGGGTCAGCCTGGGCGGCGCACTCGCCCGTGCCGCGTGGGGCGGGCTGATGCAGGCGACCCAGCCGATCGTGCAGGACGGACGCTTCGATGGCCTGCAGCAGGCGGCCTCCGGGGCTGCCTTGAACGCGCTGTTCCGCTAGATCCACGCCGTGCAAGGCGGGAGGGGCCGGCGACTACAGCGCCTCGATCTCCCGCTTGGGTAAGGTCACGTCGGGTTCCAGCGCTGGCAGCAGTTGGCGAAGCAGGTTTGGATTGCCCTGCAGCCCGGTGCCATCCAGATACGTCCAGCCGGAACCACCAACGCGGCGCACGGCCACCATGAACGTGGTGCTGCGCATTGGGGTTTCACGCACCCGTATCAGGGATTGGCGTGGCACGAAGCAGACTTCTTCCTCTCCGGCAGCATAGGTCCGGGTCGGCACACCTACATCTTCGCTGATGATCACTACACCGGCGTTGTGCTGCTTCTTCAACGCATCACGGGTGATCGCCTGGAAGGCGTCATCGCCGCCGGCCAGTCGCTTGAGGCTGGGATGGGTGCGTTCGATGAGGAAGTCCGCATCGCCGCGGGCGTATGCAGCCATCATGGCGCGCACATCTTCGCGCAGAGCCTTCGCATCACTGGGACTGAGTTCACCTGCGAAGGCGGATGGCAGCAACAGCAACAGCAACAGCGACAGCAGCATCAGCATCGTCAGGGGCAGGCGTCGATCCATGTTCGGGTGTCTCACGGGGCACCGTCGCACTATACGGTGGATGCGAAAACAGCGTCCCATCGATGGCGCTGGTATCCTGTAAATCACTACTTACTATTGGTAGGTATTGATTTCTGGAGACCCCCCATGCACAGCCTCATTGTCATCGCCCACCCTGAATCCGGTTCGCTGACCCATGCGATGGCACATCGCATCGGCGATGCCATCACTGCTGCCGACGCCGGCAACACCGTGGCCTACGCCGATCTGATGGCCGAAGGCTTCGATCCACGCTTCAACGCCCAGGACCAGGCTTTGTTCCGCAGCACTGGCGCGGTACCGGCCGACATCGCCGCCGAGCACGCACGGCTGGAGGCGACCGATGCACTGGTGCTGGTGTTCCCGTTGTACTGGTGGTCGTTCCCGGCACTGCTGAAGGGCTGGATCGACCGGGTCTTCACCAACGAATGGGCCTACGCACAGGATGCGCAGGGCAAGCTGGTGAAGAAGCTGCAGCGCCTGAACGTGCATCTGGTGGGGCTGGGCGGCGCCGATGCAGCGATGGTTGAACGTCGTGGCTACGATGCGGCGATGAAGACGCAGATCGACATGGGCATCTTCGACTACTGCGGCGCGCGCGTGCTGACGTCCGACCTGCTGCTGGATGCCGATACCGGTGCGGCCGGAGCGCATCTGCAGACCGCGCTGGCGATCGGCCGTAAAATAGGCACCCCGATGCGCTGATCGCCGTGTTCCGCCGATGCCTGCCAACGCCGCTCCCACGCGCCGCCGATTGACCCGCGAGCAACGCGCCCGCCAGTTGCTGGACGTGGCCTGGGCGCTGGTGGGTGAAGAAGGCACCGACGCGTTGACGCTGGGTCGGCTGGCCGAGGCGGCGGGCGTGACCAAGCCGGTGGCCTACGATCACTTCGTGACCCGCAACGGCCTGCTGGCCGCGCTCTACGATGACTATGACGGGCGCCAGACGGTGGTATTCCACGAGCGTATCGGCCGCGCCCGCGCGCAGCTGGCCGACCGTGCGGCGGCCATCGCCTCCGGCTACATCGACTGCATCCTCAGCCAGGGCAGTGAAGTGCAGGGCATCCTCGCCGCGCTGGTGGGAGCGCCGGAACTGCACGAGGTGCGGCGGCGTTACCAGCAGGACTTCATCGACAACTGCGACGCATGGCTGGGTCCGTTTGCCGCCGATGGCACGGTGCCACTTGCTGGGCGCTGGGCGATTCTCGGTGCGGCTGAAGCCCTGTCCGAAGCCGTGGCGGCAGGTGCGCTGGACAAGACCAACGCCGAGGCCGAGCTGCAGCGGCTGATCGTGGCGACGGTCAAGCGGCGCTGAGCGGCTTCGGGCGTCAGGCCCCGGCGGTGCTGCTGGCCAGCGTGGCGAATCCTGCCGCCAGCTGATCGCGCACCAGTGCGTCGCGCGCGTCGCGGCTTTCAGAACCCAATACCACGGTGATCAGGCGTACCGGCTGATCCCGCCCGGGCACTGCCCGGCATGCGGTGGCGGCCAGGCAGAAGCCTGCTGCCTGGGTGTAGCCGGTCTTCAATCCATCCACGCCGTCATCGCCAAGCAGCGCATTCTGGTTGTTGCGGCTGAAGCTGCCATGCACGAACGCGCGCTGCGCGGTGATTGCCCGTATCTGCGGATGGTCATTCAGCAGGCAGGCGGCCAGCACCGCCATGTCGCGCGCGCTGGACGCATGGTGCGGCGTGGTGATGCCGGAGACGCTGGCGAACCAGCTGCTGCGCAGGCCGAGCTGGCGTGCGTGCCGGTTCATGCGCTCCAGCAACGCAGGCTGCGATCCGTCCAGGTGGCGCGCGATGGCCAACGCCGCGTCATTGCCGGAGACGATCATCAACCCTTCCAGCAGGCGCGCGAGCGTGACCGTTTCGCCGGGCACCAGGCCCATGCGCGTTTCATCGTCGGCGACCGCATGCACGTCGTCGGCGGCGATGGTGACTTCGTCGCCCCACGAGCGCCCGTGCTCCTCGACACATTCGTAAGCCGCGTAGGCGGTCATCAGCTTGGTCAGCGAGGCCGGCTGCCTGGCGATATCCGCGTTGTGCTGGTGAATCACCGCGAAAGTTGCCGCATCGAGGGTGATGGACGACAGCGGTGCACGCGCAGGAGCAGGAGACGGCATGGAAGCGACGATGGCAGTGGGAACCCAGGAGGATAGTGTGCGGCGGCTGCACGAAGCTGAAATATTGAAACGATATAACGTATCGTCATTGTGGGCCGCCGATGGCCCGACGGGACATCCGATGACTGCACGCATTCCACGCCGCTGGCTTCATTCTTCGTTGCTGCTCGCGCTGGCCGCACTTGGCGGTTGCCAGCCCAACCTGCGCGCCGAGGCTGTTTCCAGCGCCGAAGCCGGTCCGCTCAATGTGATCGTGATGATCAACGACGGTGCCGGCTGGGGTACCTGGGACGCCGCCGCCTACTGGCAGTACGGCAGCCGTGAAGGCGCACCCTATGCGGATTTCCCACTGCGCCTGGCGGTGACCACCTTTCCGTTGAACGCGAGCAGCCAGCCGACCGGTGACAACGCGCAGACGCTTGGCTACGACCCGGGCAAGGCCTGGGATGACGCGCCGGTTCCTGCGCAGGACCTGCCCTTTGCGGGCTACCAGTACCTGGCCGCGGTGGCTACCGACAGTGCGGCGGCGGGCACTGCGCTGTCCTCGGGGATCAAGACCTACAACAACGCCATCAACTTCAACAACGATGGCCAGCCGGTCGAGTTCAATACGCTGCGCGCCAAGCGCCTGGGCATGGCCACCGGCGTGGTCACCTCGGTGCCGTTCGCGCATGCCACGCCGGCCGCGTTCGCGGCGCAGAACCAATCGCGCAGCAACCATCACGCCATCGCACACCAGATGCTGGCGCAGGGCCACATGGACTTGGTGATGGGCACGGGTGGCCCGGGCTACAGTGTCGACGGCCGCGCCTGCCATGAAGGTACGGACGCGGCGAAGGCGGAGGGCTGTGCGAATCCATGGGAGTGGGTGTCGCAGCAGGATTGGCAGCAGCTGGAAGCGGGCAGCACCATCGGCGGCAATCCGGCGGGACCGTGGCGCCTGATCCGCAGCAAGGAAGCGTTCGCCGCACTGGCGCAGGGACGGTTGCCGGCCGACCGGCCGCTGATCGGTGTACCGCGCGTGGCCAACACACTGCAGCAGGCGCGCCAGCTGCAGGTGCTGGGCAAGGATGCAGCCACGCCTTCGGGAGTGAGGAAGATCGACAGCGTGCCCGATCTGGCGACGATGACGCGTGGCGCACTGCAGTTCCTGCAGCAGCGCTCGTCCAAGGGGCTGTACCTGATGGTGGAAGGCGGCGCCACCGACTGGGCCGCACATACCAGTGCGTGCGGCACCGAATGGCATTACGGCCAGTGCAGCGATCAGCCGCAGTATGGCCGGCTGATCGAAGAGACCGTGGAGTTCAATGACGCGGTGGAGGCGGTGGTCGACTGGATCGAGCGCAACGGTGGCTGGGAGCGCAACCTGTTGATCGTCACCACCGACCACGACAACAGCATGCCGATGGGCCCGGATGCACAGGACGTGGCTTTCGCGCCGGTACGCAACAACGGTCGCGGCCGCATGCCCGGAATCAGCTTCCGCCCCACCGGCAACCACTCCAACGCGCTGGTGCCGCTGTGGGCCAGGGGCGCCGGCGCGGAGCTGCTGGGCAAGCGCGTGCGGGGCGTCGATGCCGGCTACCGTCAGCACGTGCGCTGGAACGACGGCAGCTACATCGACAATACCGACGTGGCTGCCGCAGTGCAGGAAGCGCTGCAGCGTCCACGGTAACGCCCGGTTGCACGCGGGCTGTTGTCGAGGCAGCCTGCGTACATGCAGTCGGATATCCGCATCGACGGTCGTGTCTTCGCCTACGTCTTCCCCTGTGCGTGGGAAGACTACGCGAAGATTGGTTTCTCACGTGATCCGCTTGGGCGCATCAGCGCATTGCACCGGCGTTGGTTCGAGTTCTTCGATCTCGACGCCGGTGCGCTGGTGGAAGCGGAAAGCGAGCGCGATGCGCGGGATCTGGAGCTGCAGCTGCGTTCGCCGTTCAAGGCGCACCGCGCCCCGGCGCCGATGACGGTCCAGGACAAGGCTGGAGGCCGCACCGAATGGGTACGTGGTGCCAACCACGCTTTGTCGCTTGCGGTTGCCGGCCTGGGCGAACAGGGCTATCGCTGCTATCCACTGAAGGGGTGGCTGCGAGCCGCGCTTCGCCTGCGCATGGACCGGTTGCACGACTGGGCTGCGGTGCAGCTTCCCGAAGAGGAAGGCCTGCGGATCCCCGGTGGCCCCGGCGAAAGAGCGCTGCGTGACACCCTCGATGGTTGTCAGGCATTGGGCATCGATCCGATCCCGTGGCTGCCTGAACACGTCCAACGCTGGTATGCAGGTTGAGGAGCGTTCAACGGGCTCGCGGCGGCTGAACCGGCGCGGCCGGTTGCCGCGCGCACTGCGGGGCAGGTGTGGACGGGCTGGCCAGCTGGCGTGCCAGCTCGGCGCTGGCTACGTGGCCCTGCAGGAACAACAAGCCGCCGAAGATGTTCATGAGCGTGCCTCCACTTGAGTGGATTGCACGATACGGGCAGCATGGACGGGCAAAAAGCGACATTTCCGCAAGCATGACTTGAGAGAATTTCAAGCCTTATGTCCCGCCCTCCGCTCCATGCCCTCCAAGGCTTCGTGGCTGCCGCCCGGCTTGGCAACCTGTCGCGCGCGGCGGCGTCGATGAACCTGACCGTCAGCGCGCTCAGCCACCAGATGAGGCAGCTGGAAGAACGGCTCGGGCAGCCGCTGCTGATCCGCCAGCCGCGTGGTATCACCCTTACCCTTGAGGGGCAGCGCCTGCTCGAGCAGGTGGGGCCGCATCTGGATGCGATAAACGAAGCCTTCCAGCCCTATGCCGCGCGTGCCGAGCACGTGCTGACGATCAGTGCGGTGCCATCGATGGCATCGGCCTGGCTGGTGCCGCGCCTGGGTCACTTCGTGGCTGAGCATCCGCAGATCGAGATCAACCTGCAGTCGAGTGAGCGCCTGATTGATTTCGAGCGGCAGCGCCAGTTCGACGCCGCGCTGCGGCTGGGCAGCGGGCAATGGCCGGGCCTGGTGGTGGAACCGCTGTTCGACGAGTGGCTGGTGCCGATGGCGAGCCCCGCGCTGATCGAGCGCATGGGGGGCATCGACCGTGTACCGCTGACCCAGTGGCCGCTGCTCGGTGATCCCGACGGCGCGTGGGGCGCCTGGTTCGCGTTGAGCGGGCAGAGCCCGCCATCGCGCTTCGTGGCGGTGCTGGATGATTCGGAGGCGCACCATCGCGCCGCACTGGATGGCGTAGGCGTGGCCCTTGGCCGGGTGACCCGGGCACGCCTGCTGCTGGAATCCGGCCAGCTGGTCGCGCTGTCCAGCCAGCGCCTGAAGACGGCGTGGCCGCATTGGCTGGTGTACCCGCAGCGCTCGGCCAGCCATCGCGGCTTCCTCGCGTTCCGCGACTGGCTGCATGCGCAGGCCGCCGAGCATGTGCAGCACATGGCGGACGCGCATCTGTAACGCCGCGCGGTGCTCGATCTCGACTCTACAGTCACTGCACAAGGGTGACCGCCTGCCCGGCACGCGCGAACGCTTCCTCCAGCAACGGGCCCGCCTTGATCGCTTCCACTTCCTCAAACAGCGCCCGCAGCGCATTGGCCGGGCGTGAGGCCGGTGCCGCTACTGCCTGCTGGATCGCGGTGAAGCGATCGGCCAGCACCCGATGGCCGGGATGTGCCTTCGCCCAGGCCGCCAGCGGCTGGCGTACACCGGCGGCGGCATCCAGGCGGTGCTGGTCGAACAGGGCGATGGCCGCTGCCGAGGTGTCCGCCCGCTCGATCGTGGCATGGCGCAGTTCCCGGCTCAGGAACAGGTCATAGGCCGCGCCATGCCCCACCGCGATGCGCAGTCCCTCGCGGTCGAGGTCGGCCACTTGCTGCGCCGGGCTGTCTTCGCGCACCAGGTAAGTGCCTTCGATCTCCACATACGGAGCGCTGAAGGCGATGCGGTCGGCACGCGCCGGATCGATCGCCAGGAAGGCCAGATCCCAGCCGTCTTCGCCCGCTGCGGCGACCACCGAGGCTGCGGCATCGTGGCAGGTGAAGCGTGCCTGCACCCCCATCCGTTGCGCCAACGCGGTAGCCAGTTCCAGCGAGGGGCCGCGCGGTGAGCGCGCATCGCCCTGTGCCAGCACCGGGTTGCCCAGGTTGATCGCCACGCGCAGGAAACCGTGCGGTGCCAGCGTACGTCGGTGGTCGGCCAGGGACATGCAGGACTCCACGGGGCGGGGGAGACCCAGCATGCCAACAACGGTGTCCGCGTGGCGTGGACTCAGCCGCGCGCGGCGAAGGTGCCGTGGAAGCCCAGTGGCACCGCATACGGCAGCCACGCCTGGGCCAGCGGACCGTCATCCACATGGCGCGCATCCAGCACGGCCAGGCCGCTGCGCTGGTTCACCGGATCGAGCAGGGTGCCGATCAGCCAGCCGTCATCGGCGTTGCGGCTGCCCGGGCGCGGTACGAACACATGCTCTTCGGCCATGATGTCCGCCCCGTAGTTCCAGAGTTGGCGGCGCCCGTGCTCGATCTCGAACGCGGCCACCGCGTTGAAGTACGGCGCAGTGGCCGTGCCGTCGATTGTCGGCGCATACAGCCGTGCGCCACGTGTGTTCGCCGAGCGCGGGTCGAACAACGGGAACTCCACCGCGCTGATGCCCAACGTCTGCCAGCGGGCCTGTCCACGACGCAGGTCCAGATGCAGCTCGACCAGGCTGGCGCCACTGTTGGCCGCGTGTGCGCCATCACCGGCCATCGCTTCCTTCATCGGCGAGCGCGCCTCGTTGATGTCGTCGTGGCGCACTGCGCGCAGCACGATGCCGCCATCGCGGGTGAACGCGTCGCCGAAGTGGTAGATCGCCGCGAACGGGGCCTCGAACCATTGCGCCTTGTCCGGCGCATCCTTGGCGACCACCGCGATGCGCACCGGACGCTGTGGTGCGAACTGCATGCGCTCGAAGAAGCTGCCACCTGCGCCGGTGAAATCGAACGGCATCATCACGAAAACCAGGTGCTGGTCGGTCATCGCGAAGGCATGCAGGTAGCCATGCTCGGGTGTTTCGATCACATTGGCGCTGCGCAGCTGGCCGTCCGCACCGATGTGCCAGACCAGCAGGCCATGGCCCCCCATCAGGCTGATCGAGCCGAAGTTCCAGAGGCTGCCGTCGTGGTCGGTCAGCGGGTGCGCCGAGAACGGCAGCGCCGCCAGGTCCGGACGCCAGGTGACAGGGCCAAGCGTCTGCAGCGAATCCGGGTCCACTTCGAACGCCGAACCGGATTCGCACAGGGCGAACAGGCGGCCATTGATCATCGTCACCGAGGTGTTGGCCACGTTGGCATCATCGTTGTTGCGTACCGCCAGCGCACCGGGAATGCTGGTGCCGGCGGCCGGATACTGGAAGCGGCCGGCCTTCTGTTCACGGGTGAATTTCGGCGTGGCAACCATGCGCCCGTGATGGGTCAGGCTGCCATCACCATTGAAGCGCCAGCCATGCACCATGCCGTCGCTGTCGAACCAGTGGTCGTAGCGGAAGCCATCGCGCTCGGTCCAGGCCGGACCGTTGCGGTACAGCGTGCCAGCCAGGCCTGACGGCAGCTTTCCCTGCAACTGCACGGTGGCCGGACCGAGGCTTTCGCTGCCGACGCTGCGCCAGCCGAGCAGCCAAGGGTGTTCCTGCATGCCCTGCGCGAACCGCGCCGGGTCGCCGGCGAAGGCGGGAGCGCTGCGCAGCACGGTGGTGCCCAGGGCCAGACAGGCACTGCTGCTGAGCAGGGTACGAAGGAAGCGGCGACGGTCCATGGTGGCCTCGGGTCTGGATGCAGGAATCAGCGCAGGGTGATGTCGATGGCGGTGCCGGCGGCCGGTACGTCGACGCGCGCCTCGTCGAAGGTCGGCTTGCGCATCACCTGCGGGTTGTTGCTGAAGCCGTAGCCCTCCACCGGCATGCCGACCAGGTTGGTGTCGAGCTTGCCGTTGTCGTTCTCGTCGTGGGTGAGCAGCACGGCATAGCTGCCGGCCGGAACGCCCTTGAACGTGAAGTGGGCGCTGTCGCCGCTGGGCGCCGCCTGCTGGGCCTGCACGGGCCTGGCCTTGCCGTCCCAGGCGGCGGCGCTGTCGACCAGCGCAACGCGCAGGGTGCCGGTCTGCACGCGGACGTCGTGCACGGTCACGGCCAGGTCGGCGGCGTGGGCACTGCCGGCCAGGGCCAGGGCAGTCAGGGCGGTGCTGAGCAGGGCGGTGCGGATCATGGCAGTGGCTCCGGAAGTGTGTGTGGCGGTGTGGCGCCAGTCTGCGTGCGGCGCTGCACCGGGTTCAGGGCCAGTGGTCATCGATTCGACGTGCCAGAAGTCACTTTCTGCGCCGGACCCATTGCCGCCGGCGTGTGCGGCGGTCAGCATCTGGCCATGCCCAGCCTGTTCCGCCATCTGTTGCGTCCCCTCAGCCTCGCCGGTCTGGCCACCGTGCTGGTGGTGGGCCTGTCATTCGCGGTGCAGCGCAACGGTGCCGGGCTGAGCCTGCTGCTGCTTGCCGTGTTCCTGCTGCTGTTCGTGGTGCACGGCTGGGCGTCGGTGCCATCCCGCGTGCGCGCTGTCGCGGCGGTGTTGCAGGCGTTGCTGGCGGTCGTGCTGGTTGCGCTGCAGCCGCGTACCGGCACCGCACCGGTACTGCTGGTGGTGCTGGTGGCGCAGCTGGCCGAGCATTGGCCACCGCGCTTCGTGCTGGCTGTTGCACTGCTGGCCAACCTCGCCATGTATCTCGTGCTGCGCTACTGCGGCTTCAGCCAGCCGCTGCTGGTGGTGCTGCTCTATGGCGGCTTCCAGGCCTTTGCCGCACTGACCGCACACTATGCCCGCAGCACCGCGCTGGCCCGCGATGACCTGGCCCGCGTCAATGCCGACCTGCTGGCTACCCGCGCGCTGCTGGCCGACAGTGCACGCGACGCCGAGCGCCTGCGACTGGCCCGCGAACTGCACGATGTGGCCGGGCACAAGCTCACGGCGATGCGCTTGAACCTGCGTGCCCTTGCGGCCGACCCTATGCTGGCCAAGCGCGAAGGATTGGTGCTGGCCGAGCAGCTGTCCGGCGAGTTGCTGGCCGACATCCGCCAGGTGGTGCAATCGATGCGCGATGATCGCGGCCTCGATCTGGCCACCGCATTGCACGCGCTGGCCGCGCCGTTCCCGCGCCCGAAGCTGCAGCTGCAGATCGGCGAGTGCGTGCGCGTGGTTGACCCGCTGATGGCCGAGACCGTGCTGCGCCTGGTACAGGAAGCGCTGACCAATGCCGCCCGGCATGGCAACGCAGACACCGTATGGCTGACGATCAACGAGGAGGATTCCCGGTTGCGTATCGACATCCGTGACGACGGCCAGCGCGCCGAACGTATCCGCGAGGGCAACGGCATCGCCGGCATGCGCGAGCGCCTGGCCGCAGTGCGTGGCCAGTTGGAACTGGCCCGCACCGCACAGGGCGGCATGCACCTGACCGCCTGGGTGCCGGCATGAACGGCAGCGCGATCCGTGTTGCCCTCGCCGACGACCAGGCGCTGGTCCGCGCCGGGCTGCGTGCGTTGTTGCAGGGGTTGGGCGTGGACGTGGCGCTGGAGGCCGAGGAGGGCCAGGCGTTGCTGGACGCGCTGTCCACCCAGCGCGTGGATGTTGTGCTCAGTGACATCCGCATGCCCGGGATGGACGGCATCGAGGCAGTGCGCCAGCTGCGCGCGCGCGGCGATGCCACGCCGTGGCTGCTGCTGACGACCTTTGATGAAAGTGACCTGCTGCTGCGCGCCAGCGAGGCCGGCGCACAGGGCTTCCTGCTCAAGGACGCCGCACCCGCAGACCTGCGCGAGGCGATCGAGCGCGTCGCCGCTGGCGAAACCCTGCTGCTGCCGGTCAGCACCGAGCCGGTACGCGCCCGCTACCGCTTCCACGATGAAGCACCGCCCACCGATACCTTCGGGGAACGCGAGGTGGCGATCCTGCGCTTGCTGGCCGGTGGCTACAGCAACAAGGAGATCGCGCGCAGCCTGTTCCTGGCCGAGGGCACGGTGAAGAACTACGTGTCCGCCATACTCGACAAGCTGGGCACCCGCGATCGCACCCGTGCGGTGCTGAAGGCGATTACCCTGCGCATCATCTGAGTGGACCGAGCAAGGAGTGCCAGTGAACCCGATCCTGCATGTGGAAATCCCGGCCAGTGACCTGGACCGTGCCATCACGTTCTACCAGCGGTGGCTGCAGGTCGCGGTGGACGAACCTGTCGTGCTGCACGACTGCCGGATGGCCTACCTGCCGTTCTCCGATGAGGCCGCCGGTGCCAGCATTGCGCTGGTGCTCGGCGCGGACTACCGGCCTTCCGAACAGGGGGCGCGCGTCTACATCGGCGTCGATGACCTGGATGCGAGCCTGGGGCGAGCACTGCAAGCGGGCGCCGAGCTGCGCTTCGGACCCGCCGATGCGGGCGACTGGCGCGTGGCCGAGATCCGCGACAGCGAAGGCAACCGCATTGCGCTGCAGGCGCGCGCTGCTCTGTAGAGCCGAGACCACGCTCGGCTGCTGTTGGCCCAGCCGCTCCAGCTCAGCCGAGCATGGGCTCGGCCCTACAAGGTCGCGGCGCGCGAGCGCTGCAGCCAGTCATTGATGGCCGGGTCCAGTCGCGGGTCGTCCGGTAGCTGCATGCCGAAGCGCTGTTGCAGCACGGCACGCACATCACCCACATCATGCAGCGGGCGCTTGTCCGGTGCCTGCCCGGGGCGATACTCGGTGTAGTTGCCGCTGCCGATGGTGCGGCGCCAGTCCGGCCCGGTCAGCGACGCGCGCAGCTGCCCGGGGAAACTGGAATCGGGATGGGTGCACACGTACCAGTTGCCAACCACGTTGTCGATCGGTGCCGGCGCCTGCAGGTCGAACCGATACATCGCCCGCCAACCATCGTTGGACTCGGCCGACAGCACGAAATCACCCTCGTCGTGCAGGCGCTGCAGCAGATAGCGTTCGTGCGGCGTGGCCTGCGGCTGCGGATCATGCAGGCGCAGCGGCACGGTCGGGGTCAGGCTGCCGAAACCGGCATCCACCAGCCAATCGTCGCTGTCTACGTTCACGCGCAGCAGCAGGTGGGTACGCGCGGTCAGTTCGCCGTCCTGGGCGGTCAGCAGTACCCGCGCGCTCAATGGCTGCGCATCGAAGCCCAATGCCTGCAGCAGCGCCAGCAACCCGCCATTGAGTTCGAAGCAGTAACCACCGCGGCGCTCGTCGAGCAGCTTGCGCTGCACGCTGTCCAGGTCGATCGGCACCGCATCGCGCAGCAGGCAGCTGAGGGTCTCGAAGGGCAGCAGTGCGTTGTGGCGCTGCTGCAGCAGGGTCAGGCCGGCCAGGGTCCGCGGTGGCGGCGCATCCAGCTGCAGGCGCTGCAGGTAGCGGGGGACATCGAGCGTCGTCATCGAGGCAGCGGGCGGGGGAGGGATGTCCACTGTGCTCCCCCAACCGGGGTTGAGGTCAAGCGCGGCGGCCGTGTCATGCCTCCGTCGCCTGCACCCGGTACAAAGGCCGCGTCCACCAGCGATGGGGGGGACGCAGACGAAGAAAGCGCTAAAGTTGTCCTGAGTCAGGCCGATACAGGTGCGTCCTTCCGCCTGGAGTCTGTCATGTCGGCCGTTGTCCCCCACCTCCGGTCCCTGCGCACGCGCCTTGCTGCGTTGCACTCGGCGTCCCCCGGGCTGCTGCGCTGGCTGCAGCCACATCGGCTCAGCGTGGCCAACAAGCTCAAGGCCACACTGTGGATCTGCGGCCTGGGCCTGGTGGCGATCGCTGCTGTCTACGCTTGGACTGGCCATGCCAACGCACTGGCTGCGCGCAGCCAGGCCAGCTACCAGCGCGGCAGCGATCTGGCTGCCAGCCTGTCCACGCGGGTGGCCGAAGCGCGTCGCCTGCAGACCCAGTATGCACGCAGTTTCGATGATGCCGACCGCGCGCAGCTGTTGGCCACGCAGAAGGCGTTGCAGACCGATCTGCAGGCGCTGCGCGCGATGCCGATGGATGCGGGCCGGCGCAAGGCCCTGCAGGCGCTGACCGAAGCCGCCGACGCGTTCTCGCAGGGTGTGGCCGCCCTGTTCGAACGGGTCGACGAGATGGGCCGTGGTGATGCTGGCCTCGCTGCGCAGCTGCAGCAGGCCGCCGACACCCTGCAGGCGCAGGTGGATGTGCAGCAGCGGCCTGCGCTGGCGCTGTCCCTGCAGAAGATGCGAAGGCAGGAGGCAATGCTGCTGCTCGACGGTGATTCCACCCACGCCGACCGCGCCAGCGAGGAGAAGCTGCCGTTCGACCTCGCGCTGGCGGGCCTGCCTGCGGATGTGCAGGACACCCTGCGCACCGGGATGGAGGCGTATCAGGCCGCACTGCTGGGGTATACCGCTGCCCGCGTCGGCCTGGATGTGGAAGCGCAGTCGCTGCTGGATACCGCCACGGGCGTAGCGCCGGCGTTGGCCGCATTCCAGCAGGCACAGGTGGCGGCGCTGGCCAGGGCGCAGGCACGCCAGCGGGCCGGCGCGCGCACCATGAGCGTGGTGTTCGCACTGACCCTGCTGCTGGTGGCCGGCGTGCTGATCACCAGCCTGGTGCTGGTGCTGCGTGCGGTGCGCCAGCCGATCCATGACACCCTGCGTTTCGCCAGCGACATCGCCGACGACCGCCTCGACACCACCCTGCGCGTCTACAACGCCAACGATGAAATCGGCCAGCTGGCCCAGCGCCTGGTCGACATGCAGCAGCGCCTGCGCGCGCGCATCGAGACCGAGCGTGCGGTGGCCCGCGGCAACACCCGCGTGCGCCAGGCATTGGACAGCGCACAGGCCGGCTTGATGGTGATCGATGCCGAAGGCCTGGTGGCGTACGCCAATCCGGCACTGCTGGAGCAGCTTGCACTCCGGCTTGAAGATCTGGTGGGGAGCGATGCGGTACGCCTGCATCCGGCACTGGCCAGCCTGGCTGGCGTGCGCCAGCGCGAGGAGCGCGAGATCGGTCATGCCGGCGTCCGCTACCAGTTGATCGCCAATGCCATCACCGACGAAGGGCATTTCCTCGGCGTGGCAGTGGAGTGGCGCAGCCGCGCGCTGGAAACGCTGCTGGAAACCGAAGTGGCAGCACTGGTCGACGCCGCCGCACATGGCGACCTGCACGGCCGCATCGCGCTGGAGGGAAAACAGGGCTTCGTGCGCACGTTGTCGACCAGCATCAACCGCCTGCTGGCGACCTTCGAGACCAACCTCGGCGATCTGCAGGCGCTTCTGGCGGCGCTGGCCCGTGGTGACCTCAGCGTGCGCATGGAAGGTGAGCTGCAGGGCGTGTTCGCACGCATGCGCGACGATGCCAACGCCACGGTCGCGCAACTGGGCCGCATCGTCACCCGCATCCAGCAGGCGACGTCCAGCCTCGACACCGGCGTTGGTGAGATCGTTGCCGGGCACCATGATCTGTCGCAGCGTACCGAACAGCAGGCGGCCAACCTGGAAGAGACGGCAGCGTCGATGCACGAGTTGACCGACACGGTTGGCCGCAATGCCGATGCCGCGGGCCGCGCAGATGCCCTGGTGCAGGGGGCGGCCGCGGTGGCCCAGCGCGGTGGCGAGGCCGTCGGCCAGGTGGTCGCGACCATGCATGGCATCAGCGAGGCCTCGCGGCGGATCGGCGACATCACCCAGCTGATCGATGGCATCGCTTTCCAGACCAACATCCTCGCGCTGAATGCCGCGGTGGAAGCCGCGCGTGCAGGTGAGCAGGGCCGCAGCTTCGCCGTGGTGGCTGCGGAAGTGCGCCTGCTGGCCCAGCGCAGTGCCGAAGCGGCCAAGCAGATCAAAGGACTGATCGAGGATTCGGTGGCGCGTGTTGGCCAGGGCAGCCAGCAGGCCGAGCAGGCGGGCATCACGATGGGCGAGATCGTTGGCAGCGTGCAGCAGCTGGCCGAGCTGCTGGCCAGTATCCGCAGTGCATCGCAGGACCAGCATGCCGGCATCGCGCAGGTGAAGCAGACGATCGTGCAGATGGAAGCCAACACCCAGCGCAACGCCAGCCTGGTGGAAGAGGCTGGTGCCTCCACCGCGCAGATGCAGGCGCAGGTACACGCGCTGACCGAAGCGGTGGGCGCGTTCCAGTTGCAGTCGATGCCACAGGCGCGGGCTGCGGCCTGATCGTGCTCCGGTAGTGCCGGCCGCTGGCCGGCACGCCCCTGATCATGCCGGCCGGCGGCCGGTACTACCCTTGTGGCTCAATACACGTCGCGACGGTAGCGCCCTGTCTCCAGCAGCGTTTCCACTTCTTCATCACCCAGCGCTTCGCGCAGCACCTGGTCCACGCCTTCGGCCATGCCCAGCAGCGAACCGCAGACGTGGATGACCGCACCACGCTGCATCCAGTCGCGCAGGGCATCGGCTGCTGCACGCAGGCGATCCTGCACATAACCGCCCTCACCATCGCGCGAGAACGCCAGATCCACCCGCGCGAGATGGCCATCGGCCTGCCACGCTTCGATCTCATCGGCGAACAGGAAGTCGTGCGCGCGCTGGCGTTCGCCGAACAGCAGCCAGTGCCCGTGCTCACCTGCATGCGCGGCTTCGCGCAGCAGGCTGCGCAGGCCCGCGATGCCGGTGCCATTGCCGATCAGCACCATCGGCGCACCGCCAACGCGATGGAAACCGGGGTTGCGGTGCACGCGGGCCACGATGCTGGCACCGACCGGCGCATGCAGCGACAGCCAGCCCGAACCCAGGCCGGTGCGTCCGGTTTCGTCATGGACCAGCCGCACCACCAGTTCGACCGCACCGTCATCCGTACAGGATGCGATGGAGTACTCGCGCCCCGGCAGCAGTGGCAGCCCTGCCAGCCAGAGCCACGCATCCTGCACCGCCAGCGCAGCATCGGCATCGGGCAGCTCGCGCTCGCTGGCCAGCGCCAACAGCGTGCGTGGCTGGCCGTCAGTCAGCAACGGCTGCTGGGGATCCAGCCCATGTGCCTTCAGCACCGCAGCGGCGTGCCGCACGTTGTGGCGGGGCGCGATGTGCAGGATGTCGCCCGCCTGCCACTGCACATCGGCCGGTGGCGCAAGACGGATGTGCCAGATGGCGCCGCCCACGCTGCCTGGATTGAGGCGGTCACGGCCGAGCAGGCGCCACTCGTGCATCTGCGTCGCGGCCGGCAACACGCTGTCATCGGTGGCGATGCCGGTCAGCGCGCCGAGATGTTGCTGCCACTGGCGCAGCGCCGGTATCGCGGCGGCATCGACATCGATGCGCTCGAACAGCGCACGTGCGCCGTTGCCCAGCAGCCAGCCATCGAATTGGCGGCCAAAGCCGCAGTAATGCGGGTACTGGCGGTCACCCAGGGCGAGCAGGCCGAACTGCAGGCCCGACAGATCGGGCGCTTGTGCCAGCAGCCGCCGCGCAGCGCCCCGTGCCGCATCCGGCGGCTCGCCATCGCCGAAGGTGCTCAGCACGAACAATGCCTGCGCAGTGCGCGCGAGCTGCGTGGCATCGACCCGGGCCAATGGCAGTACCTGCACGCCATGGCCAGCGGCCTGCAGCGGCGCGGCGGCACGCCAGGCCAGCTGCTCGCCCAGCCCGCTCTGGCTGGCATGCACGACCAGCCAAGGTGCGCGGCCATCATCGGTGGCAACCGGCAGCGGCCGGCGCAGCCCGCGCGCGGCACGCTGGCTGAGGCGGCGGTCCAGGTACAGCATCCAGCCGGTGATGAAGAACAGGCTCATGGCCAGACTGCTGAGCATCACCACGACACGCCCGGGCATGCCGAAGTAGCTGCCCGAGTGCAATGCGAACACGCTGGTGGCCAGCTGCGCGCCGGCGCCCTGGCGCGCGTAGGGGCGCGAATCGAGGATTGCCCCGCTGGCCGGATCCAGCTGCAGCAGATCATGTGCACGGTCATGGTGGCCACCGCGCTGTGACGGATCGCCAGCCATCACCCGCACGTTGAGCGCCTGGCCAGGCTTTTCCGGCAGGCGCAGGTCGATGTAGCCGGTGTGCACGCCGGGCAGGGCATACAGCGTGGCTTCGATGCGCTCCAGGTTCAGGGCGGCGCCGGTGGCGACCTTGTGCTTGGCGGCCGGTGCGACGCCCAGCAGCGTATTGGCGGCACTGCGATACCAGTCGAAGGACCACCACAGGCCGGTCAGCGCACTCATCAGGTAGATCAGCAGCATCCAGGTGCCGACCACCGAGTGCAGGCTCCACAGGAAGCCACGGCCGCTGCGTTTCCATTCCACCGCCAGCCAGCTGCGCCAGTGCCACCAGTGGCGCGGCCAGCGCAGGTAAAGACCGGACAGGGTGAAGAACAGCAGCGCGATCGCACAGCTGCCGGTGATCCACTTGCCGCGCTCGCCCGCGGCGAGGTGGCGGTGCAGGTCCTCGACGAAGTCGAAGAACGCCTGCCCACGCAAGGCACTGAAGCGCTCGCCGCTGTACGGGTCGAAGTAGACCCAGTGTTCCTTGCCACCAGCGAAGCGTGCCACCGAGGGCCGCTGCCCGGTGGCGTCCACGCGCAGGCGCTGCAGGGGGCGATCACTGCCGGCCTGCAGCAGCGGCACCAGTTCGCTGAGTTCAAGCGGAAGCTGGCCGTCGGCATGGTGCTCGGCGATTTCGGCGAAGCCGGGGTTGGCCGCGCGCAGCAGTTCGTCCTCGAAGGACAGCGCGGCGCCGCTGAGGCCCATCACGGCCAATACGGCACCGGCGGTGATGCCCAGCAGCCAGTGCAGTTGGAACAGGACGTTCTTGAACATGGAAGGAGGAGGGCCTGGAAGGCTGCCGCCCGCATCCTGCGCAACAGCAAATGAGAATTAGTCGCGGAATTCTCCGTGGCGGACGGGCTACGGTCAAGGAGGGTTTTGTTGCAGGGCTTTGCAGCCCTGCACCCGCTACAAGCCGGAGCAACGTCAACGTCAAAAGCTGGCTTTCCGTGGGTTGGCGGGGTGGGTCCGGTTGAGGGGGACGCTGCAAGTCCCCCTCCGGGGCCCGGCCCAGCCGCTGGCGGCTGGGCGTTCGGGCGCTTGCGAAGCAGTGCTTCGCAAGCAAAGCGCCCTCACCCATGTAAGCTCGGTCGCCGCATCCATGCGGCTCACGCCCCCTCAACCGGACCCACCCCGCCTTCGACAGTTTCCTGCGATCTGTCGGAACGGCGTTCTGCTTTGGTAGGTACCGACCGTTGGTCGGCACGGGGTCTGATTCCGTTCTGAATATCGATATCTGACAGATGTGTCGACCAAGGTCGACACCTACCAACAGCCGCGAAGATCTGTCAGAGGCGGGGCGGTGTCGGAGTGCGGGGTGTCAGCCGCATGGATGCGGCTGCCAAGCTTACAGGGACGTACTTGCAGCGTCCCCGCACTCCGACACCGCCCCGCCATCCCACGGAATGCCCGCTTTGGCTTTGGCTGTTGCCGTTGCATTGAGCAGGGTGCAGGGCTGCAAGCCCTGCAAAAAACACCCTCCCTTCACCCAGCTGTCGATCTCGCCGTGGGCGAACGGTCCCAGCTTGGCCTTCACCAGCCGCCCCTGCGCATCGAACAGCACGCTGTAGGGCAGCAGGCCCTGGGTATTGCCCAGCTGCACGCTGGCATCGCGCGGCCCCGGGGTCTCGATCACGATCGGATAATCCACCGGTACCCGCTGCAGGAAACCGCGCACGTCTTCCGGCGTATCCAGCGCCAGTCCCAGCACCTGCAAACCGTGCTCGCCCTGGATATGTGCGAAACGCGCCAGTTCGGGCATTTCTTCCACGCAGGGCGCGCACCAGCTGGCCCAGACATTGATCAACAGCGGGCGACCGCCAGCGTGCTGGCGCAGGTCCAGCGGACGGCCTTCAAGATCGGGCAGCGACAATGCGGGCAGACTGTCGCCAACCTGCAGGACCGGTGCCGCAGCCGCGGCAGCAGGTGCCGCTGGCGTTGCCTCAGGCCCAACCGGCGCAGGAGCCAATCGATGCCCGGCCCACAGGCCAAGGCCGGCGGCCAGCACCGCAGTCCACAGCAGCGCTGGCCGTTGCCACTTCATCGTGCCGTGCGCAGCAGCGCTTCCTCCACCACCGCCTGGGTCAGCAGGGTCGGCAGCACGGTCGGCGGTGCGCCGGGGCCGTACACCACGTACAGCGGCACGCCGACGGCTTTGTGCTCTTCCAGGAACGTGGTGATCTGCGGATCGACGTTGGTGTAGTCACCGCGCATGTACACCGCGTTGGTGCGCTTGAGCAGGTCCTTGAACTCCGGCCGCGACAGCACGGCACGCTCGTTGGCCTTGCAGCTCACGCACCAGTCGGCGGTCATGTTGACGAACACCACGCGGTTGTCGGCGCGCAGGCGGTCCAGCAACTGCGGCGAATACTCCACCACGTTGTCGCTGGCGGCCTGTGCGGCGCGTGCCGGCGGTGCCAGCTGGGTCACGCCCCAGGCCGGTACCAATGCGCCGATCGCCAGCAGCACTCCGAGCAGCGTCACTGCACGCGAGCCGGTCCAGCGGTTGCGCTCGAACAGCCACAGGCCGAAGGCGAACAGCAACAGGCCACCCAGCACCAGCGCCATGCCGTCCACGCCGCGCTGCTTGCCCAGCACCCACAGCAGCCACAGCGCGGTGGCGTACATCGGGAAGGCCAGCACGTGCTTGAGCGTTTCCATCCACGGGCCGGGCTTGGGCAGGCGGCGCGCCAGCGCCGGCACGAAGCCGATCAGCAGGAACGGCAGCGCCAGGCCCAGGCCGAGGAACAGGAACACGGTCATCGCCTTCAGCGGCGGGGCAATGAACGCGTAGGCGATCGCGCCACCCATGAACGGGCCGACGCAGGCACTGCCGACCACGCAGGCCAGCGCACCGGTGAAGAAGTCACCGGCCGGGCCGCTGCGGCTGGCCAGCGACTGGCCCAGGTTGCCGATGCCGCCGCCCAGGGTGAACACGCCGGACAGGCTCAGGCCTACCGCGAACATGATGTAGGCCAGCGCCGCCACCACGCCCGGGTGCTGCAGCTGGAAGCCGATGCCGACGGCGTTGCCGATTGCGCGCAGGCCCACCATCAACGCACCGATCACCGCGAATGCGACCAGCACGCCCAAGGTGTACCAGAGCGCGTGGCTGCGTGCGCGCTGCGGGCTTTCGCCACTCTGCGCCAGGCTCAGGACCTTCAGCGACAGGATCGGCAGCACGCAGGGCATCAGGTTCAACACCAGGCCGCCGGCCAGCGCCAGCAGCAGCACCCAGACGAACGAACGGTCCGGGTTCGGTGTGGTCGCCGGCGGGCGCGTACGCAGCGCGTTGTCACCGCGCGCATCGGCGGCGAATTCATTGCCGTCCACGGTGCCTGCGACGGCCGGGGGGGCGGCATCCGTATTGGGCACCGTCGGCAGCAGGCGCAGGGGGGCGCCGTTGGCGCCTTCGCGTGGCGCCACAGCCAACGGGCTGATTACCTCGTTGCGCGGCGGTGCCTGGTCGGCGCTGGCGCTGACCTTGCCGGCCGGGATCGACAGCTTCACCCGGCGGGTCATTGGCGGGTAGCAGATGCCATCGGTCTGGCAGCCCTGGAAGGTCACCACGAGGGTGCCGTCAACCGCGTCGGCAACCGTGCGCCGCAACGGCAGCGGCACTTCCACTTGGTTGAAGTACACCGAGACATCGCCGAAGTGCTCGTCGCGATGCGATTGCGCGGCCGGCCAGCGCGGCGTGCCGGCCTGCACGCCGGTGCTGCCTTCCAGCTTCAGCGAGGTGCGGTCGCGATACAGGTAGTAGCCCGGTGCCGGACTGAAGCGCAGCAGCAGGGTGTTGCCGTCGCTGGCGATGGCATCGAAGCCGAACGCCTGCTCCGACGGCAGCGGCAGCGCCTGGCTGTTGCTGGCCGCACCTGGCAGGCGCAGGCCGCCGCTGTTGCCGGCACCGGCCAGCGGGTTGTTGAACGGACTGGCCGCACCGGCGCGCGCGGCAGGGGCCGCGGCCTGTGCACCGCTGCCGGGCAGGGTGACCTGCACCACGCGCTTCTGCGGCGGGTAACAGACACCGGCATCTGCGCAGCCCTGGTAACGCACTTCCAGGCTGATGGTGCCGGCGGCCTCGGTCGGCGTGCCGGGCAGGGTGGCCTGCAGGCGCTCGCGATAGGTTTCGACCTCGCCGAAGAAATCGTCGTGGTGCTTGTCGCCCTTGGGCATCTGCAGCGCGCCGGCATTGAAGGCCGGGTCGGCCTTGACGCTGGTGCGGTGGCGATACAGGTAATAGCCGGGCGCGATCTTGAACTGCAGTTGCACCTGGCCACGTTCGGGGGCGGTGGCGGTCAGCGCGAACGCCTGGTCCACCGGCAGCAGGTCTTTCTCATCCAGGGCGAACGCCGGCAGCGAGAGCCACAACAGGGCGCACAGGGCGGCGCCACGCGCAAACAGAGTCTTCAATCAGTGTCCTCCCGGGTCTGTGCCCGGATCCAATCCAGATACGCCGGCAGGCCGGCCCGGGTTTCGACCGCGATGCACTCCGGGAGTTCATACGGATGCAGTTCGAGGATCCGGGCGATTGCGTCATTGACGCGACTCGCGGTGGTCTTGACCAGCAGCTGCAGCTCGGCGTCGGTGGTCACCTCGCCCTGCCAGCGGTAGGTCGACTGCGCGCCATCGAGGCGGGTCACGCACGCGGCCAGGCGCTCGCCAACCAGCGCGTGCGCGATGCGCTCGGCACTGGCCCGGTCCGGGCAGGTGGTCAACAGCAGCAGGACGGGATCGACGGTCGACATGACCGTCGAGTATAGGGCCGCCGCCGGGTCAGGACCCGGCGGCGGCCGTGGACCGCTGCGTTGCGCGGTCAGTTGGCCAGCTGGCAGGTGGCCGGCTTGGCCGAGGTGAACAGGCCAGGGGTCGCCCACTCGGGGTGGTCGATGAACGGGTTGCGGTTGCCCTGGAAGCTGTAGATCACGTCATTGCGCGCACGCTCGGCAGCATCCGGCGGGTCGGACAGGTGCCAGTCGATCAGCGTCGACAGCAGGCCCATGTAGGCCGGCGAGCTGCTGGTCTTGACGATCCTGCTGCGGTCGTCGGTCAGCTCCAGGTCCGGCTCGGACTGGCCAGTGGCTGCATCCTTGCCGCCCTCGTAGCGGATCGCCATGTACATCACCGCACGCGCCATGTCGCCCTTGCGCTTGCCCCACACCTCGAACGTGCCGGTGTTGCCGTCCGGCGTGCGCACCCAGTTGGAGTTGCCCGGATAGCCACCACTGCCGCCACCCTGGCCGTTGTTGGCCTCGGTGGCGCGCTCGCCGCAGCTGGCGTCGCACTTGCCGAACGGCTTGTTGCCACGGTCGGCGTTCCACTGTGCATCGGTCAGGTACAGCATGTGGGTGTCGGTATACGGCGCGTACGGCAGGCCCTTGTCACCCGTGGTGGTGGCAAAACCCAGCGAGTTCGGCCAGGTGTGCTCGCGGTTGTACTTCAGGCCACTGCCGCTGCCGGCGCGATCGGTCACCTTGGCGTAGCTGCGGTTGCGATACGCGTCGAGGATGCGGTTCGGGTTGTTCGGGTCCTCGTCTGCGATCTCCAGGATGGTCCAGGTACTGGTGCCCGAGCCGCTGTACGGGTAGGCGGTGTGGCCCTTGATTGTCGCGTGCAGCGAGCAGCGCAGCTGGCTCGGGCTGGAGGTGTTGACCTTGGAGTAGTAGCCGGCCGGCACACCCGGGTTGCCCGGGTCCGGATTGCCGCCGGTGCTGGCCACGGTGAAGGCGATGCGGCTGTCGGCCGCCGGGTGTGCGCCCTGCAGGTCGGTGATGCGCGCGGCGCGGATGTCGAAGCGGCAGGCTTCACCGGCCACCAGCGCGGTGTTGGTGGACAGCTTCACGCTGCGCCCGCTGGCCGGGAAGGTCAGCGGCACGCTGCCGGAGGTACCGCAGCTCAGCGCGAACGCGCCGCTGGCCAGGTTCACCGTCTCGCTGAACACCACTTCCAGATCGGCCGCGGCCGGGAAGGTGCTGCTGCCCTGCGCCGGGGTGGTGGTGGACACCGACGGCGGCGTGTTCGGGCCCGGAGTGCCGCCGCCACTGAAGGTCTGGCCGTTGTTGCAGCTGCCGAAGGTCTGCCTGGCCGACTCGGCCCAGGTGAAGTGGGCGTACTGGCTGCCGCTGCCGGTCAGCTGCAGCGAGGTGCCCGGCGCCGTGCTGTTGGTCTCGGCCACCGGAATGTTCTGGCTGGTCATGCCGGCGGCAGGGCCACCGGAGGCGGTGATGGCGCCCTCGTAGCTGAGGAACTGGACCACCTTGCCGCTGGCGTCGACCAGGGCGATGCCGTCGTTGGGGCCGTTCTGGATGCCGTTGGTCGGGTAGTTGACCACGGCGATGCTGGCGCTGCCGCAACCGGCGGCGGTGCCGGCCGGGACCGGGTTGTTGGCGTAGACCGTGGCGGCCGAAGGATTGCTGCCGTTGTAGAGGTAGAGGCGGTAGCCGGACAGGTCTTCACCTGCGGTAGCGACCACTTCGATGGCTTCGCCGACGTCACCGGCGGCGGTGCTGTCGTCGTAGTGCAGTTCGTTGATGAAGACCTCGGCCTGGGCCGGCGCCGCGGCCAGTGCCAGCAGGCAGGCGGCGGCAAGCGGGGACAGCAATCGCATCGACTACTCCTTGTGATTGGGAATGCCTGACCGAGCCTAAGGCCGATCCAGTGACACTTTGTCGTAAATGAACGTCAGATATCTGACAGTGCGACGCTTGTCACCGAAATTGTCCAGGACCGACGCCTTGGCCGAGGCGCGCGGGTGGAAAAAATTTTTTCATTCCGCCCTTGAAAGGGGGCGGCGGGGCTCCATCTCTGCCCTGCTCCCGACGTTGTCGGGTTTCTTCACGTGCGGTTCTGGCACTCGCCTGGGGTGAGTGCTAACATCGCCGGACTTTTTTAGACCAATCAATCACTTAAGAGGTCTCCTATGAGCATCAAGCCGCTGCACGACCGCGTTGTGGTCAAGCCGATCGAAGCCGACGAAATCTCCGCCGGTGGCATCGTCATCCCCGACTCGGCCAAGGAAAAGTCCACCAAGGGTGAGGTCGTGGCCGTCGGCCCGGGCAAGCCGCTGGACAACGGCAACGTGCGCGCGCCGTCGCTGAAGGTCGGCGACAAGGTCATCTATGGCCAGTACGCCGGCAGCTCGTACAAGAGCGAAGGCGTCGAATACAAGGTCCTGCGCGAAGACGACGTGCTCGCCGTCATCGGCTGAGCCTCGGCGCGACCTGTTTCAACCTGATCCCAAACTCCCAGCCGCCGGGCATCGTCCGGCGCTACCAATGAGGTAAATGCAATGGCTGCCAAGGATATTCGTTTCGGTGAAGACGCCCGTTCGCGCATGGTGCGCGGCGTCAACGTTCTCGCCAATGCCGTCAAGGCCACCCTGGGTCCGAAGGGCCGCAACGTCGTGCTGGAAAAGAGCTTCGGCGCCCCGACCATCACCAAGGACGGCGTCTCCGTCGCCAAGGAAATCGAACTGGCTGACAAGTTCGAGAACATGGGCGCGCAGATGGTGAAGGAAGTTGCTTCGCGCACCAACGACGATGCCGGCGACGGCACCACCACCGCCACCGTGCTGGCCCAGGCCCTGATCCGCGAAGGCGCCAAGGCCGTTGCCGCCGGCATGAACCCGATGGACCTCAAGCGCGGTATCGACAAGGCCGTTTCGGCCGCCGTCGCCGAGCTGAAGAACATCTCCAAGCCGACCGCCGACGACAAGGCGATCGCCCAGGTCGGTACCATCTCGGCCAACTCGGACGAGTCGATCGGCCAGATCATCGCTGACGCGATGAAGGAAGTCGGCAAGGAAGGCGTCATCACCGTTGAAGAAGGCTCGGGCCTGGACAACGAGCTGGACGTGGTCAAGGGCATGCAGTTCGACCGCGGCTACCTGTCGCCGTACTTCATCAACAACCAGCAGTCGCAGACCGCTGACCTGGATGACCCGTTCATCCTGCTGCACGACAAGAAGATCTCCAACGTCCGTGACCTGCTGCCGGTGCTGGAAGGCGTCGCCAAGGCCGGCAAGCCGCTGCTGATCGTGGCCGAGGAAGTTGAAGGCGAAGCGCTGGCCACCCTGGTCGTCAACACCATCCGTGGCATCGTCAAGGTCGTGGCCGTCAAGGCCCCGGGCTTCGGCGATCGTCGCAAGGCGATGCTGGAAGACATGGCCGTGCTGACCGGCGGCACCGTGATCTCCGAAGAAGTCGGCCTGTCGCTGGAGAAGGCCACCATCAAGGACCTGGGCCGCGCCAAGAAGGTGCAGGTCTCCAAGGAGAACACCACCATCATCGACGGCGTCGGCGACAAGGCCAACGTTGATGCACGCGTGGCGCAGATCAAGACCCAGATCCAGGACACCTCCTCGGATTACGACCGCGAGAAGCTGCAGGAACGCGTGGCCAAGCTGGCCGGCGGTGTTGCCGTGATCAAGGTCGGCGCCTCGACCGAAATCGAAATGAAGGAAAAGAAGGATCGCGTCGACGACGCCCTGCACGCCACCCGTGCGGCCGTTGAAGAAGGCGTGGTTCCGGGCGGCGGCGTTGCCCTGGTCCGCGCGATCACCGCGCTGGCCGGCCTGAAGGGCGCCAACGAAGACCAGAACCACGGCATCCAGATCGCCCTGCGTGCGATGGAAGCCCCGCTGCGCGAGATCGTTGCCAACGCCGGTGACGAGCCGTCGGTCATCATCAACAAGGTCAAGGAAGGCACCGGCAGCTTCGGCTACAACGCCGCTACCGGCGAGTTCGGCGACATGCTGCAGTTCGGCATCCTGGACCCGACCAAGGTGACCCGTTCGGCGCTGCAGAACGCGGCCTCGATCGCTGGCCTGATGATCACCACCGAAGCCATGGTTGCCGAAGCTCCGAAGAAGGACGAGCCGGCCATGGGCGGCGCCGGTGGCATGGGCGGCATGGGTGGCATGGGCGGCATGGACTTCTAAGGTCCACGCCCGCGTCGGACGTTGCCGGCCCTGGTCGGCGCGTCTCCCCGATGCAAGGAAAAACCCCGCCGCGAGGCGGGGTTTTTTTGTTGTCCGGTTGCCGCCATGGCGCCGCGTCGCTACGCTCGCAGACCATGCCTACCTCGTTCATCGTCGTCGACGACTTCCTCTCTCCAGCCGATGCACACGGCCTGCGCCAGGCCGGCCTGGGCCTGACCTATCCGGCGCAGGAGGGGGCATTCCCCGGGCGTAATTCGCTCGAACGGCTGGAGCTGGACGGCCTGTCCGAGGCCGCGTCGCGGTTGGTCAACGAGCCGCTGCGGCCGGTCAATCCGTTGCAGTCGCACGGCAAGTTCCGGCTGACCCTGGCCAGCGATGTGGGTCGCGCCAAGGTGCACACCGACCATTCGCACTGGTCCGGCATCCTCTACCTCAGCGCCCCGGAGCACTGCGAAGGGGGTACCGAGTTCTTCCGCCATCGCCGCACCAACACCGAGCGCATGGCGCTGAACGCCCACGAGCTGGCTGCGCTGGGCTACGCCAACGGCGGCGACATGCATCGGGACATCATCGAGCGCGACAGCGTCGACGACAGCCAGTGGGAAATGACCATGCGCATCCCGATGCGCTTCAACCGCCTGGTGCTGCTGCGCCCGTGGTTCTGGCATACCGCCGGCCCGGCCTTCGGCGACCGGCCGGAGAATGGGCGGCTGGTCTACCTGATGTTCTTCGAGCAGGCGCGTTGAAGGGAGGTCATCCACGCATCGCGTGGATCTACTTCACGAATGCCTTCGCTGCGCCGTACTCCCACTGCCACGGTACGCCGATGTCGCCGAGCACGAAGGCCACCAGCGCCGGGAAGGTCGCCTCGGCGCGCACATCGTTGCCCAGGATCACCACGCAGCGCTGCTGCTGCTCGACGCACACCAGCGTATTACCGACTGCATCATCGTGGCCGCCCTTGTAGAAGCCCGCGCCTTGCGGGCCACGGAACGTCACCACCCCCAGGCCGGCCGCCAGGTCCTTGCGCTGCAGCGCCTTCGGCAGCTCCGGCTGCAGGGTGGGGAACTGGCTGGCGGTGGTGATCGGCAGCTGCGGCCGCACCAGCTCCTTGCGCATCGTCGCTGACAGCCCATCGCCGCGCATGTAGCCGGCGGCGAAACGGGCCATGTCGGCGATGGTGGTATCCATCGAACCGGCCGCGCGTACGCGGCTGCGCTCATCGTGCGGCTCGGCGGTGCCCTCCATGGTCCAGCCGTCGGCCAGGTTGGTGGCGAAGTCCCCGCGCCACATCATGCTGGTGCGGGTCATGCCGAAGCGGTCGAATACCCGCTGCTGCATCAACGCACCCACATCCTCGCCCAGCCGTCCGCGTTCGATCACGAACTGCAGCAGGATCAGCCCTTCGCCGGAATAGCCGTAGCGGCTGCCTGGATCGAAGTGGAACTTCAGCCGGCCGTCCGGTTCAAGAAACCCGAAGTTGGCAAAGCCACTGGCGTGGTTGAGCAGCAGGCGAGGGGTGAGCTGGCGCCAGCGCGCATCATCGGCCAGCACGCGGTAGTCGGCGTACTTCTTCGTTTCGGGCGGATAGTCCGGCAACGGCTTGTCCAGCGCTGCGGCGATGCTGCCATCCAGATCGATCCTGCGGTCCTGCGCCAGCTGCGCGACCAGATGGCCGAATGCCATCTTGGTCAGCGAGGCGGCGTACATCACCGTATCGGTGCGCAGTGGTTCGCCTGCGGTATTGCGCTCGCCGTAGGCGGCGACGTGCACCACCTTGCCGCCGTCGATCACCGCCAGTGCCATGCCGCGCGCCTGTGCGGCCTGCATCAACCGCTGCGCTTCGGCATCGATGCGGGCCGGCGAGGGTACCGGGGGAGGTGCAGCCAACACGGCCAGCGGGAACAGCGTCAGCAACATCAGGGCAGCACGGCACATGCGTGGAACTCCTGGTCGGGCGCACGGTGATGCTACGCCAGGCTGCCGCTGGCGTCATTGCCGGATGTCAGCTGGCCTGCGGCCGGCGCAGGCAGATCCGGGACGCGCCGGCACCGATGTCCACCTGGCCGCCGCGCATTGCATCCGCACCAAGGATCAGCGCCGGCCGGGCCTCCAGGCCGATCGCCTTGAACACTGGCAGTTCGCTGATGCGGACCTCCATCGAGGGGTGCTGCCAGCCGTTGCCGGCCATGCCGGGCAGGGTGTACAGCCAGGTTGCCTGCTTTCCGCCGCCCAGGCCTTCGGTGCCCTTTTCACGCACCCGCACCCGTGCGTCGCTGCCGTCGGTGCGCAGCCCCAGTGCGCGGGCTGCTTCGGCGTTGAGGACGGTCTGCGCGGCACCGGTGTCGACCACGGCGATGGCGTCCACCGCGGGCGCGCCCAGTCCAAGCATGATGAAACCGAACTGGCGCAGGCCGTCAGTGCGTCCGGGCAGCGCATTGGGCTGGCAACCCGGTCCTTCCAGGTTCAATCCGCCGGGTGTCCACAGCGCCAGTTGATTGCGGCCGAAGTCCCAACGGGTGTCCCAGCGTCCGGTCAGATCGTTGCCGATCAAGCCGTCAATGGCCGGATCATCGTCCTTCGGCAACGACGACAGATCGACCTTCATGGCTTGGGCCTGCAGCTGCCAACTGCCCAGCTGCCAGGACGTTCTGCGTATGCGCTGCAGCTGCGCGGAGGCTGCACTTGCCCCTTGGGCCTGTGATACCTCCGCATCCGCATCCCCCAGACCGTAGCGCCGCACGACGCGGTCATCGACCAGGGTGGCGCCTGCCGCGCTGTCGACCACGAAGCGCAGCGGTTCGGCACGCCCGTCCAGCGACACGGCCACGGCCGGATGACCGCCCTGCATCCACATCGGCAGGATGTGTTCGGGGGAATCGGACGCCAGCGCAGCCAGCGGGGCAGCAAGCAGGACGAATGGGATGAGGCGCAAGGCAAGTCTCCGCAGTGATCATGGGTGACCATTGGCGCGCAGCGGCGTATCGCGGGAATATCGGCGTTGATACCGTCCTGATACAGACCTGCCTGATACTGCCTGCATGACAACTCCCGCCCGTGTCATCGTTGTCGATGACGACGCCAGCATCCGTGATGCCATCGCCGATTGCCTGTTGCTGCATGGCTACCAGGTACGGGTGGCAGCGGACGCGACGGCGCTGGACGTGCTGCTGCAGGTCGATCGCCCGGACGTGATCATCCTCGACTGGATGATGCCCGGTGAGGATGGCCTGTCGGTCTGCCGCCGGCTGCAGGCACGGGCCATTCCGATCCTGATGCTGTCGGCGATGGGCAGCGCACCGGACAGGGTGATCGGCCTGGAGATGGGCGCGGACGACTACCTGGCCAAGCCGTTCGACCCGCGCGAGCTGCTGGCGCGGGTACGCGCGCTGCTGCGCCGGCAGGACAAGCTGCGCGCGCAGGTAGCCAGTGAACTGCGCTTTTCTGGTTGGCGGTTGCTGCCGGAACAACGTCGCCTGCTGGCGCCGGATGGGAACGAGCTGCTGCTCAGCCGTGGTGAATTCAGCCTGTTGCTGGCGCTGGCCGAACGCCCCGGACGGGTGCTGGGGCGCGAGCAGCTGCTGCAGCTGAGCCGTGGCGAGCCGAGTGACAGCGTCGACCGCGCGGTCGACCTGGCGATCAGCCGCCTGCGCCGCAAGCTCGGGCAGGCCTCACCCGGTGCGGAAGCCCTGGTGCAGACATCGCGTGGCGAAGGCTATCGCTTCCACGCCGAGGTACAGGTGCTGTGAGCAGCCGGTGGCCGACCGCGCGTTGGATCACGATGCTGGCCCTGGCCAGCCTGCTGCTGGCGACACTGGTCAGCGTGGCCGTGGTTGGCTGGATGCCTCGGCCCGCGCCGCCACCGATGCGGCTGGACCAGGCCGTGCAGGTGCTGCGAGGGGAACGGGCCGCGGCACCACTGGGCCTGCATCTGGCGACGCAGGATGCGCCACCACAGGGCAGTGCCAGTGACTGGCTCACCCAGTTGGCGGCGCTGCAGATGGGTTTGCCGGCGAAGGAGGTGCGCCTGGTCTGGAGCGGGCAGGGCAAGGCGCCTGATGTGCAGGTCATCGAAGGCGGCGCTGTGCTCGACGGCACGGCGCGGGTCGGTGTACTGAAGGCGCAGGCCGCGCTGCTGACCGCGATGCAATGGCCGCCGTTTGAACTGGGCGTGCGCCAGACCGATGGCCGCTGGCGGGTGGTCGGCAGCGATCACAGTGATCTGGCAGCTTGGCGGCGACAGGTGATACTGGCGCTGCTGGGCGGTGCCGTGTTGCTGGCGCCGCTGGCGGCGTGGGCATCGATCCGGCTGGGGCGTCCACTACGACGCTTGGCCGATGCCAGTGCACGTGTGGACCTGCAAGCCGACACGCCCCTGCCGGATGATGGCCCGCGCGAGGTACAGATGCTGGCCGCCGCGATCGGCACCGGTCGAGAGCGCCTGCGTGCGCAGGCCCAGGACATGACCCATATGCTGGCTGCAGTGGCGCATGACCTGCGCACACCATTGACCGGCCTGCGACTGCGCGCCGAGTTCGCGCCCACACCACAGGCGGCCCGGATGGTGGCGGACATCGAGCGCATGGACACGATGATCGAGCAGGTGCTCGATTACGCACGCGGTGAACTGCAGCCGTTGCAGATGCGCCCGCTGGATCTGGCCGCGCTGCTGGAGGAGTGCGTGCAGGCAGCGTTGCTGCGCGGTGTCGAGATCTCCATCCAGGGGCCGGACAGTCTGCCCTGGCACGGCGACGCGCTGCTGCTTCGGCGCGCGTTTGACAACCTTATCGACAATGCCGATCGCTATGCCGGGGCGGTGGAGCTGCGGCTTGCCGTGGTTGAGCGAGGGGTCCAGCTGGAGGTGATGGATCGCGGCCCAGGTATCGCCGAGGGCGACCGAGTACGCCTGCTGCAACCGTTCCAGCGCAGCGAGCGTTCTCGTAGTCGCACCACCGGTGGAGCGGGACTTGGGCTGGCAGTGGCCGCCAATGTGGCGAGGCGGCACGCGGGCGAACTGCAGCTGCTGCACCGGGAGGGCGGCGGGCTGGTTGCGTGCCTGCTGCTGGGAAAGTTCACCTGATATCGGCTGTGGTTTACAGGTAGCGGCTGTTCGACTGTATGATTAGGCGCCTAACCATATCGCGTGCGTGAGATGATCGAAGCCAAGCACCATGCCCTGATCGAGGAAGCGCAGCGACGCGGTCACGCCAACATCGCGCCGCTGCGCCTGTGTTTCCAGCTGCTCTCGCTGTCCTCGTCGATCGATCGCGACTGCGCCGCGCGGCTGGCACCGCATGGGCTCAGCGAGGGTCGCTTCATCGTGCTGTTCCTGTTGCACGGGGCCGGTGGCGCACTGCCGCCGCATGTGCTGGCCGAACGCGCCGGCGTGACCCGCGCCACCATCAGCGGCCTGCTCGACGGCCTGCAGTGCGAAGGCCTGCTGCAGCGTCGCAACGATGACGGGGATGGCCGCCGCCTGCAGATCGTGCTGACCGCACCGGGAAAGCGTTTGGCCGAATCGCTGTTCGAGCAGCACACGCAATGGATCGGTGGGCTGTTCAACGGCCTGGATGCTGATGAACAGCAGCAGCTGTCACAGCTGCTGCGCAAGGTCTGGCAGCACACGGACGCCGGGCGGGAATCCGCAGCATGAGCACGGCCCTTCCTGAGGAACGCCGGCAAGCACTCAACACCGGCCGCGTCCCCGCCACCCATCTGGCCGAATGTCTGGCAGTGGATTTTGCCGCGCTGCTGCAGGTGGTCGCGCCTGCGCTTGCACCGGAGGCGCTGCAGCGCATGCGGGACGCCTCAGGCAAGGGCATCACGCTGCGCATGGCCCTGGCTGCGCAACTGCTGCGTGAGGCGGGGCAGGGGGCGCCTGCGCTCTGGCGGCATCACAGCTCCGATACCGTGCGCGGCTGGGCCTGCTACCTGATCGGCAGCGATGCCCGCGCAACGCTGGCGGGGAAGCTGCAGCAGATGCGCACACTGGCCGATGACCCCCACTTCGGTGTGCGCGAATGGGCATGGCTGGCACTACGCACGGACATCGTTGCCGCGCCGATGCAGGCGCTTGATTGCCTGCAACCGTGGTCACAGGAAACATCGCCGTACCTGCGCCGCTTCGCCTGCGAAGCACTGCGTCCGCGCGGTGTCTGGGCCACGCATATCGCACTGTTCAAGCAGCACCCGGAACATGCATCCGCGCTGCTGGAAGCACTGGCCGACGATCCGGAACGCTATGTGCAGGATTCGGTCGGAAACTGGCTCAACGATGCCGGCAAGACCCAGCCGCAGTGGCTGCGCCAGCTGTGTACGCGTTGGCAGCATGGGCGCCACAGCGACGCCAACGCCTACATCCGCAAACGCGCGCTGCGCTCGCTCCGGTAGTGCCGGCCGCTGGCCGGCAACCCCCGAACCCTCAAGGAAGAACCACCATGTCGCACACCTTCATCGAGCTCTACACCGCCACCCCTGCCTGGACCACACTTCCGCCCGAGCAGCGGAACGCCTTCTTCGCCCGTATCGGCGCCGGCATGCAGCAGTTCGATCCGGTCCGCATCACGCCGCTGGCGATGGGCCGCATTGCCTCGGGCGTACCGCACGGCAGCGATGAGCAGTTCTATGCGGTCTGGCGCTGCGCAAGCCGCGAGGAGGTCGATGCGTTGATGGCCGGCATTGCCGCTACCGGCTGGCATGAGTACTTCACCACCACCCAGGCGGTAGGCGCGATGGACAGCATGGCCCAGCACCTTGCCGACCTGGCCGCCTTGTAGCGGGGCGGCAGACGCCGGCAGATCCCGGTGCTGGGCATGGGTGGCACATGCGCCTGTCACCCAGACGCGGTAAACAGGACATTGCCCATGTCCATCCGCAGGAAGGTCGATCATGCAGAGCACGCTCCAGGTCACGCTGTTCGGCCCTCTTGGCGACAGCCCGGCGTTGCAGTTGCCGGGGCTGGAGGGGCCGTCGGTGGCCATCCCGGAATCGGCCCTACGGCGCTTGGTTTCCGATCTCTACACCGCGCGTTCCCTGCTCAACCCCGAGCAGCTGGACGAGGCCCGGCAGGAACTGGATCGCGTGCTGGAACGCTGGGCCGACATCCATGAGGGCCTGCTGCTGGATGTGGAAGTGCATGGCAAATGAGCGACGTTGCGTGGTTGCCGCCGCGTGGGCAGGGCCGGCGCGCATCTCGCTGAACCGCGTCCCCAGTTGCGGATGAAACATTTTGCACTGCGCAAAAGCTGTGCTATCAATACAACCCATGAACGCAGCCGCCACCCGCTTTTACTGGTATTACTTTCCGAAGCCACTGGCGGAGGAAGGACTGCGCTCACCCTGAAGAAAGCTTCAGACGCATTCCCGAAAGCCGCCAGCGAACCTGGCGGCTTTTTTCATGCCGCCACGCTGGGGACCCCCAACGTTCCGGAGACCTCCCCCAATGCCCCCGCACACCGACGACCTGCGTATCCGCACCATCGAACCGCTGACACCGCCTGCCCAGCTGCTGGCGATGCTGCCGTGTGACGATGAAGCCTCCGACACCGTCAGCGCCTCGCGCGCGGCCCTGCACCAGATCCTGCATGGCCGTGACGACCGCCTGGCAGTGGTGGTTGGCCCATGCTCGATCCACGACCCGAAGGCCGCCATCGAGTACGCCCAGCGCCTGAAGCCGCTGCGTGACGCGCTGGCCGGGGAACTTGAAATCGTGATGCGCGTGTACTTCGAGAAGCCGCGTACCACGGTGGGCTGGAAGGGCCTGATCAACGATCCGGACCTGGACGGCAGCTTCAGGATCGACAAGGGCCTGCGCATCGCCCGTGGCCTGCTGCGCGACATCAACAAGCTCGGCCTGCCGGCCGGCGTCGAGTTCCTCGACGTGATCTCGCCGCAATACATCGCCGATCTGGTGGCCTGGGGCGCCATTGGTGCGCGCACCACCGAAAGCCAGGTGCACCGCGAACTGGCCTCGGGGCTGTCGTGCCCGGTCGGCTTCAAGAACGGCACCGATGGCAACGTGAAGATCGCCGCCGACGCGGTGGGTGCGGCCTCCAATCCGCATCACTTCCTGTCGGTCACCAAGCAGGGCGGCACCGCCATCGTGTCGACCACTGGCAACCCGGACTGCCATGTGATCCTGCGCGGCGGCAAGCAGCCGAACTACGATGCAGGCAGTGTCGCCGAGGCCTGCCAGGCGCTGGCCAAGGCCAAGCTGCCGACGCGCCTGATGATCGACGCCAGCCATGCCAACAGCCTGAAGAACCCGGACAACCAGCCGAAGGTGATCGAGGACATCGCCGTTCAGTTGGAAGACGGTGAACAGCGCATCGTCGGTGTGATGATCGAGAGCCATCTGGTCGGTGGTCGCCAGGAACTGGTGGAAGGCCAACCGCTGGTCTACGGGCAGAGCATCACCGATGGCTGCATCGACTGGGACACCACCGTGACGGTGCTGGAGCGACTGGCCGCGGCCGTGCGCGCCCGTCGCGAAGTGAAGGTGTCCGAAGCCGCTTGAGTGCGGCACGTGTGTGGATGGCGGCCAGCGCCTGCGGGGGTGCGGCCGCGATCAGGGCCGGTCGGAGTTGGAGACCGGCCCATCTGCACCGGCGATGCGCCTGGCGCTGCGCATGAGCGACAGCGCCAGGTACATCGCCGGGGTGGTGCGGATTCCGCCGCGCGAACCTCAATGCACTTCGTCGTGGTACACGAACTTCGGCATTTCCCAGCGGTAGTGGATCGCCAGCAGGCGTAGCGCGAAGCCGCCGCCGAGGCAGCACAGGATCGCGGTGGCGTCGGCCACGCCCCAGTGCAGCAGCAACAGGTAGGCCGCGCCGGTCAGCAGCGCGATGATCGCGTACAGCTCCTTCTGGAAGATCAGCGGCACCTCGTTGCAGAGGATGTCGCGCAGCACGCCGCCGAACGCGCCGGTCAGCATGCCGGCGATCAGCACGATCGGCATCGCATGGCCGGCTTCGCGCGCGATCGAGCAGCCGATCAGGGTGAAGGCGATCAGGCCCAGGCCATCGAGCACCAGGAAGGTGCGGCGGAAGTGGTGCATCCAGCGTGCGACCCAGGTGGCGATCAGCGCCGCGCACACGGTGAAGCCCAGGTACTCGGGATGCTTCACCCAGCCCAGCGGGTAGTGGCCGAGCAGGATGTCGCGCAGTGAACCACCACCGAGGGCGGTGACGCAGGCGATCATGACCACGCCGAACAGGTCCATGCGGCGGCGGCCGGCGGACAGTGCGCCGGTCATGGCTTCGGCGGAAATGGCGATCAGGTAGATGATGGACAGCAGCATGGGGCAGGCTCCGGGCGCGGTGGGGCCGGCCATGCGCGACTACCGCCACTGCCTGCGCAATGATGGGATGACGATGACCGGTGCCGCTCCCGCTGTCCTTTTGCCTGAGAGTTCAGCGGCATGGGCCGCGTGCCCCTTCGGCGGATCGTCCCGGGCGTGCCCGGTGACCTCTCTCCAGCTCGGCGAGTCGAATGCATGGTTGGTGGGATTCCAGCCCACCGGCCTGAGCGATCATGGGAGCCTGCGCCTTCGGCGGGCGCCAGCGCGGCGCCTCTCTCCTGCATTCGGGCGCCAGTATATCCGCTGCAGTGCAGCACGGCATAATCCAGGCATGGCCCCGTCCCTCCGCCCGTGGTTCCTGTACCTGCTCGAATGCCGCGATGGCAGCTATTACGCTGGCATCAGCACCGACGTGGACGCGCGTTTCGCCGCCCACCAGGCTGGCAAGGGTGCGCGCTACACCCGGGCCCGGCCGCCGCTGCGGGTGCTGGCCGTGCGCGAGTACCCGGACCGGGCCGCCGCCTCGCGGGCCGAATGGCAGCTCAAGCAGCAGCCGCGCGAACGCAAGCTGGCCTGGCTGCAGGCGCCGGATCCTGCGCTTCTGTAAAGCCGAGCCCACGCTCGGCTGTTGTTGCTGCTGCCTGATGGTGAAGCCGAGCATGGACCCGGCTCTACAGTAGATCCACGCCATGCGTGGATGGGCGCTTCCAGTCATGCCATGATCGCCACACCCATCGACACATGGATCCGTCCGATGAAGAACTGCGGGATACTGCTGTTGACTGCCTGCGCGGCCCTTCTGGCCTGCACCCAAGCACCGTCGCCACCGCCACTGCAGCATGGGCAGATCGGCACCGCTGCTGAGCTGGCTGCGTATGGCCCGAGGACACCCGAACCGATCCACCTGCGTCGTGACCGGGTCCCTCCCGATCTGGTCGATCTGATCCCGTTCGCGGAAAAGTGGGGGATCGGCGATGACGTGCTTCGCAATGAAATGCGGGAGCGCGTCACTGACGCGGAAAAGCAGGCATTGACGGATGCGCTGGCGGGGCGCCATGCGCGCATCACCGCCTGGTTGGACAGCTTCCCGCAGGGGCAGCCCATGTCTGAAGAAGCCGCTGCGTTCATGTACATGCAGCTGGGCACCGACGAAATGGGCCTGATGCCGTAGATCCACGCCATGCGTGGATGCGGCTTGCATATGCCATGATCGCCCAGCCCTCAGCGCTGGAGACCCGGATGTCCACCGTCGCCCTGTTGTTCGCTCTCTCCGCGTCAACCAGTCCCGCTGCCGACCCGGCCACCCTCGCGGCCATCGAAGCCACCTGCCATGACTACGTCGACGGCCAGCTGGAGGCCGACCCGCAGCGCGTCGCCCGCTCCCTGCACCCGGACCTGGCCAAGCGCGCGGTCCTCGGCGATACGCCCGACGAGCGGCTGGGCCTGCGCCGTATGTCGAAGGAAGAACTGGTCTCGTTGACGAAGCAGGGCGCGTTGAAGACCCCGAAGGATCAATGGGACCGCCGCTGCACGGTGCTGGACGTGACCGGCAATGCCGCCTCGGTGCGATTGGAAACGCCGTGGTTCGTCGATTACTTCCACATGGGGCGCTTCGACCAGCGCTGGGTCATCGTCAACGCGTTGTGGTATCCCAAGCCGAAGGTGCAGTAACCCATGCGCGCTGCCGGCCGCGCGGGGTTCGCCATCGTTGTACTGGCCGCCGGCATCGCACTGCTGCCTGGCCTGCTGTACCTGCTCGGGCTTGCCCTGGTGGGCGGTTGGCCGAAGCCAGCAGACCGTGCGCCCAGTGGTGTGGCAGCGTGCAGCAGTGAACCGCGAACAGGATTTCAGCCGATGAATCCCTGGAGTTTCGCCGCGCAGTTCTTCGACGACGACGCGATGAAGAAGAAGGTGCCAGAGGTGGAACGGGAGGCGTTCTGGATTGCCCGCCGCCATCTTTGGCGGCAGCCACGGCACGACATGCTGCGCTGGCATCTGAGCAGCACGGCACTGACGATCTGGATTACCCGCAACTGGAGTGCCGCGCAGATTGCCGACACCGCAAGGAAGGAGGACTTCTGCCGCGCATGGTCGAAACGGCGGGCGCCCGGCGGCCCGATGAAGCGGTAGATCCACGCCATGCATGGATGATGTTGACGGAGTCAGAGCCCTTTCCTGCGGAGAGGGGACGGACCGCGCGGCAGCCGGCCAGCGGCCGGCACTACCGTCGGGGTCGCCGGTCTTCCTGGTCATCACCGAAGATGATGCGCGCGCTGCGCTGGTAGCTCCAGTACGCCACGGCCCAGTTCAGCAGCACTACGATGCGGTTGCGGAAGCCGATCAGGAAGAACACGTGCGCGGCCAGCCAGAACCACCAGGCCAGCACGCCCGACAGCTGCAGCCGCCCCAGGTGCACGATCGCGGCCATGCGACCGATGGTGGCCAGGTTGCCGTAGTCGGCGTACTTGAACGGGCCGGGCTCGGGCTTGCCGTGCAGGCGTGCGCGGATCACCTCGGCCACGTATTTGCCCATCTGCTTGGCAGCGGGTGCCACGCCGGGTACCGGCTTGCCGTCGGCCTGGCTCAGTGCGGCCAGGTCACCGGCCACGAACAGCTCCGGGTGATCGGGCAGGGTCAGGTCCGGTTGCACCGGCACGCGGCCGGCGCGGTCCAGCGGCACGTCCAGCGTGCGCGCCAGCGGTGAAGCGGCCACGCCGGCGGCCCAGACCACGGTGCGGGCCGGTACGAACTGGTCACCGAGCGTGAAGCCCTGGCTGTCGATGTCGCTCACCGGGGTGCCGGTCAGCACTTCCACGCCCAGCTTTTCCAGCTGGCGGCGTGCTTTCAGCGAAAGTACTTCCGGGAACGAGGACAGCACGCGCGGGCCGGCCTCGACCAGCCGCACCTTGGCGCTGGCCGGGTCGATGTGGCGGAATTCGTTGCGCAACGTATGCCGCGCGATCTCGGCCAGGGTGCCGGCCAGTTCAACACCAGTGGGACCGCCACCGACCACCGCGAAGCTCAGCCATGCGGCCTTCTTCGTCGGGTCCGGTTCTGCTTCGGCACGCTCGAACGCCAGCAGCAGCTTGCGGCGCAGCGCGATCGCATCGTCCAGCGTCTTCAGGCCGGGCGCATCATCGGCCCACTGGTCGTTGCCGAAGTAGGCGTGGGTGGCGCCGGTGGCCAGCAGCAGGCTGTCGTAGTCCAGCGTGCTGCCATCGGCCATGCGGATCTGCCGGGCCTGCTTGTCGATGGCGACCACTTCGCCGAGGCGGACTTCCACGTTGCGCTGGTGGCCGAGGATATGGCGCAGTGGTGCAGCGATATCCGGCGCGGACAGGCCGGCGGTGGCCACCTGGTACAGCAGCGGCTGGAACAGATGATGGTTGCGGCGGTCGACCAGGGTGATGCGTATGCGCTCGCGGGCCAGGGCACGGGTGGCCCAGAGACCGGCAAAACCGCCGCCGACAACAACCAGGTGGGGAACGCGCTCGCGACTCATCGACTCACTCCAGTGGGGGCATTGGGGGAAGCGCCTGGCATCTTCGCACGGCGGCCGCCTGTCACGTCAGCGCCCGCGTGGATCGGCGATACTCGGGTTCAGGCAACCGCCCGCGAGGAGTCCATGAGCGAACCGGAAAAGCGCATCGCCCTGTTGATCGACGCCGACAATGCGCCGGCCTCGAAGATCGACGAGGTGTTGGCCGAAGTGGCCCGCTATGGGGTGGCCAACGTGCGCCGCGCCTATGGCAACTGGAAGAGCCCGCGACTGAAGGGGTGGGAAGCGGTGCTGCATGAGTATGCGATCCGTCCCATCCAGCAGTTCGCCTACAGCAAGGGCAAGAATGCCTCGGACATGGCGATGGTGATCGATGCCATGGACCTGCTGTACGCGCGCAACCTGGATGGCTTTGCCATCGTCTCCAGCGATGCGGACTTCACCCCGATGGTGATGCGCCTGTTGACCGATGGCGTGAAGGTGTACGGTTTCGGCGAGAAGAAAACACCCGAGCCGTTCGTCAACGCGTGCTCGAAATTCACCTACCTGGAAGCACTGGGCCAGACCCACGCCAGCGTGCCGGATACCGAACAGGCCTCCAGCGAACAGGCCTCGAACGAGCCGGTGGCCAACGACGATGCGCGCCCGCGCAAGAGCGGTGCGGAAATGCGCAGCGACACGCGGCTGGTGAAGATGCTGCGCCGCGCGGTGTCCGCGGCCGAGGGCGAGGATGGCTGGTCGCACCTCGGCCCGGTCGGCAGCCAGATCGGCAACCAGGCGTCGTTCGACCCGCGCAACTACGGCTACGGCAAGCTCAGCGATCTGCTGGCGGCGATCGGCCTGTTCGAACTGAAGAAGGATGGCAAGTCGTCCTACGTGCGCGCGCTGCCGAAAAAGAACCGGTAATGCCGGCCGCTGGCCAGCAAGGAACCGGTAGTGCCGGCCGCTGGCCGGCAATCCCCGGATGCCAGATCCCGCATCCGGCATGCACACACCCCGCCCGATCAGGGGTATCGTTGCCGCTCGCATTGCCAGCAAGGAATACTGCATGTTGAAGATCTGGGGCCGTCGCAATTCCAGCAACGTCCGCAAGGTGCTGTGGTGTGCCGAGGAAATCGGCCTGCCGTACGAGTCCATCGAGGTCGGTGGCAGCCACGGCGGCACGCAGACGCCGGAATACCAGGCGATGAATCCCAATGGCCTGGTACCGGTGATCGAAGACCACGGCCTGCCGCTGTGGGAATCGAACGCCATCGTGCGCTACCTGAGTGCGCGCTACGCGCTGGGCACGCTGTACGCCGAAGACCCGATGGAACGCGCCCAGGCCGAGAAGTGGATGGACTGGAGCACCTCGCGCATGGCGCCGCTGTACACCGACCTGATCTGGGGCATCATGCGCACCGCCCCGGCCGACCGCGACGAAGCGCGGATCAATGCCGCCATCGTGCGCGCCGGCGACTACCTGGCGATGGCCGATGCCACCCTGGCCAAGCAGCCGTGGCTGTCCGGCGAGACATTCGCGATGGGTGACATCCCGCTGGGCTCGCTGATCTATGCCTGGTTCGAACTGCCGATCCAGCGACCGGAACTGCCGCACCTGGCCGACTGGTACGCCCGTCTTCGCGAGCGCCCCGCCTACCAGCGCGGCGTGATGTCGCCGCTGACGTAAGCGAAAGCGTCGGGGGTCAGAGCCCTTTTCTGCGAAAAGGGATCCGACCCCAGGGCATCGGGGTCGGATCCCACCCGACGGGTGGGCTCTGACCCCTCAATAAAGATCCGTCGGATCCACATCCAGCGACCAGCGCACCTTGCGTGCTTCCGGCAGCGCATACAGCTGCGGTACCAGTTGCGAAAGCACCCCGTGCAGCGGTGGCCGCTGCGCGGCAGACAGCAGCAGCTGGGCGCGCTGATAACCGGCGCGCCGTGGCATCGGCGCCGGCATGGGTCCATAGGCCTCCACCACGTCCTGCTCGCCCAGCAGCTGTCGCGCTGCCAGCAGGAATGCATTGGCATGCTCCACCTGCTGCGCTTCGGCGCGCATCAGCGCCAGATGCGCGAACGGCGGGAATCCTGCGGCCTGGCGCTGGTTCAACTCGGCCTGCGCGAACGGGTGGTAGCCACCGCTGACCAGGGTTTCCAGCAGTGGGTGCCCCGGGTGATGCGTCTGCAGCCAGACTTCGCCCGGGTCGCGCGCGCGTCCGGCGCGACCGGCGACCTGGATCAGCTGCTGCGCCAGTTTCTCGCTGGCGCGGAAGTCGGCCGAGAACAGGCCTTCGTCGATGCCGACCACCACCACCAGGGTCAGCTTGGGCAAGTCGTGGCCCTTGGCCAGGATCTGCGTGCCGACCAGGATGCCGGGCTGGTCGCCCAGTTTCGCCAGCTGTTGTTCCAGTGCATCGCGTCGCGAGGTGGTGCCGCGGTCGATGCGCACCACCGGGAAGTCGGCGAAGGCGGCGGTGAGATGTTCTTCCAGGCGCTCGGTGCCGATGCCCTGCGGTTGCAGCGCCAGACTCCCGCACGCGGGGCATGCCAGCGGCGCCGGTTGCCGCGCACCGCAGTGATGGCACTGCAGGCGACGACCGCCGCCATGCACGGTCATCGGTGCATCGCAGCGGTTGCATGGCGCGGTCCAGCCGCAGTCGTGGCACAGCAGTACCGGCGCATAGCCACGGCGGTTCTTGAACACCAGCACCTGCTGGCCGCGCTGCAGGTGCTCGCCAATGCCGGCCAGCACGTCGGCCGAGAGGCCGTCATGCAATGGTCGCTTGCGCACATCAAGGATGCGCACGCGCGGTGGCCGCGCATCACCGGCACGCTGCTTCAGGCGCAGGTGGGTGTAGCGCCCGGCATAGGCGTTGTGCAGCGTCTCCAGTGAAGGCGTAGCGCTGCCCAGCAGAACCGGAACGCCCAGCGCCTTGCCCCGGACCAGGGCGAAATCGCGTGCGTGGTAGCGGATGCCGTCCTGCTGCTTGTAGCTGCCGTCATGCTCCTCGTCGACGATCAGCAGGCCGGCCTGCGGCAGCGGCGTGAACACCCCCGAGCGGGTGCCGACGATCACCCGTGCCTCGCCGCGCGAAGCCGCCGCCCAGACCCGGGCGCGCTCGTTGTCGTTCAACCCCGAATGCAGTGCATGCACGGCGATGCCGAGGCGGCCGCGGAAGCGTGCCAGGGTCTGCGGGGTGAGGCCGATTTCCGGCACCAGCACCAGCGCCTGCTTGCCCTGGGCTAGGCAGTGGATGATGGCCTGCAGGTAGACCTCGGTCTTGCCGCTGCCGGTTACGCCATCCAGCAGGAACGGTTGGAAGCCCTCGACTGCGTTGATCGCCGCCACGGCCTCTGCCTGCTCCGTGTTGAGGGTGGGGCCAGGCAGTGGCTGCGCGTGCTGCGGGGCGACGCGCAGCGCCACGCGTTCGGCCAGCTCGCGCTTGGCCAGGCTGCGCGCGGCGGTGCGCCAGTCGTCCATGCGTTCGCCCAGCACGTCCTCATCGACGATGGCGTCGGCCAGCAGCTCGGCCAGCTGCCGGGGGCGGCTGCCGGCGCGCAGTTTTTCGCGCTGGGCGCGGCCTTCGGCGGTCAGCTGCCAGCCCCAGTGATGGGTGTCGGGCAGGGCGTCGCCATGGCGCAGCGGGCCCGGCAGGGCGGTGCTCAGCACCTCGCCCAGTGGCGCATGGGTGTAGCGCGCCAGCCACTGCAGGCTGTGCCACAGCTCGCCCTGGAGCAGCGGTTGCGGGTCGCACCAGGCCAAGGCCCGGCGCAGTCCCTGGCCGTCATCGGTCTGGCCGTGCCCCACCACCACGCCGACCAGCTCGCGGTTGCCGAACGGCACCTTCAGGCGGCAGCCGACCGCGACCGTGGGGCCATCGCCCTCTGGTGACAGGTAGTCGAACAGGCGCGGCAGCGGTACGGGCAGGGCGACCTGCAGGGTCGGAATGGGTGAAAGCATCGGGCCAGTGTAACGGGCCATGCGCGCGCGGATGGCAGGGGCCAGAGACTGCCGGGGGGCCTCCGTCGAATCATAAATGTCACCTAAATATCGGTGTCCATTGGAGATTCAGTCTTATCCACATGTTCTGTGGATAACGTTGTGCGTTACCGGTCGACGGGAACGCAGGAGGCCGATGGCGACGAGCTCACGCTTGGGTTGGTCAAAAAATCGCCACACTTCAAAGTCATTCAAAATCAACAACTTGAGTGTGAAACATTGCTGAAACAGAGTGAATTCAGCTGGATGCCGCAGTTTTCCCCGAGGCGGGCGTGGTGCTGTGCACAACCTGCAGCACGAAGTGCCTGCGCGCGCAAGTCCTACGGGTGCCGATGGGCTGCCGCTATCATGCCGGCAGACCTTTGGAGTGACCGATGACGGCTGTGCCCGCCCCTGTTTCCTCGACCGCGGCCGGCGCGCTGTCGGCGTTCCTGCGCGGCGTCGAGCGCCGCGCCCTGGTGGTGGCTGAGCTGCAGTGCGGCGATGCCGCGCGAGCCGAGCAGACCCTGGTGGCGGTGATGCGCGCCTTCGCCGCGGTCGCCAGCGACCTGCCGATGGCGCAGTGGCCGATCCGCTTCTGGACCCTGCTGGGCCAGCGCCAGGCGCTGCGCGAGCCGGTGGGCGGCCAGTGGCTGCCGCCGTTGGCCGCGCTGGGCGAAATGGGGCCGCTGCCGCGCTTGGCGCTCCTGCTGCGGGTGGGCGGCAGTCTGGACGAGGGTATCGCCATGCGCGTGCTCGACCAGGACGAAGCGGGCTACCAGCACCTGCTGGCCGATGCCTGCCCCCGTGATGCGCACGGCCAGCCCGATGCGTCGGCATGGCGCCAGCTGGCCGAACAGGTGCAGCTGCGCATCCGCGACCTGCCGGCCAAGCGCCTGCAGCAGCTGCAGCAGCCGGCTGCGCCGGCCGCCAGCAATGAAGCTCCCGCGACGGGCTGGCGCGCACCGCAGCGCGACGATCGTGCGGCCGCCCAGGGCAAGCGGCGGCGTCCCAATGCCAGGCCGCGCTGGCGCGGCCCGGTGATCCTGCTGGTGACGGTGGCGGTGCTGTTGGCCGCGGCACTGGGCTGGCGCTACTGGCAAGGACATTCATCCGGTAGCGACGCTCCACTGCCGGAAGGGGTAGTGGGCGAAGCTGGCCCGGTCACGGTGGAAGCTCTTCCGCCGAGCAAGGTCAATGCCACGCCGGATGCGACCCCGGCCCAAGCCTCCGACGACGCCATGATGCTGGCCGACCGCGACTATCCGCTGGTGGCCGATGCCGATCTGTATGCCTGGACCGCCGCCGGCGGCCCGTTGCCGGTGGACGAATCGCAATCCAGGCCGAGCCGGCCCGAGCCCGCCAGCGCCACGCTGGAAACCGCTGCCGCCGATGAATAAGACCCTGTTCGCCAGCCTGCTGCTGGCCCTGCCGTTGTCGCTGTCCGCCGCGCCGCAGACCTTGAGCGTGCCGCTGCCGCCGCCAGTGCCGGGCAGTTCACCGGCGGCTCCCGCTCCGGCCACCACAAACACGACGCCCGCTGCGTTCACCCAGCTCGACGCCCAGCAGCAGCGTCAGCGCCGTGCCGACTACGCGGCCTGGCGCGCCCTGCCGGAGAGCGAGCGGGAGCGCATCCGGCAGGCTGCGGCGCGGTTCAATGCGCTGCCGGCGGACCAGCAGCAGCGCCTGCGCGAGCAGTTCCAGGCGCAGGACCAGGCCTTCCGCGAGGGCTGGCGGCTGGGCCCGCAGCTGGGACTGGAGTTCCCCAAGCTGCACGGCCTGTTCGGCTTCGTGCCACCGGAACAGCGCGAGGCCGCGCTGGCCGTGCTGCGCCAGCTCAGCCCGGCGCAGCTGGCCCAGCTGACCCTGGTCGCGCAGCGCACGCCACCGCAGGAGCGTGACACGGTGCGAGGCGCGTTCCTCGCCGTGCCGGCCGCCGAGCGCGATGCTTGGCTCAAGCGCCAGGCGGGGCAGTAAACCGGAAGGCGTAGCGTCCAGGGGTAGCGTCGACTGTTGGTCGACTGCTCTTCATACTGATCCGCGAAAAACCCGCGCTGCGCGCGGAAGTCGACTGACAGTCGACTCTACAGGGCGGGCGTTTTCCCCCGGTAACGCGATCGCAACGCGTGATGCCGGGGCCTGCCGGAACCCAGCATTCACGCCATGTCATGGGAATGCGCGCGCTGCGCGCGTAAGATGACCGGCCGCAACCCGGTGCCTGTGCCCTTCGCGCGCAACCGTAGTTCGCGTCAAGCACCTTATGTCTACTGCAACCTCCACGCCGCGCTTCAGCAAGGAAGTCGGCGCCACCGGTCTGCTCGCCCTGCCGCTTGTGCTCGGGCATGTGTCCACCGGTCTGATCTCCTTCGTCGACAACGTCATTGCCGGCCACCACGCCACCGCGACCCTGGCCGCGGTGACCATCGGCACGGCGCTGTTGTGGCTGCCGATGCTGATCCCGATCGGCACCCTGATCTCCCTCACCGCCTCGGTATCGCAGCTGCACGGCGCCGGCCGCGAGCGCGAGATCGGCCCGCTGTTCCGCCAGGCACTGTGGCTGGCGCTGGGGCTGGGGCTGATCATGTTCACCTTCCTCACGGTGGTGCCGCCGCTGCTGCCATCGTTCGGGATCGCGCCGGACATCGTGCCGGGGGCGACCGCGTTCCTGCACGCGGTGCGCTGGGGCGGGCCCGCATTGACCCTGTACTTCTGCATGCGTTACCTGAGCGAAGGCATGCACTGGACGTTGCCGACCATGCTGCTCGGCTTCGGCGGCCTGCTGGTGCTGGCGCCGATGGGCTACGTGCTGGCCAACGGCAAGCTCGGTTTCCCGGAACTGGGTGCGGAAGGCCTGGGCATCGCTTCGGCGGTGATGATGTGGCTGCAGGCCACGGCGTTTGCCCTCTACCTGTGGCGCACCAAGCGCTTCGCCCACCTGCAGCTGTTCTCGCACTTCGAAGGACCGCGCTGGAAGGCGATCTGGGACCTGCTGCGCACCGGCCTGCCGATCGGCATCACCGTGCTGATGGAAGGCGGCCTGTTCATCGTCACGGCGCTGCTGATCGGCCGTCTGGGTGCGAATGAAGCGGCCGCGCACCAGATCGCGATCAACGTGGCGCAGCTGTGCTTCATGATCCCGATGGGCGTGGCCGAGGCCACCACCGTGCGCGTCGGCCATGCGGTTGGCCGTGGCGATGGCTTCGGCGTACGGCGTGCGGCCTGGGCCGGCTACGCGATCATCATGGGCACGCAGACGCTGTCGGCGGCGGTGCTGCTGTTCGGCCACGATGCCATCGTCGGTGTCTACACCAACGACCTGGCGGTGGCCGGCCTGGCCTCGACGCTGCTGCTGTACGCGGCCACCTTCCAGTTCCCGGATGGCATCCAGGTACTGTCGGCCGGCGCGTTGCGCGGCCTGAAAGACACCCGCGTGCCGATGTTCATCGCCATGTTCGCGTACTGGGGCCTGGGCATGCCGCTCGGCGCCGGGCTCGGCCTGGGCCTGGGCATGGGCCCGCAGGGCATGTGGATCGGCCTGATCGTTGGCCTGACCGCCGCTGCCATCCTGATGGGCTGGCGCCTGCGCCGCAGCAGCCTGCGCATCGGCCAGTCGATGTTGTCCTGACCTTTGCGCCCGTCATGCCGACCCATGGCGGGCGATCCCCTGACTTGTGTCCGATGCCGCATCACGCGGCACCGGCTATGCTGGTACCACGGCAAGAAGCCATCCGGAGCGTTCCATGAATCAACCCGTGCCCCCGCTGCCCCCGGCGCGTCGCAACCCCGTCGCCAGTTTCTTCATCGGGCTGTGGGACGTCATGAACTTCACCCGCCGGTTGATCCTCAACCTGCTGTTCTTCGGCCTGCTGTTCCTGCTGCTGGTGATGTTCGTCATCGCGGCGGGCATGGGCGCCGGTGCCAGCAAGTCGCTGCAGGACCGCACCACCCTGGTGATCGCCCCGGAAGGCCGCCTGGTCGAGCAGTTCAGCGCCGACCCGGTCAGCCGCGCGCTGGCCAAGGCGGTGGGTGACAACGGCGCCGAGGAGATCCAGCTGCGCGACCTGCTGCGGGTGATCGAGTCGGCCAAGGAAGACAAGAAGATCGAGCGCGTGGTGCTGGAGCTGGACAAGCTGCAGCCGTCCGGCTTCGCTTCGCTGCGTGAAGTGGCCACCGCGCTGCAGGACCTGCGTGCCTCCGGCAAGCAGCTGGTGGCCTACAGCGAGAGCATGGGCCAGTCGCAGTACCTGCTGGCCGCACAGGCCGACGAGGTCTACCTGGACCCGATGGGGTCGGTGGTGCTCGAGGGCCTGGGCCGCTACCGCCAGTACTTCCGCACCGGCCTGCAGGACAAGCTGGGCGTGGACGTGCACCTGTTCAAGGTGGGCGAGTACAAGTCCGCGGCCGAGCCGTACGTGCTCGATGCGGCCTCGCCGGCCTCCAAGGAAGCCGACCTGTTCTGGATGAACGACGTGTGGCAGCGCTATCTGGCGGACATCGCCAAGGCGCGTCGCCTGGACCCGGCACAGCTGGCCGCCGGCATCGACACGCTGCCGGAAGGCATCGCCGCCGCCGGTGGCGACCTGGCCAAGTTCGCCCTGCAGCAGAAGCTGGTGACCGCGCTGAAGACCCGCGAGGAATTCGAGGATCTGATGATCGAGCGCGGCGTGGCCGACGACGATGCCGACGGTGGTTTCCGCAACGTCGACTTCGGCACCTACCTGGGCCAGCTCGATGCGCGCCGCAACCCGGTGGACAACCGTCCGCAGGTAGCGGTGGTTGTGGCCGCCGGCGAAATCAGCGGCGGCGATCTCCCGGCCGGCCGCATCGGTGGCGAATCGACCTCGGCGCTGCTGCGTGCCGCGCGTGACGACGAGAACGTGAAGGCGGTCGTGCTGCGCGTGGATTCGCCGGGCGGTGAAGTGTTCGCCTCCGAGCAGATCCGCCGCGAAGTGGTGGCCCTGCAGGCCGCCGGCAAGCCGGTGGTGGTGTCGATGGGCGACCTGGCCGCCTCCGGTGGCTACTGGATCAGCATGAATGCCGATCGCATCTATGCCGATCCGTCGACCATCACCGGTTCGATCGGCATCTTCGGCATGGTGCCGAACTTCAGCCGCGCGCTGGACAAGATCGGCGTGCACACCGATGGTGTCGGCACCACCCGTTTCGCGGGTGCGTTCGATGTCACCCGCCCGATGGATCCGGCCGTTGGCCAGGTCATCCAGTCGGTGATCAACAAGGGTTACGCCGACTTCACCGGTCGCGTCGCCGACGCCCGCAAGAAGCCGGTCGAGGCCGTCGACGAAGTGGCGCGTGGCCGCGTGTGGAGCGGTGCGCAGGCCAAGGAACGTGGCCTGGTCGATGCCTTCGGTGGCCTGAAGGATGCCGTGGCCGATGCCGCCAGCCGTGCCAAGCTGGGCAAGGCCGATGCCTACCGCGTGCGCTACATCGAGAAGGCGGCAACGCCGTTCGCGCAGTTCGTCAGCGGTTTCGCCGGCAGCCGCGCCGGCGCCTGGATGCTGTCCGACTCGGGCATGGCGCGGATGGTGCTGGCGCGCACGATGCCGGAAGTGGATACGCAGCTGCGCTTTGTCGAGAACGCGGCGCGCGAGAAGGGCAACGGCACGCCGGTGAAGGCGCTGGCCTACTGCTTCTGCGGGTTCTGATCGGCAACGGTGACGAATGAAAACGCCCGGCCCTGGCCGGGCGTTTTCGTTGGTGGGGTCGGATCCCTTTGCCCCGCAAAGGGCTCTGACCCCACAGGTCACTGCGTCGCGTCGGCCTCGTCCTTGCGTTCGCGTGCGGCGGCTTCTTCCACCGCTTTCTGCGCGCCCTTGGCGCGGTCCAGCGGTTCCTGCATCGCACGCGACATCGCTTTGGGCACCGGTGGCTTCTCCGGGTCCGGCGTCGGCGGCCGCTGGCAGGCCACCAGCAGCACGCCGGCCAGCAGGGACGAGAACAGGGTCAGGATGCGCATGGCGGCTCTCCGCAGTGGGCGTACGTGCAGTGTCGCATCCTCGGCAGAGGGCCGCCGTGAGCGCGTATCCTTGCCGCATCGAAATGCAGCGGGCGCGGCCCCGGAGGACACATGACCCAGCAACGGTGGCGCCTGGACGGGCAGACCGCCCTGATCACCGGTGCCAGCGCCGGTATCGGCCTGGCCATCGCGCACGAACTGGCCGGCTTCGGCGCGGACCTGATGATCGTCGGGCGCGATATCGACATGCTGGAGACCGCGCGCGACGAGCTGCTGGATGTGTATCCGCAGATGCAGGTGCACGCGCTGGCCGCCGATGTCTCCGACGACGAGGACCGCCGGCAGATCCTGGACTGGGTGGAAGACCACAGTGATGGCCTGCACATCCTGGTCAACAACGCTGGCGGCAACGTCACCAAGGCGGCCACGGAGTATTCAGAGGACGAATGGCGGAAGATCTTCGAGACCAACCTGTTCTCGGCGTTCGAGCTGTCGCGCTACGCGCATCCGCTGCTGGCTCGCCACGCATCGTCGTCGATCGTCAACGTCGGCAGCGTGTCCGGCCTGACCCATGTGCGCAGCGGCGTGGTCTACGGCATGAGCAAGGCCGCGATGCACCAGATGACCCGCAACCTGGCCGTCGAGTGGGCCGAGGATGGCATCCGGGTCAATGCAGTGGCGCCGTGGTACATCCGCACGCGGCGGACCTCCGGTCCGTTGTCGGACCCGGATTACTACGAGGAGGTGATCAACCGCACGCCGATGCGTCGTATCGGCGAGCCGGAGGAAGTGGCCGCCGCGGTGGGCTTCCTGTGCCTGCCGGCAGCCAGCTATGTCACCGGTGAGTGCATCGCGGTGGATGGCGGCTTCCTGCGTTACGGGTTCTGATCTTTCCGCGGGTAGTGCCGGCCGCTGGCCGGCAACTGCAATCATCTGAAGATCCTGTGGTTGCCGGCCAGCGGCCGGCACTACCGGGTGGCGGTCACCCCGGTACCGGGCAGTTGCTGGCCTCCAACACCGCCTGCAGCCGCTCGCGTTCACCGCGCGCGGTATCGCGGTTGTCCGGTGCGGCGAAGCGTTCACGGCCGCGGGCATCGCGGAAGCGCTGCTGCCAGCTGCCGCATCGCTGTGCTTCGGGAAGTTCCTCGCAGTGGTCGCGTACGACTTCGCAGCCGGCCGCGTTCATCGGCGTGACCCCGCCCAGGCCCTGCACCATCATCGGTACGCAGCGACCAGGTGATGCCTCGTACTCGTGCAGATAACCACCGCCCTGTCCGTCGGTGCACTGGAAGATCGGGGGAAGCGGCGGCTTCGGTGGACCGTTGCCTGCTTTGGCACGGGCATCGGCATCACGGCGCAGGGTCGCACTGTCGAGAATCTGGTTGGCACCTTCGCGTTCAACCATTCCCGCTTCCATGATGGTGCGTCCTTCGTCCGCGCGTCGTGGTTTCGCTGGGGCCGCAGGGGCAACGGCCGGCCCGGCCGGCACCGGCGCGGGTGTTTCGACGGGGGCGGGTGCAGGTTCCGCAGCCACAGGTGCAGCGGCAGCCGGCTGCGGGTTGGCCGGGCCGGGCACGCGCAGCACCTGCTGCCTGCTGCCGGTGGGGCACGGCGTGCGCTGCAGGGTAGGGACGTCACTACTGCTGGAGGTACAGCGGTAGATCACGGCCTCTTCGGCCAACGCGCTTCCGGGCAGCAGCGCCAGAAGCAACCAGATCAGTCTGTTCATGCTCACAGCGTACAGGCTGCGCTCAACGCTGGCAGTCGCGTGACAGGCGCGCGTCGATGCCACGCTGTTCGTTGTTGATGGCGGTGCGCTCGCTCTGCAATGCGCTGTTGTAGCGACGGTCCAGTTCCCAGCGGCGGTCGCGCAGGCGCGCACAGACCTCCTGTGGCGGCAGCGCGTGGCAGCTGTCGCGCACCAGCACGCTGCCGGCCGGGACCTGCACGCCTACGCCGACGGCGGGCGGCCGGTAACCGGGACCCTCGCCGACGGGCGGACCGATCGGTGTGCCGATGGCCGGGCGCGGACCCGGGTACGATGGGCCCCGATGCCCGTGTGGCAGCCAGACGCTGGTCCACAGCGGCACCCAACGCGGATTGCCCTCGTTGCTGTCGCTGGTATAGCGCTGGCCATCGTCGCGCACGCATTCGTACAGCGGCTGCGGCGGCTGGATGTAGACGTGGCGGACCTCGCGGTCACGCATCACCGGAGATTCGTCCGGCGGTGCGGGCGGCGCATCGCTGCGCACCACCCGCGGCGCTGGATCGCGCGGGCGCTGCAGGTCGCGGACTTCCTGGCGGCCGCTGTTGCAGGGCCTGTCCTGCAGGGCCACGGCGCCGTTGCTGGCGACGCAGCGGTAGACCCGCACATCCTCGGCCGCCGGTGCCGTCGATGGCAGCAGCAGGCACAGGCCCAAAGCGGTGCGCAGCAGGTTCATGACGGCAGGGTGCGCGATTGTCCGGGGCAGCGCAATCGGCCGCTCAGGAGCGCAGCACGTTGCCGCTGAGCGCGTCGCGGATCGGGGTGGGCTGGGCCAGGCCGCCGGTTTCGCCATCCAGGATGCCATCAAGCAGGCGCAGCAGGCGTGGATCCAGTTCTTCGCGGCGGCGCGCCGGTGGTTCGCCGGCCAGGTTGGCGCTGGTGGAGACCAGCGGGCCTCCCCAGGCACGGCAGAGTTCGGCCACCAGCGGGTGGGCGCTGATGCGCACGGCGATGCCGCTGTGCTCCCCGGTGACCCACGGCTGGGCACGGGGTCCGGCCGGCAGGATCCAGGTGTTGGCGCCGGGCCAGCTGGCCAGCACCGCGCGCTGGCGTGCGTCCGGCAGGGCCTGCAGGCGCACCCAGCCTTCCAGCTGCGCCAGATCGGCCGCGACCAGAATCATGCCTTTTTCGATCGGGCGCTGTTTCAGTCGCAGCACCATGTGCACCGCCGCCTCGTGCGAAGGGTCACAGCCCAGGCCCCAGACCGCTTCGGTCGGGTAGGCGATCACGCCGCCCGCGCGGAGCGTGGCGACAGCAGAGTCCAGGGTGAGTTCTTTCATGGCGGCGACCGGCCCGGCGTGGGCCTTCATTATCCCCCTGCTGCGTGCAGAAGGGGTGGACCCTGGCACCCGGTAGTGCCGGCCGCTGGCCGGCATCTGATGCTTCTGGGGTTGCCGGCCAGCGGCCGGCACTACCCCTCATCCACGTATGGCGTGGAGTTACTTCGCGGCCTTCTTGACGGCCTTCTTCGCCGGGGCCTTCTTCGCGGCGGCCTTCTTTACTGCTTTCTTGACCGCGGCCTTCTTGGCAGGCGCTTTCTTTGCAGCGGCCTTCTTCGGCGCCGCTTCCTTCTTCACTGCCGCCTTCTTGGCCGGGGCTTTCTTCGCGGCGGCCTTCTTGGCACCAAAGCCCTTGCGCACCGGCTTGCCGGTTTCTTCCATCAACTGCTGCACTTCAGCCAGGGTCAGCGACGCCGGTTCGCGATCCTTGGGGATCTTGCCGTTCATCCTGCCGTCGCTGATGTACGGGCCGAAGCGGCCGTTCAACACCTGGATGTCGCTGCCCTCGAACTCCTTGATGATCCGGTTGCGCGCGATCTCTTCCTTCTCTTCGATCAGGAACACGGCGCGGGCCAGGTCGATGGTGTACGGGTCGTCCTCCTTCTTCAGCGAGGCATAGGTGCTGCCGCGCTTGGCGAACGGGCCGAAGCGGCCGATGCCGACGCTGACCGGCTCGCCGTTGTCCTCGCCCAGTGCGCGCGGCATCAGGAACAGCTCCAGCGCGTCTTCCAGGGAAATGGTGTGCATCGACTGGCCGGGGCGCAGCGAAGCGAACTTCGGCTTCTCCTCGGCATCTTCGGCAGTGCTGCCGATGGCGGCATAGGGTCCGAAACGGCCCAACCGCACGCTGACCGGCTTGCCGGTCTTGGGGTCGGTGCCGAGCTCGCGCGCGCCACTGGCCTCCGCGCGGTCGACCGATTCCTTCTTGTCTTCGACCAGTTCCTTGAACGGTTCCCAGAAGCGCGACATCAACGGGATCCAGTCTTCTTCGCCACGCGAGACGGCATCGAGCTCGTCTTCAAGCTTGGCGGTGAAGTCGTAATCCACGTACTGGGTGAAGTGGCTGGACAGGAACTTGGACACCGCGCGGCCCACATCGGACGGGCGGAAGCTGCGCCCTTCCATTTCCACGTACTTGCGGAACAGCAGGGTCTGGATGATCGAGGCGTAGGTCGAGGGACGGCCGATGCCGTACTCTTCCAGCGCCTTCACCAGCGCCGCTTCGGTGTAGCGCGGTGGCGGCTGGGTGAAATGCTGTTCGGCCTGTATGCGTTCCAGCGGCACGCGGTCGCCGGGCTTCATCGCCGGCAGCTTGCGGCCTTCGTCCTCGTCCTCGGCACTCTTGTTGTCCTTGCCTTCCTCGTACACGGCCAGGAAGCCTGGCACGACCACGGTGGTGCCGCTGGCACGGAACACGTGTTCGCTGCCGGCCGACAGGTCGACGCTGACCGTGTTGAGCGTGGCCGGAATCATCTGGCAGGCCACTGCACGCTTCCAGATCAGTTCGTACAGGCGGCGCTCGTCGTCGGTGAGGAAGCGGGCGACCTGGGCCGGGGTGCGCAGGGCCGAGGTCGGGCGCACCGCTTCGTGCGCTTCCTGGGCGTTCTTCGACTTGGTCTGGTAGGTGTTGGGCTGGTCCGGCAGCGAGGCGATGCCGTAGTCACGGGCGATCACGTCGCGGATCTCGGCCAGCGCATCCTGCGACAGGTTCACCGAGTCGGTACGCATGTACGAGATCAGGCCGACGGTGCCTTCGTCACCAATCGCCACGCCTTCATACAGCTTCTGCGCCACCTGCATCGTCTTGCGGGTGGTGAAGCCGAGCTTGCGCGAGGCTTCCTGCTGCAGGGTGGAGGTGGTGAACGGCGGCGCCGGGCGGCGCTTGCGCTCCTTGCTGGCCACGTCGGTGACGTGCAGCGTGCCCTGCGCGGCCTGCTGGATGCGCATCCGCGCCGCTTCAGCGGTGTCGCCATCGGTGATGGTGAACTGCTCGAACTTCTGCCCGTCCAGCTTGATCAGCTTGGCGTTGAAGTGCTGCGACGGGTGCGCGCACTCGGCGGCGATCGACCAGTACTCGCGGGCGATGAAGGCTTCGATCTCTTCCTCGCGCTCGACGATCATGCGCAGCGCCGGGCTCTGCACGCGGCCGGCGGACAGGCCGCGCTGGACCTTGCGCCACAGCACCGGCGACAGGTTGAAACCGACCAGGTAATCCAGCGCGCGGCGCGCCTGCTGGGCATCGACCAGGTCGCTGGCGATCGCGCGCGGCTGGCTGATGGCTTCCTTGATGGCGCGCGGGGTGATCTCGGTGAACACCACGCGCTGCATCGGCTTGTCCTTGACCAGCCCGCGTTCCTTCAGGATCTCGGCGATATGCCAGCTGATCGCTTCACCCTCGCGATCCGGGTCGGTCGCCAGCAGGATGTCGTCGGCGCCCTTGGCGGCCTTGGCGATCGCGTCGACGTGCTTCTCGTTCTTGTCGATCACGTCATAGTGCATGGCGAACCCGTTGTCCGGGTCGACCGCGCCTTCCTTCGGAATCAGGTCACGCACATGCCCATACGAGGCCAGGACGGTGTAGTCCTTGCCGAGGTATTTGTTGATCGTCTTGGCCTTGGCCGGCGATTCGACGATGAGCAGGTGCTTGGGCATGGCAGCAGGGTCTGTGGGGCGAACCGTGGGGAAGGGGCCGCTAGGGTGGAGCAAATGGCCGCATTAGTGAAGCGGCCACGCGCAAATCCATAAACTGAACGCCCGGTAATGTGCCGGGCGTTCAGGTTTCACCTTATTAGAGGAATCACGCCCGGCCAGCCCGTGTCAAGCAGCCAGCCGTGAGGATGGCCGTTCAGGAGGCCATCTTGGCGATGAAGCCGACCGCGAACACCAGCAGCGCCAGGCCCACCAGCGACAGTACCGCCGTCAACACCAGTACCAGCACGGTGACGGTGCCCAGCTCGCGGCGCTGCAGGTGGGGCTGGTCGGTGTAGGCCCAGCGGTCAACCACCAGAGTGTCGCAGATCATGTCGTGCAGGCCCTGCTTGCGCTCGGTGAAGGCCGCCATCAGGAAGCCGATGCCGAGGGTGAAGCTGCTCAGCAGCATGGCCCAGTAACGACCGAACGCGCGGGCCTTGGTCAGGCGCTCGCCGTTGCCGCGGACGACCTTGATGCCGACCGCCATCTTGCCCAGCGTGGCGCCGCCCTTCGAGGCATGGAACCAGGTGTAGTACGCCATGCCGATGCAGAGGTTGATCAGGGCACTGGCCAGCTGGGCCACGATCTCGATGGCCGATTCGCCACTGCCCACCGCGCCCATGCTGGCGCCCAGGATCGCACCGAGGATGGCCCCGATGATGCTGCCGGGGATGACCAGCACGAAGTAGTCGATCATGTAGGCCGCCACGCGCTTCCAGAAGCCTGCGTAGACCACTTCACCGCCAACCACTGGCTGTGCGTGGCCACCGCTGCCGACCGCGGCTGGAGCGCTGTATGGCGAGCTGCTGAGCGCGCCGGTACCGGGCAGCGGTGCGGTACCGCTGTCGATGGCGGCATAGTCGCTGCGCAGGTCGAACCCGCCGCTGCTGGTGGCGGTGCTGGCATCGGCCAGCGTCTGCAGGCCGAGCTCGTCGACCACCTGGCGCAGTGCAGCCCACTGGGCCATGCCCTCGCGCCAGACCAGGGTGTCCAGGTTCAGTAGGCCGCGCTGGAAACGCTGGCGGATCTCCTCGACCGGCAAGGGCCCCTGGCGTTGCTGTCCTTCTGCGTAATACCACTCAGTCATTGCATGTTCCCTGTTGAATCGTCCTTGGAGGTGCCGGTGTGCGCGCGGTTCAGCCGCGGCACGACGGCGGCAGGTACTTGTCGTCGCTTTCGCCGCTGCATTCCCAGCGGCCACTGTCGCGATCGTATTCCAGCCACAGCAGATCGCCATCGAGGCTCTTGCCGGGCAGCGCCAGGGTGGCTTCGATGCCGCAGTGGCCGTTGTTGAAGCGGCCGATGTTCACTGCCGAGAGACCGACCTGGGTGAAGTCGCCAGGGGCCGGGAAGCCGGCGTCGTTGGCACCGGGGCAACGGCCTTCGTCATCGGCGAAATGCTGCACCTGGTCCTTCAACGGCTGCAGCGCGGACACTGCGCCGGCGACCTTGGCGCGCACGGTGTAGTCCTTGTAGGCGGGCAGGGCGATGGCGGCCAGGATGGCCAGGATCGGTATCAGCACCAGCAGCAGGCCGCCGCCGATGATCGCAGTGAGGGCGCAGCCGGACAGCTTCTTCTTCGGTGGCGGCAACACGCCGGCCGGCGGGGTGGCGGCATACGGCGTGGACGGCGGCAGCACCGGCGGCTGCGGTGCCGCCGGTTCCTGTTCCGGTTCGGGCTCGATGGTCGATGCGGAAGCGTCGAGTGCCGGCACGATCAGGCCGAGTTCGTCCACGACGGTGCGCAACGGCTGCCATTGCGGCAGTCCGTCGCGCCAGACCAGGGTGTCCAGGGTGATCTGGTTGTTGCGGAACAGCTCGACCAATTGTTCCGCCGGCAGCGGACCTTGCTGCCGGTTGCCTTCTGCATGGAACCACTCGCTCACGGGGACGCTCCTGAATGCGCTATGCCCCCAAGTGTACGGTCAGTGCAGGGGTTCTGGCTCGTCCATGAACATCTGCGTCTCCATCCAGGCATAGGCCGCTTCGGAGCCAGGCTGGTTGAACAGCACCATCAGTACGACCCATTTCAGGTCGTCCAGGTCCAGTTCGTCCTGGTCCAGGGCCATCGCCCGGTCCAGCACCAGTTCGCGCTGGTCGGCGTCGAGGATGCCGTGCTGTTCCAGGTACAGCAGGAAGCCGCGGCATTCCACGTCCAGCTTGTCCAGCTCGGGGCCGTGGTAGACGCGCACGGGGCCGTCGACCCGTGCCTGGGCCACGCTCGGCCGCTGCGCGGCCAGGGCGTCGAGCCAGTCGAACGCCTTGTTGATCTCGGTTGGGCTGAAACCGGCCTGGATCAGGCCGTTCTGGAGCGAATCGCGGTCACGGATCAGGTCCGCGTCTTCGCTGAAATAGTGTTCAAACAGGTACAGCAGTACGTCCAGGATGCTCTCTTTCATTGCCCCTCGGCCTGCGTCGCGCGACGCTGTGGAGGTGAAGAAACTAGGGAGTTCGACAGTAGCGGCCGTGTACGCACACCACGATTCCCGCCAGTTCCATGGCCAGCAGCATGGAGGACACCTGGGGCGCCGTCAATCCACAGCGTGTGATCAGTGAATCCATACTGCTTGGGTCGTGGTCCAGGGCCCGCCACAAGCACTGGTAGTCAGGGTCGTCGGCCCAGCGCGCCGGCAGGAGCGCCGGCGGTGCCTGTTCAGTGGGGGTGCCCAGCCGTGATTGCAAGCCCGGCAGCTGCTGGCGAAGGGCAGGGGCCAGCAGTTCCAGCACTTCCTCGGGGCGCTCGACCAGTGCGGCCCCTTCACGGATCAGCCGGTGGCAGCCCGCTGCGCGTGGGTTGAGTACCGAGCCGGGCAGGGCACAGACTTCACGGCCCGCCTCGGCAGCCAGCCGTGCGGTGATCAGGGCGCCGGAGCGTTGCGCGGCCTCGACCACCACCGTCGCCAGCGCCAGCCCGGCCACCAGGCGGTTGCGCGCGGGGAAGTGGCCCGGGCGTGCCGGTGTGCCGGGCAGGTACTCGCTGAGCACCGCGCCCTCGGCGGCGATCCGCCCCTGCAACCGTTGGTGGCTGTCCGGATAGGCCCGATCAGGGCCGGTTCCGATCACCGCCACGGTGCAGCCGCCTGCCTCCAGTGTGGCCAGGTGGGCGGCCGCGTCGATGCCGGCCGCCAGGCCACTGGTTACGGCCAGTCCGGCCTCGACGAAGCAGCCGGCAAAGCGCGCGGCCAGCGCGCGTCCTCCCGGGGTGGGCGAGCGGCTGCCGACCAGCGCCACCGAGGGGCGCCAGGCCAGGCTCGGATCGCCCGCCACGAACAGCGCCAGTGGCGGGTTCGGGACGTCCAGCAGGGGCGGCGGAAAGGCCGCATCGGCAAAGGACAGCAGATGGTGGTCGTCGTCTTCCAGCCAGTGCCGTGCCACGGTCCAGGCGCGGGCGTCGGGGCGTTCCAGTGCAGCGCACTGCTCTGGCGTGCAACCGTGCGCGCGCCAGGTCGCGGCGCCCTGCGCGATCGCGGCCTCCGCGCTGCCCGCGGCCTGCAGCAGGGTCCGCCGTGGCGCCAGCGCGCCGCCTGCCATCACCAGGCGCAGCAGCGCCTCATCAGCTTGCTTGGTCATTCCCCCACTATCGAGCGCATGCAACAAAGGCGCCCTAGGGCGCCTTCGCATGTGGCTGTCAGGTTTTGCCGGAGACCGCCCCTGTAGAGTCGACTGTCAGTCGACTACCGCGCGCAGCGCGGGCGCTTTCGGGGGGCGGTGAAGAGCAGTCGACCAACAGTCGACTCTACCGCGCGTCCGGGTGCAACGCGTTGTACCCCACGCGCACCGGCTTCACGCCCTGCATCACCAGCGCGTAGCTGACATTGTCGAAGGTGCGGAACACCATGGCATGCGCCGCGTACTCGTCCGGCAGCGAGACCCGGCCGGCGCCGGTGCTGAGCGAATCGTCCGTGCGCGACGAGTTCGGGTACTTCATGCGGTGCGCCACATGGCGGCCCGGGCGCCACAGCGAGAACACGGTTCCATTGTCCACGCCCTGCGTGCGACCAGCCGAGATCGCGATCACGTCGCGGGGGCCGCCGGCGGTGAACATGTCGGTGACGGCCAGCACGCGTACGTCGACGCCCTCGACGCCTGCGGCGGGGACATGGGGCACGAACTGCAGGTCGTACGGCCTGGCCTCGATCGGCACCAGGCGGTCGCCGGCACGCACCTCACGGCCGCCTTCGTTCTTGTCCAGCACCAGGGTGGACGCCTCGACCTTGCCTCCGGCGACATGGGTGATGGTGCCGGTGGCGACCTGGGCCAGCTCATAGCCGAGCACGCCGCGGCGGTGGTTGGGTGCGCTGTAGGCGCGCCACAGGTTGCCGCTGCCCGGGGTGACGTCGCCGTTGGCGGTCAGGTCCTCGGTCGGCTTGGGCTGGGCGTAGCGCACGGTCGGGCGGACAACCGCCCAGCGCTGGCCTACCTGGGCGTCAGCCAGGCGCACATAGACGGCGTGGCCGCTGGTGGCACGCAGGCGTTCCTCTTCCAGGCCGGCCACGTAGGGCAGCTGCTCGATGCTGTCGACCACGCTCAGCTGCTTCAGGAACGGCTCGACCTGGGCCAGCGGAATGGCGTCGATCGGGGCCTCCTGGCGTGGGCCGGGCCGGGCCGCCACGGTTACCCGGTCCAGGTAGGCCAGGCTCAGGACGTCACCGGGATAGATCAGGTGCGGATTGGCGATCTGCGGATTGGCCTGCCAGATCTCCGGCCACAGCCACGGCTTCTGCAGGAAACGTGCGGCGATATCCCACAACGTATCCCCTTTTCGGACCACATAGGTGTCCGGGTGCCCGCCATTCACTTCCACGGCGGTAGCATAGGCAGCCACGGTCAGCATCGCCGCGGCGACGACCGTACGAAAACGAAGCAACATAGGTGTGAAGCCCTGATTCCCCAACAGGTCCGCGCACTATAGTCCAGAAACCGGGGCGCAAGGCAAGCGTTGGAGCTAGAATCTGCGACGTATGCCGGCGTGCCGGCCCCCTATCCGGAAACAGCCATGGCCCTTCTCCCCATTCTCGAGTTCCCCGATCCGCGCCTGCGTACCAAGGCCGCGTTGATCGAAGCTGCCGAAGTCACCACGCCGGCCTTCCAGGAACTGATCGACAACATGTTCCTGACCATGTACGACGCCCCGGGCATCGGCCTGGCCGCCACCCAGGTGGACGTGCACAAGCGCTTCATGGTCATCGACGTCAGCGAAGAAAAGAATGAACCGCATGTGTTCATCAATCCGGAAATCGTCGCCAAGGACGGGGGCCGGGTGTACCAGGAGGGCTGCCTGTCGGTTCCGGGCATCTTCGCCGACGTGACCCGTGCCGACACCATCACCGTGAAGTACCTGGATCGCAACGGCCAGGAACAGCAGATGGAGGCTGGTGACGTGCTGGCCACCTGCATCCAGCACGAGATGGATCACCTGGACGGCAAGCTGTTCATCGACTATCTGTCGCCGCTCAAGCGCGAGATGGTGCGCAAGAAGCTGGCCAAGCAGCGCAAGCACGTGGCGTGATCGCCAATCCGGGCCACCCTTCGGGTGGCCCGTGCCTGCGCGGCTCGCGCGGGCTCTACGGCGCCGGCCGACGGCGCCGTTTTCTTTCCTGCACGAATCCATCCTGCAAGTGGGGTAGCCATGAGGATTGTCTTTGCCGGTACGCCGGAATTCGCGGTGTCGTCGCTGCGCGCGGCTGCGCGCCACCATGAGGTCGTGGCCGTCTATACCCAGCCTGATCGCCCGGCCGGCCGAGGCCGTGGCCTGGCGCCTTCGCCGGTCAAGCTCGAAGCCGTGGCCCGTGGCATTCCGGTCTACCAGCCGGAGTCGCTGAAGGACGCGGCTGCCCAGCAGCAGTTGCGCGACCTGCAGCCGGACCTGATGGTGGTGGTGGCCTATGGCCTGATCCTGCCCAAGGCGGTACTGGCCATCCCGACCCATGGCTGCTGGAACGTGCATGCCTCGCTGCTGCCGCGCTGGCGCGGCGCTGCGCCGATCCAGCGTGCGATCCAGGCTGGTGACGCGAAGACCGGGGTGTGCCTGATGCAGATGGAGGCTGGCCTGGATACCGGCCCGGTGCTGCTGCACCAGGAGCTGCCGATCGCCGCCACCGATACCGGCGGCCAGCTGCACGACAAGCTGGCCGAGCTTGGTGCCCAGGTGTTGTCCGATGGCCTGGGCCTGCTGCGCGCGGGCATCAAGCCGATCGCGCGACCGCAGCCGGAACAGGGCGTGACGTACGCGCACAAGCTGGACAAGGCCGAAGCCAGGCTGGACTGGGCGCAGGACGCCGACGCGCTGGCGCGTACCGTGCGCGCGTTCAATCCGTGGCCGATCGCCGAGGCAACGCTGGCTGGCGAACGCGTGCGCATCCATGGTGCGGTGGCACTGGAGGCAGACCACGGCCAGGCGCCGGGCACCGTGCTGGCCGCCGGCCGCGACGGCATCGACATTGCCTGTGGCCAGGGCGCGCTGCGCCTGCGCGTGCTGCAGCGTGAAGGCGGCAAGGCGATCACCGCTGCCGATTACCTCAACGCTCGCCGCGACCTGCGCGTGGGGGCATAAGCGGTGTCCAAGCAGAACGATTTCTCCGTCGCCAAGGCGGCACCGGGCGCGGCCACGCGCATGCTGGCCGCACGCGTGCTGGCACAGGTGTTCACCCGTGGCCGTTCGCTGAAGGCCGAACTGGCCTGGGCGCTGCCGAAGCTGGCCGACAGCCGCGACCGCGCGCTGCTGGAAGCCCTGTGTTTCGCTGTGCTGCGCCGTCGCAGCACCTATGACGCGGCCTTGCAGGCCTGGATGCAGAAGCCGCTGTCGGCGCGCGATGCCGACCTGCGCACGCTGCTGATGGTCGGTTTCGCCCAGCTGGACGTGCTCGAACTGCCTGCGCACGCAGCGCTTTCGGCTACGGTCGATGCGGCGCGCGCGCTGGGCCGTGAGCGCCAGGCAGGCCTGGTCAACGCGATCCTGCGCCGCGCCCAGCGCGAGGGGTTCCCCGAGCAGCCTGCGCGCGACGCCTTCCCGGAATGGTTGGCTGATGCGATCGAACGCGACTGGCCGGCGCACGCCGAAGCGATCTTCAGCGCCAGCCTGCAACCCGCGCCCTTGTGGCTGCGTGCCAACCGCCAGCACGGCGGTCGCGACAAGGCCCTGGCGACGCTGGCCGAGGCCGGCATTGCCGCTGAAGCCACTGCACTGTGCGCCGATGCGTTGCGCCTGGCGACCCCCGTTGCCGTGAACCAGCTGCCGGGCTTCGGCGATGGTGCACTGTCGGTGCAGGACCTGTCGGCGCAATGCGCGGCCGATGCGCTGGCACCCGCGACCGGTGCCCGCGTGCTGGATGCCTGCGCGGCACCCGGCGGCAAATCGGCGCATCTGCTGGAGCGTGACCCGAGCCTGCGCCTGCTGGCGCTGGATATCGACGCGCGCCGTCTGGCCCGGGCACGTGACACTTACACCCGCACCGGTGTGGGCGAGCATGCGCAGACCCTGGTCGCCGATGCCAGCGATCCCGGTTCGTGGTGGGACGGCGTGCCGTTCGACGCGATCCTGCTGGATGCGCCATGTTCGGCCACGGGCGTGATCCGCCGCCAGCCGGATGTGATGTTCCACCGTCGCGCCGAGGACGTCGATGCACTGGTGGGCGTGCAGGCGCGCCTGCTGGAAGCCTGCTGGTCGATGCTGCGCCCCGGCGGCGTGCTGCTGTACGCCACCTGCTCGATCCTGCGCGCCGAGAACATCGATCAGGTGCGTGCGTTCCTGAAGTGGCATCCGGACGCGGTGGCGCAGCCGCTGGGCGATGCGTTCGGCGTGGATTGCGAAGGCGTGGCACGCCAGCGACTGCCTGGTGACAACGATGCTGACGGTTTCTTCTACGCGCGTCTGATAAAAGCAGCCTGACCCCCGCTGCCGTTTCGAGTCCCATGCTGAAGACCCACGCGTCGCGCCAGACGTGGTTGTTCGTGGTGGTGGCCCTGCTGGTGCTGGGGGCCGGGCTCGGTCTCCGCGATCCGTGGCCTTCTGACGAACCACGCTTCGCGCTGGTGGCCAGGCAGATGGTCGACAGCGGTTACTGGTTGTTCCCGCATCGCGGTACCGAGCTGTATTCGGACAAGCCGCCGATGCTGATGTGGTGGCAGGCCTCGCTGTATGGCCTGGTTGGCCACTGGCGCGTGGCCTTCCTGCTGCCCTCGCTGCTGGCCGCATTGGGCACGCTGTGGTGCGTGGTCGATCTGGGGCGCCGGCTGTGGACGCGGCAGGTCGGGCTCTGCGCGGGGTGGGCACTGCTGTTCGCGCTGCAGTTCACCTTCCAGGCGAAGAAGGCGCAGATCGATCCGCTGCTGGTGCTGTTCATCACCCTGGCCAACTATGGCCTGCTGCGCCACCTGCTGCTGGGCCCGGCCTGGCGCTGGTGGTGGCTGGGCTGGTTCTTTGCCGGTATCGGGGTGATCACCAAGGGCGTGGGCATGCTGGCGCTGCTGATGATCGTGCCGGCGGCCATCGCTGCAGCCCTGCAGTGGCCCCGTGTTTCCCTGCACGCGCGCGATGGCCGCTTCTGGCTGGCACCGCTGGCCTTCCTGCTGGCGATATCGCTGTGGCTGGCGCCGATGCTGCTGGCCGCGCTGGGCACCGGATCGGACGAGTACCGCGGCTACATCAACGACATCCTGGTGCGGCAGACGGCCCGCCGCTACACGCAGTCCTGGGACCATCACCAGCCATGGTGGTACTTCTTCGGTGTCATGCCAACGATGTGGATACCCGCGTTCCTGGCGCTGCCATGGGCGATCCCGGCGTGGCGGCGGCGCCTGAGCCGCCGCGATCCACGCTACCTGCTGCCGCTGGCGTGGTGGTTGCTGGTCGTGCTGTTCTTCTCGATTCCCCAGGGCAAGCGTGATGTCTACATCCTGCCGGCGCTGCCGATGTTCTGCCTGGCGCTGGCGCCGCTGCTGCCCGGGCTGCTGAAGCGGCGCGATGTGCAGCGCGTGCTGGGAGGGTTTGCCGCGTTGCTGGCACTGGGATTGAGCCTGGTCGGGGCGCTCGCGTTGCTGGGTGATCCGCGCTTCGAGGTGAACCTTGCCCATGGACGCGGATTGCCGCCTGGCGCGACCGATGCATTGGCGTGGACGGCGCTGGCGATGGCGATCTGGTCGGCGTTGAGCCTGTGGGCGTGCGGGCGCCGACGTCGGCACGTTGCCTTGGTCTCTACCCTGGCCGGGGTATGGGTGCTGTATAGCCTGGTCGGTTATCCGGTGTTGAACGATTCCAGCTCGGCCCGTGGCCTGATGCGTGAGGTCAGCGCACGCATCGGTCCGCAGGCCGAGCTGGGATTGGTGGCATGGAAAGAGCAGAACCTGCTGATGGCCGATCGCGCGGCGGCCACCTTTGGATTCGAAGCGCGTTGGCATCAACAGCTGCAGGCGGCCGTGCGCTGGCAGCGGCTGGTTCCGCAGCACCGCTGGCTGCTGGTGAACGAAGATGCGATGCAGGCCTGCATTGACCGTGCGCAGGCCGAAATGGCAGGCATTTCCAATCGTCGCCGCTGGTGGCTTGTGCCTGCCGATGCGGTCGCCGGCACCTGCCGGCCGTCGGCGGCGGAACTCGAGCACGAGCGCCGCCTGCAGGGGCCCGGCCTTACCGATTAAGCGTTCGGGCAATGTGGCTCAGGTGCTGGCCAAGGCGGCGTGATAGGTGGCCAGGGTCGCCCCGGCGAAGGTCTGCAGGCCGAACTCACGCTCTGCATGGCGGCGGGCGGCCATGCCCATCGCCGGCAGCGCCTGGCGTTGTTCATACATCGCCTGCACCTGTGCGGCGATGGCGGCCACGTTGCGGGTGGGCACGACCCAGCCGTCGACTCCCTGCTCGATGTTCTCCGGCAGCCCCGCGTAGTCGCTGACCAGCATCGGCCTGGCGCTGGCCATCATTTCGCGGCAGGCGAAGGAAATTGTTTCGATGTCGTTGGACAGCACGAAGCCGACGTCGCCGGCGGCGATCAGTGGGCGCGTATCGGCCAGCAGTCCGGTGAAGTGGACCTGCGCGGCGACATCGCCGAGGGCCTGTACCTGCGCGCGTTGCTGCGCGTTGGGCAGGTGACCCGCGACCGCCATGTGTACGTGCGGCCGGATCGCGTCGGGGAGCAGGGCAATGGCCTGCGCAAGGTCGATCCAGCCCTTGTAGTCATCGGTGCCGGCGTTGCTGACCAGCAGCAGCGCATCCGGGTCCTGCGTCCATTGCTGCCGCATTGCCTGGCCGGCGTCGGCCGGCAGCGGCGCGAAGCGGTCCAGGTCGACGCCGTTGCGGACCACATCGATCGGGCAGCGCCGGTACGGGCCCTGCTCCAGCAGGCGCCCGGTGTGTGCCGAAACCGCAATCACGCGGTCGGTGGCCCAGCGGGCCCTGAAGGCATTGCCAAGCGTACGGGTGGGCTTGCTGTTGTGCTTGGTCAGGATGATCGGCGGGCGGCGCATGCCGAGCAGTCCCTGCATCACGAAGCGGTGATCACGAGCACCGTTGACGTGGACCAGGTCGATGCCCTCGTCCTGCACCAGCCGGCGCAGCGCATGCTGTTCGGCCAGTTGTCGTGGCAAGGTCGGCAGGCCGCTGCCAAAGGCCATCGGCAGCGGGGTGGCGATTCCTTCCTCGGCCACCGTGCGCAGCAGGCGGCTGTCGGCGGGGGCTGCGACATGGACCGTGTGCTGGCCATGCAGGGCGCGCGCCAGGGACACGATGTACGTGGTGTGGCCGCCACCGTCGCCATAGTGGAAGTTGGTGTACAGGATTTTCATGGGGGATCTTCAGGCAACGCGCGGCAAGTGTGACACAGCCGGCTCAGGGCCGTTCCACAGGGGCTGGAGGATCGGCCACCGCCTGGCCGTTGCCTAGCATCCACAGCATGATGGTCTTCTGCCTTACGTAGTTGGCACGCACATAGGCATAGACCAGGCCGTGCCAGCCGTCGCGGAAGCCGCCGCGGAACAGGAAGCCGCGCCAGAACCGCCATGCCGGCGCCAGCACCAGCTTGCCCAGCGTGGCGCGCTTGCCACGCGCGAACTCGTGCTCGGCCATCATCCGCGCATACTTCTCGGTCTTGGCCAGCTGCTGCTGCAACGATCGATAGGGATAGTGGATGAGATCGCCGCGCAGGGTGCCGACGCTGCCATCGACGCTGGCCGCCTCGTGGATCTCGCGCTTGCCGCGCCAGCCGCCCTGGCGGCGGTCGAACAGGCGCATCACCCGGTCCGGGTAGGCATTGCCGTGGCGCAGGAACCTGCCAAAGTACTCAGACAGGCGGGCGAAGCGGTAGCCGGCGTGGCCGGCGAAGCCGCCGTCACGGGCCTGTTCGATGGCCGCACGCAGCTCGGGGCTGATGCGCTCGTCGGCATCCAGGCACAGTACCCAGTCGTGGCTGGCCTGCTCGACGCAGAACGCCTTCTGGCTGCGGAAACCCTCGAACCGACGCTGCAGCACGCGGGCACCGGCAGCCTCGGCGATGGCCACGGTCGCATCGGTGGACTGCGAGTCCACCACCACGATCTCATCGCAGAAGGCCAGCGAGGCCAGGCAGTCGCCGATGCGCCCGGCCTCGTTGAACGCGATAATGCACGCCGAGATGCGAGGCCGTTCGATGGGAGCGGTCGTGGAGGACATGATGGCCGGGTACCTGTTGTTTGCGACGGAGCGCTATGCGCTGCCTATTCTCGCCCCGTTGGCGCGGGCGTTGCACGCGTCCGGGCAGGAGGTTGCGGCCTGGTTCGAAGGCGGCGCGGCCGGCAGCAGCCTGCCGGGGGTGGCCAACGTCGGCCTGAAACAGGCCCTGGCAATGCGCCCGCGGGCGGTGTTCAGCGCGGCCAACTGGGTGCCGACCTTCCTTTCGGGGGCCAAGGTGCAGCTGTTCCATGGCTTCAATGTGGAAAAGCGCGACAGCGCGCGCGGCCACTTCCGGGTGCGCGGCATGTTCGACCTGTACTGCACGCAGGGGCCGGCCACCACGACACCGTTCCGCGAGATCGCGGCCCAGCAGGGCCATTTCGCGGTGGCCGAGACCGGCTGGCCGAAGCTGGACCCGCTGTTCCGCGATGACGGTGGCGAGAGCGCCGCACTGCGCGCGCCGGCCGGCGATCGCCCGGTGATCCTGTTTGGTTCCACCTTCACCGAGCGGCTGAGTGCGGCACCGCACCTGCATGCGCAGATCGCCGCCGATATCGCTGCCGGTGGGCGCTACTGGCTGCTGACCCTGCATCCCAAATGTCCGCCGGAATTGTTCGAGCGCTACCGCGCGCTGGCCGGTGCCAATGCCCGCTTCATCGAGCCGGAGCAGGTGATGGCCGCGCAGCGCGCCGCCGATGTGCTGGTGTCGGACACCTCGTCGATCGTTTCGGAGTTCATCGTCCAGCACAAGCCGGTGGTGACCTTCCGCAACCGCGTGCCGAAGCCGCACATGATTGATTTCGACGACCCGGCACAGCTGCCGGCGATGCTGCAGCGCGCGCTGCATCCGGATGCAGCGCTGCAGGCGGAAATCGTGCGTTACGCCGATGCCATCCATCCGTACCGCGACGGCCTGTCCAGCGAGCGGGTAATCGCGGCCACCGAGGATTTCCTGTCCGGTGAAATGGGTGCGCTGCGCCGCAAGCCTCTCGGCAGCTGGGTGCGCGATCTGCAGATCCGAAGGGACCTGGGCTATTGGGGCCCCTCGCAGCGATGATGCCTCGCTGACCCTGCTCGCGGTCGTGCCGGCCGCTGGCCGGCAAACCGGGGGATGTGCAGTTGCCGGCCAGCGGCCGGCACGACCTGATTCAGGCCGGGATCCGACCCCGCATCACCAGCGCAGTTTGCGCCGCGCCAGCGCGGCCGCCAGTTGATCCATCGCCTGCTGTGCCTGTGCCTGCGGCAGATGGTGCAGGGTGAGTGCCACGTCGCCATGCGCACCGGCGGTATCCAGTTGCAGGCTGCTGGTGCCCAGCACCTTGTCCAGCGGTGAACGCTGCAGGCGCAGGCCCTGCACCTTGTCCAGCTCGGCCCAGCGCCACCAGCGTTTCCACCAGCCGCCGCGCACGGCCACATAGTGCTCGTCCAGATACCAGCCCATGCGTGCCATCTGCCGGTGTGCGACCAACAACGCGACCGGCAGCCAGGCCAGCACGACCAGGCCCCATGGGCCCCAGCGCCAGTACGCGGCGGCGGCCAGCAGCGGCACCAGCAGTAGCGCGCCCAGGCACAGCCGCCACCAGCCACGTTGCGGGATGGACTGCCATTGCGCCGGTGGCCAGTGCAGCTGGGGGAGCAGGTGCTGCACCAGTTGCGTGCAATGCTCGCGGGTTGCCAGCGGCGCCAGTTCGCGCAGGGCGCGGTCCTCGTCACGCGAAGGGCCACCGGCGGCACTGTCGATGCGCAGCTGGCGCAGCCCGAACCAGCGCTGCAGGGTGCCTTCGCGCAGCGTCCAGGCCTGGATGCGGCGACGTGCCACGCTGCTGCGGGTGCGGCTGAGCATCCCGGCCGACACCGTCAGGCGGCGGTCCTGCTCGACGAGGGTGAAGCCGTGGTAACGCAACAGGGTCAGCACCACTGACAGCACGCGCAGCGCCAGCCAGCCCAGCAGCAGGGCCGCCGCCGCCAGCAGCAACGCGCCGGTCACGCCGGGATGCAGGTGGCTGGCATAGCCGAAGGCCTCGCGGCCGCCGCGCTGGATGGCATCGTCCATCACCGGCCGCGGCACTGTCTGGAACAGGACGCCGAACGCGGCCACCGCCAGTGCCCAGCCGCGGTTGGAGAGCAGTCCCATGCGCACCACGTCCCAGCTGGACAGTCGCAGCAGTACGCGTTCGCTGTCGACGTCGACAATGGGCGGCGCATCGACGGCGTCGTTGGCCTGCGGCGCCTGCCCGCGCTGGCGGACCAGCCGTTCCAGCGCCAGTGCCTGGTCCAGCTTCAGCACCCGCATCTCCGCTTCAGGGCGCACACCGCCGGCCGATTCCAGGCGCAGCTCGGCCACGCCGAACAGGCGGTGCAGCGGGTTCTGCCGCACTTCCACGTTGTGGATGCGGGCGAACGGGATCTCGCGGCGGTTGCGCGCCAACAGACCACTGCGCACGGTGATCGCATCGCTGCCGATGCGGTAGCGGTAGCTGAGGTACTGCATCACCGACACCAGGACCAGGGCGGCAATTGCCGTCAGCGGAATCAGCTGCGCCCACATCGGATCGCGGTCGCCGCGCTGGCCGAACACCAGCAGCGCGACCAGTGGCAGGAAGTAGTGGCGCAGCTGCATCAGCAGCACGAACAGCCACGACCACGGGTGCAGGCGGTGGTCCTCGGTACCGGCGGGCGGCGGTGCAGGCAGGGGCGGCGGCAGGCTCACAGGGCGTCGGCGTCCTGGTCGAGCTGGTGGGACAGGGTGTCGCGCAGGCGCTCGGCGTCGGCCTGGTCCAGGCCGCTCACGGTCACCGCGCTCATGCGGGTGCCGGCGGTGTGCACGATCAGCGTGGCCAGGCCGGCACGGCGCTCCAGCGGGCCCCGGCGCAGATCGAGATGCTGCACCCGCGAGAGCGGGATGCGCGTCTCCAGCTGCCACATGAGGTCGCGGCGCAGGCCCAGGCCCTGTGCGTCCAGTCGCCAACGGGTGCGGACCAGGCGTCGACGGCCCAGCCACGCACCAAAAGCCACACCCATCAGCAGCCCGGCTGCAGCGGTCCAAAGGCCACCGGGCAGATCGAAGAACCACGCCGCTGCCGCCAGTGGCAGGCCCGGGACGAACAGGCCGCCAAAGGCACCTTCCAGTGCGGCCAGGCGGGCTGCACGTTGCGGCAGTGACTGCCAGTCGGTGGCGGGTGGTGCGGGAATCGTGGCGTCGGTCACGCGGGCTCCGTCAGGCAGCAGGGCGGGCGGTAGCGGCCGTGGCCGCACCGCGCAGACGGTAGCAGGTCGGCTACGTTACTGGGCAGCCTGGATCAGCGCATCGACATCCAGCAGGTGGCCGGCACGGTCGGCCTTGGTGCGCAGGTAGTTCTCGTTCTCGGCAGTGATCTCGCCGGTGACCGGAATGCAGTCCAGCACTTCGATGCCGGCATTGCGCAGGCGCTGTGCCTTGGTCGGGTTGTTGCTGAGCAGCGCCACGCGCGAAATGCCCAGGCCACGCAGCATCGCCACCGCGCTGCCGTAGCGCCGCTCGTCGGCACCGAAGCCCAGCTGCGCATCGGCGTCGATGGTATCCAGGCCGTCGTGCTGGTAGCCATAGGCGCGCATCTTGGCGGCGATGCCGGTGCCGCGGCCTTCCTGGTCCAGGTACAGCAGCACGCCACCGCCCAGGTCCTTCAGCTTGCGCAGGCCACGCCGCAGCTGGTCGCCGCAGTCGCACTTGAGTGAACCGAACAGATCGCCGGTCAGGCACGAAGAATGCACGCGTACCGGCACCACTGCCGACAGGTCCGGCTCGCCGACGATGATCGCGACCTGGTCGCGCTGCGCCACGCCGCCGCGGAAGACTGCAAAGGTGGTCATGCCGACGTCGCGCAGCGGAACCGGCGAACGCGCCACCAGTTCGTAGTCGTGGGCCGCATGTGCCGCGCCTTCGGCCAGGTCGCACAGGGCCACCTCGGCCGCACCGTCGAAAGTGTGGTCATCGACGTCCAGGCGCACCGCGACCATCGCTGGCAGCAGCAGACCCAGGCGGGCAAGCTCCACCGCGCCGGCATCGAAGGCGTCGCCGGCGCTCCAGCTTTCGGGCATCGGCCCGGGTTCGCGCAGGTAGCCCAGCGAGGGCAGGGCCTCGAAGGCCACGCCGCTCAGCGGCAGGCGCGCGCCCTGTGGTGCCTCCACGCCGAGCACGCGGGCGCGGGTGGCGGTCAGGAAAAGGTAATGGCGCTCGCGGGCGGCAGCGGCGAAGGCGGCGAAGCTGCTGGTCGTGGCGCTGTCCAGCGCGATCACCGCCAGGCGCTGGCCCTGGCCATCGTGGAGCAGCACCGGACGACCGGCGCGCAGTTCGGCCACCGCGCGTTCGCAGCGGATCGCGGCCGGATCGCCGAACAGGGAAGAAGCAGCAGGCATGGCAGGACCGGGGGAGGCGGACATCGCAGTCTCTATGGGGGCGCCGGCGTCGTATTCAACGTGGTGCGGCCAGTGGTCGCAGGCGGCCGTCAGTGGGGGTGTTCCTCAGTTGCGTACGGGTCTTCCTCGCTACTGCCCGGTGGCCGCAGCGTATAGCGCTTGTAGGTCCACTGGTACTGCGCCGGGTCGCGGCGGGCGATGCGTTCGATACCGGCGTTGAGGGCGGTGGCCGCCACCAGCGGGTCCGGATCGGCCACGGCCGGGTCGGTCGGCTCGATGTGCAGCGCGAACTCCATGTCCGGCCCGATGCGTTCGCACCAGCCATAGAGCACGGTGGCACCCGTGCGTTCGGCCAGCCGGTTGACCAGGGTCATGGTCAGCGCCTGCACGCCGAAGAACGGCACGAACACGCCATCGCCGGCCTTGGGCTGCTGGTCGGGCAGGATGCCGGTGGCGCCGCCGTCCTTGAGCACCTTGAACAGCTGGCGCACGGCCGGGCCTTCGGCGCGCACCTGCTGTACGTTCTGGCCGCCGCGCACCAGCTGCAGGAAGGCATCGCTGGCCTCGTCCTCCGGCGGCTTGTAGACGATGGCGATCTGCCCGCGCGAGGCCAGCCACTGGTTCAGCAGCTCCCAGTTGCCGAAGTGCGGCGCGGCCACGATCACGCCCTTGCCGCTGGCCAGGGCGGCGTCGTACAGGGCCTCGCCATGGCGCTGCTTCAGGTGCAGGCGCAGGTTGTCGGCCGGCGCCTGGCTCCACAGCCGCAGGGTTTCGATGGCCTGCAGCGCGGTGGAGCGCAGCAGATCACGGTGCAGGCGGTCGCGCGCGGCGCCATCCAGCTCCGGGTAGGCCAGTTCCAGGTTGCGCCGGGTGACGCGGCTCTCACGGGCATTGAGGGCGATCCACGCCCACGCCAGGGCGCGCGCGAACGCCCGCAGCAGCGGCCAGGGCAGGCGGGCGAACAGGGTGGTGGCGCGGTAGACCAGCCGGGCTTTGCGTTGCGGATTCATCGGCGCCAGTTTAGCCAAGGGCGCTGCTATCGTGGCCGGCCCTGTTCATTGGAAGCCCACGATGCTCGTCCTGATCCAGCGTGTCAGCCAGGCCGCCGTCCATGTCGACGATGAGGCCGTGGGGCAGATCGGCCCTGGCCTGTTGGCCCTGGTCGGCATGGAGCCGGGCGATACCGAGGCCCAGTTGCGGCGGATGGCCGAGCGCCTGCTGGGCTACCGGGTATTCGCCGACGAGGCCGGGAAGATGAACCGCTCGCTGCGCGATACCGGCGGCGGCCTGCTGCTGGTCAGCCAGTTCACCCTGGCCGCCGACACCCGTTCGGGCATGCGGCCGAGCTTCACCACGGCCGCGCCGCCGGAAGAGGCTGAACGCGGGTTCAACCGTTTTGTTGAGATCTGTCGTGAAAATCACGCGCCAGGGGTGGAAACGGGCCGATTTGGTGCCCATATGGTCGTCAGCCTGGTCAATGATGGTCCCGTGACCTTCCTTCTCCGGCCCTGAGCCTGCGGGACCACCGCCCGGCAGGCAGGGCCCCGGGCTGGTATAATGCTACGTTCCCTATTTCTCCCTGCCGGTGGCGCGAGCACTACATGGCCAACGAACGTCCTGCCCAATCCGAAATCAAGCAACTGATCAGCAAGGGCCTGGAACAGGGCTACCTGACCTACGCCGAAGTCAATGACCATCTGCCGGACGACATGGTCGACCCGGAACAGATCGAAGACATCATCGGCATGATCAACGGCATGGGCATCGATGTCCATGAAGTTGCGCCGGATGTGGAAACCCTGCTTCTCAACGATGGCAACACCGGCAACCGCGAAGTCGATGACACCGCGGCTGAAGAAGCTGCCGCCGCGCTGAGCGCGCTCGACACCGAAGGTGGCCGTACCACCGACCCGGTGCGCATGTACATGCGCGAAATGGGCACCGTCGAGCTGCTGACCCGCGAAGGCGAAATCGCTATCGCCAAGCGCATCGAGGAAGGCCTTTCGCAGGTCCAGGCGGCCCTGGGCCAGTTCCCGGTTTCGGTCGAGTCGCTGCTGAACGACTACGAAGCCCACAAGGAAGGCAAGAAGCGCCTGGCCGAAGTGATCGTCGGCTTCAACGACCTGGTCGACGAAGAGCCGGCGCCGCCGGCGGTCGCTGCCGATGACAGCGCCGATGCGGACGCCGAAGGCGACGAGGACGAGGACGACGATGTCGACGGTGGCGATGAAGAAGCCGCACCGACCGGTCCGGATCCGGAGGAAGTCGCCGCGCGCATGCAGGCGCTGAGCGATGCCTTCAACGCCTTCAAGAAGGCCGCGACCAAGGGCGACAAGAAGAACCTGCCGCGCCTGCGCGAAGAAATGTCGGCGGTGTTCGTCACCCTGAAGCTGCCGCTGCCGCTGACCGACGTGCTGACCAAGCAGCTGCGCGACACCATGGCGTCGATCAAGGCCCATGAGCGCCGCGTGCTGAACCTGGCGACCGTTACCGCCCGCATGCCGCGCAAGGACTTCATCCGTTCCTGGGAAGGCAACCAGACCAACCTGGAGTGGGTGGAAGACGCACTGAAGCGCAAGCAGAAGTGGTCCTCGGCGCTGCGCGAAGTGAAGGACCAGATCATTGCCGAACAGCAGGCGACGATCGACATCGAGACGCTGACCCAGCTGGACCTGGAAGAGCTGAAGGAAATCAGCCGTGCCATGGCCTACGGTGAAGCCAAGGCGCGCAAGGCCAAGAAGGAAATGGTCGAGGCCAACCTGCGCCTGGTCATCTCCATCGCCAAGAAGTACACCAACCGTGGCCTGCAGTTCCTCGACCTGATCCAGGAAGGCAACATCGGCCTGATGAAGGCCGTGGACAAGTTCGAGTACCGCCGCGGTTACAAGTTCTCGACCTACGCCACCTGGTGGATCCGCCAGGCGATCACCCGCTCGATCGCCGACCAGGCACGCACCATCCGTATTCCGGTGCACATGATCGAGACGATCAACAAGTTGAACCGCATTTCCCGCCAGATGCTCCAGCAGTACGGCCGCGAGGCTACGCCGGAGGAGCTGGCCAAGGAAATGGACATGCCGGAAGACAAGATCCGCAAGGTGATGAAGATCGCCAAGGAGCCGATCTCGATGGAAACCCCGATCGGCGACGACGAGGATTCCCATCTGGGCGACTTCATCGAGGACACCAACGTGGAGTCCCCGATCGAGAACACCACCAACATCAATCTGTCTGAAACCGTGCGCGACGTGCTGGCCGGCCTCACCCCGAGGGAAGCCAAGGTGCTGCGCATGCGCTTCGGCATCGACATGAACACCGACCACACGCTGGAAGAGGTCGGCAAGCAGTTCGACGTTACCCGCGAGCGCATCCGCCAGATCGAAGCGAAGGCCCTGCGCAAGCTGCGTCACCCGAGCCGCTCGGAGCAGCTGCGCAGCTTCCTGGATATCGATTGATTTCCAGCGGCTGTTGAAGCGTTGAGAGAAACCCCGCCTGGTGCGGGGTTTTTCTTTTTGGGGGGTGTGTGCTTTCTGTAGAGTCGAGCCAGCTGCTGTTTGCGATGACGTATCCAGCAGGTCTTCTCAACGGCTGCGCGTTTGCGCCGCTACTGCATTGGGAAGATGTGATGCGCGACGAGCGCGAGGATTCACTGGGATTTGCCCGAAGAGCGACGCTGGCATTGCTGACGCAGTCTGGTGCTGGATTATTTGCTGGCTTCGGCGGCGGACAACCAGAAGGGGCTGGAAGAGACCAGGAGGACTGTGGCGCTGTTCCACGCGCACCTGCGGCGGCAGGTCTGGTTTGCGGACGTGGCGGAGAAGCGGTTGGGGCATGTGGCTGAGGCTCTTGCTGCTGCCGGGTAGCCGATCGAGCGCGGCCTCCACTACACTGTGAGGCTGCGCCGGGCCTATAGCTCAACGGTTAGAGCAGGGGACTCATAATCCCTTGGTTCCAGGTTCGAATCCTGGTGGGCCCACCAACCGACCTCGCTTGACCGGTTGCATGTGGGCGGAAGCACAAGTTGGCCGGTTTGAGGCCTCTCGAAGCTGGCCGCCCTAGACGATTCAACGACTTATGGACCGTAAAAGGCAATTTTGCCGGCTGCGGCCAACTTGTGCTGAAGTCTCTGAGTATCGGCTAGGCGACAACTGCGCCCGAAGGGTTCCAAGTGATGGTGGTGCCTATTGGTCGGCTTATCGCCAGGTCCAAGTGTGCTGCACCTAATGACGCTTGATCGCATACGCGCGCACCCCATCGGCTTGGTATTCCCTTTCGGCCTAAGATCGAGTCCAGCGGGGAGGCACGTAAGGCAACCTTCGTTGCGCGATCAGCGCTCAAAGTCGGCTTTCGGCCAAAAGCGGACATCCAACTCTGGAATTAGTCCGACTGGCGAAGCAAGCTCGGCTTGACTGAACTATCACGGGCAACCTGCGATCCGAAACCGGCAGAGAGCAACCCAACGTCGGTAGACATGCAGATGCCATTACCTCCGGATAGTGGCCATACACCCAAGATGGTGCCTTGCTGCGCGAGCTCTGTTTGGACAATGACGATAGGCTGCTCAGAGCCATCGTCTAGTATCTGAACTGCGCAGCATGGAAGGCTCATTAGAGCTGGAGTGGGACCACCCTGCTCATAGAAGATGATCGAGCCGGCCGCAACATCAACCTCGGTTCACATGCGGTATCTTGAGGGGATATGCCGCGTCTCCAGCGGTATCAATCGTGAGCTCGAGACTCCCTTGTGTGTCGAGAAAAGGCCCGCAACAACCTGTTAAGCAGGCCTAGTCCGCTACCCGTTTGGAGTTCGAAATGAAATGTGTTCTAGATAGGGGGGATTCGTAAAAATCCTCATCGAGAAAACGAAGGAGTCGCCGCAGCTCCTTTTGTGTGTCAGGAAGCTGGATCTTGCCATCGGCTGTTAGGGTGATATCAACCTTGAAAGTCTTTGCTGTGTCCGCCAGAACTTGAGGGGAGTGTCGGCTCAGCACGCCCGACTGCAGAATCAGCCCAATCTTACCTCTAACGATGTTGTTGGCGGACTCCTCGAAAGCCGCGGGGTCATCGCTATGAAGCGCTTCGTGCTGTGCAAACTGCATAACCTCAGCCGCAGTCGCCTCGCGGAAAAAGTCGGAAAGCGCAAACACCCGGCGTACGAAGTGGAAGCTCTGGAAGGTTAGAAGTCTGCCTTCGAGAACGGCAAGCAGTTTCGTATCTAATACAATGCCATTGGACTCAATCCGGTTGAACGTGTTTCCGGAAAGGAATAGCGTTGACCCCTTGTCGATCACCCGGCGTCGCTCAAATAGCTGAATAAGGACTCGCCCTGGCTGACTGGGATCGCCTGCGAACAGAGCCTTGATGTCACCGAGGTTGTGACGATTATGGTCAAATTGGTCGACACCAAGTGGACTCGCCACTGCGTCGGCCAGCCCGTCGATGTCGACAAAATCTTCGATAAAAAGAAGCTCGTCCGGATCGGGACGGTACCTGCCGTCGAACCTCACTCGATCGGTAATTCCTTCATTAAAGCTTGCAAGTTGCTGTGCAAAGACACCCTGAAGTGAACTCTGCACGGCACTGTTGAGCGGCAGTCTTAGGATGCGGCTATTGGCGGCATCGGTGAGGGCAAACAGGTTCATGAGGTCCTTCTCCTAGCTTTTTGCTTCAAGAATTCCGTAGTCGCTGAGCTGCACTACAGTCGTAATCTTGCTTACGGAGGTAATTTTGGTCTTTGTAATGAGAAGAAAAGTAACCTTTTCCTTCGTCTCCACTTCGTAGAAGCGATATCCCAGTAGGCCGAGTACTGGGTTGACCTGCAGTGAGTTAGTGCTCCACAGCACGAACAAAAGCATCCCGGCGGCCAAGGTCCACTCACCAAGTGATGCGGAAGCCTGCCCACGGAATACCAAAGGCAGCGCGTACGCAACAAAGAATCCAATCACCTCCTTATCTGCGCTTTTGGCCTTCTCCACCTTGATCGGAAGGCGCTCTAGATGAACTTGGCACCTGTGGATAATGGCGACACAGGAGAGGCCAAGTAAAAGGCAGCCCAGCATCGCCAGCGAAGCAAGCTGGACATTGTTGGCTCGAGTCGCAAAGGAAAAGGCCAGCGACACGAATATCGGGGATATCGCCGTCAGTGCGAGCAATAGTCGCATCAGCCTACTAAGCATCGGAACCCACCTCTTTCATCAAATGTAAACGGGCCGTGAATTATTGGCAAGGCCCGAAGTAGCTGATTGTGCGGCCTCTCCGTCTCAATGGCTAAGAAAGGTAGGCTTCGGACACCGCTAGATGTCATTGTTGTGGGCAGCCGGCAGACGTGCCTGGCTGCTTTCGATTCGCCACTGGAGGAAAGATGCCCAACGCTGTCGAATTTTTGGAAATCGGATCTGTCCGAACCACAAACGTCCTTTACTTTACCGGGGGTCTGCGTGCAGTTGAGACGGCTGACCGTGGCTTGGCTCTGCTACCTCTTCGCGGAGAGGGAGAGCTGGTTACCCTTTACGATTTAACTTGGCCTGCATTACATACCTTGGCACGGGAGTGTGGTAGCAGATTCGTCGGATATAACCAGGAATTTGATGGGAAAGGAGTGTCCGAGGCGTTCTGGAATCCCGGTATTGGTCGGCTTTCCAAAGGCCTCTTCGCGGCAGATCTTTGGGGGGCCATCTCAAGCAACTCCGATGCCTCAGGAGATGCAGATTACGCCCGTGCGGCGAGGAGCGTCAGCACATCATTGACTAGCGCGGGACATCGCATGCGGGACCTGTCAGTTCATCATCACCAGCAGCTGTGCTGGGCGGTTGCAGATAGGGAGCCAGAATCCAGCTTTTCCAACTTACCGCTGAGTGACATCTATCGTGACTTTCAGGCCGTAGCGACAGACCTATGTAGTGCGAGGGACTACCTTGCAAAGGTGGCTAGCTTCCATTTGGGCCTTAATGAATCTGCAGACAGCATGGCGCGGTTGGAGGGCGCAGTTGGTAGGAAGGTTGACAAACTTCTGGATCCGATAGCGCGACATCTCTTTGCCAACTGGGGCACAAAGACTGATCCCAAGTGGCTGCGTGAGCTTGGAGACATGCGAAACAAACTCGTTCATCGGCTGCCGATGGCCGTGGATCCCCACACGCGCTTGCTGAGGCTTCATTCCCATTCGACCTCGAGAGGCATGGTCGAGACGATTCGATTGAGTGCATCGCGGCATGAGCACGGCAAACCGGCCGGGAGGGCAGATCCGTTCGTACTCTTCTCAGAGATGTATGACCGGGTGGAGCGGCTTTGTAGCGTGACGGCCTGGCTTCGCTAAACATCCAGGGGACCTTCCGACGTTTCAGGCGGGAGGCTAGCCCAAGGGCGGGCGTCTAGCCACGACGAACACTGACTACCCGTGTTAGTCACAGCCAAGTTCAAGTGCATTGGATATTGCGGAGGACTGATCTGGCCCCCCGTCAGCGGACGCCAAGAAGCGATACTTTGATCGCACTTGGAGGTCCCTTATGTCCCGTATCACCCGTCGTAGCTACACCGATGAGTTCAAGCACCAAGCCGTCGAGTTGGCCGAGTCGCTCGGGCCTGCCGCAGCGGCCCGTCAGTTGGAGATGTCGGTCAAGACGCTGGCAAACTGGCTTGACGCGGTCCGTGCTGGCCGGTCGTTGACCTCTGAGGCTCGCAGGCCAGCCACCGACCTGGAAAGCGAGATCAGCCGCCTTCGGGCCGAGAACGCCAATC
>NZ_JAAOKO010000013.1:0-253456 GCF_018320795.1 Stenotrophomonas sp. PE591
GGCGAAACTGCTCTCCATGGACGGCCACATCCAGCGTGGCTTTGCTCACATCGATCCCGATCCCAAACATGGCAGAACTCCGCTAGGCTGACAGGGTCGAGAGCTCTCCCCGCTTGCCCAGTCTTATCAGTTCGAGCGCCAACTCAACCAACTGTTCGGGCGGTTCAGGGAGAATCCGGCGTGGGGACCCAAGCTACTTCTCGGTCGCAAGACCTGGATCCACACGGTCGCCCACGCCGGGCTCTCGGCACCCAAGGTGCCAGATTGGCAAGAGATAAGATCCACGCCATGCGTGGATGCTTGTGTCGGTTCACCCTGGCGCCAGCCAGGCATGGCCTGGCTCTACTCTACTGGGCGGGTGGCGCATGCCAATTGCGTGGACGCTTCCGGCCGCACTCCAGTAGATCCACGCCATGCGTGGATGCTCTTGGCGGTTCACCATACCGCCAGCCAGGCACGGCCTGGCCCGACATCCTGCGCCGCGTCCATGCTGCTGCCAACGCCCCAGCACCCCACGCAATCCACACGCCCATCGCGGCGTACACCATCGCCTGCAGGCCGGCCTCCAGCACGAACGGTTCGGCGCGCTGCGCAATCGGCAGACAGAACCCTGCAAACAGCAAGAGGCCGGCCAACAGTACGGCCGCCGAACGCAGGGAGACGTCCTCCGGCCCGCGACGCGGCGCAAGCACGCAGGCAATCGCCACACTGAGCGGTAGCAACAGGGCCGTGGTCCACCAGCACAGGCCGGCAATCAGGCTGACAACCGCCAGCGCTGCCCAGCAGGCGCGTTCATCAAGGTCGTGGGAATGAGTGCTGGACAACCTGCACCCCAGTGCATAGATGGCCAAGGCAACCGCTACGCCCAGCACCAGGCCGACGCCCACATCCGACCAGTAATGGACGCCCAGCCAGACCCGGGACAACCCGGCCAGCCCACCAGCCAGCAGCGCCATTGCTATCAGGCCCAGCTGGCGGTGGCGCATGCCTGCGGCGTACTTTCCTGCCAGCCATAGCGCCACCAGAAGGAAGAAGGCGGTCGCGCTGGCGGTGTGCCCGCTGGGCATGGCGGGGCCGCCGGCGCCGACCAGGCTGAGGGCAGGGTCGAAGCTGAAAGGTCGCGGCACCGCAATCCACGCCTTCAGCCCCTGCACGACCACCGTCACCAGCATCAAGGCCATCAGCATCAGGCGCGTTGCGCGCGCGCCAAAGGCGAGCCACAGCACCGGCATGGCCAGCAGATAGAACCAGAATTCCCCCAGCACATTGCCCAGCTTCGCGACGGGGCCCAATGACCATTGCTGGGTATGTTTCACGCGCTCGACTTCGGCATGCCGGAAGGGCGTTGCCGGGCCAAAGTGTTCAACGGGCTGCAATGCGCTCTCTGGCACATCGGCCATGCGGGCGAAGGTGCGCTCCAGTTGGTCCGGAAAGCGGGTGCGCAGCTGGCGTGCTTCTGCCCGGGTGACCAGTCGGGCCTGGATCACCTCACGCCCCACGTGCGGGGCAGCCAGGATGTTCACGGCGCGGCCTTGAACCTGCAGCGGCGTGCGGGCTTGGCAGGCGAAGACATGCACCTTGCCTTCGATCGGCAGCGCAGTGGAAGAGGTGACATCGGCACCGGTCTCTTCCAGTGTTTCCCGATGCGCGGTCTGTGCTCGCGTTTCGCCGGCCTCGGCGTGGCCGCCCGGAAACTGCCAGCGCGCAGCCATATCCTGCACCAGTAGCAAACGATCACCGGAGCGGAGGACACAGACCGATGCAGCAGTTGCTAGTTGAGGCATGAGCAGGAGCGATACCGCAAAGACTGTACGCGACGATACGGCCAAACTTGCTAATTTTAAGGTTCTTCACCCAACTCCGGGGAAGGCTGCACGGATTTTGAGGAAGAAATAGGCGTCGTCTCGGTATCCGTAGGCGACGCGCTTGATGACCTTGATCTTGTTGTTGATTCCCTCGACCAGATTCGTTCCAAGGGGCCATCGGCAATGAGCCAGGATGCCTGGCAGATAGGGCTGTAGGCGACGGACAAACGTTCGCAGGGGCTCCAGGCGGCTACGCAATGCGCGCTGTCGCCAGCTCTTCCACGCTTTTGCTGCCCAGGCCTGGCTACGGTAGCGCCAGAGCTGCTTCAAGTCGTCTTTCAGCACATAGCTCGTCAATAGGGCCTTGTTGGCAGCCAGCAGCTCCTTGAGCTTCACTCGTTGATCGGCCGGGACGTTCTGCCGGTTGCGCAGCAAGAGCCAGCGAGAGGTCTTCACCACACGCCGGGCAGGTTTGTCCTGACGCAGCCTGTTGGCTTCATCCACGCGGACCCGGTCGATGACCTCCCGACCGTATTTGGCCACCAAATGGAACAGGTCGTAGACCACTTCGGCGTTTGGGCATTGGGCTTTCACTTCCAGGTCGAATGCCGAATTCATGTCCATAGCAACCGCCTGGATGCGTTCGCAGCCGTCCTTTCCGAGTAGCTCAAAGAAGGGACGTACGTCTGCGCGGCTGCGTCCTCGACCGACCCAAAGCACGCGCTTGCGTGATGGTTCGACCACCACCGTGGCGTAGCGATGCCCCTTTTGGATCGCAAACTCATCCATCGCGATCACCCGGACGTTCGATAGGTCCACCGGACCCAGCGTCCGCACCAGATGCCTGAAATCAAGCGCCTTGACCGTCTTCCAGTCCAGGCCATGCCACTTTGCGGTGGCATGGATGGAGGCCGTGGCACACATGCGTGCCACGCTCTGCGACAGCCGTTGTGTTACCCGGGCATGTCGCTCCAGCCAATCCAGATGCTCAAGTTTTGGCCCGCAGCGAGGACAGGCCAGCCGCTGGCGCTGGACTTCCAGCTCGACCGGCTCATCGAACACGGGTAGATCACGGACCCGCCGGAGCGTCTGGTCATGGATGGCCACCACCCACTTGCCACATCCGCTACAGCGTCGGCGGCGGCGTGAATCAGGCAGCAGCGAAAGCACCAGCCAAGTGGCTCCGCCACGCGCCTCCCGGCGCCATCCATCCAGGCGATATCCCGCCCAGCATCCCAGCCACGGCATACAATCCAGCTTGGCCACGGCCGGCCCCAGTTTGTAGTCTCGACAACCACAATCTAGCGGGTCGGCCGTGAGCCTCTCCCCTCAGATGGGAGAAGAACCAAATACTGGGAGATACCAGCTCTAAGGCATTCACGTCAATGCAGGGCGTCTTTTCAGTAGCTCGAGCGAATCCAGGGCATCTTGTCCGTGGGTTCTCAGACCTATGGGCGGGTTTCCCCGGCAAAGCGGGCAAGTCTCTTCGGCTACTGGGGTGACTTGTCCATGGTAATCAGGAGTCACTCACGCTCAAGCAACGAATAGATAGCGGCTATTCTTCCTCATTGAATTCGATGAGCGCCGCACGCAAGACTGCGGCAGGATCGGTCCTGAGAACCTCCTCAGGGGTCGCGCCGTCCAGTAAAGCGTTGCAACTCATAAACCACTCCACCTCACCCCAGCCGGTCGTGCGCCCCTGATCGTCCGGCGTAAACGGCCCTTTTTCTCGCAAGACCGTCAGGATGTCGTGCAACTGACTGACGGGCTGGCCATCTTCGCCAAGCTGCCATGCGGGGTAGCGGTAATGGGGCGAAGGCGGATCCATGTACGCTGCGAGAAGCCGCCACTGGCGGCGGAGCTTCGTTGCCACTGTCGGCAGCGAGTTCCTATGTGCAGGATCGACGATCCTAGATACTTCCGCGGCCGTCAACCACTGCTCCGCCAACCTCGCGCGCTTTTGGGCAGCGGCGACGAAGATTGGGTGGAGGCTTTCGGAACGGGAACTCACCATCTCGCACCTGCGCTCTAGGACAAGAAGTCCTGCTTGGTGGTGGTGCCCCTGGTCGGAATCGAACCGACGTGTACGCGCTTATCTGGCGCGTGCTCTCACCGGGGTATAAGGCCGGCGCTCTGACCAACATGAGCAACAGGGGCGTGATCGATCTAAGCGATCACGCCGGTATTCGAGGGTCGAGCGAGGCTAGGCAGTTCATAAGGCAAGCATACCGGGATCGATACCAGGCTGCTATCAATGGTTGTTGGCCGCGATAGTGCTCCACTGATCGCGCAGCCTGGCACCGGTAAGGTGTCCTGCCAATCACGCAGTTGGAGCACTAGTTCTTTTTGGGTCGGAGTCCACAAATTCAAGATCTTCATCAGGAATCTGGAATCCTGAATGGGCGTCAATAGTTAAGCCGTGCTAGAACGCTCCTATTCCCAGAGGGGAAGCCTAGGGTGATCGCCGACTCAAGGGGAAGCCGCCATGAACACACCGCATGATCTGGCACTGGCGGATGCGCTGCACGCGATGGCCGATACCATTCGGGGAGGTGAGAGCATTCCCTTGGAGACGGTGTTCGCCGTCGTGGGAAGCCTCCTTGCCGGGACGGCGGCTCCTGCGCAGGAGAGCCCGCTCGTTCCGATGGAGGCGCTGCGTCGACGTGTGTTGGGCGAATTGCTGTCTTGCCAATTGGAGCTTGCCCGGTTCGCGGCGTTGCCGTGCGATGCCGCACAGTTCGAGACGGTGCAAACGCGGCGCAACGAGGAGGCTGAGGCAGGTTCGATCTATTGGGCTCGGATGGCCAACCTGCGCCGCGCGTTCAGCGAGCTGGTGTCGTTGCTGACCTACGACGAGCAGCCGCATTGGCCGATCGACCCGGACGGCGGATTCGAAATCCAGCACTCGACGGGCTACGTCAGTGTGCAGCTCTTTGGGGGTCCACAGGAAAAGGATTCCTCGCGGCCGTGAGCCGCCACGGTGTCTTGCCAATCATGGCAGACCGCAGTTGTGAGGGGACGACTGCTTAACGGAAGTTCAAGGAGGAAGAACGATGAATCACTATCCGTATGCCCTGCTCAGCGTTGCATTGATGGCGTGGTGGTCTGACGCGGAGGCCGCACGACCGCGTAGCGCGGCAACGGCGATTACCGAGGCCGCCCAGGCGGATGCCTCGTACGCCTACTCACAGAAGATGGTGGCGGAAAGGCCGGAGCTGGGCGTCATCCTTCAGCACTTTGGTTACCGGTCGCTGAGCGAGCTGGATTCGCGTTTCGTCTACAGCTACAACATCGACACGGGCAAAGTATCAGTTAGGCCGATTCCGAAATCCTCGGCGGCAACCCACGAGGCCTCGCCGCAAGCCTTCCTTGGCATCGCCAACAACACCGGCGGTATCACCGACAACGGAACGGACATCGTCGGGTACGCGCGGACCTCGGTGTATTGCATCCTCGGCGGGGCGGCAACCAACGTGGGCGGCTATATGGCCAACAGCCATTCGCGCGACCCCTCCAATCCCAGTGTCCTGAAATGGGGGGCACAGGACGCGGGAGGTTCGACGACGGTCAACTTCGCGGTGTTGATGGCGGCTGGGGGCGCCAAGAACCTCAGCAACCGCACCGTGATGGAAACGACCCATATCGCGGAGTGTGGTGGTGAGGTTCAAACGGTTAACAAATTCCGGAACTGGCCGCCGATCCGGTATTCGATGGTCATTGACGACACCGGCTCGATGGAGGCCCAACTTGCGGGTGTGAAGGGCGGGCTGCAGTCCTTCATTGCCACGCAGGAACAACAGGGCGACGAAGGGCGTGCTAAAGCCTATCAGTTGATCACTTTCAAGGACGATTTCCAGCAGGTTCTTCCGCCGACCAGTGATGCGGCGCAGGCGCTGGCGGCCGTGCAGGCGCTAACACCAATCGGTGGCGGGGCATGTCCCGAGAACTCGATCGGAGCGGTCAACTTGGCCTTAGACGGCATCGAGTCGGACGAAAGCTCAATGCGTACGATCATCCTGGCAACCGACGCCTCGCCGCACGATGGGTCCGACATCAACGGCGTGATTGCCAGGGCTACCCAGAACGGTGTCAGGGTCAACGTAATGCTTTCGGGCGATTGCGCGACGACGGCGGGTGCCGCGGCCAGCAGCAATTCCGGCGCCGCAGGAACGCCTTCGCAGATTTCTTCGCGCGTGGAACTGAAGCGCTTGGCGGAGGAGACTGGAGGGATCTATTTCTACAGCCCGAACGCCACTGCCCAAGAGTACGCCGAGCAGTTCGAGAAGATCCTTGTGGAGTCGGAAAACCCGGTGGACGAACTCAAGCCAGGCGAGCCGGTGTCGGGGCTCAGCGGGGACGCCGGGTCCAAGAAGACATTCCGCATCGAAGTGCCGGCGGGGACGCCTCTGTTGCGTGTGATCGCCTATGGCGGCACGGGCAATCTCTCGCTCTATTTGCGCAAGGGAGCCGTCGCGACCGAATCGCTCCATGACGCGTTCTCTACTCGACCAGGGAATAGCGAGGCGGTCCAGATTCCCGCACCGCCTGCAGACACCTACTACGTGACGGTGGTCGGCACGGGGGCGTTTGCGAACGCGACGATCAGTCTGCATCTGGGGCAATAGTCATTAGTGCAGGAGGCGGCCGAGTCGAAGGACTCGGTCGCCTGTTGAGAATCCACGCGGATTGTCGATGCCGTTCTTCTTGTGAGATGTAGTTGCGGACGGCGATCCGCCACTATGGGGTGTGTCTGTCCAGCCTGGCGGAGGTGTCTAATTCATTTGGCGTCACTGTCCAGTGTGTTTGGCCTGAGCATCCAGTTGAAGGGCGTCTCCTGGCTTGAGAGAGGGCACTTCTTTGTCGTCAGACATGCGTTACCAGCAGAGTAGGGCGCCAGTACAGGAGGCTTCGCATGGCCCGCGGCATCACAGAATCCGACGTACACACCGCCGCCGACGAGCTGGTGGCCAAGGGCGAGCGCCCAACCGTCGACCGGATCCGGGCTCACCTTCGGACCGGCTCGCCGAACACCGTGACTCGCTGGCTGGAAACGTGGTGAAACGACTCGGCACGCGCCTGCAGCCACAGCGCCCGGACTTTGAAGATGCACCAGCTGTGTTGGCCGAGCTGGCGGGACAGTGATCGGAGCTAGCATTGACGCACGCCAGCGAGGCGGCCCTTCGACAGCTTGCACCCGCTGATCAAGCGGCAGAGCTACAGTACTTGGTTGACCAGATCCATCTACAGAACTCAGAACTCAATGTACTGCCCCCTGGGTGCTCTCAGAGGTGCCAACTCCGAAGACTTTCACACAAAGGAAGTGAATGACGTCATCTGCGTCTGAGGCGTATCCGTTGGTTCCGCGCAAGACGCGCTCTACAAGCTAGCCAAGCAGCCCAACAGGTGAATGAGACCGCAAATCCGGCGATCACCATGGCAACCAACATGATCTCCCGATCAGTGTCGTTCATTGAGGAATCCTCCGAAATTGAGTCTTGGTGCCTACGCTATGCTATCCGACGCCAGTGAGCCCAAGTGCGGGCGCGATGGCTGCATTCAAAAATCTTTCGAAAAAAACTTCGGCTTGATCCCCAAAGTGCGGACAGCATGGCTGCATCCGCTGGGTCTTTGACGATGGCCACCGGTCAGCAAGTCATCGGCACGCGCTATTTGCGCGCCCCTCATTGGCCTATCAGTCATGCGGGCGCCACGGCTGCAAAATGCGGGCGCCATAGCTGCAAAGTGCGGGCACGATGGCTCCATTAAGGCCGCAGCAGGGTCGTCAGATGGAGGGGGGCGCCTTCAGTACGCACCCGTCACGGAAATGAATGCTCGTACGCACTTGCGGTTGCGAAGCAAAAGGGGAGAATCAGAAACTCGGAGCTAAGGCGTGAGGGTTGGCAATCGCGTCGCTTGTGGAGGATGGCGTGCCTCACATCACATCAACGTTCGCGAGGCACTCGGCGGGCGTGGATCCGGACCCGACCTATCCAGGAGAATCAGCACTTGGTACCGGGAGTTCGGACCTACCATGATTCATCGACTTGCCGCTGAGCGTGCTGAGGTTGCTCAAGAATCTCCTCCCGGCTTGGTTGCAGATACTGCGGACGAGATCGTCTTTGCTTTAAAGACGTGGACTGCTGAACTCAAGGCTGACCCTAACCGCGGCGCAGGGGAAATCTTTGTAGATGTCTTTGGCAAAATTGGAAGTCTCCTAGACGAGATGCTCGCCTGGGAGCGCGAGCTGGGCCGAGAAGCGGCTGAGTTGACTTCGCTGAGAGCAAGACTGACTGAGATACATCGCCTACAAAGCACCAGCAAAGTCGCGCTGACGGGTCCTCGATCGCCCAAGAAGTCGATGCCGCGGCCATGAAGGCGCGTCGCGGCCGAACAGATAACACTTTTACTTGGCGCTAGGTAACAGATTTACTTGTTTCGTCACCAGAGGCCCAGCCATTGCCAAGCGGAACCGGCGAAGGAGGACCAGTACCGACCGAAGCGCCTGATACAATTTCGCATAATGTATAGACGGTGACCCTATCAATGCCGGTAACGGCGGCATGAGCCTTGTGGGGCAGGGCGAATCCAACAGCCAGGCACACGGCCACCGCAGTAGCCGCCAGTTTCCGCCAGACCGCCTTTTCCTCCCGGCTGATGGCTCGCGCCTCGCCGATTACACCCAGCACGCGTGCAAGCGGCACCCCCGTGAGGCCGGCCAAGGTTGCGCAAACCACGGCATCTGGATGCGAAACGCCTTTTCGATAGTTGCTGATCGCAGACGGCCGCACGCCGAGGCGGGGCGCTAAGTCCTTGTCGTAGCTAACGCCGCACGCCTCTTTCGCCTGATCGAGCAGGGAATTGACGTCCATTTGATCCAAGGCCCTTGATTTTATGAATTCAAGGGTATTGAATCACACCCGGGATCCAAGGGCCTTGAATTGCACCGAGCTTCGCAGCTCGGCGCGCAGAAGGGCATAGCAGAACTACTTGATGGGAGGCTGGCGCAAGCTTTGAATCACATTGACCACCAATTCAGCGAACGCAGTTCGATTCTCCATCACCTCTTCAACGCCCTTGTAGATCTCGTTGACAAGAGCGGCGTCGGGATCGTCAACAGGCCCACGCATGCTCTCTGCGTATCCATCGAAGAACTTTCGGCCTCGCCAGATGTACTGACGCAAAGTCCCCAGCGTTCCATTGATCAGCGCCAGCTTCGTCACTGCTTCCGTGTCAAGCAGAGCCATTGTGTCGTCGGGAAGAACGATGTCTCCGATAGACGGATCCATCAAGTTCATCAAGTTCTCGAACTGCCAGGCCATGGGTCGATCACCCTCGATCGTTTCCTTGAAGCGCCTGACCATGCCATCAAGTCCGACGATCTTGATCGTTGCACCGAACGTCGCAGTCAGAAGCGCAATGGACTTCCGTCTAACCCGCTCAGCTTCTCTTTCAGCCTCCTCAACCCTGTGCACATGGGATTGGCGCGTGTAGTACGCCGCCGCCAAACCGATGACCCATGCACCGGCAGCAGCCAGCCAGTCAGCGGCGTTCCCGCCCTCAATGCACTTGAGAGGAATATCGCTTCCTATCAGCACCACGGCCATCAAAACGCCCCCCAGACCAAGGGAGATTGCGCAGGCCACTCCTGCATCCCACCGACTGATAGAAGCTTGATCCTTCGCGTCCATACCACCCCCTGTGGCGGTCCTGTTCAACCGGGGATTCTGGCATGACCGAGCCTCTGTTCGCACTTGCCCTATTAGGGGCCATCGCTACCGTTTCCATCGGCGGCGCTCGCATCGTCTCGTGGCTGCTCGACAGGCGTGACTGCACCGCCGCGCAGCAGCTACGCGAAGCCCAGGTCATCGCACTCGCAAAGGCTGAGATTGCCGCCACCAAGCGCGGTGATCTTCTGGCCGCCGCTCGCTATGCCGAAGAGCAGGAGCGCGCCGCATGAGCAGGTTTCCCTCATTCGCCGAACTGGTGGAGTTCGATATGGGTCTTGCGGGGTGCGCCGCGCTCATCGCCGTTTGGCTGGGAGTGGCATTGCTCTCCATCGTGATCGAGCAGGCATGGCTGGGGCTTCGTCGCCTGTGGAAGCTCGGCAAGGATCGCTCCAATGGCCGGTGATCGCGCGGAGGTGGCTGGGTCGGGACTCCCCTCGTCTAACAGGGGAGTCAGTGAATTCAGGAACCCCGAGGGAACCCTGACGGTCGGCATTGACTGGTTCTCCGCCTCTGTAGACATGCTCGCGGTGTTGAACGAGCTGGCATTCCGTGAGGGCGACTCATACGAAGAGATCCGGCAGTGGGTCGACTTCAGCCCCGACAATGCCCGCGTTGTCGCCCTGCAGATCTTCTGCTGGTTCTTCGCAGGGCTGGGACTGGAACTGGACGAAGTAGCCGGGGGAGGGCGCTTCTACCTGTGGCGCATCAAGATCCTCAACGCCGAAAAGAAGTTCGTCGGCATGATCGAGCTTGGCGGCGAGAACTGCCGCCGTGCTGATGGCACCTATACCGCCCGAATTGAGTTGACCGGCGATGGGTGTAGGGCAGTAGCAGCAGCGCGCTGCGGCCATGCGCAGCGGTGGCTGGAGCTTCGAGCGAAGCTCGAAAGCTGCGGCGGCAGAATCACCCGTGTCGACGTGTGCGCAGATGATCTTGTCGGCAACTACCCCTTACGCCTCGCACAGAAGTGGTACGCCCAGGGCGAGTTCGACAACCGTGGTCAGCGCCCCAAGGCACAGCTGGTTGACGACTACGACAGCGGTGACGGCAAGACCCTCTACGTGGGCGGCAAGAAGTCGGAAAAGCAGCTGCGCGTCTACGAGAAGGGTAGGGAGCAGGGCGACAAGGCGTCGCCGTGGGTGCGCTATGAGGCGCAGTTCCGCGCCTCCAACCGCAAGGAACTGCCGCTCGACATTCTGCGTGATCCGGCGTCCTACCTGCTGGGTGCCTATCCGGTCCTTTCCTTTCTGCGCTGCGTTGCCACGCGCATCGAAATCACGAAAGCCGCTGTTGAAGCGACGTGGAAGAGCGTTCGTCGCCACATCCGCCGCCAGTACGGCGCGGCACTGAACTTCATTTCCAAGAACTGCCCGGACGATCAGTCACTGCGGGCGGTTATCGAATCCTGCACTTCGCCATCGCTGCCGAAGTGGGTCACAGGTGACACAGCAGCGCACTGGCCCGAAATCGCGGCCGTACAACCAACCTCCAAGGGGTAACGAAATGATCAAGGTCACCGTACTGGATTCGCAGATCAACGAGCGTGGCGGCAGCTTCACCAACGACCGCAACGAGAACGTTGAGTTCACCACCCGCAAGCAGCGCGGCAAGCTGGAGGCCGATGGCTTCGCCTATCCGTTCGATGTGCGCCTGGACAAGGGCCAGCCCGGCTATCAGGCGGGCGAATACGAGCTGGATGTTCCAGCCATGCTGCAGGTCAATAAGGGCGTTGCAACCCTGAGCAAGTTCACCGTGCTGCGCCCGCTGCAGAAGGCTGCACCGCGCCCGGCAGCGCAGGCCTAAGTCATGGCGCGGTACGTCTACGAGTGCCTGCAATTCAACGAACAGACTGGCACCTGTGAGCAGGCTGGATTCGTGCCGCGCACCGATATCCCCGCACTTACCACTGCCGAGGTGTCGGGGTTGTTGTCCATGGTTGCGGTGTGCTTCGCCGTGGCATGGGCATACAAGCAGTTAGGCAGGTCCGTTCGCAACTAACTCAACTACGCAAGGGGATCATCATGGATCTGGATTACAGCGCTGCACTCACCGTTCTGGCCGGTTTGGCAGCGGGTGTCGCTGCCATCGGCACCGCCAAGCTGGCACCGGCCGCAATCGCGGTTGGCTACAAGTGGTTCAAGGCTGCGATCTTCGGCTGATCGCAGTAGCAACGGGGCCGGGCAATCCGGCCCCTTTCAATGGGGGATTGATGATGCTCGGTCTATTCGTTCTCTGCGTCGGCAGTGCCGCGCTCTACATCGCGTTCGGTGACTAGATGACGCGTGTCCTGCTGGCGCCACTGGTTGCGGCGCTCTACTTCTTCGCTCCTTCACTGCACGCTGCTGTGTGTTCGCCCAGCGCGGACGTGGGCTATATGGATTGCGATGATGAGGGCGAAGCCTATGCAGCTGCCTGGGCTGCAGCTACTGAGCAGGCTGGTCGATCTAACGCTGCTGGCGGCTTTACTTGGAACCCGATGGTTGAGCAGGAGGGCAATGGCTATGTCGGCTTTGTCCGACCTTCATATGCGTCTAGCGGGCGATATGCATCCGTCAAGCGTGGCTGGAAGACGAAGTGCAGCGCACGTCCTGAAGAGTTTGGCTGGGAGGGTGGTAGCACTGCCGCGTCGGTCAATGCTTGCCACAGGGGCTGTATGTACTCCAGCGCACTCGATCCGGCTGGCGTGGCCGGTTTCAGCTACACGCCCACCGGGGGCACCTGCACAGAATCTGACGCGCCTGAGCCTAAGCCCGCTGGCGACGGCGGTGGCGATGATGGTGGCGGCACTGGCGGGGAGACAGGGGGAGGTGATGGCGACGGTGGCGGTAGTGACGGCGGTGGCGATGGGGGAGGGGACGGCGACTCAGGGGGTGGTGACGGCGGCGGCGACGGCGGTGGTAGCGGGGATGGAGATGGCGACGGGGACGGCGATGGTGATGGCGGTGGCGGAGAGAATCCGAGCCTCCCGGGCGATCCGCAGTATCCGGGCGATGTGCCGATGCCCTATATGGATCCCCCCATTCCCGGCAGCTACCAAGGGCAGTGGTCCAGCGGTCTAGGGGGTGGGTCTTGCCCGTCACCTCGGACCATCAATGTATCGCTCGGCGGCTACAGCGCCGCCATGGTTTTCGAGTTCAAGCCGCTGTGTGATTTCTCTCGGTACATCCGCGGCATGGTGATCGCATTCGCGGCCATCGTTGCTGCCTACATCGTTCTGGGGCTCAGAAGATAATGCCTTGGCTTGCCGCCTTCCTTGTCCAGCTCCTGGGCAACTCTCTCGCACGTGTTTTGACCGGCGCGGGCCTCGGGCTTGCGACCGGCGCCGCGCTGCTTCCGCTGGTCAAATCAGCATTGAACCTTGTCGTCTCCTACTGGGGCGGCATTTCCGGCGACCTCGCCAATGTGCTGCTGCTCGCAGGGGCAGGGGAGGCCATCACCATCGTTGGCTCTGCCATGGTCACCAAGGTCGTGATTGACGCTGGCAAAGTCGCAGTTCAGAAGGCCGCATCCAAATGATGTATCTCATTTCCGGCCAGCCCGGCAACGGCAAGACCCTGCGCGCCATGAGCATGGCGCAGGAGTTCTACGAGCAGAACCAGCAGGCCGTCAAAGAAGGCAAGGCGCAGCCGCGACGCTTCTTCACCAACGTCGCAGGTGCAACCACTGAGGAGAATCCGGACGCCTTCCCGTGGTTCGAGAAGCTGCCTGATCACAACGACTGGACCCAGCTTCCCGATGGCTCCTTCGTGCTGTACGACGAAGCGCATTCGGATGGCAACACTCAGGGGCTGGAGCGCTATGGCAGGCTATTCCCGTCCACCGGCAAGCCGGGTGAATCGGAAGATCCACGCATTCGCTCGATGTCCACGCACCGGCATCGCGGTTTCGATCTGGTGTTCGTCACCCAGTGGCCCAGCAAGATCCACCACCAGGTGCGCAGTCTGATCGGCTCGCATACCCACATGAATCGTGCGTTTGGCATGCAGCGGGCTGGTGTTCTGACGTGGACCCGCGTGCAGGCTGATCCCTACGACGAACGGATTCGCGACAAGGCCGAGGAAGAAATCTGGGTCTACCCGAAGAACCTCTATGACAGGTATCGCAGCGCAACGCTGCACACGGCCAGTCACAAGTTCAAGGTGCCGAAGCGAGTCTGGCAGGGCCTGTCAGTGGCGGTCGCCTTGATAGGCATCTTGTGGTTGGGTTGGCTGTTCCTGATCAAACCCTCCAACGCACAAGCTGCGAAGAAGGAAGAGCAGGGGGCCGAAGCTTTGCCGGCGGCAGGGGCCCTGGCGCCCTTGGGCGCGGGCATGCCGGCGGCACGGCCCCTCACCCGCGAAGAATACGTGCAAAAACACAAACCACGTGTGGAGTTTCAGCCGTGGTCTGCCCCCGCCTTCGATGATCGCACCGTGCAATCGCAACCTGAGCTATATTGCATGGCCTCCGGCACCACCGAGCAGGACACCACCTGCACGTGTGTCACAGAGCAGGGCACCAAGGCAAAGATTCCGCTACCGGTATGCGTGGCGATCGCACGCGATGGCCCGGCCTACAACCCGTATCGCGCACCACGCCAGGAATCGGAGTCGAGTCAGGATCACCCAGCTCGCGGCATCGCTCAGTCATCGCCATCCGGGACACCCGAGCCGTCACCACATGCGCTGGTTGAGGTCGGGAAACGCCCAATGGGGACGTTCCCGGAGACGCCACCTTACCCGGCGACCTTCTGATTATCGTGACGCGTCACGGGCAGCGATCTCGCGGCGAGAGAACCCAGCCTCCATCAGCAGACATTTGCCTGTACGGCTTTCCTGCAAAGCACTGGACAGTACTTTCCGGGATATCGCCACACCGAGAGCCCGGAAGGTTCTCCCAGCCCCCCTCAATTCGACGGAAGAACATTCCATTGAGAGGGTCGGCAGGGATTCATGTAAAAAACAGCCGTTCGCCTTTTAAGCTCTTGATGTTGCCGTGCTTTTGCTTCTGAGCCTACTGCGTTGCTGAGGCCACGAAGTGGCCTATTAGCCTCAAAAGAGTCGCCAAAATCATAAGCCGGCAGGTCCCCACTTCCGACCTAGCTCGCCAGGATCCGGCTCGAATAATCGAGCGGCGCGATCTTCCGGCTCAAGTCGAGTGTGTAGTCCCCAAAGCGATTGATGTGACTGGTCCGGTACGGGGACAGCCCGGCGAGCACCTCGGCGCTTATACCCATCCCCTCGTCCCGCAGCTCGGCCAGGATTCGGGTCATCCGCTCCACGTTGTGCAGGATGATCATGTTGGCCACGAGCTGGTTGTATTTCACGATCTTGCGCTGCTCGTGCAGGATGTTCTCGGCGATGATCCCTTCCCCGCCGAAGAACGACCACTTGATGAACCCGTTGAACTCCTCGCTCTTGTTGGTGGCGGCATGAATGGTTTTGCGTACATCGACATCATCGATGTAGCGCAGCAGGAACATGGTGCGGATGGCTTTGCCGAGTTCGCGGAAGGCGAAGTACAGCTTGTTCTTGCGGCTATAGGTGCCGAGCCGACGCAGGATCGTGGAGGCAGTGATCTTGCCGAGCTTGATCGAGACGGTCACGCGCAGCATGTCGTGCAGGTGGGTTTCGATCAGGACCCAGTCGATGCTCTCGCCGAATAACGCCTGGATGTTCTTGTAAGAGCGACCCGGCTCGGGTCGGAAGAACGTCAGATCCTTGATGCCGCGGATGCGCGGCATAAGCTGAATGCCCAACAGGTGCGCCAAGCCGAATACCGGATAGCTTTGGGCCTGCGTGTCGCCATGCACGATCTCCGGCTGGATATCGGAGGTATTGGCCAGCAGACCGTCGAGAATGTAGACCGCTTCATGCACGCCGCACGGAATGAAGTGGCTGAACAACGCAATGTACTTGTCCGAAACGTGGTAGTAGCCGATGCCGCCGTAGCCGCCATAGCGGATGTGGTATTCGGACAGCAGGTTCTGCTCGTACACGCTCCATTTCGTACCATCAGCGGAGGCGCTCTTGCCGCTGCCCCAGTATCCGGGCAACTCGAACTTGTTGTAGGTATTGATGACCTCGACGATGGCCTTGTCGAGGGTTTCCTCGGTGACGTATTTCAGGTTGAGCCAGGAGATCTGTCGCCGGCTGAAGCCTTTCACCGAGCGTGCCGTCTGGGTCGGGCCGAGGTTGCAGCCGTAGCAGAACAACGTCGTGACGACGCGGCGCAGCAACTCGTCCACGCGGCTGTCGGTACCGGCGATCGGCCGGAAGTGCTTATGCAGTTGCAGCCAGTGCGCGGCGTCGACCAGCACATCGACGATGCTGGTCGGCGGCAACCGCTCGGTAATCACCCCGTCGAGGGACACGATGGCACGGGACACTTCCGTGCGTTGCAGGCGCTTGAGGATCAGGCGACCGTCGACCAGTTCTGCATGGACGTTCTCCGGAAAGCGCTGGTCGACGGCATCGGCCAAGGCGGCGAGTTCCACCCGCAGTCCGCGCACGAAGACCGCGGCGTCGGTCGGCAACCCGGAGACTTCGCCGTAGGCCTCCAATTCCTGGGCGAAGGTCGCTTCGTCCACCAACTGTTCGCGGTAGTCGTCATAGCGTTCGCCATGCGGGATATACAGGTCGCCGGATTTCAGTTCGTCCTTGATCTGCGCCAGCACGGCCAGCTCGAAGTATTTGCGATGCAGCCAGCCGCGCCCGGCCAGCGTGGCGGACTTGCCGAACACGTGCCGGCGCCAGGCGCTCGACAACCAGGTGAAATCGCCCTCCGGATCCAGACCGAGGGCACTGGCCTCGATCAGCTCACGACGTTGACCGCGCAGCGCCTGCAGCGCCGCGATCATGCGCTCCATCGTGGCATCATGGCTAGTTGAGCGCAGGCCCATGATCTCCAGGCAATTGAGCAGCAACGGGCGCATCGTGGCGTACGGCTGCAACAGGAACGGCAGGTAATTCTTGCCGGCGTACGCCATGTGCTCCTCGCACTCGGCGAGCAGCACCGGCACCTCGGTGACGAGCGCGTTGCCGATCGCATCGACCCGTTGCGTGTCGGTTCCCTCGACCTGATAGGCCTGGAGGATGACCTTGAGCTGGCCGATCAGGAGATCGGCGCGCTTGCTGTGTTCCAGTTGATAGGCCACGAGCCGTTGCTGCGCCGAGCTTTCCAGCTTCTGGATGAGCCGGATGAAGACGTCGGCCGCATCGTCGAGGGTCTTGGCGTATTGAGCGCGAATGAAGATCGCCGCGAGCGCATAGCGCTTGGTCGGTTTGAGTTCGGCCAGTTCGCTGGCATCCAGAGCCCGCGCCATCGCCCGGTACTGCTTGAGCTTGGGGACCGGCACGTCGATCGCAGGCAACTGTTCGGCCAGGTGTTGCAACCGGCGGATGTGCTGCAGGTAGAAGCGGACCTCCTTGTTTGTCGGGCGCTTGGGCTCGCGCTTGAGTGCCTGCCAGCCGCTGAAGGCGTCGTCGGGCGACACCAGCAGGTCATCGATGAGCGCGCGGACCGCGGGCGTCAGCGCATCGGCAATGCGGCCGAAGTAGCGATCGTGTACTCGCTCGCGGGCCTGGATCGCCAGACGTTCCAGGGTGCTGAACGCCGGCAACTCGTAACGGTGATGGACCAGTTCCTCTAGCAGGACATTCACGATGTCGGGAATGATGTGCTTGGTCTCGGCCGCCGTTTCCGCAACCGTCGCCAGCCAGGTGCGGCCGTCGGGATCGAGCACGCGCACCCGCAGGTAGTCGCGCAGCTTCGCGATATGGCCACGCTTCGCGCCAGAGCTGTCGTAGCTGTGCAATTGCTCGATCGGCACCGAACGACGATCGCCGGCCGTCTGCGCGATGTGCTGGATGATGCGCTCGGGCACATCGGCCAAAAGCGTGAAGTAGCCGAGGCGCTGGAACAATTTCAGGTGGACCAGCACCGCCAGTTGGGCCGTGGGTCGCGTTGCGGTGGCCGCAACAAAGGCCAACTCGGCCTCGGTCGGCGTGTAGATGTCCTGCAGTTCCTTGAGGGTCGGGTCCGGTTTCAGGCGCGGATACGCGGTCTCGTGCAGGGTCGTCATCCGTCAACAAGGCTCCTCAACGTAAGAAGGTGGCGTGCCTAGTCCCAATGCCGCCCATCGCCAGCGCGCAACGAGGCCTCCAGGAAACAGCGATGGTTGTCGGCGATGCGATGCATGTCGTCGATCAAGGTCGCCATCGCTTCATCCAAGACGTCTGGCTCGACTGTCGGCACGGTCAACCGGTAACGGGTGCCATCTGCGTCGGAACGCTGGGCGCCGTAAGGCGCCAGGCAGATATCCTCGATCAAACGCCGTGCCCGGTGGGGCCCGCGGCCGCGAGGCGTAAACGGGGTGAGCACGAGACTCAGGTCCACGGAGAGTGTCGGCGGCTCGACTGCCACAGGCGCCGGCAACGCGAGTGGTGCCGGTGCCGGCAAGGCCAGGCCTGCTTCGATCCGATCGCGCGCGAACGGATCGGCGCCATCGAGATAGCGCATCGCCGATTTGATGTCTTTCCAGCCGACATACTCCATCAGCGTCTTCACATCCCAGCCATTCGCATCGGCCCAGGCCGCGAAGCCGCGCCGCAGCGAGTGTCCGCTGTAGGCGTCAGATGCCGACAATCCGGCCGCGGCGAAGGCGCGACGCAGCAGCGGGATGAGGCTGTTCGCATGCAAAGCGTCTTCGGACACTTGGGCCCACCGACCAATCGCCCGAAACAGGGGCCCTTCGGTCAGGCCGGCCACGGCGATCCACTCGGCCGTCGCCGATACCGGGCAGCAGCGCGACAGCGCCGGGACCTTGAAGATCCGCCCTTCGTTGCGCCGATCGCTCTTGGTGCGGGGCAAAAAGCAGGTCATGCCTTGGCCGGGAACGATGCGCACGTGCTCGACCTGGAGATGGATCAGCTCGTCGCCGCGAAAGCCACGCCAGAATCCGAGCGAGATCAGCGCGCAATCCCGCAAATGCCGCAGCTGCGCCGCTCGGTCACCGCGACCTTCCGCGGTCGCCGCGGCCGTGTGCAGCCAGGTCATGACCTGCGCGAGCTGGGTCAGTTGCAGCGGTTCGGCCCGCTTCTCAACGGCCGGATGCAACGTCTGGATACCCTTGAGCACCTGGCGCACGCGCGGCGATCGCGTCGGATCGACGAAGCCATGCTCGCCGTGCCATTGCGCCAGTGCCGCCAGGCGCTGCTTGAGCGTATTGATCGCCAACTGCTCGGCGTAATCGGCCAAATACTGGGCCACGCTGTCGGCGGTGGCAGGCAGATGCCCACCCCATTCCACCTCGAAGTGGCGAACCGCCGACTCATAGCTGCGCCGTGTGTTGGCGCGGGTGGCGGCTTCTCGGTAGCGGTCGACGCTGCTCAAGGGATCACCGCGTGGAGAGCGCCTGGGCATAGGCATTGGTGATCGGATAGCGTCGTTCACGTCCAAACGCACGCCGCGAGATCTTCGGACCCGGCGCCGCCTGCTGCCGCTTCCATTCGTGGCGACGCACAAGGTCCAGCACCGGGTCCACCACGGCGGCGGCGAATCCGGCCGCCAGGAGTTCCTCGCGCGATTGTTCCTGGTCGATATGACGGAACAGGATCGCATCGAGCACGTCGTAGGGCGGCAGGGTGTCCTGGTCGGTCTGGTGCTCGCGCAGCTCCGCTGTCGGCGGCCGTGCGATCACCTCGGGCGGGATGACCGGCGCGCCGCCTACGGTATTGCGCCAGCGGGCCAACGCACTCACCTCGGTCTTGTAGACATCCTTGAGCGGGGCGTAACCGCCGCACATGTCGCCGTAGATCGTCGTGTAGCCGACCGCGTACTCGCTCTTGTTGCCGGTGGTCAGGAGCAATCCGCCGAGCTTGTTGCTCAGCGCCATCAGCACCGCACCGCGCGTGCGCGACTGCAGGTTTTCCTCGGTCGCATCAACCGTCGTACCCGCGAACAGCCCGCTCAGCGTGTCGAGAAAGCCCTGGAACGGGGCGTCGATCGGCACCGTCCGCATCGCCACGCCCAAGGTCGCGCACTGCGCCGCCGCCAGGTCGTTGCTCAACGCGCTGGTGAAGCGCGACGGCAACCGCACCGCGGTGACGCGGTCGCTCCCCAGCGCATCCACGGCCATCGCCAGCACCACCGCCGAATCCAGTCCTCCCGACAAGCCGACCCAAACCCGGTCGAAGCCGTTCTTGCGGCAGTAGTCGCGCAACCCGCACACGATCGCGCGCCAGGCCACAGCGTCGCGGCCGACGTCGGTGTCGATTGGCCAGGAGACCTGGGTGAACGTGCGTGAGGCCGGATCGAAATCGGCGACCAGCACATGTTCCTCGAAGGCGATGGCCGCCGGATGCACCTGGCCATCGGCATCGGCCAGCAAGGAGGCTCCGTCGAACACGACCGCATCCTGGCCGCCAACGAGGTTGACGTAAGCGAGTGCGACCTGATTGTCGCGGGCGCGCTCAGACAGCAGCGCGTCCCGCTCCGCGTGTTTATCGCGCTCGAAGGGCGAGGCGTTGGAGACGAGAATCAGCTGCGCGCCGGTTGCGGCGGTTTCAAACGTCGGTTCCAGCCCCCACAGGTCCTGGCAAATCAGCAAGCCCACGGTGACGCCCTGAAGCTCGAACACGCACGCCCCGCTGTCCGGATCGACCGCAAAGTACCGACGCTCATCGAAGACGGCGTAATTGGGTAAGTCGCGCTTGCGGTAAGTGGCCGCCACCGCGCCGTCGCGCAACATGCTGATCGCGTTGTAGACGACAGCGCCTGCCGCTTCCGGCCACCCCACGACCGCGACGATGCCGGTTGTTTCCTGGGCGATGCGCTGCACGGCATCGGCGCATTCGGCCAGGAACTGCCGCCGCAGCAGCAGATCCTCCGGCGGATAGCCGCTCAGCGTGAGTTCCGGAAACAGCACTAGGTCGGCGTGATAGCGATCGCGCGCCTCGGCGATCCGCTCGGCAATGCGCCCTGCGTTGCCGTCGATGTCCCCGACGGGAAAGTCCGCCTGGACCAATGCGATTCGCAGGCTCATGGGCAGTTCCCACCAAGGCATCGCATCACCAGACGGTTCATGCCGACCTCTTCCGACGCACGTCTGTCGTTTTGACCCGCGAGGTCGGCATCGGCTCCCGCAAGGTGGCCAGAATCGAGCACTGGCCCCGGGCGCCTCCGGAGCATGCGTTGATCGTGCGGTCCAATTCCCGGGCAATGCGATTGAGCTCGCGGAGCTTGCTGCGGATATCGGTCAAATGCTCGCGGGCAATCGCATCGATCTCGCCGCAGGAGAGCGTGCGGTCGCTTTCCAGCCGTAGCAGGCTGCGGATCTCATCCAGACTGAAGCCGAGGTCGCGGCTGCGGGTGATGAAACGCAGCAGGTCCACTTCGTCATCGCGGTACTCGCGGTAACCGCTGGCGGTTCGCCGCGGTTTGGGCATCAGCCCCACGCGCTCGTAGTAGCGAATGGTTTCCAGATGGCAGCCGCTGGATTCGGCCGCTTCGCTAATCTTCATCGACGCCTCTTGACCCTATAGCTGCTACGGACTTTACCCTTTGAGGCCTCCGGGGGCTATGGCGCACGGGAGAGGAGGTTGCCCTGTCGTGGAATCCTGCCCTTGACTCCGTAGCAGGTACGGGGTGTACGCTCACCGTTGCAACTGGTTCCCATTGCCGTTTATTGCCCTTCACCTAGGCGCTCTCCGTGACCAACTCCCTCTGTCGTTGCCTGCTGATCGCGTTATTGGCTTGGCTGTCCTTCCCAGCCTTCGCCACCGCGCCGTCCGCGGTCAACCCGCGCCAGACCTGGCAGCTGCTGGACTATGTGGCCGTCGACTATGGCACGGCCGTGAAATCCGGCAGCGTCGCGTCCGAGGCCGAGTACGCGGAGATGCGTGAATTTGCAGGGGCGGTGCGAACCCAATTGGCCGCACTGCCGTCGACGCCCGGCCAGGCCGGTCTGATCGCCCAAGCTGATCAGCTGGTAACCGCTGTCGAGTCTAAGTCCGACGCCAAGCACGTCGCCGATCTAGCGCATCGGCTGGCCGACGGCCTGCTGGCCAACTACCCGGTCGGTGCCGTGCCGGCGACGCCGCCCGATCCGGCCCGGGGGGCGCAGCTCTACGCCGCGCAATGCACTGCCTGCCACGGTCCGGCCGGCCACGGAGATGGGCCGGCTGCGGCGAGCTTGGACCCGCCGCCCATTGCCTTCACCGATGCCACCCGCGCCGCCCAGCGCAGTCCCTTCGCCTTGTACGAAGCGATTTCCCAAGGGATCCAGGGAACGGCCATGACCGGCTTCTCGTCCCTGCCGGAAGCCGATCGCTGGGCGCTGGCGTTCTACGTCGGCAGCTTGTCGCATTCGCCGCAGATGCGGGCCGAGGGCGAAGCGCTGTGGCGCGACGCGCCGGCCTGGCACCAGCGCCTTCCCACGCTGGAAGCGCTGACCCGCACCAGCGAGGCGGATCTGATCGCCGCCGGCAGTCAGGACGCGCAGGCGCGGGCCATCATCGCTTACCTGCGCGGGCAGCCGCAGGCCGTCCAGACCGCAGCTTCGGGCGTGGCAGCAGTCCAATCGCTCGCACTGGCCCGGCAACGGATGGCCGAGAGCCTCCGCGCCTATCAGGCGGGCGATGCCGGGCAGGCCAAGACGGCGGCTTTGTCGGCGTACCTGGATGGCGTCGAACCGGTCGAGCCCACACTCGCCGCGCGGGACAACGCGCTGATGCGTGGGCTCGAAACCACCATGGCGCGCTATCGCGATGCCATCGGCCGCCGCGTTCCTGCCTCCGATGCGACAGCGCAGGCGACGGAGGTGAGCGCGCTGTTCGATCGCGCCGAGGCGGTCTTGCGGGATGCGCACACCGATCGCACCACGGCGTTCCTGGGCAGCTTTACCATCCTGCTCCGCGAAGGGATCGAGGCGTTGTTGATCGTGATCGGCATGATTGCCTTCCTGCGCAAGGCCGAACGTCGCGAGGTCCTGCCGGCGGTGCACGCCGGTTGGGTCGGGGCGTTGCTGGCGGGTGTGGCAACCTGGGCCATCGCGACCCATCTGGTCGATGTGAGCGGCGCCAACCGTGAGGTCACCGAAGGCGTGTCGGCGTTGTTCGCTGCAGTGGTGCTGCTCAGCGTGGGCATCTGGATGCACCAGAAAAGCCTGGCTGGGCGTTGGCAGCAGTACCTGCACGCCAAGGTCTCGGCTGCGCTGACCCGGCGCTCTGCGGTCTTCCTGTTCATGCTGGCCTTCGTCGCGGTCTACCGCGAAGTGTTCGAGACGATCCTGTTCTTCATCGCGATGTGGAACCAGAAAAACAGCACCGCGATTCTGGGTGGGCTGGTCGCCGGTAGCGTCGTGTTGGCCGGGGTGGCGTACTGGATGCTGCGCATGAGCAAGCGCCTGCCGATTGGCCAGTTCTTCTCGATCAGTTCGATCCTGATTGCCGTGCTCGCCGTCGTGCTGGTCGGCAAGGGCATCGCGGCGCTGCAGGAAGCTGGCTGGGTCGGTCAGGCGCTGGTCGCCGCGCCGCGTATCGATTGGCTGGGCGTGTACCCCTCCTGGCAATCCCTGCTGGCGCAGTTGGCCGTGGCGGTGATCGCTATCGGCAGTTTTTATTACAATGCGCGCAACTCTCGCGTGCCCCCGCAAGCCGTCAAGGGAGACCGCGCGCAATGAGCACGTCTTGCAACAGCTGTGGTGACTCGGCGACCATGGCTCAACTTCCGGCGCCTTCACTCCAGGTTATGCGTTATCGCATCGCGAACATGGACTGCCCCGCCGAGGAGGCGCTGATCCGGAACAAGCTCGGCCAAGTGCCCGGCGTGACGGACCTGCAGTTCAACCTGGTGCAGCGCACGCTGACAGTGCTTCACCAGTTGCCTGCGCTGGCCCCCGTGGAAGACGCGCTGGCGGCGATCGGCATGCAGGCGGTGCCATTGGAGACGACGGCGTCTGCCGTTGAAACGGCGCTGCATATCGCGAACATGGATTGCCCCACCGAGGAAAGCCTCATTCGCGGCAAGTTGAGTGGCATGCCGGGGGTGGACGCGCTGGCCTTCAATCTCGTGCAACGCACCCTGACCGTCCGCCACGCGACCGGTGTCTTGTCGGATGTGCTAGCCGCCTTGAAGTCGCTGGGCTTCGAGGCCGAAGCGGTCGCCACGGCCGGCAGCGCAGATTCGACTGCACCGGTGCAGACCCGGACAGCCTGGTGGCCGTTGATCGTTTCCGGCGCGGCGGCACTGCTCGCCGAGGTCATGTCGTGGCTCGGGGCCCCTGCGTGGCTGGTCATAGCACTGGCGCTGGTGGCGATCGGTACGGGCGGCCTGTCGACCTACAAGAAGGGCTGGATTGCGCTGAAGAACCGCAATCTCAACATGAACGCCCTGATGTCGATCGCGGTCACCGGCGCGATGCTGATCGGCCATTGGCCGGAGGCGGCCATGGTGATGGTGCTGTTCGCGCTGGCCGAGGTGATCGAGGCCAGATCGCTGGATCGCGCGCGCAATGCGATCCGGGGCTTGATGGACCTGGCGCCCGAACGGGCCACGGTGCTGCAGGACGGCAACCGATGGGTCGAGGCGGATGCCAAGACGGTCGCGCTCGATAGCCGGGTGCGGGTCAAGCCGGGCGAGCGCATCGCGCTGGACGGCGTGGTGGTCCTTGGCCGCTCCACGATTAACCAGGCGCCGATCACCGGCGAGAGCCTTCCTGTCGAAAAGGCCGAGGGCGATCTGGTGTTCGCCGGCACCGTCAACGAAGCCGGTTCGCTCGAATATCGGGTCACGGCCACGGCCAATGATTCCACCCTCGCGCGCATCATCCACGCGGTGGAGGCGGCGCAGGGCAATCGTGCGCCCACCCAGCGCTTCGTCGACCAGTTTGCGCGCTGGTACACCCCGCTGGTGTTTGCCGTCGCCATCGGCGTCGCGGTAGTGCCGCCCCTGTTGATGGGCGCGGCGTGGCTGGAATGGACCTACCGGGCGCTGGTGCTGCTGGTGATCGCCTGTCCTTGCGCACTGGTGATCTCCACCCCGGTGAGCATCGTCAGCGGACTGGCCGCGGCGGCACGGCACGGCATCCTGATCAAGGGCGGCGTGTACCTGGAGAATGGTCGCAAGCTGCGATGGCTGGCGCTCGACAAAACCGGGACGATCACCCACGGCAAACCCAAGCAGACCGACTTCGTCGCATGGGGCGAGGCGGACCCAGGCCTGACTCGCGCGGTCGCGGTCAGCTTGGCCGCTCGCTCCGACCACCCCGTCTCCAAGGCCATTGCCGTGGCGGGACAGGACGATGCGGTGACCGTGCGTGAAGTCGAGGACTTCGCCGCCTTGCCGGGCCGCGGCGTACGCGGCCAGGTGGCAGGTGTGCTTTACCACTTGGGCAACCATCGGCTGGTGCAGGAGCTGGGTGCCAGCTCGGCAGCGTTGGAAGCGCATTTCAGCAGCTTGGAAACACAAGGCAAGAGCGTCGTGGCGCTGGTGGCAAGCGATGGCGTGCAGGCCCTCTTCGCCGTGGCCGACACGGTCAAGGACAGCAGCCGACAGGCCATTGCCGAACTGCACGCACTCGGCGTCAAGACCCTGATGCTGACTGGCGACAATCCGCACACCGCGCAGGCCATCGCCCGCGAAGTCGGCATCGACCGGGCCCAGGGCAACCTGCTGCCCGAAGACAAGCTGCGGGAAATGGAAGCCCTCGCCGCACAGGGCACCAGCGGCATGGTCGGCGACGGCATCAACGATGCCCCGGCGCTGGCGCGGGCTGATATCGGCTTTGCGATGGGCGCGGCCGGGTCCGACACCGCCATCGAAACCGCCGATGTGGCCTTGATGGACGACGACCTGCGCAAGATTCCCGCCTTCGTCGGGCTGTCGAAGGCCACGGCCCGGGTTTTGGCACAGAACATCGCTCTGGCGCTCGGCATCAAGGCGGTGTTCCTGGTGCTCACCTTAGCTGGTCAGGCTACGATGTGGGCTGCGGTGTTTGCCGACATGGGCGCGAGCCTGCTGGTCGTCGGCAACGGCATGCGCTTGCTGCGGAAGTTATCTTCGGCCCGCAAGTGAGAGGAGGACGCCATGACACGGTCGAAGGAAGTCGCTAAGTTCTTCTCCTGTTTTGAAACCTTCCATGCGCTCGTGCACGGCTATCTTTTGGGGGGCGGGCACGGATCTAAGTGTGTTGGGGATTCAGGTAGCCGTCCACTGAACCCTCACGGGCGTGTTCGTCAACGCCGCCATTGCGGTCGCATTGCGGCTATAGGCTTGGCGAGGCGACAGGCATCCTGAATGATATTTCAAAGCTCACCTGTTGCTGGCCATGCCGGAGGGTTGAAGTCCGCCGCGTCCCGTGCCTTGCTTGCGCGCTTGCGCACTTCCGCGCGGTTGGTTGTGCTGGTGCTGTTGATCTTCGTCATGAAGATTGGCGCTGCCGCCGCGTGTACCCGGCATGATTTCGTTGATCTGGGCCATGGTACGAAGGCCTCGCTCGAGACCGTAGTGAATGTGCCAGCGGACGATGGCGAGGGTGCGTCGAGGAAGGAGCCCGGCGGGTGTTCGCACTGCAGTTGCCACCACGCCGCCGTTATGGCGCCCGAAACCTTCTTCAGCTTCCCCCTCCCACCGCAGGATGTGGCGGTACTGCTCGCCGGCGTGCGGCGCAGCATTACGTCTTGTTTGGAACTTAGGCCACCGATCGCCTAACCGGCCTGTGGTTTGCCCCCTCGGCGCGGAGCGTCGAGGAATGTTGTCGATTCAGAGGATCCTTCCAATGCACCTTGTTCGTTCGACGCGCCGACGCGCTGTCGCCTGGCTGGCCATCGCGCTGTTCGCCTGCTTGCTGGCAGGACAGGCATGGGCCGCCCAAGCGCCCGGGGCCATGGCCCCGGCGCCCCTCCGCGCGGCGCTTCTGGCCGCCTGGCAGCGCCATCCCAGTTACCGTGCCACCGAAGCACAACTCGCTGCCGCTCGCGCACGGCTGGCAGCAGCGGGACAGCCGCTGTACAACCCCGAAGTCGAGCTGACCCGCGAGGAAGAAGGCGACGAACGTACGTCGACTGCTGGACTCAGCCTCACGCTTGATATCAGTGGCAAACGCCGCGTACGCCGTGATGCAGCCGCAGCGCGGGTCGATCAGGCCACGGCGGAAGCGCAAATGCACCGTCGCGATTTCGTCAAACAATGGTTCGCCAGTTGGGCTGATCTGCAATCGGCACAACAGCGGTTCCGTACTGGCGAGCGCCGTTTGGAACTGGTGTCCCGATTTGCAATGCTGGCCGAAAAGCAGTTCGCAGCCGACGACATTTCCGGAATCGAGCGGGATCTCGCTCAACTCGCCCACGACGAAGCGCAAGCCGAGCAATCCCAGCTGATTGCAGAACGCGGGGAAGCCGAAGCGCGCTTTCGGGCTGTGGGCGGCAGCCCCGAATTGGTTGCGAGCGTACTCTTGCCCAGCAAAACCCTGCCACCGCCTGTTACGCCTGCGGAAGGCGTCGAGCAATTGCCGGAGTGGCAGGTCGCACATGCGGCGGCGCTGGCTGCCGAGCGGGATGTCACGGTGGCGCGTCGTGATCGCATAGCAAACCCGACACTGGCCGTTCGCGGCGGACGCAAGGACATCGGCCCGGTGACTGACAACATTGTCGGTTTCTCGATCAGCATTCCGTTGTTCGTCCGCAACTCATATCGTGCCGAAGTAGCGGCGGCCACCGCCGAGGCCGATGTGGCCGCAGCGGTGGCTGAACGCACCACAATGGAACTGACAGCGGATCGTCAGCGCGCCATCGGCAGCTACGGTGCCGCGCAGTCCGCCTGGTCGCGCTGGCAAGGTAGCAGGGGCACCGATGTGGAGCGCCGCGCCAGCTTGCTGGAGAAACTCTGGCAGGAAGGCGAACTGTCCACCGCCGATTACCTGTTGCAGCTCAAGCAGACCCTTGACACCCAGCTCGCTGGTGCCGAACTTGAGGCGCGCCTGTGGCGCAGCTATGCCGACTACCTCGCCGCCACCGGTCAGCTTGAACGCTGGGCCGGTATGGAAGGCACCCCATGAGAGAGATTTCGATGGATCGCATGCGTTTGTTAACCCTGCCGCTGACCGCCGCATTGCTGCTGGCGCTGGCCGCTTGTTCCAAATCCCCCGATGCAGGCGCGGCCAAGCCTGGGGCCGAAACCGCGAATTCCGAACAGGCGGGTGGTGAGGGCCACGCCGAAGGCGGTGAAGAAGAAGCCGCCAGTTCGGTGAAGATGGACGATGCCGCGATGAAAGCCGCCGGCATCCGCTTGCAGACACTGCGGCCGTCGGCGCTCAGCGAGGAACTGCGCGCTCCGGGCGAAGTGGTGGATACGGGCTATGGCACGACCTTGATCACCCCCCAGGTGGAGGCGCTGGTCGTGCGCCGGCACGCCAAGCTCGGCGATGAAGTCCGCGCCGGCGCGCCGCTGGCGACACTGACAAGCGTCGATGTTTCCGACGCGCAAGCCGAGCTGCGCATCGCCGAACAGGAATGGCGCCGGGTTTCAGCACTTGGCCGTGAAGCCGTCGCCGGCCGTCGCATTACCGAAGCAAAGGTCGCGGTCGATCGCGCCCGGGCCAAGGCGCAGGCCTACGGACTGCCTGGCACCGCCAGCGGTGGCGTCAACGGCCAGTTCACGCTGACCGCGCCGCATGCTGGCCGCATCACCGAAGACGACTTCGTCGTCGGTGAGCGTATCGAACCGGGCAAGGCCTTGTTCCGTCTGGTCGATGAGTCCGTCGTATGGGTCGATGCCAAGCTGCAGGCGGGTACCGCACACCGCATCCGCCCTAGCCAGGAAGCGGTGGTGCTCTTTGACGGCGAGCGCTTGGCCGGTACCGTGCAGCAGGCCGCGCACCGCACCTCCGACGCTACGCGCAATGCCGTCGTGCGCATCAAGGTGCCGAACCAGGGCGATCGCCTGCACAGCGGTGACTTCGTCGATGTGTTCTTCGAGGCAACGGGAAGCGCCCAGGCCGACAGCCGTGCCGCCACGGAGGTTGCCGTGCCAAACGACGCACTGGTGCAACTGGCCGGTGACACCGTCGTCTTTCGCCGCAACGCGGAAGGTGCTCTGGAGCCGGTGCCGGTGCGCACGGGCGAGGTGATCGGCGACCGGACCCTGATCCGGGACGGTCTCAAGCCGGGCGACACGGTGGTGGTCGCAGGCGCGTTTGCGCTCAAGTCGCAGATGCTCAAGTCCCAGTTGGGAGAAGAAGAATGAGCCGCGAACTGCGCACAAGGGTGCGAGGTAACGCGCCATGCTGAATCGCCTGGTCGAACTGTCCCTGCGTTACAAGTTCCTGGTCCTGATCGTGTTCGCGGTGGTGGCCTTCCTCGGCATCAGCGCCGTGCGCAACGTGCCGATCGATGCGTTTCCCGACGTCACCCCGGTCCAGGTCAATGTCTACACCGAATCCCCGGGCCTGGCGGCCGAGGATGTCGAGCAGTTGCTGACCACGCCGGTGGAATCGGCGCTGGCCGGCTTGCCCAAGGTGCAGGAAATCCGTTCGGTCAGTCTGTTCGGGCTGTCGTACGTGTCGGTCTATTTCAAGGACGACATGGACATCTACTTCGCCCGTCAGCTGGTCAACGAACGCCTGCAGGAAATCGGCGATCGCCTGCCAGAAGGCTACGGGAAACCAAGCATGGGCCCGAATACGTCCGGGCTGGGGCAGGTGTACTGGTACACGGTCGAGCGCGCCCCGGGTGTCAGCAAGGAACAGGTCACCGACATGGACCTGCGCACCTGGCAGGAGTGGACGGTGCGCCTGATCCTGCGCACCGCGCCTGGCGTGGACGACGTGAGTTCCTGGGGCGGCGGCGAGCGCCAGTTCCAGGTACAGATCGATCCTCAGCGCTTGTATGCACGCCACCTGGGCTTCAGCGATGTCATCAACGCCATCCCCGCCAATAACGGCCAGGTCGGCGGCAATGTCATGGATGTCGGCCGCGAGCAATTCCTCGTCCGTGGCCTGGGCTTGCTGAAGTCGGTCGAGGACATTGGCGCCATCGTGCTGAAGTCCGAAGACGGCGTTCCGGTGTACCTGCGCGACGTGGCCCGCGTAACGGAGGCCCCTGCACCGCGCTTCGGTGCCGTGACCCGTGATGGCCAAGAGGTCGTCATGGGCCAGGCACTGGCCCGCATCGGCGAGAACGCAAAAAACGTCGTCGAAGCCGTCAAGGGCAAGCTGGAGGTCGTTCGGGCGGCGCTGCCCAAGACCATGGTGCTGCGCCCCATCTACGAGCGCACCGACCTGGTCAACAAGGCGGTGGAAACCGCCGTGCGGGCGCTGATCGAAGGCTCCATCCTGGTCGCGATCATCCTGTTCCTGTTCCTGGGCGAGGTGCGCTCGGCGCTGGTGGTGATCGTTACCCTGCCGCTGGCGATGTTGATCGCTTTCATCGGCATGGGCCAAGCCGGACTATCGGCCAACCTGATGTCGCTGGCCGGCTTGGCCATTGGCATCGGCATGATGGTCGATGGCGCGGTGGTGATGGTGGAAAACGCGTTCCGGATCATGGCCGAACGCCTCGAACACGGCGAGAAGGTCGACAGAACTTCGGCAGTGCTGGCGGCGGCGAAGGAAGTCGCCAACCCGATCGCCTTTGCCATCATCATCATTATCGTGGTGTTCCTGCCGCTGTTTGCGCTGGAAGGCCTCGAAGGCAAGATGTTCAAGCCGATGGCGTTCAACATCGCCTTCGCCATGGCCGGCTCGCTGATCCTGAGCCTGACCCTGATTCCGGTGCTGGCGTCGATGATCCTCAAGCCCAAGGAGGAGCGCGACACCTGGCTGGTCGCCCGGATCAAGTGCATCTACCGGCCATTGCTGGACAAGGCCCTGGCCAAAAAGCGGACGGTGGTGATCAGTGCGGTGGCAGCCCTGATCGTGAGCCTGGCGCTGTTCCCGTTCCTGGGCAAGGAGTTCATGCCACAGCTGCAGGAAGGCTCGATCATGTGGCGCGTGACCGGCATTCCATCGACCTCGCTGAACGAATCGATCCGCACCAGCAACACCATCGCCGCAGCCTTCAAGCAATTCCCGGAAGTGGAAACCACCCTCTCCATGATCGGTCGTGCCGAGAAGGGCGACACCGCCGACGTCAACTACATGGAGATCTACACCGCCCTCAAGCCGGAGGACGAGTGGACCACCGGTCGGAATATCAAAGAGCTGGAAGCGGCGATGCAGGAAACGCTGGAGAAGGTGGTGCCCAATGTAGTGCCGAGCTACACCCAACCGATCCAGATGCGCGTGGAAGAGCTCATTTCCGGCGTGCGCGCCACGCTTGCCCTAAAGCTCTACGGTGAGGATCTGCGCGAACTCGACAAGCTTAGCGGGCGCCTCAAGAGCACCCTTGCCACGGTGCCGGGCGTCGCCGACCTTGCCCTTGAAGCCAATCTCGGCAAGCCGCAGATCCGCATCCAGGTCAACCGGGACGAGTTGGCGTTGTATGGGCTGAATGCCGAGGACGTGCTGACGATCGTGCGCAATGGGCTGGGCGGCGAACCGGTCAGCGTACTGTTGGACGGCGTCAAGCGCTTCGATATTGCCGTGCGCCTCGACGACAGCGCCCGCGTGTCCGTTGAATCCGTGCGTCACATTCCCCTGCGAACGGCTTCCGGTGCGCTGGTGCCCCTGTCACGCGTGGCGGAGATCAGCATCGCCGAAGGCTATTCGTTCGTCCGCCGCGAGCAGTTGCAGCGCTACGCGGTGATCCAGATGGACGTGCGCGGTCGCGATGTCGATGGCTTCGTGAAGGACGCCAACGCGGCGATCAAGCAGCAGGTGCACTTGCCTCCCGGCTACTGGATCGAATGGGGCGGCGCCTTCGAGAACCAGCAACGGGCGCTAGCCAAGTTGGCGTTGATCGTGCCGGTCACGATCTTCTTCATCTTCGTGCTGCTCTACACCGCGTTCAACTCGGTCAAGTACGCCACGCTGATCATCGCAAACGTGCCGTTCGCCACCATCGGCGGCCTGATCGCTCTGGCGGTCACCGGACAGTACCTGTCGGTGCCCTCGGCCATCGGTTTCATCGCCGTGTTCGGCGTGGCCATGCTCAACGGCATTGTGCTGGTGAGCTTCCTCAACGAGCTGCGCGACAAGGGCTTGTCGGTCCGCGAAGCGGTGGTACAGGGCACCGCGCTGCGCCTGCGGCCGGTGCTGATGACCGCCAGCGTCGCCATTCTCGGCCTGGTGCCCATGCTGCTGTCCACCGGCGTAGGCGCGGAAACGCAGCGTCCGCTGGCGACCGTGGTGGTGGGTGGCCTGATCAGTTCGACGCTGTTGACGCTTGTGCTGTTGCCGGTGCTGTATGATTGGCTCGAAACCCGCGCCGAACGCAAGGCGGCCGGATCCAACCCGCAGGAGACCGTGTGATGAAACAGATCAAGGCGTTCGTGCACCGCAACCGGGTTTCCGACCTGATCCACGCGCTGGAAGCCGCCGGCTTCCAGCGCCTGAGCCTGTTCGACGTGAAGGGACTGCTGCGCGCCTTGAGTGCGCGCGAGCAGGAGTATTCGGTCGAGTTCGGCGACCAGGTGATCAATGAGGTGCAGATGGAGCTGTTCTGCAAGGATGAGGACGTGGCTCGGGCCGTGGAAATCTTCCGCCGTGTCGGGCGGACGGGGCGACCGGACGCGGGCTGGGTCTATATCAGCCCGGTGGAGCAAGCATTCCCCATCGACGGCACCGCGTAGGACCCAAGGGAGCTGGCACGTCATGCAAACACACAGCGCAGTCCGAGAATTCTTGGTTCCAGTGGGGCTGGCAGCACTGGCCGTCGTGCCCGCGCTGTACCTGCGCGTGTCCGGGAGCAGCGTCGGCGCCCTGGGCGACATGGCGCTGTTCGGCATGGCGATTCTGGCCTCCGGCTTCCTGCTGTCGTGGGGCGCGGAGGCTGCCGAGAAGTACATCGCCACCAGCTTCGTGCTGGCGGTGGTCGCACTTATTACGGTGCTCCCCGAATACGCGGTGGACTTCTACTACGCCTACCGCGCGGGCCAAGATCCGGCGTCCGGGTATGTGGCCTACGCCGCCGCCAACATGACCGGTGCCAATCGGCTGTTGATCGGGCTTGCCTGGCCGCTGCTGGTGGGGTTGCACTGGTGGCGCTCGCGGCAACGCGGGATTGCGTTGCAGGTCGAAAATTCGGTCGAAATCGTCTTCCTTGCGTTGGCGAGCGCGTATGCCTTCGTCATCATCCTGAAGGATCGCATCGGCCTGTTCGATTTCGTCGTGCTGGGTGCCTTGTTCTTCCTGTACCTGTGGCGCACATCAAAGACGGAGAACGAAGAAGAGGAAGAAGACGAAGAACCGGGCCCGGGAGCCGTGATCGCGCGGTTCTCGCCCGGCAAGCGCTGGACGGTGATGGTGCTGATGGGCGTGGTGGCCGCAGGCGTGATCCTGCTGGCGGCCGAACCCTTCGCCGAATCGCTGGTGGCTTCCGGCCGGCGCCTGGGGATGGACGAGTTCCTGTTGATCCAGTGGCTGGCGCCGCTGGCCAGCGAAGCGCCGGCGGTCACCATCGCGATCCTGTTCGTCCTGGACGGCCGTGCCCGTGCGGGCCTGACGACCATGATCAGCGACAAGATCAACCAGTGGACCTTGCTGGTAGGCATGTTGCCGATTGCCATGAGCATTGGCGCCGGCGAGTTGACCTCATTGCCATTGGGCGCACGCCAGCACGAGGAATTCTTCCTGACCGCCGCTCAGTCGATGTTCGCGCTGGCATTGCTGGTGCGCATGCGACTGAGCCTGGTTGGCGCCGTGGCGCTGGCGGTGCTGTTCGTCGGGCAGCTGATGCTGGCGTTCTTCTACCAATCCAACCCCGAGCGGGAAATCTTCGTGCTGACGGCCATCGCCTGGCTCTATCTGGCGTTGGCGAGCATGCTCTTGGCGCGTGACGCCGGGCGCGTTCCCGCGCTGCTGCGAGCGGCGTGGCCGGCCCGAGAGCGCAATCATGCGTGAGATACACACCGCGCAGGGCCGCGCGCCGCGAATGCCGAGCGCACTGCCGTGGCTCGGTGTGTCCGCCATCGTATTGGCGGTCGATCATCTGACCAAGTATTGGGTGCTGACCGCGTTGCCGGAGCACATCGCGGTGCCCGTGGTCGACCCCTGGTGGAACTGGTACCGCTCCTACAACACGGGCGCCGCCTTCAGCTTCCTCAGCTCGGCCGGCGGCTGGCAACGCCATGTCCTGACGTTCCTGGCGCTGGCGGTCGCCGCGCTGTTGACGCGTTGGCTCACCAAGCTGCCACGTCATGCATGGCCGCCGGCGCTTGCCTACGCCCTTGTTATCGGCGGCGCCTTGGGCAATGCGGTGGATCGCATCCTGCGCGGGCACGTGGTGGATTTCATCCAGTGGCATTGGCGCGACTGGTACTGGCCCGCATTCAACCTAGCCGATGTCGCCATCGTCACCGGTGCAGTAATTCTGATGTTGCAAGGCATCTGTCGGCGCGGCTAGAACGGCTTGTCGCGTGGTTCATTCAACGAGAACGAATAGTGGACGCAAGCTTGATGCTCGACCTGGTCACCATCGGTGGCGGGCCGGGCGGCTAACCACGCTACGAAGCCAAAACCAATTCGTTTTCGTAAGGTTCCGGAAAATCGCCCACATCGTTGTTGTCTAGCGCGAGGTGTGATGTGAATTGCGCCGAGATCCTCATCGGCGCCCTGATGTCATCCAGGGAGGTGCGGGAATTCTCGCGACGCACGAGAGGCACGACGTAAGGCCCGTTCGGGCGCAATTTCATAACGCGCGACTAGCCGACCCAACGGCAACGGCCAGTGCGACGCATGGCGATACATGGCCACCATGCGCCGCTGGGATTCAGCTTACTGGGCTGGCATGATCTGGGTGATCGTCGCTTCCATGGCCTGTGCCTGGAACTCGAAATGTACCTTCTGACCCGCCTGTACCGAGGCGATTTGTTCAGGTGTGGCCTTGAAGCCCATCGTCATCGCCGGCCAACCCAGCGCGTCCACCGGGCCGTGGGCGATGGTGATCTTGCCAGCGGCCGCATCGACGGCTTCGACAGTACCCGTAGCCGATGCCGTCTTGGCCGATTGCGCCATGTCGCCAGTGGCCGGTTTTGCCTGGTCGGCCATTGGCGCGTGCTCCGCAGCTGGCATGGGCGTGTTGTCGGTTCCTTGCATAGCGGTGTCACCGCTGGGTGCCTGCGAGCAGGCCGCCAACAGCAGCGTAGTCAATGCGGAAACGAATAGGGTCATTTTCATACGGTTCTCCTTCGGTAGTTGCGTAGTTCGATTGCAGGTTGGTGCGACGGCAGCGCAATCGGACTGCCGTCGTTGGTTCCGGTGGTGCTGCTTCAATGCGGCTTACGGTCGGCCGATAGCGGATATACCTCATCGAAGCGGCGCGCCTTGCCTTCGACCAACGTAGCGGCCACGCAGCGCCCAGCTACGTCGGCATCGATCCGTGCTGTGCCGACGGGGCGTTCGCGGAAGGTCGGCGGGAACTTCGGGTTGCCGAATTGCTGGCGGCGTACCAGTTGAACCTGCTGGCCGGCGACCGGCGGTACTGCCTGTGGATCGAAGCACAACTGCAGGGTGTGGTCGGACACGGTCTTGACCGAGCCCAGACGGTGCGCGGCGGTCGTGGTGGTGCAAGCACTCAACATTCCGAGGGCGGCAGTCAAGATAGCGGTAACGAAATGACGTTTCATGATGAATCTCCTAAAGTTGTCAAGTGAGCGAACCCAATGCGCCGCTCACGTCGCGGTGTCCACCGATACGGCAGACGAAGTTCGAGACAGAGCGCGCCCGCGCAGCAGGCGGAACGCGGCCGGAATGACGAGCATCGACAACAGGGGCGCGGTCACCATGCCGCCGAGCATCGGCGCGGCGATGCGCTGCATGACCTCTGAGCCGGCGCCGGCGCCGATGAACAACGGGAACAGGCCGGCGAAGATCACGGCGACGGTCATGGCTTTGGGGCGCACGCGAAGCACCGCGCCTTCGCGGATTGCGGCTTCCAGCGTGGCGACCGTGGCCGGTTCGCCCGCGGCCAGATGCCGTTCCCAAGCGTGGCGCAGGTACAGCAGCATGATCACGCCGAACTCGGCGGCGACCCCGCCGAGCCCGATGAAACCGATCATCGTTGCGATCGACACGGCATGACCCAGCATCCAGATGAGCCACAGCCCGCCGACCAGCGCCAACGGCAGGGTGAGCAGGATGATCGCGACCTCGCCGAAGCGCCGGAAAACCAGCCAGATGACCAGAAAGATGATGGCCAGTGCGGCCGGTACCACCCACTGCAACCGGGCCAAGGCGCGCTGCAGGTACTCGTACTGACCCGACCAGGCGATGCCGTAACCCGGTGGCAGCTTCACCTGCACGGCAACAGCGCGTTGCAAGTCGGCGACCACCGATCCGAGGTCGCGGCCAGCAACGTCGACATAGATGTACCCGACCAGGCGGCCGTTGTCGCTTTTGAGCATGGGTGGCCCGGGGCTCAACGACACGTCGGCTACCTGGCCCAGGGTGAGCTGCACGCCACCGGGTGCGACCAGTGGCAGCTGTACCAGCGCATCCAGCGAGTCGCGTTGTCCACGCGGGTAACGCAGCACGATCGGGTAACGCTCGCGGCCTTCGATCGTCTCGCCGATCGGATCACCGCCGACCACGGTCGCGATGAGCGTCTGCAATTCGGCTTGGCTCAGGCCGTAGCGTGCTGCAATCCCCGGGCGGATGTGCACGTCGACATAGCGCCCGCCAGTGACGCGCTCGGCCAGCGCGGAACGCACGCCCGGCACGGTCTTGGCCACGCGTTCGACGTCGCTGCTGAGCTGCTCAATCACGCCGATGTCCGGCCCCGATACCTTGATGCCAATCGGGCTCTTGATGCCGGTGGCGAGCATGTCGACGCGATTGCGGATCGGGGGCACCCACAGGTTGGTCAGCCCCGGCACCTTCACTGCAGCATCGAGTTCGGCGCGCAACTTGTCCGGCGTCATCCCCGGCCGCCACTGGTCGCGAGGTTTGAACGTCACCGTGGTCTCGAACATCTCGATCGGTGCCGGATCGGTAGCTGTCTCGGCTCTACCAGCCTTGCCGAACACGTGCGCGACCTCGGGCACGGTCTTGATCATGCGGTCGGACAGTTGCAGCAGTTGCCGGGCCTTGTCCGCCGACAGGCCCGGCAGCGCCGTGGGCATGTACAGCAACGTGCCTTCCTCCAGCGGCGGCATGAACTCGCTGCCCAGGCGCGTGTACGGAATCACGGTCAGTAGCAACAGCGCGCCGCTCAACCCCAAGGTCAGGCGCGGATGCCGCAGTACCCAGTCCAGCACCGGCCGGTAACCGGCGATCAGCACCCGGTTGATGGGGTTCTGCTGCTCCGGGCGGATGCGGCCCCGGATCAAGTAGCCCATCAACACCGGAATCAGCGTCACCGACAGGACGGCAGCGGCGGCCATCGCGTAGGTCTTGGTGTAGGCCAATGGTGAGAACAGCCGACCTTCCTGCGCCTGCAACGCGAACACCGGAATAAACGAGAGCGTGATCACCAGCAGGCTGGCGAACAACGCGGGGCCGACTTCAGCGGCGGACTGCGCCATCAGCCGCCAGCGCGCTTCGCCTTGTGGTTCATCGCCGTGTTCCTCGCGCCAATGCTCCAGGTGCTTGTGCGCGTTCTCGATCATGACGACGGCCGCATCGACCATGGCACCGATGGCGATCGCGATGCCGCCCAGCGACAGCAGGTTGGCGGTGATGCCCTGGTAGCGCATGACGATGAACGCGGCCAGCACACCCAGCGGCAACGTGATCACCGCCACCAGCGCCGAGCGCAGGTGCCAGAGGAACAGTGCACATACCAGAGCCACGACCAGGAACTCCTCACCGAGCTTGTGGGTAAGGTTGCGCACGGCTTCGTGGATCAGTTCGGAGCGGTCGTAAACCGGCACGATCTCCACGCCTTTGGGCAAGTTGGCCTGCAAATCCTTCAATCGTGTCTTGACGTTCTCGATTGCGGTCAGCGCATCCTTGCCGGTGCGCAGCACGATCACGCCACCGGCGACTTCACCTTCGCCGTCCAATTCGGCGATGCCACGGCGGAAGGTCGGGCCGCGAGCGATGGTCGCGACCTCGCCGAGCAGCACCGGCACGCCCTCGGTCGTGCTGACAATCGGCACCTGCTCGAACGCGGCCTGGCTGTGCAGATAACCTTCGCTGCGCACCATCAGCTCGGCTTCGCCCTGTTCGATTACCGAACCCCCGGTGGCGCCATTAGCCGCATCAACGGCGTCGACCAGCTGCGCCACGGTGAGGCCGCGGGCGGCCAACGCCTGCGGATCAGGCGCGATCTGCCAGGCGCGTACCGCGCCGCCGATGCTGGCGACCTCGGCCACGTCGGGGATGGTCTTGAGCTCGTAGCGCAGGAACCAGTCCTGCAGGGCGCGCAGCTGGCCAAGATCATGCTGGCCGGTGCGATCGACCAGCGCGTACTGGTAAATCCAGCCCAGCCCGGTGGCGTCCGGGCCGAGTGCGGGACTCACGCCTTGCGGCAGCCGGTCGCGCACCTGACTCAGGTACTCCAGCACGCGCGAGCGCGCCCAATAAAGGTCGGTGGCGTCATCGAACAGGATGTAGACGAAGGAATCACCAAAGAACGAAAAGCCACGCACCGCCTTGACGCCCGGCACCGACAGCATCGTCGTCGCCAGCGGATAGGTGACCTGGTCCTCGACGATGCGTGGAGTCTGCCCCAGCCACTGCGTGCGGATGATCACCTGCGTGTCGGACAGGTCCGGCAGCGCGTCCAGTGGCGTGTGTCGCACCGACCACACGCCGGCGATGACGAGCAGCACGGCTGCCATCAGCACCAGCACACGGTTGGCGATGCAGGCGTGGATCAGGCGGGCGATCATGGCTGCTTCTCCGGGCTTGCCAACGGCACATCGCGGATGGTGCAGTCGGGCGCCGCACCCGGTCCGAATTTCGGCACCAGTTGCATGTCCATGAAGGGCGATTTGCCGGGCTGGTCGAAGTGCTGGCCCGGCTTCATCGGGTCATACCAGTACTGCACCGGGCACGAGCGCGGCGGTGCGACAGCAGCGGGCTTTGCCGGCGTCGATGTTGGGACGATTTCCGGCGCGCTACTCGGCGATAGTGCTTTCATGGGCACTGCCGGCGACGCGGTTTCCGGTGCCCCCAGACGTTCCAGTGCGCCGGACAGACTGGCCTCGGAATCGATCAGAAATTGACCGGAGACCACGACATGCTCGCCCCCCTTGAGTCCGGTCAGGACTTCGGTGCGACCGTTGCTACTGCGCCCCGTCGAGACGCGCACCGGACGGAAGCCGCCGCTGGCGTCCTGCACGATGACGCGACTGTCGGCACCGGTCGCGATCAGTGCCTCGGTCGGCACCAGCGGAACTGCCGTGCCGGCCTGCGGTTGCAACGTCACTTCGGCGAACATGCCCGGCGCCAACACACCGTCAGGATTGCGCAGCACGATGCGCGCCCGCTGCGTGCGGCTGGCGATATCGACCAGCGGCAACAGCGCTTCGACTTCCCCGGCGAAGGTCTGGCCGGGTATGGCGCTGACGATGGCTTCCACCGATGTGCCGGGGTGCAGGGACGTGGCGCTGGCCTGCGGAATCGCGGCTTCCAGCCACAGGGTGTCGATGCCGTTGACGCGGAACAGCGGTGTGCCTGGCATCACCGTCTGGCCTTCGCGGGCGAGCACTTCGGTGACGACACCATTACTGGGTGCACTCAGCGTCACGCTGCCGTCGCGGGCCATGCCACTCGGCACGCCCAACACGCGCAGGCGTTGCTGGGCGGCAGACTGCAGCTCCCGCGCCGAAGTCGACTGCGCCTGGCGCAGCGCCTGGGCCTCGGCCAGGGCACTGCTCCAACTCGGTGCCAGCAACGCCGCCAGCGGCTGGCCACGCGCGACCTTCGTGTACGGAGCTTTCACCTGCACCCGGCTCACGATCCCTTCGACACGGGCGCTGACTACCGATTCCTGACGCAGGTCCCAGGTCAGTGTGCCCGGCACGCGCACCGTGGACGCCAGGCGACTGACTTCGACGGGCGCGGTGCGAATGCCGACGCTCTGCTGCAGTCCGGCGTCGATGCGCACGCCGCCGCCGGCAACTTCGTCGGCGTACTTGGGCACCAACTGCATGTCCATGAAGGGCGACTTGCCGGCCTTGTCGAAGTGCTGGTCCGGCACCATCGGGTCGTACCAGTACAGCACCTTGCGCTCGCTCTGACTCGCCATCGGCGCGGCAGTCATCGGCTTCATGTCTGGACCGACGCGACGCTGCGCCCACCAATAGCCGGTGCCGAGACCTATGGCCAGCAGTGCAACCGCGGCAGTCGCCAGCATTAAACGGGTCGTCGTGGACGTCATGGTGTGCTCTCCTCGGGCAGCAAATAGGCCAACGCTGCCCAGGCGCGGCCGAGTTCGCCCAAGTGGCGGGCGTGTTCGATATGCAATGCAATTTCGTCGCGACGCGCTTCCAGCCACGGTTGCAGGTCACCGCCACCGGCGTAGGCCGCTAGCGCGCTCTTCGCGCGGTCATGGGCCAGCGGAAGAGATTGGGTTTCCTTGCGGGCCACCTGGCGTTGTAGGCCCTGCCAGTCGGCCAAGGTGCGGCGTACGGCTTCGGTCTGGACGCGGCGGGCATCTTCGCGTTCGGCGGCCACCGCATCCAACTCGGCACGCCGCGCCGCCACGCCGCGGTCCTGCCGATTGCGCGGAAACAGCGGCAGGTCGATGGCGAACTCGACCATCAGCATGTCGCTACGGGAAACACCGTTCGGCATCCGGTCACGTTGCCCATAGGTCACGCCGAGGCTCCAATCGGGCCGCTTCTCGGCGATGGCAGCGTCGACTTCCGCTTCAGCCAGGGCTTCGCGCGAGCGCCATGGCAGCAGCGGCCCTTGGCTGTCGATCGAGGCCAGCAGCGTGGCCGGATCGACAGGCAGTTCCGTCAACTCGGGCGGTGCATCCTCGGCTTCCACATCGACAGGATCCACGCCAAGCCACCGCGCCAAGCCAGCGCGAGCGGCTTCCAACGCGGCCAGCGCGGCATCAATCCGATTCTCCAATTCCAGCGCCGCCGCTTGCGTGGCCAGGGTGTCGGTCACCGTGCCAGTGGCACCCGTCAAACGCCCCTTGGCGGCGTGGACGGCGATGGAGGCCGGTTCCCGCAGGGTCTGCAGCGCAGCAACTTCGCGCTGAGCAGCCCACAGGGCAATCCAGGCCTCGGCCGTGCCTCGCTGAACCGCCAACTGTTCGGCCACCGACAGCGCCTCGGCTTGCTCGATCCCGCGATCGGCTACGGCCTGACGCGCTTGGCGTTTGGCGCGAGCCGGGAACGCCTGCATCACGCCGATCTGCTTCATGGTCATGTCGTCGGCACGAAAATCGAACGCGTCGGCGCCGGTGACCGGCCAGTTGGTGAGGCCCAGCGTCAGCTTGGGATCGGGCAAGGCAGCGGCGCGGACAGCTTCTTCCTGGGTCGCCGCAATTTGTGACTGGCGCGCCTTGAGCAAGGGAGCGCGCTCGGCCGCCAGGCGCTGCGCGTCATTGAAAGAGATGCCAGCCGCGATGGACCAGGCAGGGGTGACCATGAAACCGATGGCCAGCATCCACGCAGGCCAACGACGAGTTCTGCACTGGCGGTGCAGTGAGAATGGAAAGGTCATGAAACCTCCGAACGTGCAACGACGAGCGCGCCGCCGAAATCGTCAGCGCGGGAATAGGTCGCGGTCGGGGGCTAGATCTGCAAGCTACAGAAGCGCTGCGCCGGCGGTGGATCGGACTGGCAGGTGGGCACGTCTTCGTAGTACTGGGCCTGCAACGGCGGCAGTAGTGTCTCGGTCAGGGTGAAGTGACGCGCCGGCAATGCCAGCGGCGGGACCTGCGGGGTTTTAAGGTCAGGTTGGGCGACATGATCGCGCTGACAGTGCTGGTCGCACAGCACTGGTGCGGCCGGGTCTGGCATCTCCATGCCTTCGCAGCCGGCCATCATCATCTTCGGCTCCGGCGGCGTCTCGGCGATCGGGCACGCGTAGGCGGCCAGCGCAACCTGCTGGAACAGCAGCGCAAGCAACGCCAGCCAAGCAAAGCGCAGACGGAGTGATCGAGTCCGGAGCGCACGCAGTTTCATGGCCATTTCTCGCAATACAACGCGACCCCGTGGCCAGAGGGCACCACGGACAGACTTCGCGTGAGAGGGGCCGAGGACTGGGGCATCGCCAAGCAAGTGTACTGCGGACTGTTCGCTTGGAAGCGCACCGAATCCCGAAAGTTCCCGGCGCAGGCCATTTCGTACTACTTGGCGGCCACTAAGTACCACTTGCGAGGGGTCAGGCGGGATAATCCGCCATTATCCCGCCTGATTTTTATTGCAATCTAAGGCTAGTTCTGATCTTGAAATAGTATGTAATTACGTGGTATGTAATACATTACGAAATCGTCCGGAGAGGATCATGGCACGTGGCGGCTTGTACAAGAGCGATATCCAGAAGGCCCGTGACGCCCTGCGGGCGCAGGGCAAGCACCCCTCGGTCGACGCCGTGCGGGTGGCACTGGGCAACACGGGCTCCAAAACCACGATCCACCGCCACCTCAAGGAACTGGAAGAAGAAGAGGGCCAAGGCCCGGGGGCCAAGGTCGCGGTCAGCGAGGCGTTGCAGGATCTGGTCGGCCGGCTGGCCGGACGCCTGCAGGAGGAGGCCGATACGGTGGTGACCGAGGCGCGTCAGGGCTTCGAGGCCCAGTTGCAGGAACGCAGCCAGGCCTTAGAACACCAGCGGCAGGAAGGCGCCGCGTTGAGCGCCCAGTTGCAGCGCACCGAGACCGCGTTGCAGGCGGAAAAGAGCGAGCACACGACGACGCAAACGGCACTGGCCGATGCCACCATGACGATCCGCCAACTGGAAGAGCGCATCGCCGGCCTGACCACGCGCCTGGCCGAGCACGAGGCCCACGCCCGATCATTGGAGGAAAAGCACCAGCATGCCCGCGAGGCGCTGGAACACTACCGAACCTCGGTCAAGGAGCAGCGTGACCAGGAACAGCGCCGGCACGAACACCAGGTCCAGGAACTGCAGGTCGCCCTGCGTCAGGCCAATGAGGCCCTGACCGCCAAAAACCACGAGCTGCTGCAACTGAACCGCGACAACAGTCAGTGGCTCGAACGGCACGGCCGCCTGGAACGGGAATTGACGCAAACCCGCCAAGCGGCGCAAGCCCAGCAACAGCAATTGGACGCATTGCGACAGACAGCGGTGGAGCACCAGGCCCTGCAGGCACGGTGGGCGCAAGATCTCCAGGCCTTGGAAGCCGCACACACCGAACTGACCGGCGCCCGCACGGATGCCGCGAAGGAACGGGAGCGCCGCGAGCATGCTGAAGCGGAGGCGCTGCGCGCCGGGGTCCGGTTGGAGACGTTGGAGCAGTTGCTCGCGCAATTGCGCTTACAGGAAGACAAGCCCGAACCGCCGGAACGATCGACAGTCCCATCCCGGCAGACTCGGAAGACCTAGCCTGTGGCCGGCATGATGGAGCGCAAGCTTTCGCTATGAATCAACTGCACGGCTGTTTTTTGCATGAATCCCTGCCGACCCTCATTGATACAGCGCAGATTCTGCGCATTCTGGGATGGCTGTGCGTGCTGACGCTCTGGAAGCGCCGACGGCACCGGGCTATTGGCCGTCGGCAGCTCAGTCCTAGCCGTCGACGGCTGCTCAGCGGCCTCAATGGATCGCCGCACACCCTCAAAACGCTCACTCCAGGCACTGTTTGTGCGACCCAGCGTAAGCACGCCAATGGTTGTAAGACTCACCAGAGTCAAAAATCCGGTAATCAGCCACGGGAAATTCCAACGCTTCCGCTCAATCGGCGGAAGGTACTCAGGCCGTTCGCGCTCCATACGCCCCCCAATCACGTCCAGATTGCATTGTACTGGGGGTGTAGGGGCAGCGCCCCTACGGAAGCGCTTTACACGCGCTGACGCGGCTTCGGCCCACGACTCATGTAGACCACATTGGACGTCTCGGCGCCGGGGCCGGGATCACGCACGCCGGACCTTCGTTCTCGGCGAATTCTGAGCGCTTCGGCTAGGTAGATGACGCTGGATTTCGCCGTGGCCGAAGCTTTTCGTGCAGCTGGTCTCCGGGGAGCCGCCTCAGCCATCATCAGTCGCCATTCCCGCGCAATGTTGCAGGTCAGGGACCACCAGGTCATGTCGCATGGCTCTAGCTGATGACCTTCGGGGGTGAACATGTGCCCAGCTTGGAATCCGAAACCGGCCCAAGGGCCGGTTAGGTCGATGCGATCATGGGGATCGATCTTGCTCATGCTGCAATCTCATCCTTGTCGGGGGAGCCAGCAGGGAGGCAAGAGCCAAGCCAGAGCCTCAGCCATTGCCATGCAGAGCCAACGAAGGCTGCAGCCGCCCGATACAGTATTTCGCATAATGTATATTATGTTACCAAGAGGTCTACCCCATACGAACCCCAGCCAGTCCAGCCCTGGCCGCATGCTGCTCCCCTTCAAGCAACCCTCCCAACGCCCGCAGAACCAGGCTCCACGGCGCCAACCTTCTCACCCAGCATGCAGGCCCGCCGGTGTAGGCTCGACGCACCACTTAAGGACGGGTTTGGCGATGCGCCTGGCTGATTTTATCGAACGGAATGCGCGGGAAATCCTGGAAGACGCGGTGGCATTCGCCGAGACGCAGGCACCCGATACTGTCGAGTTCAGCGCAAAGCAACTTCGGAATCATCTTCCCCAGATTCTTCAGGCAGTTGTAGATGATCTCAGATCGCCGCAGACAGCCTCCCAGCAGCTCGCAAAGTCCCACGGGCTTGCACCGTTGAAACCCGGCCCCGAGTCCGCCGCGTCCTATCATGGCCGAACCCGCGCCATCGCCGGCTTTGGTCTCAACCAGATGGTGGCTGAGTATCGAGCACTCCGGGCTTCGGTACTTCGGCGATGGGCATCCGACCAGCAGCTGATCGCTTCATCGATCGATGACATCCTTCGTTTCAATGAGGCCATCGACCAGGCGGTCGCCGAATCCCTTGCTCAGTTCTCTGCCGAGGTCGAATCCTGGCGGCAGATCTTCCTGGCAGCGCTCGGGCATGATCTCCGAGGTCCTTTGGCAGCGGTCATGTTCTCGGCGGACACTCTGGCCAGTGGGCTGCAGGATCCGGCATTGTTCAGGCAGGCCGAGCGGATCATCAATGGCAGCATGCGCATGAACAAGCTGCTCGACGACCTGCTGGCTTACAGCCGCAGCAAGCTGGGCGATGGGATGGCCATTCATCCGGTGGACTGCGATCTTGCCCAATCGCTTGGCGAGGAAGTCGAATTGCTTCGCGCTGCCCTGCCCCACGTCCCTATCACGTATGAGGTTGAAGGCGATGCCCGCGGTTGCTTCGATGCCTCTTCGTTGCGCGAGGCGGTTCACAACCTCACGACCAACGCTGCAAAGTACGGCGAACACGGCACCGATGTGCGGATCAGCCTTGAGGGCCTCGTCGACCAGATCATGATCACGGTGAGCAACACCGGGACCGAACTATCGGACGAAGCGTTCAACAGCCTGTTCGATCCCTTGCGCAGAGGCTCGCACAACGCGTCACAAGGCGAACACGCGAGCCTGGGCCTCGGCCTGTTCCTGGTGCGGGAAATCTGCCACGCGCACCGCGGCACGGTCCATGGACGATGGCGGGATGGTCGCACTTCATTCGTCATCACGCTCCCAAAGAACGCTGATTGAGGCGACCGGCCCGGCGACGGCACTACAGGAACCTGTGCATCACGAAGACATCGACCAACCCCAACTGACCGTGCCGGAACGCCTTCGGTAACGTCCCGACCACGTCGAACCCCAGCTTCCGGTACAGCGCCACCGCCGGGCCGTTGGTACTGACCACGTAATTGAACTGCATGGCCAGGAATCCTTCCGCCCTCGCCCGCTCCAGGCTGTGTTCCACCAGCGCCCGGCCCACGCCTTGCCCTTGTGCCGGCGCATCCACCACATACGTGGCGCTGGCCACATGCGCCCCCAGATCAGGAAAGTTCGGGCCCATCTTGTACATGCCCACCACCCGGCCCTCCAGCACAGCTACATGAGGCGCCTGGGCCTGGAACCAATGCGCGCGAAACGTCTCGACTGCGAAAGAGCCGGCAAAGGGCAGCGCATCCTGCGTCGCAATGGCCGTCTTGAACATGCCCCACATCACGTCGAAATCGCCTGCGCGGGCGGGCCGGATCTCCATGCGTCTCCTGCAGATCTGTGGTCATGACCAGGCCGCACACTACCAGAATCGAGCTCCGGCCCCGTAGCTGCTTCACGCGCCACCGCCATCCGCTCCGTAATAGTTGAGGAAATTCCAACCTTTTGAGCAGTAGATGCCCCCTGATTCCGCGCACATCCCGCACCGGCTTCGTCGATGGCGCGTTCCGGCCTACGTCCTGCTGGGCATCTACCTGCTGTATCTGCTGGCCGGCAACATCTTCCTCAACACGCCCCTGTTCGACCAGGTCACCAACCGCAAGCCGCACAAGTTCGTAATGACCACTGGGCCGGCCATTACGCTGTTGCCCGGCCACGTGATCGCCTGGAACGTGCACATGCGCGGCCACGTGAACCACACCGTCTACGTGCTGCATGCAGACCGCGCCAGCGCCCGATTGGCGGTGCTGCCCCTGTTCCAGCGCGAGGTGCGGGTGCCAAGGCTGCAGGCCACCGGAGTTTCCGCCGAGATCAGCCGCGTCGAAGAAGCCATCCCTTCACCGCCGCGCAGCGACCAGGGCTGGACCTTGCGTTTCGACGCCATCCACAGCGACAGCATCCGCAGCGCACGCTTCGGCAAGCTGCTGATCATCGGCAAGGGCCAAGGTACCGTGGGGTTCCTGAAGCAGCTGCGTGGCGGCCCATCCGAACTGTTCGATTCCGAAGTCTCGTTCAGCAAGGCAGACACCAGCTATGACGGCGTGCAGCTGTTGGGCGACATGGATCTCACCGCGCGCTTCAGCTATCCGCGCCATTATCGGGACCAGGCGCCCGGCCTGGCCAAGTTGAAGCTGCTGCATGCCCAGCTCGAGGTGGATGCCCGCAGCCAGGGCCTGCGCATGGACACCGATGCCACAACGCCGAAGATATCCAGCGCGCCCGTGCCCGGGCGCCTGCAGCTGGCGCTCCACCTGATCGATAGCCAGCTGCAGCCCGGTGACCACGCGCTGTGGCAGCTGCCGCTCCATCTGGGCGATGGCGCCCCCGATCGCGGCATGCTGGCACTGCAGCTCAATGTGGCCAAGGACCTGCGCCTGCAGGCGCGCCTGCCGCCAAAGCCCGGCTCAGGCAGCGAGGTGGATGCCGATCTGCATATCAGTGGCCGGGACATTCCCTTCCAACAGCCCGCACAGCTGCTGGAACGCAGCTCTGGCACTGTGCGCGGCGAATGGACGTTCACCTCGCTCAACTGGATCCCTGCCCTGTTCGTCCGCAAGCCGTGGCTGCAACTGGACGGCGGCGGCACGCTGAAAGCTGATCTGCGCCTGCGCAATGGCGAACTGATCGAAGGCAGCACCGTGGACATCCCGGCTGCCGAGGCCGTGGCCGAAGTCGCCGGCGTACGCCTGGCGGGCACGGCCAGCGCCCATGGCGAATTGAAGGCCGGCAGCCCCGGCCAGGCCCAGCTGGCCGTCCGGCTGCCGCGATTCACTGCGCGGCCAACCGATGCCAGGGACGTGCGCCTGTTCGACGGCCGGGATCTGGCCCTGGACCTGACCGGCGATGGCCGCCTGCAGGAACTGCGCAAAGGCGTCCGCGCGCAGCTGCGCTTCAGTGAAGCCACCATCCCTGATCTGACCGCCTACAACCGCTACCTCGGCTCACCGCAGGTGCGGCTGCTGCGTGGCACCGGCACCGTGAGCGGTGATGCGACCCTCGACACCGACGGGCGCGTCGGCCATGGCACGGCCCGGCTGTTGGGGCGCAACGCCAGCGCAAAGGTGGCAGGGTTGGACATGGGCGGCGATATCGACGTGAACGCAACGCTGCGCCGCGGTGACTTCAACCAGCGTCATTTCGATCTGTCCGGTACCACGGTCGAGCTGCGCAACGTGCAGGTGGCGGACACGCAGGGCTCGACGGCATGGAAAGGACGCGTCGCCTTCAAGCGTGGCCGTATCGATGCGCAGTCTCCGTTCCAGGTGGATGCCACCACGGACCTGGATCTCAGCGATGCGCGACCGTTGCTGGCGCTGTTCGCAGAGCGCACCGACTATCCGCGCTGGACCTTGTCCCTGCTGGATTCCGGACAGGTACAGGCACAGGCGACGCTGCGCTGGCGCCCTGGCCATCTGGTCATCGATGGCCTGCAGGCCGAGAACGATCGGCTGTCGGTACGCGCGCGGCTGGATCTGCTGGAACAGCGCAAACGCGGTGACCTCTATCTCCGGTGGGGGCTGCTGGGTGCGGGCATCGAGCTGGACGGCGATCAGCGCCAATGGCATCTGGCCAAGGCGCGCGAGTGGTTTGATCAACGGCCTTCCCTGCTGCCAGCAAGCCAGGGATCGTCTGCCGCCGGATCTTCAGACTGAAGGCCCGCGACACCTGCATCCATTCGCGGCCTCTGCGCGTACACGGGATCATGCGCATCAGGGATGCTGGACGGTATGAAGCGGAGTATGAAGCGGAGTTCGCAGGTTTTCGGGCTGCTGGGATGGGTGGCGATCACCTTCGTCGCGGCCGCCCTGGGCGCGTGGGCGTCCACATCCGCGGCCAGCTTCTACGCCACCCTCGATCTTCCCCCGTGGGCACCACCGGCCAGTGTCTTTGGTCCGGTGTGGACCCTGCTCTACGCCATGATGGCGATTGCCGCGTGGCTGGTGTGGCGCGAACGCGGCTGGCGCGGGGCACGACCGGCGCTGATGCTCTACCTGGTGCAGCTTGCCGTCAATGCGCTGTGGAGCTGGCTGTTCTTCGGCTGGAAGCTGGGCGCCCTGGCCTTCGCTGACATTATTGTATTGATTGCGCTGGTTTGCGCAGCGATCGTCGCGTTTGCGCGCATCCGTCCGACTGCGGCGACGCTGCTGCTTCCCTATCTGGCCTGGATCTCGTTCGCCTCGGCGCTCAACTTCGCGGTATGGCGAGCCAATCCCGGGCTGCTGTGATCTCCGCCGCTTACGCCTGGGCAACGGCCTGCGGGCGCCAGGTCCGCAGCAGGGCCGGCTTGAACGCCTGCTGCCCGCAGCCGGTAGGGCATCGCACCACCCGCGCCGCAGTATGGCTGACCAGGCCCTGCCCTTCTTCGGCCTTGAAGATCGTCTCGCAGGACAGGCAGCGGGCAACCAGCGAGTACAGGTGCAGCAGCCGGCCGCTGGCCGGGTCCTGCAACGCGTCCACATCCAGCAGTTCAAACTGGCAGCTGTCAGCCAGCATGCGGTACGGGGACAGGGGCGCGGGCTGCAGGTTCACGGGGCGGTCGCTCAGGGAAGTGGATCCACTCTAGGCAATGACCTGTCGAGCTGATGTGCAGCGGAGATGTATTCTTCGCGAAAACCTCAAGTGCTCGACCTCGTCCCTACATGAAGAATTCAGCTTGGACAGAAGCACGCTTCACACGCATACACTGGTAGGCGAATGCACGCTTTTGCTTCACCATTGAGGGGTACCGGATGTACCACTGGGCCTTTCCAGCCATCCACGAATGATGAGTCCCGCCCTTGATGCCTTCTGCTCAGTCCGCGCACGACACTGCCTTGTCCAGTTGCGCGCGCGAACCGATCCACACCCCCGGCGCGATCCAGCCCTATGGTGTGCTTCTGGTCGTTGAACCGCAGTCCCTGCAGGTGCGCGAACGCGCCATCAGCCAGCCCGGGCTGCTGCAGCAGTTCGGCGAACCGTTGATGCGGCACGTCAGTGAGGTGTTCGGCGGCGTGCTGGCGCCGTTCCAGGGCTTGTTCCAGCAGGCCGTGATCGGCAGCAGTGCCCATGTCGGTGCCGTGCATCTGGACGGCCACGGCCGGCATCAGTTGCTGGTGCACCGTTCCGCCACCGATCTGCTGGTCGAGCTGGAAGCACCGGTTCCGGGCCAGCCCGGCTCGCTGGAAGAGCTGTATCCGGCCATCCGCGAGCTGATGGCCGGCATCGAGTCGGCCAGCACCGTGGAAGACCTCTGCCAGCTGGCTGCCGCGCACATGCGCCGGCTCACCGGCTTCGACCGCACCCTGGTCTACCAGTTCGATGCTGGCTGGAACGGCATCGTGGTGGCCGAGGATGGCAACGGCCTGTTGCCGTCCTACCTGGACCTGCGCTTCCCCGAATCGGACATTCCAGCACAGGCCCGCGAACTCTACCGCCGCAACCGGGTACGCCTGATCGCGGACAACAGCTATACCCCGGCCCCGCTGATGCGGGCCGAGGATCAACGCGACGCGCCGCCCACCGACCTGAGCATGGCGGTGCTGCGCAGCGTCTCGCCGGTGCACCTGCACTACATGCGCAACATGGGTACCGGCGCGTCGATGTCGGTATCGCTGGTGCATGAAGGCCGCTTGTGGGGCCTGGTGTCCTGCCACACCGTGCAGCCACGCCGCCTGCCCTACCACGTGCGCACTGCCTGCGAGTTCATGGGCCAGATCCTGTCGCTGCAGATTGCGTTGAAGGAGCGTGCGCGTGCGATCGAAGAGCGCGTTGCCCGTCGTTCCATACTGGTCAAGCTACTGGGTCGCATGGCCGGCGACGAGGACTTCATGGCGGCCCTGCGCCAGGACGAGGCCAGCCTGCTGTCGCTGACCGGCGCGGCCGGCGCGGCGATCGTGCACAAGGGCGATTGCCTGCGTGTTGGCCAGTGCCCTTCCTCCAGCGACGTGCTGGCCCTGGCGAACTGGCTGGCCACGCAGCAGGCCGGCCAGGAAACCTACTGCACCGATCACCTGGCAGCCGACTGGTCGCCTGCCGCGCACCTGGCCGACGTCGCCAGCGGCCTGCTGGCGGTGTCCATTTCGCAGCTGCATGACAGTTACCTGATGTGGTTCCGCCCGGAAGTGGTGCGCACCGTGCGCTGGGGCGGCGATCCCCGCAAGGAAGCAGCACCGGGCGTGGCGCTGTCCCCGCGCAACTCGTTCGAGGCCTGGAAGGAGACCGTGCAGCAGCGCAGCCTGCCGTGGAGCGACGCTGACTGCGACGCGGCACACGAGATGCGCACGGCCATCGTCGATATCGTGCTGCGCAAGGCCGAGGAAATGGCCGAACTGAACGAGCAGCTGCTCCGCAGCAACAAGGAACTGGAAGCCTTCTCCTATTCGGTCAGCCACGACCTGCGCGCTCCGTTCCGTCACATTGTCGGCTATTCCGAACTGCTGGGCAGCTCTGCGGGCGAGCGCCTGAACGATACCGAGCGCCGATTCCTGGACACGATCGTGGAATCGGCCAAGTCCGCCGGAACACTGGTGGATGACCTGCTCAGCTTCTCGCAGATGGGGCGCTCCACGCTGGGGCGTGTGCGGCTGGACATGACCGCGCTGGCCGAGGATGTGCGCCGGAGCCTGGCCCTGGACTACGCCGGCCGCGACGTGCAGTGGACGCTCGCACCGCTGCCGGAGGTCGAGGCCGATCCGACGATGCTGCGCCTGGTATGGCAGAACCTGCTGGCCAACGCGATCAAGTTCACCCGCGAGCGCGAACACGCGGTGATCGAGGTTGGTCACGAGCGAAACGACGACGAAGACCACTTCTTCGTGCGCGACAACGGCTGCGGCTTCGACATGCGCTACGTGGACAAGCTGTTCGGCGTGTTCCAGCGCCTGCACCACGTCGAAGAGTTCGAAGGCACCGGCATCGGCCTTGCCAATGTCCGCCGCATCATCGGCCGCCATGGCGGCCGTACCTGGGCCGAGGGCGAGCCCGGCAAGGGCGCCACGATCCATTTCACCCTACCCCGCTTCACAGGAGAACACCCATGAGGGACCTGCGGCCGATCCTTCTGGTAGAGGACAGCCCCAAGGATGCAGAGCTGACGATGGCCGCGCTTGCGCGCTGCCAGCTGTTGAACGATGTCATCCATGTACGCGACGGCGCCGAAGCGCTGGATTACCTGCGCTGCGAAGGCAAGTTCGCCGGCGCCATGCACGGCGGCCCGGTGGTGGTGCTGCTGGACCTGAAGCTGCCCAAGGTCAATGGCCTGGAGGTGCTGGAACAGGTGCGTGGCGACCCGCAGCTGAGCAGCACGCCGGTGGTGATGTTGACCTCCTCGCGCGAAGAACAGGATCTCGTGCGCAGTTACGAACTGGGCGTGAATGCCTTCGTGGTCAAGCCGGTCGACTTCAAGGAATTCTTCGACGCCATCCAGGGGCTGGGCATGTTCTGGGGCATCACCAACCAGCCACCACCGCATCGGCCCAATGGCTCGGGGCAGCACAACAATGCGTGATGGATCGCGCCGCAGCGAGCGCCTGCGCATCCTCATGCTGGAGGACAGCGCGCTTGATGCGGAGCTGATCACCGCACAGCTGCAGCGTGCCGGCCTGGAATTCGAGGCCGAGCGCCTGTGGACCCGCAACGCGTTCATCGAGGCCATCGACAGCCGTGCGTTCGACGTGATCCTCGCCGACCACGTGCTGCCCGGATTCGATGGCGATGCGGCCCTCGCACTGGCACGCGAGCGGATTCCGCAGACCCCTTTCATCTTCGTCTCCGGCACGCTGACCGAAGAGCTGGCGGTGCAGGCGCTGACCCGTGGCGCGCGCGATTATGTGGTCAAGCAGCGCCTGCAGCGCCTGCCGGATGCGATCCGCCGCGCCCGCCAGGAAGCCCATGAGCGCAACCAGCTGCTTCATGCGCAGGCTGCGCTGAATGAGAGCCAGGCGCAGCTGCAGCAGGTGACGGATGCCGTACCCGCGCTGATCGCCCAGCTCGACAACGCGCATCGCTACCGGTTCGCCAACAAGGCGTTCCTGGACTGGCATGGATTCAGCCTGGCCGAGCTGCTGGGCCGGACAGCGCGCGAGGTCAGCGGCATTTCCGCCTTCGAACACGCCCTGCCGAGCCTGGAACGGGTGCTGCAGGGCGAACGCACCAGCTTCCAGGTCGAGCTGGTGCACCGCAGCGGCCAATCACGATTCGTGCAGATGGACTGCGTGCCTGAGCATGCGGCCGACGGCAGCGTGGCCGGCTACATCTGCCTGGGTAGCGACGTCTCGCAGCTGAAACAGGCCGAGCTGGCCCTGCGCGAGGACAACCAGCTGCTCGAGCAGCAGGTGCAGGCGCGCACGGCCGAGTTGCGCGCCAGCAAGCGGCGCCTGCAGGCGATCTTCGAATCCAGCTTCCAGCATCAGATGCTGCTGGATCTGTCCGGGCGCGTGGTGGATGCCAATGACGCGTCACTGGCCGCAGTGCTGGCGGACAAGAAGGACGTGGTTGGCCAACGCTTCGGTGAATCGCTCTGGTTCGCCACAACCGATGGCATCGGCGTGCTGATCGATCGGGCCGTCGCTGCAGCCGTGCAGGGCCGGAGTTCGCTGCATTCACTGGAGCTGGAACTCCCGACCGGGCCGCGCAGCTTCGATTTTTCGTTCCGCCCGCTGCTGGATGCCGAAGGCGTGGTCACCGCCGTGGTCTCCGAGGCCGTGGAAACGACGGCGCGCCTCCAGGCCGAACATGCACTGCGCCAATCACAGAAGATCGAGGCGGTCGGCCAGCTCACCGGCGGCATCGCGCATGATTTCAACAACATCCTGACGGTCATCTCCGGCAACGTCGAGCACGCCATGCTGCTGAATGAGCGCGCGGGCGAAGCCGGGGCGATGGTCAGCCGGGCGCTGGACAACGCGCTGAAGGGTGTCGGGCGTGCCGCCAGCCTGACCCAGCGCCTGCTGGCATTTGCCCGACGCCAGCCGCTGCACAGCCAGGCCGCCAACCTCCACGAGCGCCTGCTGGACATGCACGACATGCTGCAGCGTGCACTGGGTGAGCTGGTACAGCTGGAGATCCGCAGCGCCGAGGACATCTGGTGCGTGGAGATCGACATCAGCCAGCTGGAGGCCTCCGTACTGAACCTGGCGGTGAATGCCCGCGATGCGATGCCACACGGCGGCCGGCTGGTGATCGAGGTCGACAACAGCCACCTCGACCACGACTACGCTGCCCTGTTCCCGGATGCAACACCAGGCCAGTACGTGATGTTGCGGGTGCGCGACAACGGCCATGGCATGGACGCGGCCACCCTGGCCCGCGTGTTCGAACCGTTCTTCACCACCAAGCAGGTCGGCCGCGGCACCGGGCTGGGACTGTCGATGGTGCATGGGTTCGTCAAGCAGTCCGGCGGCCACGTGCTGATCGATTCGGTGGAAGGCGGCGGCACGAGCATTACCATGATGTTTCCGCGCTCGCCGCTGACTCTGCCCCGCGAAACACGCACCCCGCAGACCGGCCTGGCCGGCTACTCGCCGCGCGAGGAAACCATTCTGGTGGCCGAGGACAACGACGATGTCCGCGCCTACACGGTGGATTCGCTGCGGCTGCTCGGCTACCGCGTGCTGGAAGCCCACGATGGCCCCTCCGCGCTACGGTTGCTGGAGCGCCCCGACACCAGGGTGGACCTGCTGTTCTCGGACGTGGTGATGCCCGGCATGTTGGGCTGGGAGCTGGTCCGTCAAGTCCGCGAACGCTGGCCGGAAGTCGCCGTCCTGTTCACGTCGGGCTATCCACGTGACCACGATCAGGCGGGCAGCCAGGGACGCGCGGTTGCCCTGCTGCCGAAGCCGTTTACGCGAAGTGACCTGGCGCTGGCGGTACGCACTGCGCTGGAGGCCGCGCCGCACTGAGCTCAGGAGGCCGGGTCGCCTAGGCCAGCGGCGATCCGGTTGATGTCCGCGCACTCCACCGTGGCCGGCGGATGCTCCCTGCCGGCCAGTGCAATCATCGCCTGACCGAGAGCCAGATTGCTGGTCATCAGCGATGGCGCAATCGCGCTGGCCAGCTTCATCAACGGCGCACCGCCCCAGTACAGGGGCTTCAACAGGGCATGACGGGTGCCGGTGCCCGGGACCGGCCTGACACCGCCCGGGCGCAGCATCACGGTGCGCACCGGCAGGCCCTGCAATGCGACCTCGGTCTCGCCCTTGATCCTCAACGGCATCAGCCGGCTCCGAGGGTCCGCGCCGGCACCGGATACATACAGAAAGCACCCTTCGGGATTCGCAGCCGCCCAGGCACGGGCCACCGCCAGGGTGGTGTCCAGGGTCACGCGTCGGTACTCGGCCTCTGCCGTGCCGACCGGTGGCGCCCCGGCACAGTAGAAGCAGGCATCGAACCCGGCCAGTTCATCCGACCGGTCCTGGATGCGCAGGAAGTCCGGAACGATCAGTTCGCTGCCGGCGCCGCTCAGACTTCCCGGGTGGCGGACCAGCGCTGTCAGGCGGGACACCTGTGGTGAGCGCTGGCAGGCCAACGCCACACCCTGCCCGACCAGGCCTGCGGCACCGGTCAACAGAATCCGTAATGCGCCCGTCCCGACCATCGTCGTCCCCGCTAGAGTTTCACGAAACGCTGGATCTTCCGCGCCAGCCAGCCACTGAACACCAGCGGCGCATCCAGCGCTGACACGCAGATGCAGGGAACACCGGGCGCGGTCACCGGTTGATGCTCCACGTCTTCGTCCAGATCTGCCACGTCACCCGGCGCGAACAACCCCAGCGCATCGTTGTACGAACCCCGCAGGATCTGGGTCAGTTCGCTGCGGCCATGGCTGTGCATCGGCAGGCATTTGCCCGGGGCGATCTTCAGCATGATCAGCGAAGGCATCTGCTCTGCACGGATGCAGTGCACGCCCGGCGCCATCCAGCGCCAGCGCAGGTCGCTGAGCGAGGCGCCGAAGTACGGATGCAGCGATGCAGGCAGATGGTCCGGATTGGCCTCAGGGCGCTCCTTCGGCACGGGGCGTGCGACCCCAGCCATGGGCACCGGCGCTTCCGCGGCCAGCTGCATCAGCATTGCCTCGCGCAGCTGTTCGCGTCGCGTCTCCGCTGCAGTTGGCTGGGTCTGCTCCAGCAGCACCGAGCCGATCGCTTCGGCGTCGCGCAGGCGCTGACGGCAATGCGGGCACTGCTCCAGATGGGCACCGGCGACGATGCTCAACGGCGCCGGCAGCGCGCCGGCGGCATAGCTCATCAGGGTCGATTCGTGCAGATGGTGGTGCGGGTTCACAGCGCACCTCCCACTTTGGCCTGAAGCTGCAGAAAGGCGCGGCGCAGGTGCGATTTGACCGTTCCCAGCGGCATGCCCAGCGCCTCTGCGATCTCGCTGTGGCTCTTGGCCTCGAAATAGGACATCCGCACCAGCCGCGCCTGTAGCGCGGGCAGTTCGTTGATGCGCTGGCGCAGACGTGCCTGGTCGGCGAACTGCTCGGCACTGCTGCGCTCGATCACATCCAGTGTGGCAGCGTCCTCCACCGCTGCCTGCACCTGCATCCAGCTGCGCTCGCGACGGATGCGATCGATATGCAGGTTTCGCGCAATCCGGTACAGCCACGTACTGAGGGCGCCTTGGGCTGCGTCGTAGTCGGCGGCCCGCAGCCACAGGCGCAGCAGGCATTCCTGGGCCAGTTCCTCGGCGACGCCGTCGGGTGCACCCAGGCCGCGCAGGTACACGCACAGCCGCGGCATGAAGTAGTCATAGATCCGCATGAAACAGTCGCGGTCGCGCAGGCGCGCCACGCCGTCCATGTCACCGGCCCAGTTCGTCGGCTCGCTGCTCGGCTGCTGGGAACTGGACACGGTGCGTGCGCTATCGAAGTTGAGGAGTGTGCTGGCGGCGTCAGGGTACATCTGGGTTCGCGGCGGGCGGGTGAAGGTCTGTCCTCTGTACGCGCAGGGGCAGCAATTGGATGCAGCCGGCACGACGCATCCAACGGGCCGCCCCCGCCGTATGACCTGGGCCCTCCTCTTCCGGATGAAGACCCATGCGCACTGCCTGGCTGCTGCTGTGCCTGCCCCAAGCCGTGCTGGCGGCACCCTGGTTGCGAAGCGAGGGCGTGGCCACCTCCGCGCAGGGCGACATCCTCTACCGTGAAGTGCACTGGCGACGCGAGGCAACGGAGGGCGCCGAGCGCTGGGTGCTGTACCAGTGCCCGGATGGCCCACCCTTCGCCCGCAAGCATCTGCCCGCCAGTGCCCGCCCACAGGCACGGGGATATTCGCTGGAGGACCGCCGCAGCGGCCAGACCGCCGAGGTCGACGCCGCTGGCGACTCGGTGTCGATTGCATGGAAGGAGGATGCCGCCAGTGAGCTGCGCAGGCGCCGGCTTGAACAGCCGCCGGACGCGGTGATCGATGCGGGGTTTGATGCCGCAGTACGCCTGCACTGGCCGGTGCTGCTGCGCGGCGAACGCATCACACTGCCGTTCCTGGTGCCTGCACGCCAGCGCTACTTCCCGGTGCAGGTGCGGCGCGTCGGCCCGGCACGTTGGCAGGGCATCGACGCCCAGGCCATCGAGGTCAGCCTGGACACCTGGTACGGCGGCATCGCGCCGCGCCTGGCCCTGGTCTACGCCACGGCCGACCGTCGCCTGCTGGAGTTCCGCGGCACCAGCAACCTGCGCGATGCGCGCGGCACTTATCCGCAGGTGACGGTGCGCTTCCGGTCGCCAGCTGCCGAGCGACCGGCAGGTGACTGGCAACAGGCGTGGGCGCAGCCCCTGGCCGAGCGTTGCGCTGTGACGCCCAGGTGAAGCGAAATTCAGTTCGAAGTGGCGCATCCATTGCGCACCCTGCTGCGTAAAGGAAGACACGACACCCGCCGAGATCCGCCATGGCCTCTGTAGCGCCCCTCCCCCGTCGACGCTGGCGCCTGCTGCGTACGTTGCAGCGGTGGGTGGATACCAGCAACGCCACAGAGACCACCGGCGAACGGCCAGGACGCATCGACTGGGTGCGCGCGGTACCCTTTGCACTGATGCACCTGGCCTGCATCGCGGTGATCTGGGTGGGCGTGTCATGGACGGCGGTCGTCGTGGCCACGGCGCTCTACGCCGTGCGCATGTTCGCCATCACGGCGTTCTATCACCGCTACTTCTCGCACCGCACCTTCCAGGCACCGCGTCCGGTGCAGTTCGTGTTCGCGGTCATCGGCGCGTCCAGCGTGCAGCGCGGTCCGCTGTGGTGGGCTGCCCATCATCGCCACCACCATCGGCATGCCGACCAGCCGCTGGACCCGCATTCGCCGCGCGAAGGCGGCTTCTGGCGCAGCCACATGGGCTGGTTCCTCACCCGCGAGGCATTCGCGACCGATCTGTCGCGTGTACCTGACCTGGCGCGCTTCCCCGAACTGCGCTGGCTTGACCGTTTCGATACCGCCATTCCCGTGCTGCTGGCCATCGGACTGTATGCATTGGGTGCAGCACTGGAACGCTGGGCGCCCGGCCTGCACACCACGGGCCCGCAGTTGCTGGTGTGGGGCTTCTTCATCTCCACCATCGTGCTGTTCCACGCCACCGTCACCATCAATTCGCTGGCCCACCGTTTCGGCCGCCGCCGCTTCGAGACCCGCGACGACAGCCGCAACAACCTGTGGCTGGCGCTGCTCACCTTCGGTGAGGGCTGGCACAACAACCATCACTTTTTCCCCGGCACCGTGCGCCAAGGCTTCCGCTGGTGGGAAGTGGACCTGACCTGGTACGGGCTGCGCGCGATGGCGGCGCTGGGCCTGGTCAAAGGGCTCAAGCCCATCCCCGAGTGGGTTCTGGCCAAGGCGAGGTACTGAGATGCGCATCGCGGTCATCGGCTCGGGTATCGCGGGGCTGGCCAGTGCCTGGTGGCTGGATGGCCAGCACGACGTCACGCTGTTCGAGGCCAACGATTACCTCGGCGGCCACACCCATACCCACGAGGTGCAGGTGGCGGGCCGAGGCATGGCGGTGGATACCGGTTTCATCGTCTTCAACCCCCAGCACTATCCCTTGCTGTCGGCACTGTTCGACGAGTTGGGCGTGGCCTCGCAACCGACCACGATGAGTTTCTCCATGCACAGTGAGCGCAGCGGCGTGGAGTACAACGCCACCTCGCTGGATGGGCTGTTCTGCCAGCGCCGCAACCTGGTATCGCCGCGCTTCTGGGGCATGCTGGCCGATCTGCGCCGGTTCTATCGCGACGCGCCGTTGCTGCTGGCCGAAGAAGACGGCCCCACGCTCGGCGACTACCTGCGCAGCCAGCGCTATGGCGAGGCGTTCATCGACGAGCACCTGCTGCCGATGGCCTCGGCGCTGTGGTCCTCGCCGACGGCCACCGTGCAGGCGTTCCCGGCGCGCTACCTGGCCCAGTTCATGGCCAACCACCAGATGCTGCAGATGACCGGGCGGCCAAGCTGGCGGGTGGTCAGCGGGGGATCGACGCGCTACGTGGATGCGCTGCGTCGCCGCTGGCGCGTGCATGAGCGGCTGCAATGCCCGGTCAGCAGGGTCGAGCGCATGCCCTGGGGTGCACGCGTGCACAGCAGCGCCGGCGTGGAGGCCTTCGACGAAGTGATCCTGGCCTGCCACAGCGACCAGGCACTGGCGTTGCTTGCCGACACAGATGCCATCGAGCGTGAGGTCCTCGGCGCCATCAGCTATCAGTCCAACGAGGCGGTGCTGCATACCGATGCATCGTTGCTGCCGCGCAACCGCAAGGCGTGGGCGGCCTGGAACGCGCACGTACCACAGGATCGCGCGGCGCCCTGCACGGTCAGCTACTGCATGAACCTGCTGCAGGGCCTGCCGGGCGACATCCCCCTGGTAGTGACCCTCAACCGCAGCGAGGCAATCGATCCGGCCAAGGTGCTGCGGACCCTGCATTACGCGCACCCGGTACACGACCACGCTGCAGTGCGCGCACAGCAGCGCTGGGCGGAACTGCAGGGCCGCCGCCACACATGGTTTGCAGGCGCCTATTGGGGCTGGGGATTCCACGAGGATGGCATCCGCAGTGCCCGCCACGTGGTCGATGCCCTGCAGGCCTGCGCTCCGCATCGGAACGTATCCGCCTCGGATGAGGTGGCGGCATGAGTGCCAGCGCGCTCTACATCGGGAAGGTGATGCATCGCCGGCATCATCCGCATCCGCATGCATTCCGTTACCGCATCGCGCAGCTGCTGCTCGACCTGGATGAACTCGACACGGTGTTCGCCGGGCGCTGGTTGTGGTCGGTCAATCGCCGCAACCTGGCCGAGTTCCGCCGCAGCGACTACTTCGGTGATCCCGCGCGGCCGCTGGCCGATGCGGTGCGCGACCACGCTGCAGGCACGCTTGGCTACCGGCCAGCCGGTCCGGTGCGCCTGCTCACCCACCTCCGCTTCGCCGGGCATGTCTTCAACCCGGTCAGCTTCTACTACTGCTACCAGGCCGACGGCAGCACGCTGGACTGCATCGTGGCCGAGATCACCAATACCCCCTGGAAGGAACGGCACGCCTATGTGCTGCCGGTTGCCACGGCGCTCCACGAAGGGGCGTCATTGCGTTGGCAGTTCGACAAGCGCTTCCATGTCTCGCCGTTCATGCCGATGGATTGCCGCTATGACTGGCGCTTCAACCGCCCGGACCAGGACCTGCGCGTGCACATGCAGGTCTGGCGCGACGGGGTGCGCCAGTTTGATGCCACCCAGGCCATGCAGCGACATGCCTTGAACGGCCGAGGGCTGGCCCGGGTGCTGGCCTGCTATCCGCTGATGACCACCCAGGTGGTGGCCGCCATCCACTGGCATGCACTTCGGCTGTGGATGAAACGCAACCCCGTGCACGACCACCCTGCTCTTGCCGAGAAACCACGATGAACTCGATGACCCCTCTGGTCGCCCTGCCGCGCCCCGGCGCCCTGGATGCGTTCCTGCGCCGCCGCCTGCTGGCCCTGCTTGCCCCCATGCGCGACGGTCGCCTGTGCGTACGTGACGCATTGGGCGAGGTCTGGCTGGGCGATGCCCGTGGCGAACTGCATGTCACCGTCACCATCGATGACCCGGGGTTCTATCGCAAGGTTGCAGCGCAAGGCAGTGTGGGCGCAGGTGAAAGCTACATCCAGGGCGAATGGCACTGTGATGATCTGGTGGCACTGATCCGGCTGCTGGTACGCAATCGCGACCTGCTGGACGGCATGGAGCGTGGCCCGGCCCGCGTGGGTGGCTGGCTGCTGCGGGGCTGGAACCGCCTGCGCCGCAATAGCCGTGAGGGCAGCCGCCGCAACATCGCCGCGCACTATGACCTGGGCAACGATTTCTTTGCCCTGTTCCTGTCGCCGGACCTGATGTACTCGTCGGCGTTGTTCGCCAGTGAGTCCGAACCGCTGGAATCGGCCTCGCGGCGCAAGCTGGACCGCATCTGCCAGCAGCTGCAGCTCAAACCCGGCGACCGCGTGGTGGAAATCGGCACCGGCTGGGGTGGTTTCGCGGTCCATGCCGCCCGGCACTATGGCTGCCATGTCACGACCACCACCATCTCTGCAGAACAGCATGCGCTGGCCGCCCGGCGTGTACGGGAGGCGGGCCTGCAGGACCAGGTCACGCTGCTGATGCAGGATTACCGCGACCTGCAAGGCCAGTTCGACAAGCTGGTGTCGATCGAGATGATCGAAGCGATCGGCGCCGAATACCTGGACACCTACATGGCCACGCTGCAGCGCCTGCTCAAGCCTGATGGCGTTGCCCTGTTGCAGGCCATCACCATCGAGGACCACCGCTACGAACAGGCCCGGCGCAGCGTCGATTACATCAAGCGCTATGTATTCCCGGGCAGCTTCATCCCATCGATCAACGCGATCATGGCCGCCAAGAGCCGATCCAGCGACCTGCAGCTGATCGCCCAGCAGGATTTCGGCCACTCCTACGCATTGACCCTTCGCGCCTGGCGCCAACGTTTCCTGGCCCAGCTGCCGGCAGTGCAGGCGCAGGGCTTTGACGCGCGCTTCTGCCGGCTGTGGGAATTCTACCTGGCCTATTGCGAGGGTGGCTTCCTGGAACGTTCGATCGGCGTCTCGCATCTGCTGCTGGCCCGTCCGGAGCACCGGCCCATTTTCGCTGCGACCGACAGCCACTGACATGCATCGCTTCTGGGCCAATCTGCTCGGCAACCAGCTGGTCTGGCTGTGTGCCGTGGCCGGCGCGGGCCGCGGCTGGCAGTGGCCCGCGCTACTGGCCGCGTCGCTCTACATCGGCAGCCAGCTGTTGACCTCACCGCGCCCCCGGCTGGATCTGCGGCTGTTGCTGTTGGCACTGGCCTGCGCATGGCTGGTCGACGCCAGTGCCGCCGCCAGCGGCACGGTGCGCTACGCGGCGGCCCCACTGGGTTGGGCGCCACCGCCGTGGATCATGGCGTTGTGGGCGGCGTTCGCGATGACGCTGACCACGTCGATGCGCTTCCTGCAGCACCACCCGGCCCTGCCGGCCCTGTTCGGCCTGCTGCTGGCACCGCTGGCCTATCTGTCTGCCGCACGCGGTTTCGACGCAGTGCGGTTCGCAGATCCCGTATGGCCAGGACTGCTGGTGCTGGGCGCGGGCTGGAGCATTGCGCTTTCCCTGCTGTGCCGGACCGCCCGTCGCGGCATGCACATCCCGCAGCCGCCCTTCGCAGGAGCGTCGTCATGATCAATCTGATGTGGGTCCTGCTGTACGCCGTACTGGTGATGAGCTGGGGCTGGGCCTGGCAGCGCCGCCACCACAACATCGGCGTGGTTGATGTGCTCTGGGCAAAGGGCATGGGCGCCTCGGCGCTGTTGCTCGCGCTGCTCGGCGGCGGTGCGGTGATGCCGCGGATCGCGTTGGGCGTGCTCGGCGGCCTGTGGGGCAGTCGACTCGCCCTGCACCTGTGGCACCGGGTCCGTCACGAAGAAGAGGACGGACGCTACCGCTACCTGCGCCAATACTGGCACGGCCACCAGGGCAAGATCTTCGGCTTCTTCATGGCGCAGGCGTTGCTGATCGTCCTGTTCGCCCTGCCCTTCGTGGCGGTGGCTGCCAATCCTCGGGCCGACCTGACCCTGTGGGTGGTGGCCGCAGCGCTGGTCTGGCTGCTGAGCGTCGGCGGCGAAAGCCTGGCCGACCGCCAGCTGGCGCGTTTCCGCGCCGACCCGGCGAACAGGGGCCGCACCTGCCGCGTCGGACTCTGGCGCTATTCCCGCCACCCCAACTACTTCTTCGAGTGGCTGCACTGGTTCACCTATGTCCTGCTCGCGGTCGGCTCGCCACTGTGGTGGCTGGCCTGGGCCGGCCCGCTGCTGATGTACGTGTTCCTGCGCTATCTGAGCGGCATTCCATTCACCGAGAAACAGGCGCTGCGCAGCCGCGGCGACGACTATCGCGCCTACCAGCGCAGTACACCGATGTTCTTTCCCTGGTTTCCCCGTTCTTCCAAGGAGCATTCCGCATGAGCGCGATCCCGTCACTGAACCCGGCCGAAGATGCGGAAACCGGGCTGATCGCCTGGGCCGAACGCGGGCTGGTCCCCGATGCGGCGCTGCGTGCGGGCATCCGCCGCTTGTGCGCGCAGCGCCTGCATGAGGAAAGCGAGGGTGGCATCGAAGGCCAATCGGCACGCTTCAGCCGGCGCATCGCCGAGCTGGCCGACAGCCCGCTCGCGTTGCATACCGACGCAGCCAACCGCCAACACTATGAAGTGCCGGCAGCCTTCTTCCAGGCCTGCCTGGGCAAGCGACTGAAGTACAGCAGCTGCTACTACCCCACCGGGCGCGAAACGCTGGACCAGGCGGAGGACGCCATGCTGGAACTGTACGGCCAGCGCGCCGGACTGGCCGATGGCCAGCAGATTCTTGAGCTGGGCTGCGGCTGGGGCTCATTGACCCTGTGGATGGCCGAACGCTACCGGCAGGCGCATATCACTGCCGTCTCCAACTCGCACAGCCAACGCCAGCACATCATGGCGCAGTGCCAGGCGCGCGGCCTGGACAACGTCGAGGTGCTGACCTGTGACGTCAACCAACTTGATCTGCCGACAGCCCGGTTCGACCGCTGTGTCTCGGTGGAGATGTTCGAGCACGTACGCAACTACGGGCGCCTGCTGGCAGGCATCGCACGATGGCTGAAACCGGAGGGTACGTTGTTCGTGCACATCTTCGCCCATCGCACACTGATGTATCCGTTCGAGACAGACGGCGGCGACAACTGGATGGGTCGCCACTTCTTCACCGGCGGACTGATGCCGGCCGCCGACACGCTGCTGCATTTCCAGCGCGACCTGCGCCTGGATCAACGCTGGTTGCTGGACGGCACCCACTACCAGCGCACGGCCGACCACTGGCTGGCCAACCAGGATGCCGCCCGCGAGCAGGTGATGCCGGTGTTGATCGCCACCTACGGCCAGGCTGCAGCGAAGGTCTGGTGGCAGCGCTGGCGGATGTTCTGGATGGCATGCGCCGAACTGTTCGGTTACGACGACGGCCAGCAGTGGCTGGTCGCCCACTATCTGTTCCGACCCCGCTGAGGTGCCCCATGCGCATGTTCTCGCTGCTTCCGCTGATCGCAGTCGGCCTGTTCGGCTCAGGCTGCTCCTCCAGCGACACCCGGCCGCTTCCGCGTGCGCCTTCGGTGGATGTGCCACGCTTCATGGGCGACTGGTACGTGATCGCCCATATTCCGTCCTGGCCCGAACGCGATGCCTACGATGCGGTGGAAAGCTATGCCCTGAAGCCCGACGGGCGCATCCAGACCACCTTCACCTATCGCAAGGGCAGCTTCGATGCGCCGCAGAAGTCGATGCACCCCATTGGCCGTGTCGAGAAGGCAGGCAATGGCGCGATCTGGGGCATGCAGTTCATCTGGCCGATCCAGGCCGAGTACGTGATCGCCTGGCGGGATGACGACTACCGCCAGACCATCGTGGCGCGCAGCAAGCGCGACTATGTCTGGTACATGGCGCGTACGCCGCAGGTGTCCGACGGCGACTACCAGAAGGCCGTGCAGCGCATCGCCGAGATGGGCTACGACATCCGCCGACTCCGGCGCGTGCCGCAATCCGTCCGGTAGCATTCGATCCCATCAATTGACAGCTCCGAATCGATGGATGCAGCGAATCACTTCTTAGGAATATTCGCAAAAATCAAGCAATTTCGATGTTCGCCGCGACAGCAGCGCCAGAATGGTCATCACGCCCCATGGGCGCCGATCACCTCCCTGCGCATGAATGGACCTCCTGCCCCGCGCCCGCTGCGACTGGCACTACTGGACGACCACGAAGTCGTCCGTCGCGGCACTGCCCTGCACCTCTCCCGCGACGCCCGCTTCCGTATCGTCGCCAGCCACGCCCGCAGCGACGAACTCATCCACAGCCTCCAGCAGATGCGGGTGGATGTCGCGATCATCGATCTGACCCTGGCCCGCGACGATCGCAGCGCGTCCGAGCTGACCCCGCTGCTGCGCGAGCACTTTCCTCGCGTCACCCTGCTCGCTTTTGCGACCCTTTCACCCTCGATCCACATCAACCAGCTCATCGCCACGGGTGTCAGCGGCGTGGTCAGCAAGGCCGAACCACTGCCGATGCTCTCCGACGCGATCGTGCGGGTATCGCAGGGCCTTCCGCGACTGCCACCCGACTGCACCCTGCCGGGAGACTGCGAAGAGCTCAGCCGCAACGAGCGCGAAGTACTGGAGCTCCTGCTGGCGGGCCTGACCGTTTCGGAAATCGCGCTCCGCCGCCATCGCAGCATCAAGACCGTCAGCACACAGAAGGTTGCGGCCCTGCGCAAGCTCAGGCTGCGCAACGATGCCGAGATCTACGCCATGCGGCAGCAGCTGGAATCACCGTGAAGATGCGCGATCGAATGCGTACATCCACCCTCCTGCTGTTGGCGCTCATCCTGCTTCCCGCCGCGTCGGCCGAGGATGCGTCGTCACTTGAATGGGGGCCGGGGCGCGAAGTCCGGGTGGCGACCACGCCATCGCTGCACCCGGTACCCGCTGCACTCGCTGGCGGCACGACGTTGCCAAGCCTGGCCCATGGCTACGCCAATCTGGTTGCACGGCGTTCGCAGCTGCAGTTCCAGGAGCACCAGCATCCCAGCACCGGCGCATCGGTGGCTGCCGTCTGCAGACGCGAAGCGGATCTGGTACTGGTGATTGGCAACCACCTGCAGCCACCCTGCCCCGGCCTGGTGGCATCCAGCACGTTCCGCGGTGGCAAGACGATGCTCGCCGGCCGCAGCGGCGAACGCCTGCCACGCGATATCACGGAGCTGGACCATCAGGTCCTGGCCGTGCTCGAAGGGGGGCCGTATGCGGAATGGCTGGCCGCGCGCCATCCGCACGTCCGCCTGCTGCACCTGGCCGATCGGCACGCCACACTGGCAGCTGTCGAAAGTGGCACCGCCGATCTGGCAATCGGTCTGGAAACGACCCTGCGGCCCCTGATCCGCCGGCATTTCGCCGGGCACCTGCACCTGCAGCCTTTCGACAGCGATTTCTCCACCGACCTGCACCTGCTTGCGCGCCACGAAGATCGCCAGCTGCTGGAGCGCATCGAGCAGGCATTGCACGACATTACGCTGGAGGAACATGCCGGCCTGTTGCAGCTATGGGCCCAACAGGCGGCCCCCGCCTCGCTGGAGCACGTCCTGGACTGGATGCGTCAGCTGCCCCCGCAGTGGCTGCCGGCCCTGGCTGCCGCATTGGCAGTCGCCCCGTTCCTGTGGCATGCCTGGCACAGGCGCCTGCGTGCTGAAGGCCGTGCCCGTGCCCGCGCGATTGGCATGTTGAGCCACGAGGTGCGCAATTCGGCCCAGGCAGTCCTTGCCTCGATCGACCTGCTCAGCCAGCCGTCGGCGCCCATGGGGCAGCGAGAAGCGCTGGCGGCTGCACATGCCGCGGGCTCCTCGCTACGCAACCTGCTCAACCGCTCGCTGGAGTTCTCACGCCTGGCCAGCGGCACCTTCAAGCCGCACGTAGAACCTTGCGACATTGCAGGACTCTGCCGCCAATCGCTGGATGCAATTCGTCCCCAGGCTCGGCAGCGCGGGCTGGCGCTTCGCTTCGACTGCCTCCCCGAGCCCTGCCCCATTGTCGCCATCGATCCGGAAGGACTGCGCCAGATCATCGACAACCTGCTGGGAAACGCACTCAAGTTCACCGACGTCGGCGGCATCGAGCTGCGCCTTCAACTGACGCCAGGCAACCACCCTCGTGAGCTGATGCTGGATGTGATCGACAGCGGAATCGGCATCACTGCAGAGCAACTCACCGTGCTGTTCCAGCCATTCCAGCAGGGCGAAGACGGCAAGGAACGCGGAGGCAGCGGATTGGGACTGATGATCGCGCATGCGCTTGCCCGCGCAATGGGCGGCAACCTGTCAGTGCACAGCGTCCCCGGGCGCGGCAGTCGCTTCACTCTGCGCCTGCCGGTACGCCCCGCCAAGGCCAAGGTCATGTCAGCCGCCAGCGCCGGCGCGGGAACGCCGCTGGGCGGGCTTGAGCTGCTGCTGGTGGAGGACCACGCCCTCAATCGCCGGGTCATCAGCGAGCAGCTGCGCCGCCTGGGTGCCGATGTACACGCGTCTGGCGACGCCGCCAGCGCGCTTGCCGAGCAGGCGGTGAGACCGCGCAGCGTGATCCTGCTCGACATCGGGCTCGGGGACATGGATGGCTATGCGCTGGCCATGCAGTTGCGCAGGCAGGCGCGTGCCCCACTGCGACTGATCGCGCTGTCGGCACGCCGTGATCGTCGGCATGTGGCGCGCTGCCGGAAAGCAGGGTTCGACGCCACCCTGACCAAGCCACTACAGCTTGAGTCACTGCTGCGGGCGCTGGAGCTGCCGGCGACCGGACAGGCCATCGCAATGGGCACAGCCGCAGGCGACCCCGCCTACATCACGGACATCGGCCACGAGCTGCTGCGGATCGAACAGGCCATCGATGCCGCCAGTGCCACTGACCTATGCCATCACGCGCATCGGCTTCAGGGGGCCCTGCAGATATACGGGGCTGCCGCAGAGGCGGACACGGCGGGCGACCTGTGGGAGCTGGGTCGCGACGCCACACCCGACTGGGCCGATGCGCGACGCCTGTTGCGCGTCCTTCAGCAATGGCATGGCTCCCGCACTGCGGAAGCCATACCCGGGGCCTGATCAGGCCGCCAGACGCTCGACCTGGCGACGGGTCAGGTCGTTGAAGCGACCCAGCGACATCAGATGCTGGTGGATCAGCGCCAGCCAACCACTGCGATGCCACTCGATCACAGTGGCTTCCGGCAGCGCGACGAACTTCTCGACGTCGACGACCTGGAAACCATTGAGGTTGAACTCACGACCATCCGGGGTACGCACGGTGGCGTTGCGCTCGACCAGCAGGCCGTTGTCGATCAGGGCCTTGGAGAAGGCCTGGGTCTGTTCGTGCTCACGGGTGAACTGGCCACAGAACTCCAGCGCCTGCTGCACCATGTCGGTGGCCTTGCCATCGACGAACAGCGGCTGGCCTTCGTCACCGCCCTTGACCACGCGCGAGCTCTCTTCGTCGATGCCCAGCAGGAAATCATTGTCCGAGCCGGTGTCGATGAAGATGAAGGGGTGGCGACGCAGGTAGGCCGGGATATAGGCCTCGTCTTCCCACAGGCCATCCTTGATGAACAGGTTCTGGTCGGATACGCCAACGGCAGCCATCGGCACTGCGGTCGGGCCAGCGAAGAGGATCGGGAAGTGGTGCAGCGCCAGCGAGAACTCGCCGAGCACCAGCGGAATGGCGTTGTTGCCCGCGGCAAACTCGAGCCTGCCCGGCAGGATGCGCAGGTCGGCGTGCACATCGGCCTGCAGCGGCACCGGACGGGTGTAGAACAGGGGGGCGTTGCTCGGCGCCGCTTCGGTGGTGGTGTCGCTGGTGGTGGTCATCTTGGGAACCGTTCGATCATGCGCGCCTGCCATCCCGGGCGCGCCAGCGGGAACAACCTGAATCCCGCATTATCAACAAGCTCGATGACAACGGCCACCCCATCGTCGGCCTATTTCAGCTGCAGGGGGTACCGCTGCCAGAGCACATGGACCAGGAAACCGGCCAGTTCGGTGTCACGCGCGCTGACCGCCGCGCGGATCTTGTCCAGCAGCACCATGTCCGAACAGGAGCGCACATCCGCGTGGTTGGCCTGCCCTGCCCGGCGCGCGCGGTAGCGCGCGGCCCGTTGTGCGTCACTCATGGCGTACCCGAACTTGGGCGGACGGCCGCGCTTTCGCGGCAGGGTCAGCTCCAGGGTTCCGGGGTCTTTGTCATCACGCATGAGAAGGGTGCGGGCGGCGGCGAGCAACGGGGGGTGCGCAATTTATCGTGAGGCATCACTTTAATCCAGCCTTTTCTGCAGTTTTGTTGCGATGCAATGCAAAAAAATTGCATCCTGAGGGCCCCATCCACGCATGGCGTGGATCTACTGCAGAGCTCGCGACCCGATCGCCCTCTAGATCACGCCATGCGTGGATGCGCGCCCGAACACAAAAAAGGGGAACCCGCGAACGGGCTCCCCCCACCTTTCCTCATGCAGCGCGTACCGGCTCGTAGCCGTGCAGGTGCGCCTCGCTACTCGCCCGCCCCTGGCTGAGCGAACGCAGCGACGTGGTGTAACCCACCAGCTGCGCCAATGGCGCAAAACCACTGACCTCAGCGCGACCGTCCTGGTCCTCGATGCGGGCGATGCGACCGTGGCGCCGGTTGAGGTCGCCGACCACATCGCCCACCGACGCCGACGGCGAATGCACCGTCACCGCCATCACCGGTTCCAGCAGCTGCGTGCCACCTTCAGCCAGCGCGGCCTTGATCGCCTCGGCACCCGCGCGATGGAACGCCATCTCCGAAGAGTCCTTGGCATGGGTCTGGCCATCGACAAGACTGACCTCGATGCCGACCACCGGATGACCCTGCGGCCCTTCCGACAGCGCGGCACGTACACCCTTCTCCACCGCAGCGATGAAGCTGCGCGGCACCACGCCACCGACGATGCGGTCGTTGAACACCACCTGGTCGTCCTCACGCGGCGACACATCCAGCACCACGTGCGCGAACTGGCCCTGGCCACCGGTCTGCTTGACCAGTCGCCCGACGACGCCGGTCATCGCACGCAGCGGCGTCTCCTGGTAGGCCACGCGCGGCGCACCTACGCCCACGTCCACCTTCCATTCGCTGCGCAGGCGCTCGACCATCACCTCCAGGTGCAGCTCGCCCATGCCCCAGACCAGGGTTTCCGCCGTGTCGCGATCGGTTTCGACGCGGAATGACGGGTCTTCCTGGGCCAGGCTGGCCAGGCCCTGCGCCATCCTGATCAGGTCGGCCGCACGCGCCGGCTCCAGCCGCCACGCCAGCACCGGCGCCTGGGCCTGGATGTTCTCCAGGCGCAGCGGCTGCGCACGGCCGCTCAGCGTTTCGCCACTGACCGCATCCTTCCAGCCCAGTACCGCGACAATGTCACCGGCCACGGCCTGCTCGATGTCGTGGGTCTGGTCGGCCTGCACCCGCACCAGCCGGCTGACACGCCGTCCCTGTGCATGCTGCGAGCTGGCCACTGCGTCGCCCACCTTCAAGGTCCCCGAGTACAGCCGCACGAAGCTCAGCGCGCCGTGTTGCTGGTGGGTGATCTTGAACAGCAGGCCCGCCAGCGGACCGTCCGGATCCGGCGGCAGCACCACCTCGCCGCTCTCGCTTTCGGCGGTCACGGCAGGGCGATCCAGCGGCGACGGCAGGTAATCGACCACCGCATCCAGCAGTGTCTCGATACCCTTGTCCTTGAACGCAGCACCGGCCAGCACGGGCACGCCCGCACCCGCCAGCGTCGCCCGGCGGATCGCCGCGCGCAGCTGTTCGGCATCGATCACGCGACCTTCCAGCCAGGCATCGGCCAGTTGTTCATCGTGATCGGCCACGGCCTCGACCAGCGCATCGCGCTGAGCCTGCCACTGCGCGCGTGCCGCGTCGTCCCACGGGGCCACCGTGGTTGCGGCGCCATCCTGCCACTGCAGCACGCGCTCATCGACCAGGTCGACCCAGCCATTGAAGCCGCTTTCGCTGCCCAACGGCACGCCCAACGCCCACGGTCGCGCCTGCAGTTTGTCCTGCAGCTGCTCCAGCACGCGCTCGAACGAAGCACCGACGCGGTCCATCTTGTTGACGAAGGCGATCAGCGGCACGCGATGGCGACGCGCCTGGCGCCATACCGTCTCGGACTGCGGCTGCACGCCGTCCACGGCCGAGAACACGGCCACGGCACCGTCGAGCACGCGCAGTGAACGTTCGACTTCGATGGCGAAGTCGATATGGCCGGGGGTGTCGATCAGGGTCAGCCGATGCGGCGGCAGGTCACGTGGCGCCCACTGCGCCTGCACGGCGGCCGCGCCGATGGTGATGCCTCGTTCGCGCTCGATCGCCGAGAAATCGGTGGTTGCATTGCCGTCATGCACTTCGCCGACGCGGTGGATTTCGCCGCTTTTCCACAGCAGGCGTTCGGTCAGCGTGGTCTTGCCAGCGTCGATGTGGGCAATGATGCCAAGGTTGCGACGACGGGAAAGGACGTGGGTGTTCATAAAAAAGTTCCTGCAAAGCCAACTTCAGGGGCCGCACACCCCGGTTGGCGACAGGGTGCGCGGCTAGCGTTCGGTCTCAGCGATCTGGTGCATGGCACGTTCTCCTTCGCAGTACTGGGTAGAGTCGAGTAGGTAGCGTCGACTGGGTAGCGTCGACTCACAAAAAACAAAAACGAAAAGAGCGCCCCGCAGGGCGCTCTGTCGAAGGTCCAGCGATGGCCGCTTCAACGGCCTCGTGGGGCTCCAGGCAGACACGCCCGTTCCGCGCTTGCGCGGGTCAGGGTGAAAAACTTCAGGAGCGGCATCCGGTTCATGGGGCGCATTCTAGACCTGCCAATCTGGCGCGCAAGTGAATATTGCACACATTAATAGAACGATGAGGCCGACCGACATCGGGGTCGGATCCCTTTGCCCAAAGCAAAGGGCTCTGACCCCTGCCATGTCCTACTTGCAGTCGTGCAGCTTGCGCGCCTCACCCACGGTCGCAGCCTGGTCGTCGCCCATCGAGATCCACCCCTTCAGCGACGTCGCCGGGTCCATGTGTGGCAGCCGTGCGCCACCGTGGACCACCACTTCCGTCCAGCTGCCCACCGGCGCCAGTTCCGACAGGCGTGCCGCCTGATCGTCCTCGGTACTGAACATGTCGTCCGGGCCCGCCGGAGGCGTGGTATTCACGGTTTCCGTCTTGCGGGTCCGGACCCGAAGTGCACCGTCCGGCAGCCGCTGGGTGATCACCTCGTATCGCTCAACACCATAGGCCCAGCTGTTTTCGCCAACGCTGCGGGTCTCGCTGCCGTCATCGGCCACGGTCACCACCTCGCCTGCCGGCCCGATGACGCCTGCGACAGCCCCCAGGCCTGACATCAGCGCCTGGTAGACGATCATCTGCCGCTGTTCGGAGGTCAACGCACCGGCCTTGAGCTTGGTCGCGGGAATCTTCAGGTACGCCGTCTCCCTGCACAGCACCAGCACCTGCTGGTCGTCCCAGCTCACCGACATTTCCTCGTTGGCGAAGTACTGCGTCTTCATCGACGTCACAGCGGCACCGTCGCTACTGGAATGTCGGGTCTCGATCAGCGAGGCGTTCTCGGCCGCGTCGGTCAGCGAAACCTGAGAGGTCGACGCCGCATTGGCAGCGCAAGCGGAAGCAATCATTGCGGCGAGCAGCACGCTGCAGGTAACGCTGCGGAACATGGCATCAGTCCATTGAAGAAAACGAAGCAATCATGATACCCGGAGCAACCTGGCGGGCCCTCGCTCAGGTCACCACCACCAGCGGCACCCCGCGCCTTGGGTGCTCCAGCACCACCACATCCTGCTGGTACACGCGCTGCAGGTTGTCTTCGGTCAGCACCTGCAACGGCGTGCCGTCGGCCGCCACCCTGCCCTGTTCCAGCAGCACGATGCGGTCGGCATAGCCGGCGGCAAGATTGAGGTCGTGCAGCACCACGATCACGCACGCACCAGCTTCGGCACAGGCGCGCACGCTACGCAGCGTGCGCTCCTGGTGGCGTAGATCCAGCGCAGCGGTCGGCTCATCAAGCAACAGCAGCGGCGTGTCCTGCGCCAGCACGCGCGCGAACGTGGTGCGGGCGGACTCGCCACCGGACAGCTGCTGCACCTCGCGCAGGCGCAGCGCCTGCAGTTCGGCGGCATCGATGGCCGCTTCCACCCGGGCTTCGTCCGTGACCGGGTCCGGCGGGTGTGGCAACCGGCCCATCGCCACCACCTCCTCTACGCTGAAGGCGAAACGAACGCCGTGCTCCTGCGGCATTACCGCGCGCTCGCGCGCCAGCGGCCCGGCCTTGTAGCTGGCCAGCGGTCTGCCCAACAGGCTCACCTCGCCCGCATCGGCGCGCAGGTCGCCGGCCGCTACCGCCAGCAACGTGGACTTGCCTGCGCCGTTCGGGCCAACCAGCGCGGTCACCGTACCCGGCTCGAACGCGAGCGAGATGCCATGCAGGATCTCGCGCTGCTGGCGGCGCACCACCACCTCATGCAGCTTCAGCAACGCGCTCATGGGGCCGCCTTGCGGCGCTGCTGCAGCACCAGCCAGAGGAAGAACGGCGCGCCCAGCGCGGCCGAGAACAAGCCCAGCGGAATCTCCGCCGGCGGATCGAGCGTGCGGGCCGCGGTGTCGGCCACTACGATCAGCAGCGCACCGAGCAGGCCGGACAACGGCAGCAGCCAGCGATGGCCAGGACCGACCAGCAGGCGAGCCACGTGCGGCACCACCAGGCCCACGAAACTGATCGAACCGGCAAACGCCACCGCCGCGCCCACCAGCAGCGCACTGAACGCCACCAGGCGACGCCGCGTGCGGGTCACGTCCAGCCCCAGATGCTGCGCCTGGCGTTCGCCCAGCGCCAGCATGTCCAGTGGCGTGGCCAACCGCTGCAACGCGAACACGCCGATGGCAAACAGCGGCACCACCGCCGCCACATCGGCCCAGTTGGCACGCGCCAGCGAGCCCATCTGCCAGAACACCAGCGACTGCAGTTCGCTTTCGCTGGCGATGTAGGTGAGGAAACCGATCAGCGCCGAGCAGAACGCGGCCATCGCGATGCCGACCAGCAGCAGCGTGGCATTGCCACTGCCTTTGCCGGGCCGCGCCAGCGCATAGGTCAGGCCGATCGCCAGCGCACCGCCAACGAACGCGGCCACCGGCACCAGCCAGCCTGCCGCACCGGCGGCCCCCAGCACGATGGCAGCCACCGCACCCAGCGCAGCGCCCTGGCTGACACCGACGATCCCGGGATCGGCCAGCGGATTGCCGAACAGGCCCTGCAGGCTGGCACCGGCCATCGCCAGCGATGCACCCACCATCGCGCCCAGCAAGGCACGCGGAATGCGCAGCTGCCAGACCACGGCCAGGTCGCGGCTGCTGACCGCCTGCGGATCGAGCAGACCCAGCTTCACCGCCAACGCCTGCATCACCTCCAGCGGCGGCAGCCGCAGCGGGCCCACGGCGAACGAGGCCAGCACCGCACCCAGCAGTGCCAGCAACGCCACCATCAACATCGCCCGCCCGCGACGGCGGCGCCGATCCGCCGGACTCATGCCTTCGGCAACGCCGCCAGGGCCTTGGCCAGCGCCAGCGCGCCAGCACCGGAACCGACACTGGTGTACTTCAGCTGCACGTCCGGCATCACCCAGACCCGATTGGCCTGCCCAGCCGGGGTCTGCTTCAGCGTCGGGTACGCCTTCCACAGGCCCTCAGCACCGCCGAACAGCTGCAGGTCATGCTCGGTCACCAGGATCACCTCCGGCGCCGCGGCGACCACGCCTTCATTGCTCAGCTGCGAGTAGTTCTTCACCCCCGCCTCGGTGCCGATGTTGACGCCGCCAGCCAGCGCGATCAGCTGCGCCGAGGCGCTGTCGGCACCGGCAACAGTCGGTGAGCCGCCAGCGCCGGTGGCCGATACGTGGATCAGTCGTGGCGCATGGCCCAGGCCCTTGCCAATCGCTGCAGCCTCGTCGAGCTGACGCTGCACCTGCGTGGCCAGTGCTTGCCCTGCCTCGGCCAGCCCTAGTGCCGCAGCGACCTTGCGCACCTTGTCCGGCGCTGGCTGCAGGTCATCGATGACTACCGCCGGCTCGCCCACTTCGCGCAGCTTCTTGGCCAGTTCGGTATGGCGGCGCAGGCTGTTGCCGAGGAACAGCGAGCCCTGCAGGCTCAGCACGCCCTCCACGCCAGTGGTTCGGTTGAACAGGAACTGGTGCGGCGCGGCCAGGCCGGCCTGGGTGGTGGTGTTGGTCGGCGCGGCAAAGACCTGCTTGCCCAGCCCCAGTGCTTCGATCACCGCGATGACGTCGTCGCCACCGGCGATGATCCGGCTGGTATCGGCCACTTCGATATCGGCGCCATCGTCGGAATGCACCTTGGCCGGCAGCACCGCCTTCTGGCCGTGCACGGCCGGCATTTCGGCACCTGCCACGCGCTGCCAGCCTGCCGGCAGCGCGGTTTCCGCAGCGGCCGCCGTTGCTGCGGGCGCCTCGGCAGGCGTATTGGCATCAGAGGGAGCCGACGAGCCGCCACAGGCAGCCAGCGCCAGCGAAACAGCCAACGGAAGCGCACACAGGCGCAGACGGGACGCGATGTTCATGCACATTCTCCTTGCTGGCAGGGCGACGCGCACGCCGCCCTGCCCTGTGACTTACTGCTTCGGGGTGATGCGGGTGATGCGGTCACCCTTCGGGTCTTCAGCGCCGCGCGACTTGTTCACCGCGAACACGTTGCCCTTGCCATCGGCGCGGACGTGGTTCGGCAGCGTGCCGCCATCAAGATTGGCGACCACCTTGCCGTCACCGTTCACCACGGTGACCGTGCCAGCACCACGGTTGCTGACGTAGGCCAGGCCGGAGGCATCATCGAAGGCGACGTTCAGCGCGCCGGCGCCGACCGGCACATCGTGCAGCACCTTGCCGGCGGCCACGTCGACGATCAGCAGGTTGTCGGTGCCCTGCGAGGCCACGTACAGGCGGTTGCGCGCCGCGTCGAAGGCCACGCCCGAGGCACTGATCGAATTGCCCAGATCGATGACCTTCTCGACCTTGCCGCTGGCCACATCGATCACTGCCGCCTCCGGGGTGCCGATGCTGACGGTGAACAGCTTGCCGCCCTTCTCATCCAGCACCAGGCTCATCGGGGTGAACTTGCCGTCGTCCACGCCGGATTCCAGCGTCACCTGCGGCAGTTCCTTGAAGGTCTTCGCATCGAACACCGACAGGTGGTCCTCGCCGGTGGCAGAAGCGAACACCTTGCCGCGCGTGCCGTCGACCACCACGTCGCGCGCGTGCGGCACGGCATCGACCGGGAACTGATGGACCAGCGACAGGTCCTTCTGGCGATAGACCGCGATGGAATTCTGGCGGGTGTTGGTGACCCAGACATTGCCGTTGGCGTCATCCACGCCCACGCCGTAGACCGCGTACACCGCGCCATTGGTGCTGCCCGGCACCTGCGCCGGGGTGATCGCCTTGGTCACCTTCAACGACTTCGGGTCCAGCTTCAGCAGCTGCGACTGTGTCACCGGCGGGCGACCCACCGCCGAGGTCACGAACACTGCGTTGCTGGCGGCGCTATAGGCGGACTGGTACAGGCCCGGCACCAGCTTGTTGGACTGGGTGGCGAACTGCGCCTGGCCGGACAGCGGCAGCTGCGGCGAAACGCGCAGCTTCAGCACGGTGGCCGCAGCCGGTTGGCTGGCGCGCACCACAACCGGATGGGTGCCCGGCACCGCGTCGGCCGGAATGCTCAACTGGGCCTTGAAGTTGCCATCAGCATCGACCACCAGCGGCTGCGCGTTGAGCACGCTGTCACCGCGCAGCAGGCTGACCTTCTGGCCCGGCACGAACCCACGGCCGACCACGTCGGCAGTGCTGCCGGGAACCACGTTCTCACCGCGTGAGACGACTTCACCCTTGAAGGTGGCGTTGGCCGGCTGGTCGAACACCGGCTGCGCGGTGGCGGTCACCGCCAGCAACAGGCCGGCGGCGAGAGAGGTGAGACGGAAGGACGGACGGAACGACATGGAAGGCTCCTTGCACACGTAGGCCGCGCCACGTGACGCGGGATTCATCGGTTGCCTGGGCCGCTGCACGCCGGCAGCCTCGCCTGGGTAGTGGGGTCGCACGGCATCGCGTGCGAAGGAATTCACTCGGCGGCGTTGTCACCATCCGTGGGGACACCGTCACCGGCGCTGCGGTCGGTCACGCCGTACAGTTCATGCAGCGCGGCATGGAACGAGGCCGGCAGCATCGGGCCGTGTCCCAGCCCCGGGAACTCGCGGTACTGCACGCTCATGCCCGGCACCTTGGCCAACCGCTCGGACAACTGCATCGCCGCGTCCGGCGTGGCACCGCCAATGCGGCGCAGGTGCGCGACCACCCGTGGGTTGCTCAGGTCGCGCTTGCCACGATCGCCAACACGCTCGGCACCGCCCAGCATCAACCAGAGCTTTGCGGGCTGGCCATGCACGTTCTGCACGAACTGCTGTTCCGGATCACCCAGCGCCGCGCCCTGACTCCACCACAGCGAGGGACTGGCCGCCAGATAGAACTGGAAGGCGGCGGGACGGGTGTACAGCGCATTGAGCACGAACAACCCACCCAGCGAATGACCCCACAGCGCTTGCTGCTGCGTATCGATGCGTGCGCGACGCTCGACTTCCGGCTTGATGCGGCGTTCGATCACATCCAGGAAGGCCGCAGCACCACCGCCGACCGCCTGGGTCGTACCGCTCTCATCGTCGGCGCGGTCGATCCACGCGGTGTAGTCGCGGGTGCGCGCCTTGGAATCGATGCGCAGGTCGTTGTCGTAGCCGATCAGCACCAGCACCGGCGGCGCCTTGCGCGCGGCCAGTTCGGCCAGCAGCGGCTGATCCAGCACCATGGCCACGGCATTGCCGTCCAGCGCGTAGAGCACCGGAGAGGGCGTCTTGCCGGCCTTGGCCGGAATTGCGAGGTTCACCCGCCAGCGGCGTTGCTGGTCGGGACTGTCCACCACGAAATGCTCGAAGCGATAGCTGGCCGCCGGCTCGTCGAGTACGGTATGGCCGATCTTCTGCAGCGGATTGCGCTGCTGCGCATGGGCGTACGGGGTGGCCAGGAGCAGACCCATCATCAAGGCGGCCAGGCCGCGGGCCAGCGGACCACGGCGCGAAGGCGGGACGAAATGCATCATCAGCGGCGGCAGGAGCGACCGATGGCCGCCGGTTCATAGGGGACCGCAGTCTACCTTAAACGCGAATGATTATCACATCGATCAAACGTCACACTGTGTATCACGCGCGCGATACGTTCATTTTCCCGGTTGCACCGGAAACACTGAATCCACTATTTTGCCCGGCAGCGGGGCGCAGGAGCGCCCTACCCTCGCAGGGCTGCGGATGGATGGGTGATCGAGCCATCGGCCGCGCCCTGTCTATTGCCAAACCTATCCACGCATGGCGTGGATCTACTGACCACCACCCACGGGAATGGATCCCGTGACTGCGAGAACACCTTGAAGCGCACCACCCTGATCGCCCTTTCCCTTGGCCTGCTCGCACCGCTGGCCGCCCATGCCGCACAGGACCTGCCAACGCTCTACCAGGCCTTTGAAGAGGCCGGCAATTCGTCGCTGGGCATGGACCAACTCAACCAGACGGTGACATTCACTGCCGTAGCACTGAGCGTTTCCAGCAACCTGGCGGGCGAGCCACTGATCGAGGCCGGCGATGACCAGGGCAATGTCCTGGCCCGGCTGACCAGCGACGACGAACAGGAGGCGGCCAAGCTGGGCGCACTGGAAGAAGGCGCGACCTTCACCGCCAGCTGCACGTTGCAGTTCAGCTCGGGCACCGATTACCTGTCCTTCGGCGATTGCACCATCAAGTAAAGATGAAGCCGGCAAAATGCCGGCTTCATTTCTTTGCCTCTGTAGCGTCGAGCCATGCTCGACTCATGCATCATCACGGCCCCGTAGGCACCGGACCATAAACGTTCTCCTGCGGCGTGCCCGGCAGCAGCGAGAAGATCATGATCACGATCCCGCCCCCCGGCACCAGCGCCAGCAGGAACAGCCAGCCCGACTGGTTGCAGTCATGCAGGCGGCGTACGGTCACTGCGATCAGCGGCACGATCGTGGCCAGCCACATCACACACAGCAGCACCACCATGCCGATCAGGATGCCGGCCAGCGCTTCGGCACTGTTGCGCAGGAGGATCGCCAGCACGCCGGCCAGCAGCATCACTGCCGTTGCGACCAGGAACAGGAACAGCTGGTACATCCAGTACTCGCGGCGGTTCGCGCGGCCCTCGAACTGGGCGTAGCGCTTCAACGGCAGAATCATTTCCTGCACGGCATCGATCCTTGAAAAAGTAGCCGCGCAGTGTGCCAAATGAACGCGTGCAGGACAATGTAGAGCCAAGCCATGCTCGGCTGTCGGGAGCCGTGAAGTGCTGCGAAAAGCAGTCGAGCATGGCTCGACGCCACATGAACCGGGTCAGCGGCCCTTCGCAGCCCTTGCCGCCTCACGCTCGGCGCGCAAACGATCCAGCTTTTCCTTCAACTTGATTTCCAGCCCGCGCGGCACCGGGTTGTAGTACACCCGTTCGCCCATCGCATCCGGGAAACCGGTCTGGTCGAGCGCGATGCCACCCTCCGCATCGTGGTCATACTGGTACTCGGCGCCGTAGCCCAGTTCCTTCATCAGCTTGGTCGGCGCATTGCGCAGGTGCAGCGGCACTTCTTCGGTACCACTCTCGCGCACGTCGGCCTTGGCCTGGTTGAAGGCTGCATAGCCGGCATTCGACTTCGCCGTGCTGGCCAGATAAAGCACCAGTTGGGCGAACGCGAGTTCGCCCTCCGGACTGCCCAGTCGCTCATAGATGTCCCACGCTTCCAGCGCCATGCTCTGCGCACGCGGGTCGGCCAGGCCGATATCCTCGATGGCCATGCGGGTCAGCCGGCGCGCCAGGTAAGACGGATCGCAGCCGCCATCGAGCATGCGGGTCAGCCAGTACAGCGCGGCGTCCGGGTTGGAGCTGCGCACGGATTTGTGCAGCGCCGAGATCTGGTCGTAGAACTGCTCGCCGCCCTTGTCGAAGCGACGGGTGCGGTCGGCCAGCACCTGGGTCAAGGTCTGCGGGGTGATGCGGCCACCCTCGCCGCCTGCCAGTTCGGCGGCGATCTCCAGCAGAGTCAGCGCACGGCGCACGTCACCATCAGCGGCGGTAGCGATTTCCAGCAGCAGTTCGGGCGCGACCTCGATGTGCTCTTCACCCAGGCCGCGTTCGCGGTCACCCAGCGCACGCTCCAGCGCCTCAACGATGTCGGTCGGCGAAACGCCTTCCAGCACATGCACGCGGCAACGCGACAGCAGCGCCGAATTCAGCTCGAAGGATGGATTCTCGGTGGTGGCACCGACGAACAGGATGGTGCCGCGCTCGATATGCGGCAGGAACGCATCCTGCTGCGCCTTGTTGAAGCGATGTACCTCATCCACGAACAGCACGGTGCGGCGGCCTTCGGCGAAGCGTTGCGCGGCCTCGGCCAGCACCTGGCGCACCTCCGGCAGGCCGGACAGCACGGCAGAGATGGCGCGGAATTCCGCATCGGCGTACTCGGCCAGCAGCAGCGCCAGCGTGGTCTTGCCGCAGCCCGGCGGCCCCCACAGAATCATCGAATGCACGCGACCGGATTCGACCGCGCGGCGCAGCGCACTGTCCGGCGCCAGCAGGCGCTTCTGCCCGACCATTTCGTCCAGGGTGCGGGGGCGCATGCGCTCGGCCAGCGGGCGCATGTGTTCCCGATCGACGCTCAGCAGATCGGGTCCGGGGAAGGAAGTGGAGCGATGTCTTGGCACCCGGTCATTGTACCGCGCCGCCCAACGGTAGCGCCGGACCGTGCCCGGCGGGCGGGACGCGATGTCTGGTAGTGCCGGCCGCTGGCCGGCAGAACAAAAGCGTGTCAACCAAGGTTGACACCCACCAAAGCGCCTCCGCCCACAGATCAATTACCGATGACGTCGGTGCCCTTCGGCGGGGTGAAGCTGAAGGTGCCGGCCGCGAAGCCCGGGTTGCGCTTCCAGCCACTGAAGCTGATCACGGTACGCTGGCCAACCGCATCGGTGATTTCCATCCTGGCCAGGCCCTGCGCGTTGAAGCCCAGCGCGGCGTACTGGAAGCTGGCTTCGGTCTCGCGCTTCGGCGACAGCGACAGCCACTGCAGGCCGTCGCGCTGCGCGGCCTCTTCGCTGACGTCGTACTGCTGCTCCAGCAGCGCCGGATTGATCAGCGCGGTCAGCGGGCTGTTCTGCTCTTCCTTGCCCTGCTCGCGCACGGTGGCCTGCTCCAGGTCCGGCTCGTACATCCAGACCTTCCTGCCGTCGGCCACGATCAGCTGCTCGTGCGGGCGCACGTATTCCCAACGGAACAGGCGCGGCGCCGACAGCGCCACACGGCCACTGGTCGATTCCTTCACCTTGCCACGGCTGTCGAACACCTGCTGGCTGAACTGACCATCCAGGCCCTTCAGGCCGCTGGTGAAGGTCTTCAGGTCATCGCGGGCGCCAGCCCAGGCGCTGCCGGCGGCGGCGCAGGCCACGGCCAGGGTGGTGGTGGCAAGGAAACGGCGGAAGCGGAAGTTCATGCGGGAATCCTGTGGGCGCGGGCGCCAGGAAAGGTGGTTGCCAGTGTGCCCGGGGAAAGATGAATGGGCGATCAGGGCGACATTATGCCGCCCTGAACGTCCATCGGCGATTCAGCCACCGGATCCCGGCAGCTTGCCGTACAGCACCTGGCCGCGGAAGCCACGCCGCACTTCGCGATACAGCGCGCGGAACGCCGGATAGTCCTGCGGCTGGCACAACGCCTCTGGCCCACGCACTGCATTCTGCTGCAAGCGGTGGTGCACGATCACCTCCTGGCCCTCGCGACTCCAGTCCACCCGGTACTCGCCGGCGGCATTGGCGAAACGCTGGCTGGCCGGGATGGCGATGATCGGCGCATTGGCCGGGAACTGCAGGCGATAGGTTTCCTCGCGCAGGCTGGCATTGCAGTAGAACGGCGTTTCGTTGGCCGGCGCCGAGGCAGTGGCGTACAGCCCACGCACCGACTCGCCACCCGGCGGATCCGGCACGGCCATGCCGCCGGCCACGCTGAAGTCGGCGTAGTCCTCGGCCTGGAACGCCATGCGGTAGCCGAACGGCCGGGTCAGATCGACCGGCACGCCCTGGATCTGCAGCTGCCCTCGCCCATCGAAACCTGAGGCGGCCATGATCTGCTCTTCAGCGCGCGCACGGTTCTGCGCGTTGAGCTGGGAGAACTGGGCGCGCATGCCGATCTCGGCGTTCTCGCCCAGCTTCGGAATGGTCTCTCCACGCAGGTTGCCGTTGGCGTCGAAGGTGAAACGTACTTCCATCGAGGTGGCATTGCGCTCGGGCGTGTTGGCCGGGGTGCGTGCCAGCGTGGCGTCGCGGGTACGCATCACCGGCGCACCCAGGTCACCTTCCGGCAGCTGACCGAAGCGCGCCCACGCGGTGGTCGAATCCAGGTACAGATCAAACTCGGGAATGTAGGTGATGGCGTGGTTGAAGCGGCCCAGCACCGGGATCTTCGGCAACGTCGGGCCACCGCCGGCACCGATCAGCACCGGCGAGCTGGCGATGCCCTTGGCCGCCAGCAGCGCCTCCAGGATCGTCACATGGTCCTTGCAGTCACCATAGTGGTTGTCGAGGATGCTCTGCGCGCTGTTCGGCTCCAGCCCGCCATTGCCCAGGTACACCGCCACGTAGCGGATGTTCTGCGCAACCCAGCGGTACAGCGCATCAGCCTGCTCGCGGCGGTCGCTGATACCCGCGGTGATCTCATCAGCCAGCGCCTGCAGCGCCGGGGTCACCTCGGCCGCCGGGCCCGCCTTGAGCTGGTAGGCGCGACCCATCTGCGACCAGTCACGATAGGTACTGGCCATGATGTTCGGGCCGAACTCCCAGCCCGCCGCCGACCAGTTCTGCGCCGGCATCGCCTCGCGACGCTGGTAGCGCCAGCGCCACTGCGCCTGGCCATTCTTCACCGTCGGCCGATCGCTGCCCTGCACGCCGCGGCTGTCGATGAACATCGGCAGGTTGGCCGGCGCACTCAGGGTGACTTCGGCGTCCTCGTACTCGGTGAACACATTGAAGGTCTCCCACAGGCCGAAATAGCCCGGGAAGTACGGCGTGGCCTGGGTGCGGCGCACCTGGTAGTACAGGCGGGTGCCCGGGGCCAGGTTCGGGAACACGATCACCCGCACCTTGCGGTCGGCATACATCGCCGCCGAGGCGCTGGAGTAGCTTTCCTGGGTGTAGATGCGGTCGGCCGGCACGTCGCGGCGCTGGCCGTCGGCGGTAATGGTGTAGGCGCCAAGCACCTCCAGGGTTTCCATCTTCTCGCTGTAGCTCAGCCGCACCTGGCTGAACTGCTCGACCGAGGCCTTGGTCTTGAGCAGCACTTCGTAGGTTTCGGTCTGCACATTGCCGGCATCCGGCCGCACCTGGTAGTCGGCGCGGTAACGGACAATGCTGAAATTATTGCTGGCTTCGGTATCGCCGCTGGTGGAAGGCGGCGCCGTGGCGGGCGCGGAGGTGGCGGTGTCTGCCAGTGCCGGGCCGGCAGCCAGGAAGGCTGCCAGCGCCAGTGCCAGCGCGCTTGGTACGGGGTGAAGCATGCGTCGGTTCCTTGGACGTCGTGGGGGATACGTCGGGTCTTACTTCGGCGGCGGCGGTGCCAGCACCGTGCGGTCGCCGTTGTGCTCGGGCGGGCTGACCACGCCGGCCGCTTCCATGGCCTCGATCAGTCGCGCTGCACGGTTGTAGCCGATCTTCAGCCGGCGCTGCACGCCGGAAATCGATGCACGGCGGGTCTCGGTGACCACCCGCAGCGCTTCGTCATACAACGGGTCGGACTCGTCGCCGGACGAACTGTTCTCGGGCAGGCCGGTGGCGCCGACGACCACGCCGTCGCCCATCGTCTGCACTTCGTCCAGCACGCCGTCGACATAGTCGGCAGGGCCCATCGCCTTGAGGTGCTCGACCACGCGATGCACTTCATCGTCGGACACGAACGCACCATGCACGCGCTCGGGCAGCGCGGTGCCCGGCGGCAGGTACAGCATGTCGCCGTGGCCCAGCAGTGTTTCCGCGCCGGACTGGTCGAGGATGGTGCGCGAGTCGATCTTGGAGCTGACCTGGAAGGCGATACGGGTCGGGATGTTGGCCTTGATCAGGCCGGTGATCACGTCCACCGACGGGCGCTGCGTGGCCAGGATCAGGTGGATGCCGGCCGCACGCGCCTTCTGTGCCAGGCGCGCGATCAGCTCTTCCACCTTCTTGCCGACGATCATCATCATGTCGGCGAATTCGTCGATGAAGATGACGATGAACGGCAGCGTTTCCAGCGGGCGCGGCGCCTCGCCCAGTTCCGGGTTCGGCTTGAACAGCGGGTCCATCAGCGGCTGTCCTGCGTCCTGGGCTTCCTTCACCTTCTTGTTGAAGCCGGCCAGGTTGCGCACGCCCACTGCGCTCATCAGCTTGTAGCGGCGCTCCATCTCGGCCACGCACCAGCGCAGGCCGTTGGCGGCCTCCTTCATGTCGGTGACCACAGGTGCCAGCAGGTGCGGGATGCCCTGGTAGACGCTCAGTTCGAGCATCTTCGGGTCGATCATCAGCATCCGCAGGTCTTTCGGCGAGGCCTTGAACAACAGGCTCAGCACCATCGCGTTGACCGCCACCGACTTGCCCGAACCGGTGGTACCGGCCACCAGCAGATGCGGCATGCGTGCCAGGTCGGCCACGGTCGGGCGACCGGCGATGTCCTTGCCCAGCGCCAAGGTCAGCACACTGGCCGACTTGTCATATTCCTTCGAGCGCAGCAGCTCGGACAGGAAGATCATCTCGCGGGTGACGTTGGGGATTTCCAGGCCGATCACCGACTTGCCCGGAATGACGTCGACCACGCGCACCGACTTCACCGACAAGCCGCGCGCGATGTCCTTGTCCAGCGAACTGATCTGGCTGACCTTGATGCCCGGTGCCGGCTCGATCTCGAAGCGGGTGATGACCGGGCCGGGATTGGCGCCGACCACCTGCGCATCGATGCGGAAGTCCTTCAGCTTGAACTCGATCTGCCGCGACAGGGTCTCCAGCGTCTCTTCGTCGTAGCCCTTGGGCTGCGGCTTGGGATCATCCAGCAGCGCCAGCGGCGGCAGGTCCGAGCCATCACCGTTGACGCCGCGGAACATCGGAATCTGGGTATCGCGCTTGGCCCGATCGCTCTTCTCGATCACCGGCTCCGGACGCGGCTCGATCTTCACCGGCTCGCGCTTGGCGCGCACCTCGGCGTCGGCCTTGCGCACTTCCTGGCGCTCCTCGCGCATCACCCGGGTCTGCTTCCACTCGGTGACTTCTTCCTTCTTGCGTTCCAGCAACGGCGCCAGCGACATCACGCCGCGGCCAATCTTCTCCATCACCGTGAACCAGGACAGCCCGGTCGCGAGCGTGATCGAGGCCAGCAGCAGCACCAGCACGAACAGGTTGGCGCCCAGCGCGCCGAAGCCCACCGTGAGCGAATTGCCCACCAGCTTGCCGAGGATGCCGCCGGCGCTGGAGACGTCGCCACTGAACAGGCGCACGTGCAGGAAGCCGGTGCCGGCGATGAGGAAACCGACCAGGCCGACCAGGCGCAGCGCAGGATCCAGGTCGTTCTCGCCCTTGCTCTCGCGCTTGAGCCCGAACATGGCGATCCACGCCAGCGCGCCGAGCACCACCGGCAGCAGGAAGGCGATGTAGCCGAACAGTTGCAGCAGAACGTCGGCGATCCAGGCCCCGGCGCGGCCACCCAGGTTGTGCACCGGCGCGACCACGCTGCCGGTATGCGACCAGCCCGGATCCGTCGCTGAATAGGTGAAAAGACTGGCCGCCAGGTACAGCAGGGCCGGCGCGATGGCGATCAGACCCAGATCGCGCCAGAGACGCTGGCGGCGTGGATTGTCGGTCGTCGCCGCCGCGGCCGTGCGACGTGACGCCTTGCTGTCGTCGGACTTGGAGCGTTCGGGGACCTGCTTCGCCACCTTAGACCATACCTTTGGAATGCGCTGTTAGTGATTGATAATAAATGAGACGGCGTCAGTTTTCAGTTATGCGACGTCCGGCAGGCCAATCCGGGGGCCGAAACCACTGCTGGATGACGGCGTTCCGTTCATCGGCTTGAATCGCCCTGCCCCAGCCGCCACTCTATGACCAGCCAAGGATGCTGCGCAAACATCGCCAGCGCCTTGTCCCATCTACCTTTTCGCGAGTTTACATGAGCACCAGCCTGCCCTCCCGCCACCAGCGCCTCGTCATCCTCGGTTCCGGCCCGGCCGGTTGGACCGCCGCCGTCTACGCCGCCCGCGCCAACCTGAAGCCGGTCGTCATCACCGGCCTGCAACAGGGCGGCCAGCTGATGACCACCACCGAGGTGGACAACTGGCCGGGTGACGCCCACGGCCTGATGGGCCCGGACCTGATGGCGCGCATGCAGGCCCATGCCGAGCGCTTCGAGACCGAGGTCATTTTCGACCACATCCACACCGCCGACCTGTCGCACCGCCCATTCAAGCTGATCGGCGACAGCCACGAGTACACCTGCGATGCGCTGATCATCGCCACCGGCGCCACCGCCAAGTACCTGGGCATCCCGACCGAAGACGAGTTCAAGGGCCGCGGTGTGTCCGCCTGCGCCACCTGTGACGGCTTCTTCTACCGCGACCAGGACGTGGTCGTGGTCGGTGGCGGCAACACCGCCGTGGAAGAGGCCCTGTACCTGTCCAACATCGCCCGCAAGGTCTACCTGGTCCACCGCCGCGACACACTGAAGGCGGAAAAGATCATGCAGGACAAGCTGTTCAAGAAGGTGGCCGAAGGCAAGATCGAGACCGTCTGGCACCACCAGGTGGAGGAAGTGCTGGGCAACGACGCCGGCGTGACCGGCGTGCGCGTGAAGTCCACGCTGGACGGCAGCACCCGCGACATCGACGCCCACGGCTTCTTCGTGGCCATCGGCCACCACCCGAACACCACCCTGTTCGATGGCCAGCTGGCGATGAACAACGGCTACCTGGAAATCCGCTCGGGCCTGGGCGGCAATGCCACCCAGACCTCGGTGGAAGGCGTGTTCGCCGCCGGCGACGTGGCCGACCAGCACTACCGCCAGGCGATCACCTCGGCCGGCTTCGGCTGCATGGCCGCGCTGGATGCCGAGCGCTACCTGGACGCGCAGGGCAAGGCCAGCTGAGAGGCTGACCCGCGCCTGTAGGGCCGAGCCACGCCCGACTCCGGATGAAAGGCCGACGCCAGTGCGTCGGCCTTTTCGTTTTCACGAGCCGGCAAGCCCTGTCGCCGCAACACTCAACCCACCCGGCCGCCGTATGCACTGCACCCTGTGCCTGACTGGCGGAGACTTCACGCCATCGGCATCGACCACCTGCGTGTTCCAGAACAAGGGGGCGCTGCCAGCGTTCTCGCACTTCATGATGATCTGACTGGGCTTCTCGTCCGGCGCAGCGATGTGGACCTTGCCGTCGGTGCAGGTCCAGCCGGGCGGGCAACCCACATTGGTGGTGACCAGATCAATCGGGTACCGGGGATGGCCCTCAAACACCACATCGACGCGCCGTGAATTCCCTGCGGACAGCTCGATGGACTGGATGGGCTCCACCTTCAACGGCACACAACCCTCGCCTTTGCGGAACAGCCGATAGCCCTTCTCGACACCCTTCATTGAAGCGGTGCGAAATGCCGGGTCCAGCAAGGCTGCGGCATCGGTTGGGTTTGTGTGGAAGGCAACTTCGACAACCACCGATGGCATCTGCGCGAATCCGTTTTCACCATGGCCTGCGGCTGCACCCGCCGCAGCAACAGGAAAGTCTGCATACTCCTCCTGTGCAGTAATGAGCTCACGCATGTAGCAGAGCACCATATCGGCAAGCCGTTGATCACTTGGCTTGCGCGGATGGTAGTAGACGCGCGTGCCCCGAGCCGCGCCCGAGGCATCCGCATTTGTGTGAATGCTGAACAACCCTGCAGCACCAAGATGATTCGCATAGTAGGGTCGGGCACGAATATCATCAGAAACCTCCCTGTCTGTCGCCGTGCTGTTGGCAAAGTGATTCCAGATGTCCGGCCGATCTGGCAGCATATCGCGGAGATGGTATCTGGATGACATTTCGTTCCAGGCCCTCTCGGACTCTGGGTGCAGGTCGCCCTGATTGCGACGCGCCCGGTGGACCACACGTCCTCCACGTTCTTCCATCAACTGCTGCAGTTCTTCGGCATACCCAACTGTGATCAGATCCTCCTGAACGCCATTCCTGGCAGGGCGCTGGAACTCCCACTCCAATCCAGGATGCACACGAACCAGGCCGTGACTTGCAGAGACCAGTACCGAGTTCACCCTTGAAGCATCCGATGACTGAGAGGGTGTCGCAGACATGATTGGAAAGTGCTCCCAGTAGGGCTTTCCTTCGTACAGGACCTCCGACTGGACCTCGCCTGCGCCGGACCTCAAGGCATAGAACTCAAGCGAGCTCCGGATGTACTGCTCGATCTCCTCGAGCGAGTGATCATCCTCCGCAGGCAACATGCCGGGGCCGAAGCGAATGATCAGCCGCTGGCGTTCCAGATCGACGGAAGCATTTACGACCACATGAGTCGACCGCGACGTTCGGACCTGGTGCGCGTCAAGCATCCGCTGCGCCTCTCGCGTCAGCAGCAGATCCAGCGCTGGATCAGTCTCGATCATCGCATGTGCGGGCTGGGCAATGGCTGCCGGCCCACCGCTTAAGCCAGCAATGATCAGTGCAAACGCAGAGCAACGGAGAACATTCATGCATTCCATGTATCGAATCCTTCGATGTGGGTATGCGCCAGAAGGGCGAGAAGAGGGAATGTCCCATCCAGCTCTCAGCTACTTTGTTGAACCGACTCGCGAATTCGACCAATTCGGATAATCCTCAAGTCGAGTGCGACAACACTTTTCGCACCCGCCTGCCCTATCCTTCCCTCATGCCTTCCCCCCGCTTCCTCGACTCCCTGCAGTCCATTCCCGCCACCGATTGGGATGCCCTGCACGACGGGCAGAACCCCTTCGTCAGCCACGCCTTCATCTCAGGCCTTGAACGGCACGGCTGCCTGCGCGAAGACTGGGGCTGGCAGCCCCGGCACTTCACCCTATGGGAAGGCGACACCTTGGTCGGCGCCATTCCGGGCTACCTGAAGACCAATTCGCACGGCGAGTTCGTGTTCGACCATGCCTGGGCCAACGCGTATGCCCGTCATGGCCGCGACTACTATCCGAAGTGGCTGGGCGCGGTGCCGTACTCGCCGGTCACCGGCCCGCGGCTGCTGGCCCGTCACGATTCAGGGCGCGCCATCTTGCTGTCGGCATTGCGCGAGGCGCTGCCGGCACTGGACGTGTCCTCGGCCCATATCAACTTCCACACCGCAGTGGACGAGGCGCTGTTCGGCGATGACTGGCTGCTGCGCGAGGACGTGCAGTTCCAGTGGCAGAACCCGGGCGACTGGACGACGTTCGACCAGTTCCTCGGTGCGATGAACCACAAGCATCGCAAGAACATCCGCCAGGAACGGGCCAAGGTCACCCGCCAGGGCATCACCTTCCGCGTGGTGCACGGCGACGAGGCCAGTCGTGCCGATCTGCAGGCGATGTACCGCTTCTATCTGCAGACCTTCCTGGAGTACGGCAACGCCCCGGCGCTGACCGAGACCTTCCTGCGCCATCTGGCCATTTCATTGGGCCGCGGGCTGGTGCTGTTCCTGGCCGAACAGGACGGCGAGCCGATTGCCGGCGCGCTGTGCCTGCGCGGTGGCGACACCTTGTACGGCCGCTACTGGGGCGGCGCCACCCTGCCCGGCCTGCACTTTGAGGCCTGCTACTACCAGGGTATCGAATACTGCCTGCGCGAAGGACTGACCCGATTCGAGCCGGGTGCACAGGGCGAGCACAAGCTGGCGCGGGGCTTCCTGCCGACGCTGGTGCGCAGCCGGCACTGGGTGGCTGATGCGGATTTCGCAGAAGCACTGCAGGACTGGTGCCGGCAGGAACGGCGCGATGTGCGGCGCTACCAGCAGGAGCTGCACGGGCATGGGCCTTTCCGCGCGGATGCGTAGCGTTGGCTTGCTTGACTGGCGCGGTGCCGAAAAGCGTGCCAACCAAGGTTGGCACCTACCAGGGCAGTGGGGCGCGCCAACCAACGCTGGCACCTATCAGGACAATGGCGAGGGCGCTGTGCTCAGGTGCACTGCCAGAAGTGCCCGCTCACCCGGCACTTCGCACACCAGAACGTGTAGAGCATGCCGCCACTACCCCAGAGCAGCGCGCCTCCACCGGTGGTCGGCAGCGTCGAATCCAGCTGCATCACGAAGGACATCTCCTCGCCGCAATCGATGCACGCCGGGTACCAGGCACTCTGCACCCAGCTGGGCGCGCCGCCCACGCGCGACAGGTTCTGCCGATGGTTGGACTGGCCCCAGTCCTGCTGCTGCCACCGCATGGTATCCATGGCGACCAGGCCGATCTCGGCACGCATCAGGTCGCCGCTGTCGATCGGCGTGGCCGGCAACTCCAGACGCTGGCTGGGGTGGCAGCTGGGCAGGCCGACGGCATCGTGGCGATAGAAGCGCACGGGCGGGTCTTCCCAGCCGCAGCAGTCCAGGCACAGGCCCAGCGTGATCTCACCCGCCGCGCCCGGCTGCAGCGCGGCAGCGTCGGTTCGCATCAGGCGCTGCAGCGGTGCATGGCAGCTGCCACACAACGCTTCCAGCGGCCCTCCCATCTGCCCCGCATGGTGCACCTGCCCACCATTCCAGGTTGGGTGCAGGCGCCAGATACGCTTGCGCCAGCTCGGTTCGTCCGCCTGCTGCGCGCGATGCTGCTCGCGGCCAAAGCGGATGTGCAGCGGCCGCTCCCCATGCAGGCGGCGCGGCAGCGGCCCATCAGCCACGCCGGCCCAATGCGCCCAGACCTCAGCATCCAGCGCGCCCCAGTCAGCGAGGTAGCCGCGGGCAACGGCATAGCTCTCGGGCTGCGCCGCGAGCAGCAGCGCCCTGGCCCGCGCCATTTCGCGATCGTCATCGGCTTCGGCCAGAATCTGCGCCCACTGCACGGCAGTGGCAGACGGCAGGCCCCGCCACACCTGCGAAGCCAGCTGCAGCTCATCCTCACTGGCAATCGCCAGCAAGGCCTCCCAGTCGTCCTGCAGCACCTGCGGCGCCTGGTAGCTGGCGAATTCGATCACGCTGGCCAGCAGCTCGCCGCGCTCACCATCACGATAGCGACGCCAAGCCTCGGCACAGACCGGCGCAACCGCTTCGTCGGGCAGCAGATCCAGCGTCATGTCGAGAAAGGCCGAGCTGGGTGAACGCCGGGCAAGGGCCAGCCGCATCAGCGCACCGAGCTGGCCCGGCTGCTCAGTCGCCAGCGCCAGCAGCATGCTCTGGCTGTCGTTGCACGTGCGCGGGTTGTCGTGCACATCGAGGATGGCGTTGATCGCGTCACTCATGCGTGGGCTCCTTGCCGTTGGACACTGATGTTGCCAGACATCAGCGGTCACCACGGCGAATACAATGAGGGCATGACCCGCCAGCTGCCCTGGCGCCTGGCTGATGCGCCGGACGCCCCCTTCCCGCCGGCCGAGACCGCGCTGCGCCAGCCCGATGGCCTGCTCGCCGTCGGCGGTGACCTGCACCCGGTGCGCCTGCTCAATGCCTACGCTGGCGGCATCTTTCCGTGGTTCAGCGAGGGCGAGCCGATCCTGTGGTGGTCGCCGGACCCGCGCATGGTGTTCCGCACCGAGGGCGTGCATCTGTCCAGCCGGTTCCGCCGCCAGCTGCGCAGCAGTACGTGGGAGGTCACCGCCGACACCGCCTTCAGCCGCGTGATGCGCGCCTGTGCGGCAGCACCGCGGCCCGGCCAGGACGGCACCTGGATCAGCCCGGCGATGGTCGAGGCCTACGGCCAGCTGCACGACCTGGGCTTCGCCCATTCGTTTGAAGTCTGGGACCAGCAGACCCTCGTCGGTGGCATCTACGGGGTGGCAATCGGGTCGATGTTCTTCGGCGAAAGCATGTTCAGTAGTGCCAGCGGCGGCTCCAAGATCGCCCTGGCCGCCCTGGCATCCACCCTGCATGGTTGGGGCTGGGAACTGATCGATGCCCAGGTGGAGAATCCGCACCTGCTGCGGATGGGCGCCGAGCACCTGCCGCGCGCGGAATTCCTGCAGCACGTGCGCCGGGCCGTGCGCGGTGACGGCCGGGAAGGCCCGTGGACCCAGGCGGTTGGACGCCTGCCAGCACGGCGTTTGGCCGGGGGTTAACACAAACTTTGCAAGCTGGCGCCGTCACGCGTAAAATACCGCGCCTTAGGCCCAGCGTGGCCGTTTTCTGAACCGCACAGGACTACATGTCGAAAGACGATTCCATCGAGTTCGAGGGCACCGTCAGCGAGACGCTGCCGAACACCACTTTCCGCGTTCGCCTGGAAAATGGGCACGAAATCATCGCCCATATCTCCGGCCGCATGCGCAAGAACTACATCCGCATCCTCACCGGTGACCGGGTCAAGGTTGAAATGACCCCGTATGACCTGACCAAGGGTCGTATCACCTACCGCATGAAGTAAGCGGTCGGCGCCTGGCGCCACTCGACAAGGCCAGCCCTGGTTGCTGGCCTTTTGTCATGCCCGGAATCCGGCCCTGCCGGAGGTCACCGTGACCGAGCTCACCGTGGCGTCGGTCAGCCCCGCTTGCGGCAGATTCGCGCCTGCAGCCGCCGCGGCATCGTGGGATCCGATCCAGTCCGGATCGCCACCCCCTCCCGATCATGAACGCCCTGCTCCCGCAAGTCCTGCTGCCGGCAGTTCTGCTGGTCAGCCTCCCCCTGGCGGCATTCGCCGCTGAACCCAGCAAGCCCTCCAACGCGTCCGAGTGCATTGCCCTCGGCGCCAATCGTGAAATCCGCCCCTCCAGCACGGAACGCGAGGTGCTGCTGCGCGACGGTGACAACCACTATCGGGTGCACCTGCAGAAGCGCTGCCTGGGCGCTGCCGCCTCGGCCAGCTATGTCTTCTTCACGCCCAGCACCCCTGAACGGATCTGCGGCGATGCCCGCAGCACACTGAAAACCGACAGCAACCACTGCACCGTGACCCGGATCGAACCGATCGATGCGGCGACCTTCAGGCGGCTGGCGCAGCAGGGGCGTTGAGTTGCAGTGCATGCGACAAGGGCGGCCGAAGCCGCCCTTGTCATTTCCAGTCTTTCGCGCCAAGCCTGCGGCGTCAGCTCATTCCACCGTGACCGGCAGCAGCCGCTCCGGCTCGGCCTGGGTCTCGACCACCAGCTCGTCGTCGCGCACGTCGATGCTGACCTTGCCGCCGTTGACCAGCTTGCCGAACAGCAGCTCGTCGGCCAGCGGACGCTTGATCTTGTCCTGGATCACGCGGGCCATCGGACGGGCACCCATCAGCGGGTCGAAACCATGGTGGGCCAGCCAGTCGCGCGCGGTCGGGGTGGCCGACAGGCTGACGTGCTTGTCCTGCAGCAGCATCTCCAGCTCGATCAGGAACTTGTCGACCACGCGCAGGATGTGCTCGAAGCCCAGCGCCTGGAACTGCACCACCGCGTCAAGACGGTTGCGGAATTCCGGGGTGAAGCTGCGGCGGATGGTCTCCATCGCGTCGGTGGCATGGTCCTGCTTGGTGAAGCCGATCGACCGCCGCGAGGCCTGGGCGGCGCCGGCATTGGTGGTCATCACCAGCACCACGTTCTTGAAGTTCGCTTCGCGACCGTTGGTATCGGTCAGCACACCGCGGTCCATCACCTGCAACAGGATGTTGAAGATGTCCGGATGCGCCTTCTCGATCTCATCCAGCAGCAGCACGCAATGCGGCGTCTTGACGATCTTCTCGGTCAGCAGGCCGCCCTGGTCGAAACCGACGTAGCCCGGAGGCGCGCCGATCAGGCGGCTGATCGAATGCGGCTCCATGTACTCGGACATGTCGAAGCGGACCAGCTCGATGCCCAGCTGCAACGCCAGCTGCTTGGTCACTTCGGTCTTGCCGACACCGGTCGGGCCGGCGAACAGGAAGTTGCCGATCGGCTTTTCCGGGTTGCCCAGACCCGAACGGGCCAGCTTGATCGCCGAGGACAGCGTCTCGATGGCCGGGTCCTGGCCGAAGATCACCATCTTCAGGTTGCGCTCCAGGTGCTGCAGCACATCCTTGTCGGTGGCACTGACCTGCTTGGCCGGGATCCGCGCCATCTTGGCCACGATCGCCTCGACCTCCTCGACGTCGATCAGCTCCTTGCGCTGCTCCTCGGGCAGCAGGCGCTGGCGGGCACCGGCCTCGTCGATCACGTCGATGGCCTTGTCCGGCAGCAGGCGGTCGCCGATGTGCTTCACCGACAGGTCCACTGCGGCCTGCAGGGCCTCGTCGGAGTAGGTCACACCGTGATGCAGCTCGTACTTGGACTTCAGGCCCTGCAGGATCTCGTAGGTCTCGCCCACCGTCGGCTCGACGATGTCGATCTTCTGGAAGCGGCGCGCCAGCGCCCGGTCCTTCTCGAAGATGCCGCGGTATTCCTGGAACGTGGTCGAGCCGATGCAGCGCAGCTCGCCCGACGCCAGCGCCGGCTTGATCAGGTTGGACGCATCCATGGTGCCGCCCGACGCCGAACCGGCACCGATGATGGTGTGGATCTCGTCGATGAACAGCACCGCGTTGGGCACCTTCTTCAGTGCCGTCAGCACGCTCTTCAGGCGCTTCTCGAAGTCGCCACGGTACTTGGTACCAGCCACCAGTGCGCCCAGGTCGAGCGAGTAGATCACCGCGTCGGCCAGCACGTCGGGCACCGAGCCTTCGATGATGCGGCGGGCCAGGCCCTCGGCGATGGCCGTCTTGCCTACGCCCGCCTCACCGACGTACAGCGGGTTGTTCTTGCGGCGGCGGCACAGGACCTGGATGGTGCGCTCGATCTCGTCGGCACGGCCGACCAGCGGGTCGATGCGACCTGCCCGTGCCTGGTCGTTGAGGTTGCTGGCGAATTCGGTCAGGGCATCCCCCTTGGGCTCGCCCTCCCCGCCTTCCATGCGGCTCTCGCCCTCCGGGGACGAAGACGACTGCTCGCCTTCATCGCCCAGCTTGGCGATGCCATGGGACAGGTAATTGACCACATCCAGCCGGGTCACATCCTGCTGGTTGAGGTAATAGACGGCGTGGGAGTCCTTTTCGCCGAAGATGGCGACCAGCACATTGGCGCCGGTGACCTCCTTCTTGCCCGAGGACTGCACGTGGTACACGGCCCGCTGCAGCACACGCTGGAAGCCCAGGGTCGGCTGGGTGTCGCGGCCATCGTCTTCCGCCAGGCGGGACACGGAGGCCTCGATGGCCTGCTCCAGCTCCTGGCGCAGGCGGTCGGCATCGGCACCACAGGCCTTCAGTACGGCCTGGGCTGACGGGTTGTCGAGCAGTGCCAGCAGCAGGTGTTCGACCGTCATGAACTCATGCCGGGCCTCACGGGCGCGCTTGTAGCACTGGCCGATGGTGTGTTCGAGGTCTTTGCTGAACATGGATTACTCCGGCGGCAGATGGGGACAATATGCGGCCTGACTACGCGATTTCCATCACCCTAGCGGATTGCTGCGTTCAGATGGCGTTAGCAGTACAGATCGCTTGATCTTCATTCACTCCAGGACAGCCCACCCAGCATGAGCGAACCCTACCTGAGCCGCTGGCGATTGCGGCGTGATGGCCCGGCCATCCGTACGCCCCACGCCCGGATCTGGCCGGTGCTGACCGCTGCGGGCGAGCCAGCGATGCTGAAGATCAGCAGCGAGACCGAGGAGCAGAACAGCCATCGCCTGCTACGCTGGTGGAACGGCGATGGCGCCGCCCGACTGCTGGCCCACGAGGGGCCTGCGATCCTGATCGAGCGTGCCCGCGGTGACTCGCTGCGGCAACGCTCGATCGAGGGCGACGATGACGCCTGCACCGCGATCCTGTGCCAGGTCCTGCAGCGGCTGCACCGGCCACGGAGCGCGCCGCCAGCGGAACTGGTCTGCCTGCGTACATGGTTCGCCGACTTGCTGCAGCCAAGGGCTGTGCTGCCGCCACTGCTGGAACAGTGCAGATCACTGGCGGAGGGGCTGCTGCGTGACGAACAGGAGATCCGGCCGCTGCACGGCGACCTGCATCATGACAATGTGCTGGATTTCGGCCCGCGCGGCTGGTTGGCGATCGACCCGAAGCGACTGCTGGGGGACCGTGCGTTCGATTACACGACGATGTTCAGCAACCCGGACCTCTGTGGTCCGGGCATCCACGTTGCGACGCGGCCCGAGCGGTTTGCGATCCGCCTTGAGCAGGTCTGTGCGCTGGCCGAACTGGAACGCACGCGCCTGCTGCGCTGGATCGCGGCCAGCACTGCGCTGTCGGCAGTGTGGTTCAGGGATGACGGCGACCCGGCCGATATCGACGAGACAGTCGCCCGGATGGCCCTGGAGGCGCTGGCGGAAGCGTGAAACCCACCCCGTAGGCGCCCGGTGGGCACGCGCCATCCCTGATCGATACGGGCTTCTGCCTTGGTAGGTGCCCACCTTGGTGGGCACAACCATCCGGGATCGATGTGCCCGGACGAGAATCGGCAGCTGGTCAGGCCTTTTCCATCGTGCACAGCAGCGGGTGCTGGTTCATCCGCGAGTACTCGTTGACCTGGGCGACCTTGGTCTCGGCCACTTCGCGGGTGAACACCCCGCACACGCCGCGGCCGCGGGTATGGACGTGCAGCATCACCTGCGTGGCCTTGTCCAGGTCCATGCTGAAGAACTGCTGCAGCACATCCACCACGAAATCCATCGGGGTGTAGTCGTCATTGAGCAGCATCACCTGGTAGAACGGCGGCGGCGCCACTTCCGGGCGCGCGGCCTCTACGGCGACGCCGTGCTCGTGCTGGGAATCGGGGGAAGACTCATGGGGCATCGGGCCATTATAGAGGCTCGGGCGCGCCTGCGTCGGCCTGCCGCAGATTGGACGGCACGCACGCCCACCGTCACAATTGCACCCTCTCTCAACACTGTTTCACAGGATCTTCATGAAAAGGACCCTTCTCCCCGCCCTCCTGATCGCTCTGGCTGCCACCGGTTCCGCTGCCGCCGCAGACGCCGACAAGGCCGTGGCCCGCCATCTGGACAAGCTGGGCTACACCTACGAAGTCGATGAGGACGGCGACTACCGCATGGTCTTCGACGTCGAGGGTGACCGCACCCAGATGGTCTACGTGCGTTCGTCGGTGGAAGATTTCGGTACCCACAACATCCGCGAGATCTGGTCGCCGGCCTACAACGCGAAGACCAAGCAGTTCCCGGTGGCCGTGGCCAACCGCCTGCTGGAAGATTCGCAGGATGCCAAGATGGGCGGCTGGGTAAAGCAGGACACCACCGCCATGTTCGTGGTCAAGATCGACGCCGATGCCACTGCCGACCAGCTCAGCGACGCCATCGATGCGGCCATCCGCACCGCCGACGCCATGGAGCTGGAACTGACCAAGAAGGACGAGTTCTGAGTTGAACGCCGCGCCGGACCCGCGCTGGGCACCGCACGCCACCGTCGCCACGGTGGTGGTCGACGGCGGCCGCGTGTTGCTGGTTGAAGAGACCATCGATGGCCGGCAGGTGCTGAACCAGCCGGCCGGCCACCTCGAGCCGGGCGAAAGCCTGGCCGAGGCAGCCCTGCGCGAGACCCGCGAGGAAACCGGCTGGACGGTGCAGCTGACCCATTTCATCGGCTGCTACCAGTGGACTGCCGGCGACGGCACCGCCTTCCTGCGATTCTGCTATGCGGCGTGCCCGGTCTCGCACGACCCGGCGCAGCCACTGGACACCGGCATAGATCGCGCGCTGTGGCTGACCCCGGCCGAACTGCAGGCCGCCGGCGAGCGCCAGCGCAGCCCGCTGGTCTGGCAGGTGGTGGCTGATTACCTGGGTGGCCAGCGCCATCCGCTTTCGCTGGTCCGGGAGGTCGCATGAGCACTCCGCGCGTGATGGTGGGCGTCTCCGGAGGTGTCGACTCTTCGGTCGCCGCCTGGCGCCTGGTACAGCAGGGCGAAGCCGTGGCCGGCCTGTTCATGCAGAACTGGGCCGACGACGGCAGCGGTGACTGCCGCGCCGAGGACGACCGCCGCGATGCGGTGGCCGTCTGCGGCCTGCTCGGCATCCCGTTCCACTTCCGCGATTTCTCCAGCGAGTACTGGCAGGGCGTGTTCGAGCACTTCCTGGCCGAGTACGCCGCCGGGCGCACCCCGAATCCGGACGTGCTGTGCAACCGCGAAGTGAAGTTCAAGCACTTCCTGGATGCCGCCCGCGAGCTGGGCGCCGAACGCATCGCCACCGGGCACTATGCACGGGTGACCCAGCGCGGCCACCAGTGGCTGCTGCTGCGCGGCGCCGACCGTTCCAAGGACCAGAGCTACTTCCTGCACCAGCTGGGCCAGGAGCAGCTGGCGGCCACCCTGTTCCCGATCGGCGACCTGGAAAAGACCGACCTGCGCCGGATCGCGCGTGACGTCAGCCTGCCGACCCACGCCAAGAAGGACTCCACCGGCATCTGCTTCATCGGCGAGCGTGACTTCCGCGAGTTCCTCGGCCGCTACCTGCCGGCCAAGCCCGGCCAGATCCTCGACCCGGCCGACGGCAGCGTGATCGCCGAACATCCGGGCGTGTTCTATTTCACCCTGGGCCAACGCGAGGGCCTGAACATCGGCGGCGTGCGCGGCCGCCCGGCCGCACCGTGGTACGTGGTCGGCAAGGATGTGGCCAGCAACGTGCTGTACGTGGACCAGGACCGCGACAGCAAGTGGATGCTGTCCGAGCGCCTGCGTTCGGAAACCGCGCACTGGATCGCCGGTTCGCCGCCGGCACGGCGCTTCGAATGCACCGCCCAGACCCGCTACCGCCAGCCCGATGAGCCGTGTACGGTCCAGGTGCTGGACGATGGCAGCGTGCTGGTCACCTTCGCGCGCCCGCAGCGCGCCGTTACCCCCGGTCAATCGCTGGTGCTGTATGACGGTGACGTGTGCCTGGGTGGCGCGGTGATCGCCGCCACCGATGCGCCGCTGGAACAGCGCCTGCGCACCACCCCTTCCCCTTTTGAGGTAATCGCTGCATGAGTTTCACTGTCGACGACCGCGTCCTGGCCCTGGCCGGCATTGCCCAGGCCCTGCAGCAGGTACGCCGCATCGCCGATACCGGCCATTCCGACGCCGCCGCCGTGCGCACCGCCGTGGACAGCGTGTTCCGTGTCGATGCGTCCTCGCCGCAGGAGGTGTTCGGTGACCGCCATGCACTGAAGTCCGGCCTGCGCCTGCTGCACAACTACTTCCGCAGCCAGGGCCAGGACCCGATCCTGCCCAAGCTGGCCCTGTCGGTGCTGCAGCTGGAGCGCCGCTTCGTTCAGGATGGCGCCACCGTCAACAAGGTCGCCTCGGGCATCGAGCGGGCCCAGCGCCAGGCCACCGAACTGGGCGACAGCGGCCACCCGGACGTGCTGGCCAACCTGGGAGGCCTTTACGCCGACACCATCAGCCACCTCAAGCCGCGGGTAATGGTGCAGGGCAACCCGCACTACTTGGGCCAGGCTGGCGTGGTGGCCGAGATCCGCGCCCTGCTGCTGGCCGCGGTGCGCGCTGCGGTGCTGTGGCGGCAGCTGGGCGGCAGCTACTGGGACTTCCTGTTCAGCCGCAAGGCGATGATCGAGGCCGTGGACCGGCAGCTGGCCTGAGGGTGTGGGGTCGGATCCCTTTCCGGCAAGGAATGGGCTCTGACCCCGAAGCCGCCAAGGCGCCGGAAAACCGGCGCATTCAGAATGCACTTCGAGGCATATCGACGTTAAAGAGAAAGGGGGGACGGCCGATACATCCTCCGTGCACCTCCCGAGAACGTCCATGTACTCACGCATTTTCATCCGTCTGGCCGCCCCCCTGGCTCTGACCCTGCTGCTCCCCTTCGCCATCGGTTTCGAATGGCCGGCCGCCCTGCGCTGGGCGATCCTGACCACGATGACGCTGAGCTGGCTCGGCTTTGCGTGGTGGACCACCCGCGCCCAGGCACACCGTTCCCCGGAACACGCCCGTGTCCTGCGTGAGCAGGACCAGCTGCTGACCGAACTGCGCAATTTCGTCGGCAACGAGATCGAAGGTTCGCGCGGCGAAGTGGAACGCGCCCGTGACCTGATCCGCCAGGCCGTCTCCAGCCTCGGTGGCAGCTTCGATGCGATGAACCGCAAGTCGCGCCAGCAGAGCCAGGCCCTGTCGCGCATCGTCGACCGCGCCGGTGACGAAGGCAATGCCGGCCTCGACGTTGCCCGTTTCGCCCAGCACGCCAGCCACCGCATGGAACAGCTGGTCGAAGCACTGGAACAGGTGAGCGGCCAGAGCAGCACCACCGTGCAGCACATCGACCAGATGGCGCAGCACCTGGATGGCATCTTCGCGCTGCTGGAAGACGTCAAGTCGATCGCCGACCAGACCAACCTGCTGGCCCTGAACGCTGCCATTGAAGCGGCACGTGCCGGTGAAGCCGGTCGTGGCTTCGCGGTGGTCGCCGACGAAGTGCGCAACCTGTCCGAGCGCTCGACCACCTTCAACGAGCAGATCCGCAAGCTGGCACACAGCTCCAAGGACGCCATCGCCAAGGTGCGCGAGACGGTCTCGCACATGGCCTCGCGTGACATGGACCGCTCCCGCGAAGCGCGCCAGGAAGCGGCGGCGATGCTCGACAACGTCGCGCAGATCAACGCCTCGCTGGGTGACGGCATGCGCGAAGTGTCCGAGTGCGCCCGTTCGATCGATGGCAGCGTGGCCGAAGCCGTGCGCGCCCTGCAGTTCGAGGACATCGCCACCCAGGCGCTGGGCGGCGTGCACACCCACCTGGACCGCCTGACCGCGATCAACCGCGAAGCGGTGGCCCTGCAGGAACTGCTGCACCGCAATGGCGGCGTGTTCGACGAAGAGATCGCCACCGCCCTGCAGCGCACCGGCAGCCGCCTGCGCGAACTGCGCAGCGAGTGGGAACGCCCGCCGCACAAGCCGGTTGCCCAGCAGAGCATGGGCGCCGGCACCGTCGAGCTGTTCTGATCCTGATGTCCGCTGCCCTCGCCGGCAGCCCGCAAGGCCCCGGTTCGTCCGGGGCCTTTGCCTGTGACCCGCCGTTGGATGCATCCTGTACCCGCACCATGACCCTGATCCGCGCCCTGCCCTCCCTCACCGATACCGAGCGCCCGCGCAACGCGAGCGTGCGTGAGCAGCTGCAGCAGCTGGAAAAGGTCGCCCGCGAAGAGATCCGCGAACTGCAGCAGCTGGCTGACGCGCGCCCCGCTCCGTCGCGGGCGGACGAGGCGCTGCTGGGACTGGCCTGGGACCTGGGTTTGGACGGGGAAGCGCTGAAGTAGATCCACGCCGTGCGTGGACGGCTTTCATCCGCCGGTGTGACGCCTGGCCCTCGCCGCAACATCCACGCATGGCGTGGATCTACCGGGGTGGCGAAATCGTTGTGGCATGATCCACCGATCCCGTTCATGGAAGACCGATGGCCATCACCCTGATCGCACTCCTGCTGATCGAGACCGTCCTTCTGATGGCCTGGGTGGCCGGTTATTTCAGTTGGGGCATCACCCTGTTCAACGAACGCATCGCGGCGTCACCGGCCATGCAGGCCCGGCTCTCGCTGGGCAGCCTGGAACGTGACCTGCCGCAGGACAGATGGCTGCAACTGGCCTTCCATGCGCTGCCCGATGGCAGCATGGCGTTCCGCGAGAGCTTCGCGCCAAGCTTCGGCCTGCGCTACTTCCCGGTGATGCGCGGTCGCATCGTACTCAACGCGCGACGGCACGAAGTGCGGGTGATCGGCCTGTGCAGCTGGTTCGTGGCGATCCTGTCGCTGTTGCTGTTGCCACTGGTGGCGATGCGCCCGGTGGTGGCGCCGATGCTGCTGGTGCTGCCGCTGTTCCTGGCCAGCTATCTGGTCCAGAAGCGGCGCTATGCGGCCATTGTAGAAGCGCTGCGCATGCAGCTGAGGGCGGATTTTCCGAGGTAGATCCACGCCATGCGTGGATGATCGAGAGGCACAGGCATCCGTGCCGACCAACGGTCGGCCCCCACCAAAGCGGGTTGTGGTAGATCCACGCCATGCGTGGATGGTCGCCATGCGGCGCCTGCTTAGGCATCCGAGACACCCTTTCCGTGCCGACTGAGAACACCCGAGACAATCCCCGCGCCAATCGCGCCGAAACCGAAAGCGATGACATTCCTGACGGTCGATATGAGCAGCGCGAAGTTCAGTTGCCAAGCGGTAGGAGGTAACCACCTGGAAATGTCCTGCAGCCGATCCGATAGCAGCTCGAAGCTCAGATAGTTCACGCTTGCACTGAGTATCAGGAGACTTCCAAACACACATTTCGAATGGTCGCCATGTACGTTTCTTCTGCAGAAGAGGTAGAAAACCAAGTAGAAATTGATCACCAACGACGCAATTGCGCTGGCGAAACTACCGTCGGCCGTGATGAAACGCGCCTCCGGCAGCCGTGCCTGAAGCTCACTGAGCCCACCCCAAGTGCAGAGCGCGACGACAACGAACATCTCGACCATGCGCATGTCGCTAGTTCGGGAAGGATCGTCGATCCATTCCCGGAAGCGAACAGGCAAACTCTTCGCGTCGCAATCCTCGCCCGATCCTGCTGATGAAATAATGCGCAACTGAGGAATCATCTACTCAGCGCACCAGCATCACTTCCCCACTGGCATCGGTGCGCAGCGAAACCGGCTGTGGCTGGCGCAGCCACTGCGCCAGGTCGCGCGGGCTGAGCGGGCGCGAGTACAGGTAGCCCTGGATCTCGTCGCAGCCCTGGCGGCGCAGCATGTCCTCTTCCTGGTGCGTTTCCACGCCCTCGGCCACCACCTTCATGCCCAACGCGTGGCCCAAGTGCACGATGGCCTGGGTCACTTCGGCCGTACCCGAATCGTGCAGCATGCCCTGCACGAAACTGCGGTCGATCTTCAGGCGCCCCACCGGGAAGCGGTTGAGGTAGTTGAGATTGGAGAAGCCGGTACCGAAGTCATCCACCGCCAGCGGCACGCCGTGCCGCTCCAGCACGTCGAAGCAATGGCGCAGGATGTCGGTGTCACGGATCAACGCCGACTCGGTCAGTTCCAGCTCCAGCCGCTGCGGTGGCCAGCCATGGGCGTGGCAGATTTCGATCACGCGCTCGGCAAAGCCGCGGTCTCGCAGCTGTACCGCAGAAACATTCACCGCAATGCGGTCGAAACGCAGACCGGCACGGTCCCAGGCGGTTGCCTGGCGGCAGGCCTCATTCAGCACCCAGTCGCCGATCCGCACGATCTCGCCGCATTTTTCGGCAATGGGGATGAACTCGGCCGGGCTGCAGTAGCCGATCCCGGGGCGGTGCCAGCGCAACAGTGCCTCGATCGCCGGCGGCTCGCCGTGGTGGGCGTGCAGCAGCGGCTGGTAGGCCAGGCTGAACTCTTCGCGCTCGATGGCGCCGTGCAGGGCGTGCTCCAGCTCCAGCTTGCGCTGGATGCGGGCCAATGCGTCCTGGCTGTAGTACTGGTAGGTGTTGCGCCCCGCTTCCTTGGCCGCGTACATCGCGGCATCGGCGGCACGCAGCAATGAATCGAAATCGGTCTGTGCATCGCCCAGCATCGCGATGCCGACGCTGGCGCCGACCTTCAACGTGGTCTCGCCACGACGCAGCGGCTCGGCCAGCGAAGCGATCAGCTTGCGCGCGACGTGGCCGGCGTCTTCCGGCTCGGCCAGGTCGCGCAGTACCACGATGAATTCATCGCCACTGAAGCGGCCGAACAGGTCGTTGTTGCGCAGGTTCTGGTGCAGGCGCGTCGCCGCGGCCTTCAGCAGTGCATCACCGGTGGCGTGGCCGAAGCTGTCGTTGATGGTCTTGAAGCCATCCAGATCGATGAACAGCATCGCCAGCGATGTGCCACGGTCACGTGCTTCCTCGATGGCCTCTGCCGTCTGCTCGCCGAGCAGCACGCGATTGGGCAGGCCGGTCAGCAGATCGTAGTGGGCCAGCAGTTCGATGCGCTCGTTGGCCTCGCGCTCGCGGGTGATGTCACGGAACAGCACCACGAAGCGCGGCGGCAGGCCGTCACGGCGGTCCAGCTCGATCAGCACCTGCACCCAGACGCGCAGGCCGGACTGGCGGTAGAAGCACAGGTCCAGCTGCTCGGGCAAACCGCCGTTGGCGATGCGCGCCAACGCCGCTTCGAAGGCGTTGCGTGAGTCCTCGGTGTACAACGCCAGCGCCTGGTCGAGGGTGATCGGCTCCTTGCGCAGGCCGTGAATGCGATAGCACTCCTCGGTCCACTGCATGTGCCGGGTCTTCACCTCGATCTCGCAGCCGCCGATGCGGCCCAGCGCGGAGACGCGGTTGAGCAGCTCGGTGCGCCAGCGGATCAACGCGTCGGTCTGGTGCTGCTCGGTGATGTTCTGCACCTGTCCGAGCAGTCGCTTGGGCTGTCCGTCCATGTCCAGCAACGGCTGCATCCACAGCCGCAGGTGCTGCGACGGCTCGTTGCCCCGGGTCAGTTCCAGTTCGAGATTGGCGGCACGGCCATCGCGCCACAACCGCCGCCACGCCGCACGCAATGCGCCACGTGAACGTGGGTGCAGCTGCTTCAGCCAGCGCCGCTGGCCGGGCACGGCGCCCTGCTCCAGCGCAAGCATCGAGCGCAACTCCGGCGACCACCAGAAATCACCACTGTTGGGGTCGAACGACCAGCTGCCCATGCTGGCGATGCGCTGGGCCTCGCTCAGGTGCAGCTGCTGTTCCTGCAGCAACCCTTCCAGCTGCTTCTGCTGTTCGATATCGGTATGGGTACCGACCATGCGCAGCGGCTGGCCATCGGCGGTGCGCGCGACCACGCGGCCCCGGTCCAGTACCCAGCGCCACTGACCATCGGCCTGGCGGAAACGGAACTGCGCGCTGTACTGCTCGCTCAAGCCACGCAGATGCTCGTCCAGTGCGGCCCGCACCTGGGCGATGTCCTCGCCGTGCACGCGGGCCAGCATCTCGATGGCGGTTTCATCGCCCACTGCCGGAGTGCGCACCACACGGTCACTGGGAATGTCCCAGTCCCACAGGCTGTGGCCGGCACTGTCCAGCGCCAGCTCCCAGCGCCCACCGCCGCCGAGCGGCACCGGTTCGGGAATGCTCAGCGTGAAGGCCAGCAGGTTGCCGGCGCCATCGTGCACGGCGCGCAGGTGGCCATCGTAGTGCCCGTGCGGGCCACCCGGCAGCGTGCAGGCCACGATGCCGCCATCGGCCGCCATCAGGCGCAGATCTTCCAGCATCGGCGCATACGCAGCCACGGTGGCCGGCAGGCCATGCTCGCGCGCAGCCGGATTGGCCGCCAGCGGTCGGCCCGTGCGGTCGACGATGACCAGCGCCGACGCAAGCGGGTGCTGCAGCAGGCTGGCGATGATCCCTTGGTCCACGCGATCTTGCTCCGGATGACACGCCCGTCAGCGGGGCACGCAGTGGTTAACGGCGCCTGCGGCGGATAATTGAGTGGTCTGGGCGCACCTGCGCGGTAAGATGGCCGGCGCCCCTTTCAACCAGCCCGTCCATGCCTGCAGAACCGACCGGCACCGCCCTTGTACCCGATCCGCGGATGGCGCAGGCGCTGAGCCGCGACCGGCGACGGGTGGTCCTGAGCTACCTGGTGATGGCATTGGCCTGGATGATCGCTTCCGACAGTGCCGTGCAGGCGCTGGTGCCGGATCCGCAGCAGGCGGCGATGTGGCAGAGCGTGAAGGGCTCGTTCTTCGCACTGGCCAGTGCCGGCCTGCTGTATCTGCTGTTGCGGCCGCTGGCCGAGCATGTGCTGCACACCCATGCGCGCCAGCAGGCCTCGGAGCTGCGCCTGCGGCAGATGTTCGAGGGCAACCCCGGCCCGATCCTGGTCTACGACCTGGACACGCTGGCGATCCTCGATGCGAATCCGGCTGCCTGTACCGCCTTCGGCTGGGAGCGTGACGAACTGCTGGAGCAGACCATCGACGCGTTGTGGCCGCCAGGCCAGGACCAGGCGCTGCAGACCAAGCTGGAGGCGATCCGCGAGGCGCCGGAGGAACTGTGCATCCTGCGTACCCAGCTGCAGCTGCGTGACGGCTCGCTGCGGCAGATGGAACTGCGCTCCAACGCCATCAGCTATGACGGCCACAACGCGCGCTTGTTGATTGCCATCGACCGCACCGCCGAGGACCTGGCCCAGCTGCGCCGTGACCAAGCGCTTGCGCGGGTGGAAGAAGCCCACGAACTGGCGCGCATCGGCGCCTGGGAACTGGACCCGTCCACCGGCATGGGCCGCTATTCCAACCAGGTCTACCGACTGCTTGGCCGCCGGCCGCCGGAAGCCCGCCGCTGGCACCGCTTCGACGAGCTGCTGGTTCCCGCCGACCCCGCCACCGCCACCCAGACCGAACAGCTGCTGGCCGACCTCTGCTCGGGTGATCCGGTACAGGTGGACGTACTGCTGCCCCTGCTGTCGATGGACGGACGCGCCCTGATGGTGCACCTGCGTGCCGCCAGTGGTGTCGATGAGTCCGGCCGCAGCCGCGTACTGGGCACCCTGCAGGACGTGACCGAGCGGGAGCAATCGCGACGCCTGCTGCGCGAGCGCGAAGAACAGTTCCGAGAGCTGGTGCGGGTGCTGCCCGATGGCGTGGTGATCCTCTCCGACGAGCACGTGCTGTACACCAACGCCTGGGCGGCCAGCCTGTTCGGCTATGGCAGCCATACCCTGCTGGGTGAGCCGCTGTCGGCGCTGGTCGCTGCCGGTGATCTGGCCCGCGTCCGCGGCCAGCTGCGTGCAGGACAGCCACACCTGGGCCCCGGCCACAGCAGCGTGGTGGCCATGCAGCGCGCCGACGGCCGCAGCTTCCATGCCGGCCTGGCGGTGGGCGAGGTTCGCTATGGTGGCCGCGACTGCAAGCTGCTGATCGTGCGCGACCTCAGTGATTCCGAACGGACGCGCAGTGCACTGGAAACCAGCAACCGCGAACTGCAGGCGATGGCCGGCCGCCTGTTCTCCCTGCAGGAAGACGAGCGCCGCGCGATCTCGCGCGATCTGCACGACGACATCGGCCAGGCGATCACGGCGATCAAATTGTCCGCCCATGCCGCGCAGGACGAGCACGATCCGCAACGCCGCGCCGAGGACCTGGCACAGATCGTCAGCCTGGCCGACACCACGGTAGCCAAGCTGCGCGACATCTCCACCCTGCTGCGCCCTCCGCAGCTGGACGCGCTGGGCCTGGAAGCAGCCCTCAGCTGGCAGGCACGGGTCCTGTTCCGTTCTTCGCAGGTGGAGCTGCTGGCCGAGATCGAGCCCCTGCCTTATCGCCCCGACAACAGCATCGAACAGGCCTGCTTCCGCATCGCACAGGAGAGCCTGACCAACGTGCTGCGGCACGCGCGCGCGAGCCAGGTACACCTGCAACTGCGCGACATCGGCAAGCGCAGCCTGCACCTGCAGATCCGCGACGACGGCGAAGGTTTCGACCCGGACGGCCCGCGCGGCCTGGGCCTGATCGTGATGCGCGAGCGCGCGCAGAGTGTCGGCGGCCATGTGCGCATCGAGTCCGCACATGGCGAAGGCACCCTGATCGACGTTCACCTCCCCTACCAGGCGGCCAGCATGGCCGCCGTTGAGTCACCGGAATACTGAGCCTATGTGGAATCCCAACCAGCCGCCGGTCAGCATCGATGATGCACCCGATCGCCTCGGTGCCGGCAACCCCGAGCTGCAGGCGATGGTCGCCGAAGCGGCCTCCGGCGGCACCGCGCTGATGCTGATGCACGTGGACATCGACCACTTCGCTTCAGTCAACGAGAACATGAGCGCCGAGGTGGGTGACCAGGCGCTGGTGCTGGTGGCGCAGCGGCTGCAGTCCTACCTGCGCGGTCGCGGCAAACTGTGGCGGCATGGCAGCGACGAGTTCCTGATCGCGGTCCCGCGCAACGCCGACGTGCCGCTGCCGGAGGACTTCGCCGAGGAGATCCGGCAACAGATGGAGTTGCCCCTGTCGGTGCTGCCGTACACGCTGTTCATGACTGGCAAGCTGGGGGTGAGCCTGTGCCCGGAACACGCCAGTAACGCCTCGCGACTGCTCGACCACGCCGAGGATGCGCTGTACCAGGCGGCCCGCGAAGGTGGAAACGCGGTGCGCATCCATGCAGTGGATACCCCGCCGAGCGCGCACAGCGAGAGCATCATCGCGCGCCAGATCGTCGACGCGATCCCCAACGGTGAGCTGAAGCTTCGCTACCAGCCGCTGGTCAGTGCCCGCGACGGCCATGTGGTGGGCATGGAGGCGCTGCTGCGCTGGCAGTCCCCCACGCTGGGCATGCTGGTACCGGAGCGCTTCATGCGCACCGCCGAGCGGCTGGGCATCATCGTGCAGATCGGCACCTGGGTGCTGGAGGGCGCGCTCAAGCAGGCCCGCCTGTGGCGCGACCAGGGCTTCGACGACTTCACCATTGCCGTGAACGTCTCCACCCTGCAGCTGCTGCGGCCGAACTTCTTCGCTGAAGTGATGGGCCTGATCCAGGCCGCGGGCGTGCCGGCACAGATGCTGACGCTGGAGATCAACGAAAGCGCGCTGACCAACAATGTCAATTTCGTGCACGAGACACTGGCCAACCTGCGCAACGAAGGCATCAGCCTGAGCCTGGACAACTTCGGCACCGGCGATTCCAGCCTCAGTGCGCTGGTGCGTTACCCGGTGGACAAGCTGAAGATCGACCGCAGTTTCATCAAGAGTGCACCAGCCGGCAACCGCGAGGCAGCCATCGCACGCGCGATCATCGCCATGGGCCACCAGCTGGGCATGACGGTCATTGCCAACGGCGTGGAATCGCAGGCGCAGCTGGGCTTCCTGCGCCGCAACGACTGCGACGTGTTCCAGGGCTACCTGTTCGGCGAACCGATGTCGGCCGATGCCGCCGGCATGACCCTGCGCCGCCGCTACCTGCGCCCGGAAGCCTTCGCCGAGACCCGCCCGGACCGCACGCTGCTGCTGCTGGACGACGAGGAGAACGTGCTGCGCTCGCTGGTGCGCCTGTTCCGCCGCGATGGCTACCGCATCCTGGCCGCCGGCAACGTGCGCGATGCATTCGACCTGCTGGCGATCAACGACGTGCAGGTGATCCTGTCCGACCAGCGCATGAGCGACATGAGCGGCACCGAGTTCCTGGGCCGGGTGAAGATGCTGTACCCGGACACGATCCGTCTGGTGCTGTCCGGTTACACCGATCTGAACACGGTGACCGACGCGATCAACCGCGGCGCGATCTATCGCTTCCTGACCAAACCGTGGAACGACGATGAGCTGCGCAAGCACATCCACCAGGCATTCCGCACCTATGAGGAGCAGCGTCGCAGCAACGCCGGTCCGGCGCCTGCCGAGAGCGGGGATGGCGGCGAGGATCGCCCGCTGCGGTAACGATCCCGTCTGGTAGAGCCGGCCGCTGGCCGGCTGCTCTCGATGCCTGGCTCAAAGAGGTTGCCGGCCAGCGGCCGGCACTACCCGAAGCGCGAACCCGGTCGGGGACAAGCCCTGGTAGAGCCGGCCGCTGGCCGGCTGCTCTCGATGCCTGGCTCAAAGAGGTTGCCGGCCAGCGGCCGGCACTACCCGAAGCGCGAACCCGGTCGGGGACAAGCCCTGGTAGAGCCGGCCGCTGGCCGGCTGCTCTCGATGCCGGATTCAATGAGGATGCCGGCCAACGGCCGGCACTACCCGAAGCGCGAATCCAGGTCGGGGACAAGCCCTGGTAGAGCCGGCCGCTGGCCGGCTAATCTCGATGCCCAGTTCAATGGGATTGCCGGCCAGCAGCCGGCAGTACCCGAAGCGGTCAGCGCGGCTGCTTGACCGGCAGCACCACGCGGAAGCGCGAGCCCACGCCCGGGGTGCTGTCCAGGTCGATGCGGCCATGGTGCTTGTTGATGATGCTGTAGGAGATCGACAGGCCCAGGCCGGTACCGCTGCCCACCGGCTTGGTGGTGAAGAACGGATCGAAGATGCGCTGGCGCAGTTCCGGCGAGATGCCGCCGCCAGTGTCTTCAAATTCGACCCATACCTGGTCACCGTCGACACCGGTACGCACGGTGATCGTGCCACGCTCGGCAATGGCGTGGCCGGCGTTGAGCAGCAGGTTCATGTAGACCTGGTTCAACTCGGACGGCAGGCATTCCACCAGCGGCAGCTGGCCGAACTCACGCACCAGGGTGACCTTGTACTTGAGCTCGTTCCAGATGATGTTGATGGTCGATTCCAGCCCTGCGTGCAGGTCGACCAGCTTCCACGATTCGTCGCGGCCGGAATACGAGAAGTCCTTCAGGTCACGCACGATGCGGGTCACCCGTTCGATGCCTTCGCGCGATTCGGCCATCAGCTGCGGCAGGTCGCGGCTGATGAAATCGATGTCCAGGCGGTCACGGATATCGTCGATTTCCGGAATCAACGCCTTCGGGTCGGGCGCACGAAGGGCGCGTTCGTAGGCTTCGATCACCGTGAACAGGCTGCGCAGGTACTCCTGCAGGCTGCCCAGGTTGGAGTGCACGTAGCCGATCGGGTTGTTGATCTCGTGCGCCACGCCAGCAGCGAGCTGGCCGATGGACGCCATCTTTTCCGACTGCAGCAGCTTTTCCTGGGTACCGTTGAGGCGCAGGTAGGCCTGGCGCAGCTCGGCATGGCGCTGCTGCAGCTCGCGCTCGTAGTCCTCCTGCCCTTCGATATGGCGGAACAACGCCAGGAAGTGCCCCTGGCCGACCGGGCCGTGGTGGTAGAGGTGGGCGATGACCACGCCCTCCCCCAGCGGCAGGCTGCCGTTCCAGTGACCATGCTGCCGCGCCTGTTCCAGCGCATCGGGTGGCAGCAGCTCACGCAGCCGCTGCGGCGGCAGTGCACCGTCCTCCCCACCGGCCAACAGGTTCTGCGCGGCCGGATTGGCCAGCGCCACCTGCCCGTCTTCAGTGAACAGCAGCAGCCCTTCGCGCAGGCGCTCAAGCAGGGCCTGCAGCACCGGCTGCGGCGGAAGGGGGGCGGTAACCAGGGCGTTGGCAGCGGACACGGCGACTCGGGACGTTCGAACAGGCGCCCAATATACGCGGTCACGCAGCGGGCTTCAGCCCGCGGGGGTGGGTAGTGCGACCGCCGTCGCGTCAGGCGACGGCGAGTGGGCGGCGGGCAGTAACGGTGTGTGACTGGCCCTTGGCGTCATAGGCCGAGGCGTCTTCGGTACGGCCCAACTGGCGCAATGCCCAGTTGACTTCGCGTCGGCGCCGCGAAAGCAGCACGCCATTGGCGCGGTTGCGCTCGGCCAGTTCCTGCAGCTGCTCGCCCTGCCCCACCGGCGGCGCGCCTTCCAGCGCACGCAGCGCTTCCAGCTTGGCGCCGGTGGCCCGGATCAAGGCGTGTACGTCGTGCTCGACCAGGGCCTGGCGTTCAACGTCCAGGGCCTGGGCGAGGCGCTGCAGCGGCTCGCTCATCGCCGCGGTCATCCGTGCAGCTGCTGGTCCAGATCGAGCATGCGCGATGCGATCGCGTCCGGATTGATCTTGTAGGTGCCGTTCTGCAGCGACTCGCGCACGGCGGCCACGCGCTGGGCGTCGATCGCCGGGGCGGTGGTCAGCTCACGCTCGATGGCCTGCAGATTGGTGGCCTCGCCGGTCAGGCGCAGGCTGTCGGCCGCCTCGACCGGGCGCGCCGCCGCATCGGTGCTGACGCCGGGCTTGTTGGCCGGGGTCGTCACGCTGCGCAGTGCCTGGGGGACCTGCAGGTTGCCGTCGATTTTCTGGCTCATGGGGTGTCCTGGAGTTGCCGTTCACAAGGGATAACGGCCGCAGGGCCGTGATCTTTAGGGATATTTTGCGGTAATTCAACGCGCCACGATTACGTCACCTGCGGCATCGACCGTGCCCTGCACGATCCGCCGCGAGGACAGGTTCTCGACCGAGACCCGCTCGTTCTCACCGGCATCACCCATCGCACGGCCGGCAATGCGGACCTCGACCGAACCGCGACGCGACACCAGGGCCACATTGTCTCCTCGCTTGATGAGACGCTGCACCACCAGGTCGTTGTTCGACAGCAGGGCTCCGGCCTGCAACGGACGGCGGGCGATGCGGCCGATCGCTGCATTGGGATCGGCCAGCACCGCACCGGCAATCCGGGCAGCGTCACGCTGGGCAGTGGTGATATCGGCGGCGGTGAGGGTTTCTCCAGTGCCGATTCCACGATTGAGCACCAGCACGGTCTGGTTGCGCCGCACCTTCACCGGCACGAACAGGCGCCAGCCCCCCGCATCAGGGCAACTGACCTCCACCGTGGTGTTGGCGGTAGGCTGCACCTGCAGCGCGCCGCCGCACTTGGGCAGGCGCAGCGCATCGGCCACCTGGGCCTCACCCTCACTGCCGGCCGGCAGCGTCGACAACGCTGCGGTGCGGATGCTGGCTACGGGTTGCCAGTCGGCGGCCGCCGCCCACGGCGAGGCCACAGCAAGCGCGATGGCCAATAGAGATGTGACCCGGCGCATGGCGCCTCCTGTCGATGGGACCTGGCCCAGCTGCGTGCAAGGTGTGTGCCAGAGACCGGGTCTCGGGATGGGGCCTGTAGAGTCGACTGTTAGTCGACTTTCGCGTCAGTCGACTTTCGCGCGAAGCGCGGGATTTCCCGCGATCGGATAAGAGCAGTCGACTATAAGAGCAGTCGCCCAGAAGAGCAGTCGACTAACAGTCGACTCTACAGAAGCGGTGTGGAGCGCGCGGGCGGCACAGCGCCCTCAAGTTCGGCGCCTACCCCGCCGATACAGCAGCCATGTCCCATGACCTGCTCAACCGGATCGACCAGCGGACCCGTCTGGCCGGCCATAATCGCCTGGCGCTGCTGCTGTTCCGTCTCGGCGGACGTCAGCTTTTTGGCGTCAATGTCTTCAAGGTGCAGGAAGTCCTGCGGCGCCCGGAACTGTTCCAGGTGCCCGGGCTGCCCAGCCAGTTCTCCGGCGTGGCCGACGTGCGTGGCCGCTCGGTGCCGGTGCTGGACCTCGGCCTGGCGATCGGCCATCCCGAGCGCGAGCCGGAGGCGGACACCTCGCCCGGCTACCTGGTCGTCACCGAGTTCAACCGCTCGATCCAGGGCTTCCTGGTCAGCGGCGTGGAGCGCATCGTCAACATCGCGGTGGAAGACATCCATCCGCCGCCGGAGCTGGGCGCCGAATCGAGCTACCTGACCGCCGTGACCCGCTTCCAGGGTGAGCTGATCCAGGTGATCGACGTGGAAAGCGTCCTGGCGGACATTGCCCAGGTGCGCGGCGAGGCGGTGCTGGATCCGGCGATGGCAATGCCGGCCGACGGCCCGCAGCTGCAGGTGCTGGTGGTGGATGACTCTCGCGTGGCCCGCCAGCAGATCCGCAGCGTGCTCGACCAGCTGGGCGTGGGTGCCACCCTGCTCTCCGACGGCAAGCAGGCGCTGGACCATCTGCTGCAGATCCACGCCTCGGGCGAGAACCCGGCCGAGCGCTATGCCATGGTCATCTCGGACATCGAGATGCCGGCCATGGACGGCTATACGCTGACGACGGAAATCCGGCGCCATCCGGGCTTGGCCGGCCTGTACGTGCTGCTGCACACCTCGCTGTCGGGCGTCTTCAACAACGCCATGGTCGAGCGCGTCGGCGCCAACGCCTTCGTCGCCAAGTACTCGCCGCACGAGCTGGCCGATTTCGTGCTGGACCGCCTGCGCAAGGTCGCGATGGCGGCCTGACGGCCACTGATCCGGTAGTGCCGGCCGCTGGCCGGCAACCGCAGATCCATCGGGGAGCCGGCCAGCGGCCGGCACTACCCTCTCGAATTTGGCACACCCCTTGCAGCTTCCCGGGCAACGTTCCCGTGGGAGTGCACCGTGCGCAACCTGATTACCGACTACCTGGGCGTCCATGCCCAGGCCATGCCGTTGCGCGAACAGCGGATGAAGCTGATCGCCAGCAACCTCGGCAATGCCGACACTCCCGGCTACAAGGCCCAGGACCTGGACTTCGACGCCGCCCTGCGCCATGCCCAGGGGCAGGATGCCAATGGCCTGATGGCCACCACCCATGAGCAGCACTACGAAATCAGTAGTGGCCTGAACCCGTTCCAGATCGCGCGCGAAGGCGTGCAACCCAGCCTGGACGGCAACACCGTCGATCCCGATGCCGAGCGTGCGGCCTATGGCCGCGCCGCGCTCGAGTACCGCGCTTCGCTCAGCTTCGTCGAGAGCAAGGTGCGTTCCATGTTGACCGCGATCACGGGGCAATAAGCCATGAGCAACCTGCCGATCTTCGATATCGCCGGCTCCGCGCTGCAGGCGCAGTCGGTGCGCATGAGCACCATCGCCTCCAACCTCTCCAACGCCGACACCGTCGCTGGCTCCGCCGACGCCGTGTACAAGCCGCTGGAGCCGATCTTCCAGGCCGTCACCAGCAAGAACGATCCGAACATCACCTCGGTGAAGGTGAAGGAGATCACCCAGAGCGAGGCCGCGCCGATCAAGCGCTATGAGCCGGGCCACCCGCTGGCCGATGGCGATGGCTACATCTACCAGCCCGACGTCGACCCGGTGGCGCAGATGGTCAACCTGATCTCGACCTCGCGCAACTACCAGGCCGGCGTGGAGATGCTGACCACCGCCAAGGAACTGGCCCTGGCCACCCTGACCATGGGCCGCTGAGGCCCGCAGTACCGGATACCGCCATGACCACCGCCGTCAACAACCAGACCAACCAGGACGTCTACACCGCACTCGGTCTGAACGCCCCGAACAGCAACGCCACCAAGAAGAAGAACACGCTGGACCAGGCCGATTTCCTGCGCCTGATGACCGAACAGCTGCAGCACCAGGATCCGCTGAAGCCGATGGACAACACGCAGATGGTCGCGCAGATGGCGCAGATGTCCACCGTGCAGGGCATCACCGATCTGAACAAGACGGTGAAGGGCTTCCAGGAATCGATGGCCAGCGACCAGGTGCTGCGTGGTGCGGCGCTGGTCGGCCACCAGGTGCTGGTGCCGTCGGAAAAGCTGGTGCTGGAAAAGGAAGGCAACGTTGAAGGCACGGTGGCCGCGCCTTCGGCCGGCATCATCACCGTCGACATCACCGATGCCAACGGCGCCAAGGTCACCTCGCTGAGCGTGGAAGCCAAGGCTGCCGGCGAGACTGCGTTCCAGTGGGACGGCAAGGATGCCAACGGCAAGCGCATGGAGCCGGGCAAGTATTCCATCGTTGCCAACCACGTCGATACCGCCGGCAAGAGCACCAAGCTGTCCACCTACGTGCAGGCGCCGGTGGAAAGCGTGACCGTCGGTTCCGACGGCCTGTACCTGAACCTCAAGGGCCTGGGCACGGCCCCGATCGACTACGTGCTCCGCGTCAGCTGAGCCGCACACCCCGCACTTACCAGGAGCATCCCATGGGCTTCAATGTCTCGCTGTCCGGCATCAATGCCGCCAATTCCGACCTGAGCGTCACTGCCAACAACGTCGCCAACGTCAACACCACCGGCTTCAAGGAATCGCGCGCCGAATTCGCCGACCTGTTCTCGGCCACCGGCTATGGCCTGTCGAAGAACGCGGTCGGCTCTGGCGTGCGCGTTTCCAATGTCGCCCAGCAGTTCAAGCAGGGCCACAACGAACAGACCGGCCGCAGCCTGGACATGGCTATTTCCGGTGAAGGCTTCTTCACCATGAACATGAACGGCACCCGCGTGTACTCGCGCGCCGGCAACTTCCAGACCGATGCATCGGGCTACGTGGTCAACCCGCAGGGCGCGCGCCTGCAGGTGTTCGCACCGAATGCCGACGGCACCAACTTCGATGCCGGCCGCATGGTCGACCTGCAGCTGCTCACCACCGACAGCCCGCCGAAGCAGACCAGCGAAGTGAAGGTCGGCTTTACCCTGCCGGCCAACGCGAAGCAGCCGACGGTCACCACCTTCGATCCGACCGACTCCAACAGCTACAACCACTCCAGCGGCGGCATCACCGTGTACGACTCGCTGGGCGTCAGCCACATCCAGGTCTCGTACTTCGTGAAGGGTGCCAACCCGAACGAGTGGACCGTGCGCAACTACGTGGACGGCCAGCCGGCCGGCGCGCCGACCCCGGTCACCTTCGACAACAGCGGCAAGCTGACCGCACCAGCGGACGGCAAGGTCAGCCTCGGCACCTTCACCCCGACCACCGGTGCCGGCGTGCTGAACATGACGCTGGACGTGAGCGGCTCGACCCAGTACGGCGAAAAGTTCGCGCTGCGCAACACCCAGCAGGATGGCTACGCCGCCGGCAAGCTCAATGAGATCACCGTGTCGGAAACCGGCGTGGTCTACGCGCGTTACTCCAATGGCGCCGACAAGCCGCTGGGCCAGGTCGCGCTGACCACCTTCAACAATCCGCAGGGCCTGGAATCGAAGGGCAACAACCTGTGGGTGGACACCTTCAGCTCGGGCACCCCGCGCACCGGCATGCCGGACACCTCCAATCTCGGCAAGATCCAGGCCGGCTCGCTGGAAGCATCCACCGTCGACCTCACCGAGCAGCTGGTCAACATGATCACCGCGCAGCGCAACTTCCAGGCCAACGCGCAGATGATCACCACCCAGGACCAGATCACCCAGACCGTCATCAACATCCGTTAATGAGCTGCTGACCCTGTCACGGAACTCCCCGCATGGATAAAGCCCTTTACGTGGCGATGACCGGTGCCCGCGCCTCCCTGCAGGCGCAGGGAACGCTCAGCCACAACCTCGCCAACTCGGACACCCCTGGCTTCAAGGAAGCGCTGGCCAATACCGAAGCCTTCCCGATCAAGGGCCCGGGCTTTGCCTCGCGGGTGGATGCGCTGCACGTCGATGCCGGCTTCAACCGCACGCCCGGTTCGCAGCACATCACCGGCAAGCCGCTGGATCTGTCCCTGCAGACCGGCACCTGGCTGGCCGTGCAGTCCAGCGACGGCAGCGAGGCGTACACGCGCGGCGCGGCGTTGTCGGTGACGCCGAACGGCCAGCTGGTGACCTCCAGCGGCCGTCCGGTACTGGATGACAACAACAACCCGATCGCCATTCCGCCTTACCAGGCGATGGAAATCGGTGCCGACGGCACGCTCTCGATCATCCCGCAGGGCGAAGGCCCGCAGACGATGGCGCAGATCGGCCGGATCAAGGTGGTGCAGGCGCCGGACGAGCGCCTTGAGCGTGGCCTGGATGGCCTGTTCCGCAACACCGACCCGCGCCAGCCGTTCGCCCCGGCACAGGGCACGGCCGTGCACAGCGGCCAGCTGGAAGGCAGCAACGTGGACGCCGCTGGCGCGCTGGTGCAGATGATCCAGCTGCAGCGCCAGTACGAAATGCAGGTGCAGGTGATCAAGCACGGCGACGAGAACGCGCGCAGCGCCAACAGCATGCTGCGCCTGGGCAGCTGACGGAATTCCGGCGCCGCCCGACAGCGGCGCTGGCACACCGCTTGCACACCCGAAGACAAGGGCCGCACCGCGCGGCCGGCTCCACCAGACAGGACACCGAAGATGAACCAGGCATTGTGGATCGCGAAAACCGGACTGGATGCGCAGCAGATGCGCATGTCGGTGGTTTCCAACAACCTCGCCAACACCAACACCACCGGCTTCAAGCAGGACCGTGCCAGTTTTGAAGACCTGCTGTACCAGCAGGTGCGCCAGCCCGGCGGCTCCTCCTCGGCACAGACGCAGCTGCCAACCGGCCTGCAACTGGGTACCGGCGTGCGCGTGGTCGCCACCGCCAAGAATTTTGAACAGGGTGGCCAGCAGCAGACCGGCCGCGCCCTCGACGTGATGGTCAATGGCCGCGGCTTCTTCGAGGTTCAGATGCCTGATGGCAGCTCGGCCTACACCCGTGATGGCTCGTTCAAGATCAACCAGGACAGCGAGCTGGTCACCAACAGCGGCTACCCGGTGCAGCCAGGCATCCAGATTCCCGAAGGCGCGCAGTCGGTAACCATCGGTACCGACGGCACCATCAGCGTGAAGATGGCCGACGGCGCCGCCTCGGTGGAAGTCGGCGCGCTGACCCTGACCGACTTCGTCAATCCGGCCGGCCTGCAGGCCCGTGGCGAGAATCTGTTCCTCGAGACCACGGCCTCCGGCCCGGCACAGAACGGCAACCCCGGCCTCAACGGCCTCGGCACCGTGGTGCAGGGCGCGCTGGAAGGCAGCAACGTCAACGTGGTGGAAGAGCTGGTGTCGATGATCGAAACCCAGCGCGCCTACGAAATGAACGCCAAGGCGATTTCCACCACCGATTCGATGCTCGGCTACCTCAACAACAAGCTCTGACCGGCCAACCCGGGAAACCGCCATGTCGCCCATTTCCAACTTCGCCCGCACTGCCCTCGCCTGCACCGTGGCTGCCCTGCTCGGTGGCTGCGTCATTGCCGGCGATGTGCGCCCCTATCCGGCAATGGCACCGATCCAGCCGATCATGCCACCGCAGGCCGAACCGACCGCCGGCGCGATCTACGCGGCCGGCCCGACCCTGCAGTTGTATTCGGACCGTCGCGCGCGCGATGTCGGCGACCTGCTGACCATCACCCTGCTGGAGAACACCACCGCGCAGACCAGCGCCAACACGGCCACCAACAAGGAATCCAACCTGAGCCTGGGCACGCCGTCCATCCTCGGTGCGCCGGTCACCCTGGGCGGCAAGGACATCCTCAGTGCGACGGCCAAGGGCGCGCGTGACTTCACCGGCAAGGGCAACAGCGCGCAGAGCAACCGCCTGCAGGGCAGTGTCACGGTCACGGTGATCCAGCGCCTGCCCAATGGCAACCTGGTGGTACAGGGGCAGAAGAACCTGCGGCTGAACCAGGGTGATGAACTGGTGCAGGTGCAGGGCATCGTGCGCCCGGGCGACATCAGCCAGGACAACACCATTCCTTCCAGCCGCGTGGCCGAAGCCCGCATCGTCTACGGCGGCCGCGGCCCGGTCGCGCAGTCCAACGCGATGGGCTGGCTGAGCCGCTTCTTCAATTCCGGCCTGACGCCGTTCTGAGTATGGCCATGAAACTCCTCCCCTCTTCTTCCTGGCAGCGCCGCGTGGCGTCGCTCTACTGCGGCGCGTTCCTGGTCTTCGCCGTGGTGGCCCCGGCCAGCGCCGAGCGCATCAAGGACCTGGCCCAGGTCGGCGGCGTGCGTGGCAATGCGCTGGTGGGTTATGGCCTGGTGGTCGGCCTCGATGGCAGCGGCGACCGCACCAGCCAGGCACCCTTCACCGTGCAGAGCCTGAAGAACCTGCTCGGCGAGCTGGGCGTGAACGTACCGCCGAACGTCAACCCGCAGCTGAAGAACGTGGCCGCCGTGGCGATCCACGCTGAACTGCCGCCGTTCGCCAAGCCAGGCCAGCCGATCGATATCACCGTGTCCTCGATCGGCAACGCGGTCTCGCTGCGTGGCGGTTCGCTGTTGATGGCCCCGCTGCGCGGCGCCGACGGCCAGATCTATGCCATCGCCCAGGGCAACCTGATCGTGGGCGGCTTTGGTGCACAGGGCAAGGATGGTTCCCGTGTCTCGGTGAACGTGCCCAGCGTCGGCCGCATTCCCAACGGTGCGACCGTGGAGCGAGCGCTGCCCGATCCGCTGGCCAACGGCGGCGAGATCACCCTGAACCTGCACAACAATGACTTCACCACGGTCTCGCGCATGGTCGCTGCGCTCAACAATGCGTTCGGCGACGGTGCGGCGCGTGCGGTCGACGGCGTGACCGTGGCGGTCACCGCGCCGACCGATCCGGGCGCACGCATCGGCCTGCTGGCGCGCATCGAGAACCTGGAACTGACCCCGGGCAGCGCTCCGGCCAAGGTGGTGGTCAATTCGCGTACCGGCACCGTGGTCATCGGCCAGCAGGTGCGCGTGGGACCTGCCGCGATCTCGCACGGTTCGCTGACCGTGACCATCCAGGAAAACACCAACGTCAGCCAGCCCAATGCGCTGTCCGGCGGCCGTACCGTAGCCAGCCCGCAGTCGACCATCACCGCCACCAACGACGGCAGCCGCATGTTCAAGTTCAGCGGCGGCACCACCCTGGACGAGATCGTGCACGCGGTGAACGCCGTGGGCGCAGCACCAGGCGATCTCATCGCGATCCTGGAAGCCCTGAAGCAGGCCGGCGCATTGAGTGCCGAGCTCGAGGTGATCTGACATGCGCATCAATCCCGCATTCGATCTGCACCCGGCACAACAGAACGATCCGGCGAAGATCGATAAGGTCGCGCGCCAGCTGGAAGGCCAGTTCGCGCAGATGCTGGTCAAGAGCATGCGTGACGCCAGCTTCGGCGACTCGCTGTTCCCCGGCGAAAACAAGATGTTCCGCGAGATGTACGACCAGAAGATTGCCGAGGCGATGACCCGCGGCAAAGGCCTGGGCCTGTCCGGCATGATCAGCCGGCAGCTGTCCGGCCAGGCCGCCGATGGCCCGGCGCTGGATACCCGCGTGGACCCCGCCAAGGCCAGCCGCGCCTATCAGCTCAATGCACCGGCCAAGCCGGCACCGTCGCTGCCGCTGGAAGACGGCAGCCAGGCCGTGCGCCTTCTGCAGCAGATGGCCGCCGGCGCGCAGTCCGGCGCACACGCGGCGGTTGCACCGATGGAACAGGCGCTGGACCTGATCGCCGGGCGCGAAAGCAGCAGCATGCACCGCTCGCTGGGTACCGAAGATCCGTACATCGGCGGCCTGCAAGGCGAGGACTGGGCTGCCAACAGCGACCAGTGGGCGGCCACCGCCAGCAACCGCGGTACGGCCATCAGCCCGGCCGATGCGATGGCGACCCGCACCGCCGTCGCCCAGCTGGGCGAACACACCCCGGAAGGCTTCGTCGCCAGCATCTGGCAGCATGCGCAGCGTGCGGCCAAGGAACTGGGCGTGGATGCCCGCGCCCTGGTCGCCCAGGCGGCGCTGGAAACCGGTTGGGGCAAGCGCCACATCAAGCATGCCGACGGCAGCACCTCGCACAACCTGTTCGGCATCAAGGCCAATGGCTGGAACGGCCAGCGCGCCGTGGCCGGCACCCACGAGTACGTCGATGGCGTGCGCCGCAACGAGACCGCCAGCTTCCGTGCCTACAGTTCGCCGGCCGAGAGCTTTGCCGACTACGTGCGCCTGCTGAAGACCAGCCCGCGCTACCAGCAGGCCCTGCAGGCCGGCACCGACGTGCAGGGCTTCGCCCGTGGCCTGCAGCGCGCCGGCTATGCCACCGACCCGCGCTACGCGGCCAAGATTGCCGCGATCGCCGGCGGACCGACCATCGAGCGCGCCGTCAGCGCCGTGGCCGATGCCGGCTCGCGCCTTGGCCAGACCTTCGCCAGCACCGCAACCGCGGCGCTGGGTATCACCCGTCGTTGAGGAACCCCATGTCCAGCGTACTTTCCACCGGTACCGGTGCCCTGCTCGCCTTCCAGCGTGCGTTGGCGACCACCAGCCACAACGTGGCCAACCTCAATACCCCCGGCTACAGCCGGCAGAAGGTCAACTTCGCCACGGCTGATCCCCAGAACTACGGCTACGGCACGGTCGGCAACGGCACCCGCATCACCGACATCCGCCGTACCGCCGACCAGCTGGCGATCTCGCGCCTGCTCGACAGCAGCGGCGAGCTGGCGCGCCTGAAGCAGCTCTCCGGCATGGCCGACCGGGTCAATTCGTTGTTCTCCGACGCGGCAACCAACGTGTCCGGCGTCTGGTCGAAGTTCTTCGATTCGGTCAGCGGCCTGTCGTCCAATGCGGCCGGCACCGCCGACCGCCAGAACATGCTCGACGGTGGCAAGGCTTTGGCCAACCGCTTCGTCCAGCTCAACACGCACCTGAACAACCTCAACAGCGAGGTCAACAACGGCCTGCTGGCCGGTGCCACCGAGGTCAACCGGCTGGCGCAGGAGATCGCGCAGATCAACGGTGCGATCGGCACCAACATTGCTACCGCCGCACCGGACCTGCTCGATCGCCGCGACCAGTTGATCACCCAGCTGATCGGCTACACCGGTGGCACCGCAGTTATCCAGGACGGCGGCATCATGAATGTCTACACCGCCGGCGGAAACGCGCTGGTGGTGGGCACCACGGCGACCAAGGTCACCACCGTTGCCGACCCGTACCAGCCGGAGCGGCTGCAGCTGGCGCTGGAAACGCAGGGCAACACCATCCGGCTCGACCCGAAGGCGGTCGGTGGCCAGATCGGTGGCCTGCTGGAGTTCCGCGACACCGTGCTGACACCGGCCCAGGCCGAACTGGGCAAGCTGGCGGTAGGCCTGGCCGAGAGCTTCAACCAGGTGCATCACCAGGGCGTGGACCTGTATGGCCAGCTCGGGGGTGACTTCTTCAACATCGGCAATCCACGCGTCACCGCCAACAATGCCAACACCGGCACCGCCAGCCTCAGCGCCACTTACGGCGACCTCGGCAAGCTGGACGCGCAGAACGTGGTGCTGCAGTTCGATGGCACCAACTGGAAGGCCAGTCGTGCCGACACCGGTGCGAACGTTCCGCTGACCGGCACCGGTACGGCCGCCGATCCACTGGTGATCAACGGCGTCAAGCTGGTGGTCGGCGGTACCCCGGCGGCCAACGACCGCTTCCTGCTGCAGCCGACCGCAGGCGTTGCTGGCAGCATGGAAGTGGCGATCACCGATCCGTCGCGCATCGCCGCTGCTGCGGCGGTGAAGGGCGCGGCGGCGACGTCCAACACGGGCACCGGCAAGCTGAGCGGTGTCACCGTCAGCGATTCGACCAACGCCAACCTGCGCAATCCGGCCGCGATCGTGTTCACCTCGGCCACCACTTACACCATCGATGGGGGCCCGCCGCAGACCTACACGCCCGGCCAGACCATCAGTGCCAATGGCTGGAGCTTCGTGCTGGACGGTGCGCCGAAGGTCGGCGACACCTTCAACATCACCCCGACTCCGGCGGGCTCGTCGGACAACAGCAACGCCTCCAGGCTGTCCAAGGTGGAGAGCGCCAAGGCATTCAACAGCGGCACGGTCACCCTCAACGGCGCCCTGGGGGGCCTGACCACCCAGGTCGGTGCAGCCGCCCGCTCGGCCGAGTATTCGCTGGAAGCGCAGCTGGTGATCAATGACAAGGCGCAGGAAGCGCGCGATGAGGTATCCGGCGTCAACCTGGACGAGGAGGCGGCCGACATGCTGCGCCTGCAACAGGCCTACCAGGCAGCCTCGCAGCTGATCTCCACCGCCGACAGCATGTTCCAGACCATCCTGGGAGCCGTCCGTCGATGAGCAGCCGTATCTCCACCAGCATGATGTTCAACCAGTCCGTGTCGCTGATGATGGCCAAGCAGGCCAAGCTCAGCCACCTGGAGCAGCAGATCGCCACCGGCAGCAAGATCGTCAGCGCCAAGGACGATCCGGTTGCCGCTGGTGCGGCGGTCGGGCTTGACCGCAGCCTGGCCGCACTGGACCGGATGAAACTCAATGCCGGCAACGTGCAGAACCGACTGGGCGTACAGGAAAACACCCTGGCCCAGGTCAACGACCTGATGGCGCGCGTCAACGACCTGACCATCCAGGCCAGCAATCCGGCACTGGGCGCCGCCGACAAGAAAACGCTGATCACCGAACTGAACCAGATCCGCGAGGGCCTGCTGTCGCTGGCCAACGCCGACGACGGCACCGGCCGCTACGTGTTCGGCGGCACCAACGATGGCGATCCGCCGTTCGCCAAGATCAATGGCAAGGTGGTCTACCGTGGCGACCAGACCCAGCGCCAGATTGAAGTCGGCCCCGATACCTATGTTCGGGATGCCCTGCCCGGCAGCGAAATCTTCATGCGCATTCCTACTGGCGACGGCTTCGTCGATGGTGTTGCCGCGGCCAGCAATACCGGCAATGGCGTGCTGACCAACATCACCCGCGATGGCAGCGACAGCTGGAACGGCCAGTCCTTCAGCATCCGCTTCACCGCCGCCGACCAGTACCAGGTACTGGACGGCGCTGGCAACGTGACCGGCACCGGCACGTTCAAGGCTGGTGACAACGTCGAAGTCAACGGTGTGCGCCTGCAGATCACCGGCGCACCCGCTGCCGGTGACAGCTTCAGTGTGAAGCCGGCAACCAGCCGCGACATCTTCGACACCATGGACAAGCTGATTGCCGCGCTTGATGCCGACACCGGCACCACCGCCAAGATGAGCGCGCAGCAGAACGAACTGCAGAGCGCCCTGCGCGATGTGGCCCGTGCGTCGGAACGGATGATCGATTCGCGCGCGGCCGGCGGTGCGCAGCTGAAGGCACTGGACAATGCCGCCGACATGCGTGAAGCCAACAGCGTGACCCTGAAGACCACGCTGTCGCAGATGCGCGACCTGGACTATGCCGATGCACTGAGCCAGTACCAGCTGCAGAGCACCGCGCTGCAGGCGGCACAGACGATCTTCTCGCAGATGCAGTCGATGTCGTTGTTCAACAAGATCCGCTGACGCATCTCCTGCGTCACCCCTGAAAGGCCGCGATGCCCTGCATCGCGGCCTTTTTCGTTCCTGCGTGCCCGTTCCGTCGCGCTCGCCGGGCGTGGGCTGGCGCTACCGGAAACGTGCTGCACGCATTCTCCGTGATTGCCCATCAAGCCCGGCCCTGCCCCGCCGATACCTTCATCAGCGCTGGTTGGGCATGCCCAACCGCCCTTTCCGGGGTCGCCTTCACGCCCAGCCAGGGCTGGAAAACCCGGGAAAAACAGCCTCCGGCACCGAATTGCAGCATCGACGGAATTCACGGCTAAAGGTTGTTGACAAAGCGCCGTTATTCATTTGGCAACAGCGAAGCACACAGCCACACAAAAAAAAGGCGGCGCTTCGTTTCATTCACCAACGGGTTCCATATAAGAGGAGACGACCCCATGGCACAGGTAATCAACACCAATACGATGTCGCTCAACGCTCAGCGCAACCTGAGCACCAGCGGCAGCTCGCTCGCTACCACCATCCAGCGCCTCTCGTCCGGCCTGCGCATCAACAGCGCGAAGGACGACGCGGCCGGCCTGGCCATCAGCGAGCGCTTCACCACCCAGATCCGCGGTCTGGACGTGGCCATCCGCAACGCCAACGACGGTATCTCGCTGGCCCAGGTCGCCGAGGGTTCGCTGAGCGAAGTCGGCAACAACCTGCAGCGCATCCGTGAACTGGCTGTGCAGTCCTCCAACGCCACCAACTCGGCCAGCGACCGCAAGGCCCTGCAGGCTGAAGTGACCCAGCTGGTCTCGGAAGTCGACCGCGTGGCCAAGCAGGCCGATTTCAACGGCACCAAGCTGCTGGACGGCTCCTTCACCAGCCAGCTGTTCCAGGTCGGCGCCAACGCCGGCCAGGCCATCGCCATCAACAGCGTGGTCAACGCCAAGGCCGATTCGCTGGGCGCGGCGACCTTCGCCAACGGCTACACCGGCACCAGCCTGGCCGCGGCCGACAAGGCCACCGCCGACACCACCTACTCCGGCCTGCAGATCTCGGTGACCCCGCCGGGCGGCACCGCCACCACGGTCACCATCAACGACTTCACCGTGAAGGCGGGCGAATCGATCACTTCGGCCACCTCTGCCGCGATCAACAACAAGCTGGGCGAAACCGGCGTCATGGCCTCGGTCAATGCCGGTGTGATCAGCCTGGCCTCGGTCAAGGACGGCCAGACCTTCACCCTGGGCGTCAGTGCCGCAACCCCGCCGGCCGGCGCCACCGCCGCGACCATCGCCGGCCTGGGCCTGACCGAAACCAGCACCAACGGCGGTCTGCTGACCGGCGCCACGGCCAACTTCGTCAAGGACCTGAACGTCACCACCGCCGAAGGTGCGCAGAAGGCGCTGTCGATCGTCGACAAGGCCCTCGAGTCGGTCAACAGCGTGCGCGCCGACCTCGGCGCGATCCAGAACCGCTTCACCTCGGTGGTGGCCAACCTGCAGACCTCCTCGGAGAACCTGTCGGCCTCGCGCAGCCGCATCCGCGATACCGACTTCGCCAAGGAAACCGCCGAACTGACCCGCACCCAGATCCTGCAGCAGGCCGGTACGGCCATGCTGGCCCAGGCCAACCAGGTACCGCAGAACGTGCTCAGCCTGTTGCAGCGCTGACATGAGCCGCCCCCGGGGCACGTCGGGGGCGTCTAACCCAACTCACGTGCAACCGCTCAAGGACCTCTCCTCATGGCACAAGTCATCAACACCAATACGATGTCGTTGAATGCTCAGCGTAACCTGAGCACCAGCGGCAGCTCGCTGGCCACCACCATCCAGCGCCTGTCCTCCGGTTCGCGCATCAACAGCGCCAAGGACGACGCCGCCGGTCTGGCGATCTCCGAGCGCTTCGGCACGCAGATCCGCGGTACCGACGTCGCCATCCGCAATGCCAACGACGGTATCTCGCTGGCCCAGGTCGCCGAAGGTTCGCTGACCGAAATCGGCAACAACCTGCAGCGCGTCCGCGAGCTGTCGGTGCAGGCCTCCAACGCCACCAACTCGGCCAGCGACCGCAAGGCCCTCCGAGCGCTTCGGCACGCAGATCCGCGGTACCGACGTCGCCATCCGCAATGCCAACGACGGTATCTCGCTGGCCCAGGTCGCCGAAGGTTCGCTGACCGAAATCGGCAACAACCTGCAGCGCGTCCGCGAGCTGTCGGTGCAGGCCTCCAACGCCACCAACTCGGCCAGCGACCGCAAGGCCCTGCAGGCCGAAGTGACCCAGCTGGTTTCGGAAATCGACCGCGTCGCCAAGCAGTCGGACTTCAACGGCACCAAGCTGCTGGACGGCTCGTTCTCCAGCCAGCTGTTCCAGGTCGGCGCCAATGCCGGCCAGGCCATCGCCATCGACAAGACCATCGACGCCAAGGCCAATGCCCTGGGTGGTGCGCAGTTTGTCACCGGCACCATTGCCGCCCCGACCCTGACCGGCACCCCGGCAACCACCGCCGACATCGCTACGTTCACCCTGACCAGCGCCCAGGGCACGGTCACCTTCGATGCTCTGAAGGTCGAGAACACCGATGCTGCGGGCGCCGGCAAGGCACTGGCAACGCATATCAACGCCAAGATCGGCGAAACCGGCATTTTGGCTGAAGCCGATGCCACCGGCGCGCTGACCCTGACCTCGGTCAAGGACAGCGTAAAGGCCGATGGCACGCTGGTCCAGCTCACCTCCACCGGTGGTGTGACTGTTGCCGGCAACACCACCGTGCCGGCACGTCAGTACGCCGACAAGATCGACGTATCCACCGTGAAGGGCGCGCAGCAGGCGATGGAAGTGGTCGACAAGGCCCTGGGTGCGATCAACAGCACCCGCGCTGACCTCGGCGCCGTGCAGAACCGTTTCACCTCGGTGGTGGCCAACCTGCAGACCTCGTCGGAAAACCTGTCGGCGTCGCGCAGCCGCATCAAGGACACCGACTTCGCCAAGGAAACCGCCGAACTGACCCGCACCCAGATCCTGCAGCAGGCCGGTACGGCCATGCTGGCCCAGGCCAACCAGGTGCCGCAGGGTGTGCTCAGCCTGCTGCGCTGATCCCCACCCGCTGATCGACCTCCGGGCGCTGCATGACGCGCGCCCGGATCCTGAAACACGCTCCACCTTCGCCAAAGGAAAGCACCATGGCACAAGTCATCAACACCAACACCATGTCCCTGAATGCTCAGCGTAACCTGAGCACCAGCGGCAGCTCGCTGGCCACCACCATCCAGCGCCTGTCCTCCGGTTCGCGCATCAACAGCGCCAAGGACGACGCCGCCGGTCTGGCGATCTCCGAGCGCTTCGGCACGCAGATCCGCGGTACCGACGTCGCCATCCGCAATGCCAACGACGGTATCTCGCTGGCCCAGGTCGCCGAAGGTTCGCTGACCGAAATCGGCAACAACCTGCAGCGCGTCCGCGAGCTGTCGGTGCAGGCCTCCAACGCCACCAACTCGGCCAGCGACCGCAAGGCCCTCCGAGCGCTTCGGCACGCAGATCCGCGGTACCGACGTCGCCATCCGCAATGCCAACGACGGTATCTCGCTGGCCCAGGTCGCCGAAGGTTCGCTGACCGAAATCGGCAACAACCTGCAGCGCGTCCGCGAGCTGTCGGTGCAGGCCTCCAACGCCACCAACTCGGCCAGCGACCGCAAGGCCCTGCAGGCCGAAGTGACCCAGCTGGTTTCGGAAATCGACCGCGTCGCCAAGCAGTCGGACTTCAACGGCACCAAGCTGCTGGACGGCTCGTTCTCCAGCCAGCTGTTCCAGGTCGGTGCCAACGCCGGCCAGGCCATCGCCATCGACAAGACCATCGACGCCAAGGCCAATGCCCTGGGCGGTGCGATGTTCGATTCGGTCAGCTTCACCATCGCCGCTCCGGCAGACGCCACGACCGGCGTGAAGATGACCGGCATGAGCATCACCAATGGCGCAGGTTCGGCAATCAGCATCGCCGACATCGACGTGGCCGCCCAGGGCGGTGCCGATGGCACCAAGACCCAGGACGCCGCCACCAAGGCCATGGTCGCTGCGATCAATGCCAAGATCGGTGAAACCGGCGTCCTGGCCGAGGTCGACGCTGCCGGTGGTGGCAAGATCAACCTGAGCTCGGTCAAGGACAGCGTCGACAAGAATGGCGCCTTCCTCGGTATCGCCGTGGAAACCGGCACCTGGACCGGCATCGCCACCGGCCCGGGCGACATCACCGCCAGCACCACCGCAGTGGCCAAGAGCTTCGCCGACAAGATCGACGTGTCCACCGTGAAGGGTGCACAGCAGGCGATGGAAGTGGTCGACAAGGCCCTGGGTGCGATCAACAGCACCCGCGCCGACCTCGGTGCGATCCAGAACCGCTTCACCTCGGTGGTGGCCAACCTGCAGACCTCGTCGGAAAACCTGTCGGCGTCGCGTAGCCGCATCAAGGACACCGACTTCGCCAAGGAAACCGCAGAGCTGACCCGCACTCAGATCCTGCAGCAGGCCGGTACGGCCATGCTGGCCCAGGCCAACCAGGTGCCGCAGGGCGTGCTCAGCCTGCTGCGCTGATCCACGGCAAGAGGGCGCCGCTACCGTCGGGTCGAACCGACGGTAGCGGCAACCGGGAAGCCACGATGCACGAAGGCGCGGGCCATGCCCGGCCCGGGATCACTCCCGAACCGGCTTGGCATCGCCCGCTCCTGCGGACCTCTCTTTCAGCGCTGTACCTTTGACTGTACGTACCGGGCGGCTTCGTCTCCCCCCGATTGTCAGTAGCCTGATCCCTCCCCTGCATTGGGGGAGGGCTTTTTGCAGACTCCCGGCAGCCCGCGGTGAACCTACCCGCACCCTGCCCCAGCCCTCCTGCAACCCGCGTGCCAGAACCTGCGCCAGACCATTGGCACGGCACGTGCATCAACGAAGTCCTCAAGACCCAGCGGCGCAGGCCGCTATTTTCGTTGACGACGGGCCACCGCACGACGGCCAGGCCCGGATACCAGGAGAAACGACGTGGCAGACTTTGGATACGGTGGCATTGGCTCGGGGCTGGACATTTCCAGCATCGTCAACCAGCTGGTCGCAGCTGACCGCAAGCCCGCCGACAATGCGCTGAACCTGCAGCAGTCCAAGGCCAAGATGCAGCTGTCGTCGATCGGCACCGTTACGGCGGCCTTCGACAAGCTGAAGACCGCGCTGACGGCCCTCAAGGCCACGACGGCCTTCGATACCCGCACCGTCACCGCCACCGGCAAGGCCGGTCCGAACAATGCAGATGATGTGCTGACGGCGTCGGTCGCGTTGTACGACGTGGGCACGACCAAGGCAGCGGCCTCCAACGGCACGCACCAGGTGGAGGTGAAATCCCTCGCCACGGCACACAAGCTGATCGCCGATACCTCGGTGCCCAAGACCGACACCTTCGGTGCCGGAACCTTGACGCTGACCGTTGGCGTGGGCGACAAGGCCAAGACCATGAACGTGACGGTGGAGGACGGCGACACGCTGACCACCATCCGCAACAAGATCGATGCCGCCGGGCGCAAGGAAGGCGTGCAGGCCACGCTTATCAGCTCGGGCGACAACCAGTACCTGTCGATCGCCCAGGAAAAGACCGGCGCCGCCAATGCGATCAAGCTCGAGTACGGCGGCAGCGACCCGAAACTGACCGCACTGGTGGGCAGCCTCCAGGAAAACACCGCGGCAGCCGATGCCGAGCTGACCATCGATGGCGTCACGGTGGTCAGCGCCAGCAACACCGTGGCCGACGCCGTGCCGGGGTTGACCCTGAACCTCAAGGTCAAGGGCAAGAGCACCGTCGTGATCAGCACCGATACCACTGCAGCCACCAAGGTGATGCAGGAATTCGTGACCGCCTACAACGCAGCAATCGCGGCGATCAACACCGAGACCAAGTACGACGCCAAGACCAAGGAAGCCGCCACGCTGACCGGCGACGCGCAGATGCGTGGTGCCTCCAGCCAGTTGCGCTCGGTGATGTCGGGCGTGCTGAAGGAACTGTCCGCCGATGGCCTGGACCCGAAAACGCTGGGACTGCAGACGCGTGGCTATCCCAACGCCGACGGCAGCCTGGTGCTGGACGCCACCAAGTTTGCCGCCGCGCTGGCCAGTCAGCCCGAGAAGATCCGCTCGGCAATCACCGGTGACACCGGCGGTGCCGGCACGCTCTACACCATGGTCGACGGCTACGTCAGCACCACGGTCGGCAAGGAAGGCGCATTCGTCGCCCGCACCAAGGGCCTCAACACCACGCTGGACAACATCGACAAGCGCCGCAAGGACCTCGACACGCGCATGAAGAACGTGGAAGAGCGCTACAAGAAGCAGTTCATCGCGTTGGACAGCCTGATGGGCAAGTTGCAGCAGAGCAATACGTCGCTGCAGCAGCAGCTGGCACAGCTGAACCGCTAAAGGACTGCGTGCAACGCTCAAGTTTGGCGTGTAACGCACCGATAACGGACGCAACAGCAATCAACGCCGCACCGCCGGCAGCGGTCCCCACGACCGTCTGGCGGCACCCCGCGCAAGGAGAATCACGAATGTACGGTTCCAGCCGTCAATATGCCGAGCAGTACCGCCAGGTGGGAGTGACCAGTGCGGTCGCCGATGCCGATCCGCACAAGCTGGTGGCGATGCTGCTGGCCGGCGCACTGGAGCGCGTGCGGCGCGCCCTGGCCAGCCTCGAGCGTGGCGACCAGGCCGGCAAGGGCAAGGCGATCGGCGAGGTCTGCGCGATCGTCGGCCACCTCAATGGCTCGCTGGATCATGAGGCTGGCGGTGAAATCGCCGGGAACCTGTCGGCACTCTACGACTACGTGCTGCAGCGCCTGACCGAGGCCAACCTGCACAACGACCGTGCCGCCCTCGATGAATCCCTGCAGTTGCTGGGCGAGATCGACAGCGCCTGGAATGCAATTCCGCAGGAACAGCGCCGCCCGGCCGCGGTGGCGCCATGAGCCTGCACGAACTGCACGCCCAGCTGGACGCCTTCGAAAAGGCCCTGGGCGAAGACGCCCTCGACCAGGCCGACAGCCTGCTCGACGGTCACGACAGCACGCTGCATGCCCTGCTCAGCCAGCCGCTGACCTCGGACGACCACGCACCGCTCAGTGCGCTGTTCGAGCGCCAGCAGAACCTGCTGGGCCTGCTGCGCCAGCGTCGCGATGCGGTGGCAGCACTGATGAATGACGGCCAGCGCTCTCTTCGCGCGGCCCATGCCTACCTGCAGGCAGAATCGCTGGCATGACCCAACTGCCGACAACGTCGCTGCACCATCCCGCCGAAAGCGAGCTGTTCGACGAAACGCTCAGCTGCGAGCTGGCACTGCCCGCCGAATTCCAGGCAGGCAGTGGCACCGGCCGTACCGGCAGTGCCGAGGGCCTGCTGCGCAGCCTGGCGCTGGTTGAAGACAGCCGCGTTGACGAGCATGACGACCGCAATGAAGCCAGCCTGCAATTGCAGCGGCTGGAGGCGAAGCTGGATCTGGCGATGGTGTTGCTTGGCCGCCTGGTCCGCCAGCAGGGCCAGGAACTGACCCTGCGCCCGGTGCGCTGGTCGCGCCGTGGCATCCGCCTGCAGCTGGGCCCGCGCAGTGGCGCCAGCCCCGGCCAGGCGGGCCTGGTCCGTCTGCAGCCCAGTGATTGGCTGCCCGACCATATCGACCTGCCGGTGGAAGTGATTGCCGAAGCGGCCGATGGCGGCGGCGGCCATTATCTGTGGCTGCGCTTCCAGCGCCTTGGCGATGGCCTGGAAATGGCCATGGAGCGCCACCTGTTCCGCCTGCACCGGCGCCAGGTGGCCGAGGCACGCCGGGCGCGCTGAAACCTGCCACCATCACGCTTGGCGGGCAAGCCTTGGCGCGCCCGTTCAGCTAAGTTAAGGTGGACTCCCCTACACGGACCTGCTGCGTGCCTGTGCGAGTTCTCATCGTCGACGATCACACCCTGGTCCGCGCCGGCCTGGCGCGGCTGCTGCAGGGGTTTGCCGACGTGCAGCTGGTTGCAGAGGCCAGCAACGCCGAACAGGCGCTGCAGCTGGCCCTGCAGCACGCCCCGGACGTGGTCCTGATGGACCTGTCATTGCCTGGCCGTACGGGTCTGGAAGCGCTAAGCGATATCCGGCTGCGCGCGCCCGGTACCCGGGTGGTGATGATGACCATGCACGACGACGCCGCGCACGTGCGCGATGCCCTCGACCGCGGCGCGGTCGGGTTCGTGGTCAAGGATGCGGCGCCGCAGGAACTGGAGCTGGCGCTTCGCGCGGCGCATGCCGGCCAGGTGTTCCTGAGCCCGCAGATCTCCGCCAAGATGCTGGCACCGATGCTCGGGCGCGAGAAACCCACCGGCATCGCCGCACTGTCGCCGCGCCAGCGCGAGATCCTGCGCCGCATCGGCAAGGGCGAGAGCAACAAGGAAATCGCCGCCGACCTCGGCATCAGCGTCAAGACAGTGGAAACCCACCGCGCACGCATGATGGAGTCACTGGGCTGCCGTCGCGCCAACGATCTGCTGCTGCTGGCCGCGCGCCATCAGCACGAGCTGGAGTAAGCGCCAGCCTCGGCGTGACGAAGCGATGGCTGGGTAGAGTGGGCTGTTGGTAGAGTCGACTGTCAGTCGACTTGCGCGCGGAGCGCGGGACTTTTCCTTGGTCTGATCGGAGAGCAGTCGACTGACAGTCGACTCTACCGGTGATCGTCTCTATCGACAGCCGACGCAGCCAACCCGCACCCAGCGTCGAATTCCCGTCATCCCGACACTCCCCGACAGGAATCCGTACACGGAGCAGCCCGATCAATCCCGGCCTTGCACCGGAAATCAGCAACTTAGCAGCGATCATCGTCAACATTCCGCGCCACTGTAGGGAATATCCCTACACGCCGTAAGGAAATTCACGAAGCCCCTCAGGAACCCCCCGATTCCGCCCCCGCCGGATCAAAAGCAAGATGCGTTCCACAAGGCGCCGGGGAGCGGTGCCGGGGAACCACGATGAAGGCTGCACTCTCGACCCAGCTGGGCCAACAACTTCACCTCACCCCGCAGCTGCTGCAGTCGATCCGGCTGCTGCAGCTTGATGGCCTGCACCTGGAACAGGAAATCCAGCGCCTGCTGGACTCCAATCCCCTGCTGGAAATCGAAGAACCCGAAGCACCGGCCGCCGACGCCACCGACGTTGCCACCGCGACGCTGGAAACCGCCGCGTTCGACGAGCTGCCCGAGTCGTCGATGTGGGACGTGGCCGGCGCCAGCTGGCAGGACGGCGACGACGACCGCATGGCGCGCATCGCCGCCGGCGAATCGACCGACCCGCAGCTGCGCGTGCTGCAGCGTCTGTCGCTGGACATGGATGACCGCCAGCTGGCAGTGGCCGCATTCTGGCTGGACCACTGCGACGAGGCTGGCTACCTGCAGGCGCCACTGGGCCAGCTGCAGCTGCTGGCCAGCGCCCAGTTCGACATCGACGCCGACGGCGTCGAAGCCATCCGCCAGCAGCTGCTGCACGGTGACCCGGCCGGCATGGCCGCCCAGGACCTGCGCGAAGGCCTGCAGGCGCAGCTGCGCAGCCTGCATGGCGTGGTGCCGGCCCGCCACCTGGCGGCACGCATTCTCGATGGCGCACTCGACGCGCTCGCGGCCCACGACTACCCCGCCCTCGCCCGCCAGCACGACGCCGAGATCGACGACGTGCGCGAGGCGGTGCGCCTGATCCTCTCGCTGCAGCCGCGCCCGGGCGACAGCCTGCTGCCCGAACGCAACGCCGTGGTGGTGCCGGACGTGGTCGCCTGGCACGCTGATGGGCAGTGGAAGGTCGCACTGAACCCGGCCACCAGCCGCCGCGTATCGATCAACAGCCAGTACGAACAGGCGCTGGCAGAGACCAGTGAGGCCGCCCCGGCACTGCGCGAGATGCTGCAGGAAGCGCGCTGGTTCAGCCGCGGCCTGTCGATGCGCTACGACACCCTGCTGCGCACCGCGCGGGTGATCGTCGAGCGCCAGGCCGCGTTCCTGGTGCGTGGCGAGGAAGCCATGGCACCGCTGACCCTGAAGGAAGTGGCCGAGGAAATCGGCATGCACGAGTCCACCGTCTCGCGCATCACCACCGGCAAGTTCCTGCAGACCCCGCGCGGCACCTTCGAACTGAAGCATTTCTTCGCCGTCCGACTGGAAGGCGCCAGCGTCTCCGGGCAGGCGGTCAAGGCCATGGTCCGCCGCCTGATCGACGCCGAACCGGCCGGTCGGCCACTGGCCGATGAGGCGATCGCCGGCCTGTTGTCACGCCAGGGGGTGAACATTGCCCGCCGAACCGTCGCAAAATACCGGGAACAACTGGACATCGCCCCGGCCCGTGAACGGCGCCGGCTCGGCGCCAGGCAACCACAGCTGGCCCGGGTGGGCTGAAAAGGATGTTGGACATGAACAAGCTTACCGTCCTGCTGGTCGATGACCACGAGGGCTTCATCAACGCGGCAATGCGCCACTTCCGCAAGATCGACTGGCTGCAGATCGTCGGCAGCGCCGGCAACGGTCTGGAAGCGATCGAGCGTTCGGAAACGTTGCGCCCGCAGGTCGTATTGATGGATTTGGCAATGCCTGAGATGGGCGGCCTGCAGGCCACCCGCCTGATCAAGTCGCAGGACGACGCACCGTACATCGTGATCGCCAGCCACTTCGACGACGCCGAGCACCGCGAGCACGCGCTGCGTGCCGGTGCCGACAATTTCGTCAGCAAGCTGTCCTACATCCAGGAAGTCATGCCGATCCTGGAAGGCCTCAGGGAGGATCGATCGTGAGCGAATCGCGCATCCTGGTGCTGGACAACGACGCCGTGCGTGCAGAGCGCACCGTTGCCCTGCTGGAGTTCATGGACTTCAACCCGCGCTGGGTCTCCGACGCGGCCGACTTCGATCTGGGCCGGCAGCGCCAGAACGATTGGATGGCAGTGATCGTCGGCAGCCTGGACGACAACGCCGCCAGCACCGCACTCTACAACTGGCTGGGCGGCAGCAGCCTGCCACCGCCGGTACTGCTGGCCGACGGTGATGCCGCAGCCTTCGCGCAGCAGCACGGCCTGCACGAAGCCAACATCTGGCCGCTGGAGACGCCGCTGCGCCACGCGCAGATGGAAGCCCTGCTGCGCCGCGCCAGCCTCAAGCGCCTGGATGCCGAGCACCAGGCCGGTGCCGCGCAGGAGCAGGGACCGACCGGCAACGGCCCGGCTGTCACCGCACTGCGCACCATGATCGAACAGGTGGCCGCGTTCGACACCACCGTGCTGGTGCTGGGCGAATCCGGCACCGGCAAGGAAGTGGTGTCGCGCGCCATCCACCAGCGCTCGCCGCGCCGTGATGGCCCGTTCGTGGCGATCAACTGCGGCGCGATTCCGGCCGACCTGCTGGAAAGCGAACTGTTCGGTCACGAAAAGGGTGCCTTCACCGGCGCATTGACCGCGCGCAAGGGTCGTTTCGAAATGGCCGAGGGCGGCACCCTGCTGCTGGACGAAATTGGCGACATGAGCCTGCCGATGCAGGTGAAACTGCTGCGCGTGCTGCAGGAACGCAGCTTCGAGCGCGTCGGTGGCAACCAGACCATCCGCTGCAACGTGCGTGTCGTGGCCGCGACCCACCGTGATCTGGAAACCCGCATCGCCGAAGGCAAGTTCCGTGAGGATCTGTTCTACCGCCTCAACGTGTTCCCGATTGAAGTACCCGCGCTGCGCGAGCGTCGCGAGGACCTGTCGGCACTGGTGGAAACCATCGCCGCACAGCTGGCGCGAACCGGCCGTGGCGAAGTGCGCTTCACCCCGGAAGCCCTGCAGGCACTGGCCGGCTACGAGTGGCCGGGCAATGTGCGCGAGCTGACCAACCTGGTCGAGCGCCTGGCCGTGCTGCATCCGGGTGGATCGGTGCGCGTACAGGACCTGCCGGCCCGCTACCGTGGCGATGCCGCGCTGGCCACCGTCGCTACGCCGGCGCCGGCACAGCCCGCCACCAGCGAAGAGCGACTGGACCTGCGCAGCTTCTCGTTCCACACGCCCGGCAGCGGCAACCAGCCGGCGCTGGAGCACGGCATCGCCGTCAATCGCCCGGCGGCACCGGCCGCCCTGCCCGACGAAGGCATGGACCTGCGCAACCACATGGCCAACATCGAGCTGGGCCTGATCAACGAAGCACTGGAACGCACCCAGGGCGTGGTCGCCCACGCCGCCCAGCTGCTCGGCCTGCGCCGCACCACCCTGGTGGAAAAGCTGCGCAAGTACGGCATCGAACGCGAGCAGGCCGAACTGGCCGGCTGAAGCGCGCTACCAGCATGAAGGGGGCACGAACGCCTGGGCTTGCCCGGGCGTTGGTGTTTCTGGCACCGCTGCACGACGTCAGTAGATCCACGCCATGCGTGGATAGAGACCGTGGCCGCGCGCTGACAACGCCGCGCATCTGCACGAATTCCTACAGACAACGTTGCCGCGTTCCGGAGGATGGAGTGGGACTTCCCAACGAGGCTCCACCATGCATCGCCTTACCCTGCTCGCCGCCCTGCTCTGCCCCGGCATTGCCACCGCCATCGGCTGCACACCGCCCGCCACGCTCGACCAGCGCCAGAATTCCGGCCGATGGACCCTGCAGCCCTAGGCCAGAAAACCGACGCCGGTTAAATGGCGCCACGACCGGAGTCAGAGCCCGTTGCGTCGCAACGGGATCCGACCCCGTGCCGACCAACGGTCGGCACCCACCATCATCAGAAGCACCATCAGCAGCAGGTTCCAACAGATCGCGGCCCACTGTCGAAGGCGGGGTGGGTCCGGTTGCGGGGGTGTCCGCGGCATGGATGCCGCGGCCAAGCCCCCAAGGACGGGTTTACGGCGTCCCCCGTAACCGGACCCACCCCGCCACCCCACGGATAGCCCGATTTTGACGTTGATGTTGACGTGGCCTCTGCGGGTGCAGGGCGCAGCCCTGCCACCAAACACCCCCAACCCTCACTTCACTGAATCGAAAACCGGTTTCGGCACAGCACTTGCACTGGCTACAGCAGACAACCCCATCCCTGTTTCTGGAACCGTTGCAGATGTCCCACTCCGTCACTTCGATCCTTTCGCAGATCCGCTCCTATCAGACCCAGATGGGACAGCCGGCGCTCAACCCGCTGGGCGAAACGCCTCGCAGCAACGCCCTGCCGGGCACGGTGCCGGATGCACCGCAGGCCCAGCCGGCCAGCTTCACCGAAACCCTGCGTGGTGCGATTGCCGGCGTCAACGATGCGCAACAGAAATCCGGCGCCCTCGCCAAGGCCTTCGAAATGGGCGACCCCAGCGCCGACCTCGCCAAGGTGATGGTCGCCTCGCAGCAGTCCCAGATCGCCTTCCGCGCCACCGTGGAAGTCCGCAACCGTCTCGTCCAGGCTTACCAGGACGTGATGAACATGCCGCTGTAAGGAATAGAGACGCATGGCACTGACGCTCTCCAAGGACAGCCTGAACGCCGAAAAGGCCGGGCAATGGTTCGACCGCCTGCAGAGCCTGCAGATCACCCGTCGGCTGGGCCTGATGGCGATGATCGCGGTGGCGGTGGCGGCAGGCCTGTCCGTGTTCTTCTGGTCGCAGAAGCCGGGCATGGTCCCGCTGTACACGGGCCTGGACCAGAAGGCCACCGCTGAAGCGACCGACCTGCTGCGCGCCGCGCAGATTCCGTTCGCGCTCGACCCGGCCACCGGTGGCATCACCGTGCCGGAAAAGAACCTGCACGACGCCCGCCTGAAGCTGGCCGGTTCCGGCCTGACCGACAGTGGCAAGCTCGGCTTCGAGCTGATGGAACGCGACCCGGGCTTCGGCGTCAGCCAGTTCGTCGAAAGCGCGCGCTACCAGCACGCGCTGGAAACCGAACTGTCGCGCACCATCAACACGCTGCGCCCGGTGCGCGATTCGCGCGTGCACCTGGCCATTCCCAAGCCCAGCGCCTTCACCCGCCAGCGCGACGTAGCCAGTGCCTCGGTCACCCTGGAACTGCGTGGTGGCCAGCAGCTGGAACGCAGCCAGGTGGATGCCATCGTGCACATGGTTGCGGCCAGCATCCCGGATCTCGCGCCGGAGCGGGTAACCGTGGTCGACCAGAGTGGGCGCATGCTCAGCATCACCGACCCGAACAGCGAAGCGGCGGTCAACGCTGCCCAGTTCGAGCAGGTGCGCCGCCAGGAAACCTCGTTCAACCAGCGCATCCGCGAGCTGCTGGAACCGATGACCGGCCCTGGCCGCGTCAACCCGGAAGTGAGCGTGGACATGGATTTCTCGGTGACCGAGGAGGCCCGCGAGCTCTACAACGGTGAGCCGCAGAAGCTGCGCAGCGAGCAGATGAGCGAGAACACCACCAGCACCCCTGGCCCGCAGGGTGTGCCGGGTGCCACCAGCAACAGCCCGCCGGGCCAGCAGGCTGCACCGGCCACCGCACAGACCCCGACCGAAAGCAGCAAGAACGCCACCCGCAACTACGAGCTGGACCGCACCCTGCAGCACACCCGCCAGCCGGCAGGCCGCATCAAGCGCGTCTCGGTGGCGGTGCTGGTGGACAACGTGCCGCGCGCCGGTGCCAACGGCAAGATGAGCCCGCAGCCGCTGTCGGCCGCCGAACTGACCCGCGTCGAAGCGCTGGTCAAGCAGGCCGTCGGCTTCAACGCCGAGCGTGGCGATACCGTCTCGGTGATGAATGCCCCGTTCGTGCGGGATACCACGCCGGTCGAAGGGCCGGCCTGGTGGGAGCTGCCGTGGGTGCACGATGCCGGCCGCATGCTGCTCGGCGCGGTGGTGGTGCTGGCGCTGCTGTTCGGTGTGCTGCGCCCGGCACTGCGTGCGATCACCGGCCAGAACAAGAAGAACGACGAACCGGCACTGGAACCGCATACCGCGGATGTGCAGCTGGTCGATGACGATGGCATGCCGCTGCCGGCGCTGGGCGCCGACCGGACCAGCCTGGCCGGACCAGACGCACTGGCCCTGCCGGTGGATTCTTATGAGGAACGACTGCGGATGGCGCGTGAAGCCGTGAAGACCGACTCCAAGCGCGTGGCCCAGGTGGTCAAGGGCTGGGTGGCCAATGACTGAGGCACAACTGACCGGCGTACAGCGCGCGGCCGTGCTGCTGCTGTCCCTGGGTGAGCTGGATGCGGCCGAAGTGCTGCGCCACATGGAACCCAAGGAAGTGCAGAAGATCGGCATCGCCATGGCCACCATGACCGACATCACCCGCGAGCAGGTGGAACGGGTGATGGACCAGTTCGGCCAGGAGCTGGGCTCGAAGACCTCGCTGGGCGTGGGCTCGGACGACTACATCCGCAACATGCTGGTGCAGGCGCTGGGCAGCGAGAAGGCCGGCAACCTGATCGACCGCATCCTGCTCGGCCGCAACACCACCGGCCTGGACGCGCTGAAGTGGATGGACCCGCGTGCGGTGGCCGACCTGGTGCGCAACGAGCACCCGCAGATCATCGCCATCGTGATGGCGCACCTGGAAACCGACCAGGCCGCCGACGCGCTGAAACTGCTGCCGGACCGTACCCGCGTGGACGTGCTGCTGCGCATCGCCACCCTCGACGGCATTCCGCCGAACGCACTCAATGAACTCAACGAGATCATGGAGCGCCAGTTCGCCGGCAACCAGAACCTGAAATCGTCCAACATCGGCGGCGTGCAGTGCGCGGCCAACATCCTGAACTTCATGGACAGCGGCCAGGACCAGGCGATCCTGGGCGAAATCGCCCGCATCGATGCGCCGTTGAGCAACCGCATCCAGGACCTGATGTTCGTGTTCGACGACCTGGTCGACCTCGACGACCGCGAGATGCAGCTGGTGCTGCGCGAAGTGAGCGGCGAGCGCCTGGGCCTGGCCCTGCGCGGTGCCGACATCAAGGTGCGCGACAAGATCACCCGCAACATGTCGCAGCGCGCGGCCGAAATCCTGCTGGAAGACATGGAAGCTCGTGGCCCGGTGCGCCTGTCCGACGTGGAAGGCGCACAGCGCGAGATCCTGGCCATCGTCAAGCGCATGGCCGATGAAGGCACCGTCACCATCGGTGGCAGCGCGGAGGCCATGCTGTGAGCAACGTCGTGCGCTGGCTTGCCCCGGACCTGCTGGCCCAGCCCGAACCGGTGCTGGAGCAGGAGGATGCGTTCGAACTCACCGAGCCGGACCCCGAACACGAGCCGGAGCCGCCGCTGCAGCTGCCGACCCTGGAGGAAATCCAGGCCATCCAGGACAGCGCCGAGAAGGAAGGCTTCCAGCACGGCCATGCCGAAGGTTACGGCCAGGGCCAGGCCGAAGTGCGTCGCCTCGCCGCGCAGATCGAAGGCATCCTAGACAACTTCAGCCGCCCCCTGGTGCGGCTGGAGAACGAAGTGGTCGGCGCGCTGGGCGAACTGGCGGTACGCATCGCCGGTGCGCTGGTCGGCCGCGCCTACGAAGCTGACCCGGCACTGCTGGCACAGCTCGTCGGTGAGGCCATCGACGCGGTGGGTGGCAGCACCCGCGAGGTCGAAGTGCGACTGCATCCGGATGACATCGCCGCCCTCGCCCCGCTGTTGAGCCTGCCGCCACAACAGCGCCTGGTGCCAGACACCAGCCTCAGCCGCGGCGATCTTCGCGTGCACGCCGAAGCCGTGCGCATCGACGGCACCCTGGAAGCCCGCCTGCGCGGCGCGCTGGACGCGGTGATCCGCCAGACCGGAGCCAATGCATGAACCCCGATCCGCAGCCGACGCCGCCACCGGCCGACTGGGCCATGGCCCGCAACCTGCGCCTGGCCCGTCGCCTCGATGGACTGCGCGTGGATACCGCCCATGGCCGTGGCCTGATCCGCGAAGGCGTGCTGCGCCGCGCGGTCGGACTGACCCTGGAAGCCGTCGGCTGCGAGGCGCCGCTGGGGGCCAGCTGCAAGGTGGAAGTGGTCGACGGCGGCTGGGTCGATGCCGAAGTGGTCGGCTTCGCCGGCGAGCGCACTTACCTGATGCCCAGTGCCGAGCTGCATGGCCTGTTGCCCAATGCGCGGGTGGTGCCATCGGCGCGCCGCGGTGGCGTGGAAGTGGGCGAAGGCCTGCTTGGCCGCGTCATCGACAGCGATGGCGTGCCGCTGGACGGCAAGGGCCCGATCCGCGCCGAAGGCCATGTCGGCATGGCCGGCGTGTCGATCAATCCACTGGCGCGTGAACCGATCACCCAGCCGCTGGACGTGGGCGTGCGCGCGATCAACGCGCTGCTGCCGATCGGCCGCGGCCAGCGTGTCGGCCTGTTCGCCGGCTCCGGCGTCGGCAAGTCGACGCTGCTGGGCATGATGACCCGCTACACCGCCGCCGACGTGATCGTGGTCGGCCTGATCGGTGAACGTGGCCGCGAAGTGCGCGATTTCGTCGAGACCACGCTGGGCGAGGAAGGCCTGCGCCGCGCCGTGGTGGTGGCCAGTCCCGCCGACCGGCCGCCGCTGGCGCGCCTGCACGGTGCCTACCGCGCTACCGCCATCGCCGAATGGTTCCGCGACCAGGGACTGAACGTGCTGCTGCTGATGGACTCGCTGACCCGCTTTGCCCAGGCACAGCGCGAGATCGGCCTGTCGGTGGGCGAGCCGCCGACCACCCGCGGCTACCCGCCATCGGTGTTCGCCAAGCTGCCGGCACTGGTCGAACGCGCCGGCAATGGCGCCAAGGGCCGTGGCTCGATCACTGCGTTCTACACGGTGCTGACCGAAGGCGATGATCCGCAGGACCCGATCGCCGATGCGGCGCGCGCGATCCTCGACGGCCACATCCTGCTCTCGCGGCGCGTGGCCGACAGCGGCCTGTACCCGGCCATCGACGTTGAATCGTCGGTCAGCCGTGTGGTCACGGAAATCGCCGACGAGCCGTGGCGCCTGCGCATCCGCAAATTGAAGCGACTGGTCTCGGCCTACTCGGCCAACCGTGACCTGATCGCCATCGGTGCCTACCAGCGCGGCAACGACGCGGCCACCGACGAAGCCCTGGAACGCTGGCCGGAAATCATGGAGTTCCTCGGCCAGGACGTTGCCAAGGCCGCAGATCTCCCGCACAGCCAGGCGGCGCTGCAGCGCCTGGTGGAACAAGAGAGTTAAGCCATGAACCAGTCCAAGCGCATTGATCCCCTGCTCAAGCGGGCCCAGGAACACGAGGACGCGGTTGCCCGCGACCTGGCCGAACGCCAGCGCGTGCTCGATACCCATCTATCGCGACTGGACGAACTGCGCCGCTACGCCGAGGAGTATGCCAACGCTCAGATGGCCGCCACCAGCCCGGCGCAGCTGCTGAACCGACGCGCTTTCCTCGACCGGTTGGACAGTGCCGTCGAACAGCAGCAGGCCACGGTCAATGGCAACCGCGAAAAGGTGGAAGCCGAGCGCGCCCGGCTGATCCTGGCCAGCCGTGACAAGGCCGTGCTGGAACAGCTGGCCGCGAGCTACCGCGCGGAGGAAAAAGTGGTGACCGACCGCCGCGACCAGCGCGAGATGGACGATATCGGTGCGCGCCGCGCGCGCCTGGTCCAGGCCGAAGACCAGGACGGCACCGAGCAGGGAGGTCGCTCGTGATGCCCTCCCCACTCGCCGGCAGTGCCAACCCTGCCACGCCGGCCACCAGCAACAGTGCGGCGCGCGCCCCGCGCAGCGAAGGCGGAAAGGACTTCAGCCAGCTGCTGCAGGACGGCGCGCCCTCTGCACCCGCCCCTGCCGGCAGCGCCACCACGCCGTCGCCATCCACGTCGAGCCAGCCGTCGACCACAGACAGCAGTGGCCAGGCACCAGGCGAACGCAGCGACGCCGAAGCGCTAACCGCTGAAGCGCCACCGCTGCCGTCCGTTGCCGTGACCCCGGCTGCACCCGCTACCGACAAGGACAAGCCCGCCGCGACCGAAGACGCCCCTTGGCCGCCGCTCGGTCTGGCCGGCCTGGTGCTGGCGATGCCGACGCCCGTGGATCCGGCCGCTGCCCTGCCGACCACCGCTGCACCGTCGCAGGCCAGCGACGGCAGCGCACTGCCCGTTGCCCCTGCCGCGAACCCGGCACTGCCTGCAACCGCGCCAGCAGCGGCCACCGCAGCGACGACCGACGGCAAACCGGCGGCGGCCAGCGCGGGCGATGCCAGCGCGCTGCCACTGCCGGAGATGATCCTGCCCGGCAAGCGCAGCGAGCGCGGCGAAGGCAGTGACGTGGCCGCCGTTGGCGACCGCGCCAGTGCACCACTGCTGCATGCACCGGCGGGGGCCGCCGTACAGGACCTGAAGGCGGCGCTCGCCACCGGCAACGCGATCTTCAATGGCGAACCCACGCCCAAGCCCGTGCTGGGTGACGACGGCTTCGACCAGGCCATTGGCGCACGCCTGGGCTGGCTGGCCGACCAGAAAATCGGCCACGCCCATATCCGCCTGAGCCCGGACGATATGGGCCCGGTCGACGTGCGCCTGCAGTTGAACGGCGACAAGGTGCATGCCAGCTTCAGCAGCCCGCACGTGGACGTGCGACAGGCTCTGGAAAGCAGCCTGCCGCGCCTGCGCGAGCTGCTGGGCGAACAGGGCTTCCAGCTGGCACACGCTGATGTTGGCCACCAGGCCCCGGGGGGCGACGGCAATGCGTCGGGAGCATCTGGCAACGGTGGGACCGCCGGTGACGGAGAACCGTCGCCGGGCGACACCAACGTGTCGTCCGCACAGTTGATCCGCCAGCGCGGGTTGCTGGACGCCTACGCCTGACAGGCGTGCCAACCAAGGTTGGCACCCACCAGGGCAGTGCGGTTGGCCCCACCAGAGCGGGGCGGTTGGCACCCACCAGGGCACCGGGGCAATAGAGCCGCACCGGCCAGTATCGCGTTGGTGGGTGCGGAGCTTGCTCCGCACGGCCCCACCGCCGCCCCGACGGAATTCCGTCGCACCCCTCTGCCCCGCCTTCGGCACACCCCTTGCATATCCCGGTGAAGCAACCCTCAGGAGCTTCACCCCGTGGCCGCAGCCGCTGACAAAACCAAGAAGACCGCCGAGAAGGACAAGGCCGCCAAGCCGCGCAGTCCGATCCTGATCACCGCGCTGGTGGCCGTACTGGCCGCCGCTGCCGCCGGTGGCGGCGTCTGGTTCTTCACCCAGTCCAAGCACGAAGACAAGGCCGCGCAGGCCCCGAAGAAGACCACGACCCCGGCACCGGCCCAGTATTTCGCGCTGGACCCGGCCTTCGTGGTCAACCTCAACGGCCCGGTCGACGGCCCGCGCTACCTGCAGCTGGAAGTGCAGCTGATGACCCGCGACCCGGCCGCGCTGGAAGCGATCAAGACCCATGCACCCGCCATCCGCGCACGCCTGCTGATGCTGTTCTCGCAGGTCAGCCCGGACCAGATCGCCGATGTCGCCGGCAAGCAGAAGCTGCAGGCTGCGTCGCTGGCCGAAGTGCAGAAAGTGCTCAAGGCCGAGACCGGCAGCAATGGTGCCGACGACCTGCTGTTCACCAGCTTCGTGACTCAGTAAGGGCCCACCGATGAATGATCTGTTGTCCCAGGACGAGATCGATGCCCTGCTCCACGGCGTGGACAGTGGCGCGGTCGAAACCGATCCGGAACCGCCGTCAGGCGAAGCGCGCTCGTACGACTTCGCCAGCCAGGACCGCATCATCCGCGGTCGCATGCCAACCCTGGAAATGGTCCACGAGCGTTTCGCGCGCCTGTGGCGGATCGGCCTGTTCAACCTGATCCGCCGCTCGGCCGAGCTGTCGGTGCGCGGCATCGAGCTGATCAAGTTCAACGACTACATGCACTCGCTGTATGTGCCGACCAACCTGAACCTGATCCGCTTCAAGCCGCTGCGCGGTACCGGCCTGATCGTGTTCGAGCCGACCCTGGTGTTCGCCATCGTCGACAACTTCTTCGGTGGCGACGGGCGCTACCCCACCCGCATCGAAGGCCGCGAGTTCACCGCCACCGAAATGCGGGTGATCCACCTGCTGCTGAAGCAGACCTTCGCCGACCTGCGCGAGGCCTGGGCACCGGTGATGGACGTCGACTTCGAGTACATCAACTCGGAGATCAACCCGCACTTCGCCAACATCGTGACGCCGCGCGAATACGTGGTGGTGTGCCGCCTGCACGTCGAACTCGATGGCGGCGGTGGCGACATCCACGTCACCCTGCCGTATTCGATGCTGGAGCCGATCCGCGAGCTGCTCGACGCAGGCATCCAGAGCGACCGCAACGACCGCGACGAGAGCTGGGGCAAGACCCTGCGTGAACAGCTCAACATCGCCGAAGTCACCCTGTCCAGCGTACTGGCCAGCAAGCGCATGACCCTGCGTGACCTGACCCAGCTGAAGGTCGGCGACATCCTGCCGATCGAGCTGAGCCCGCAGGTGCCGGTGTGCGTGGAGAACATCCCGGTGTTCACCGGCGAGTTCGGCATCGCCAACGGCATGAACGCCGTGAAGATCACCGCTACCCATCCGCCGGGCACCCGCCCGCGCGTACCCGTCATCCAGGAAGACCCGCAATGAACGATATCGACGCCCTCGAACCCACTCCGGCCCAGTTCAGCAGCCTGCAGGCCGATGAGGCGAACGGCCCGGACCTGAACCTGGACGTGATCCTCGACGTACCGGTGACGCTGTCGCTGGAAGTCGGTCGCGCGCGCCTGCCGATCCGCAACCTGCTGCAGCTCAACCAGGGTTCGGTGGTGGAACTGGAACGTGGTGCCGGCGAGTCGCTGGATGTGTTCGTCAACGGCACCCTGATCGCCCATGGCGAAGTGGTGGTGATCAATGACCGCTTCGGCGTGCGCCTGACCGATGTGGTCAGCCCGAGCGAGCGGATCCGGAGACTGCGTTGAGCCTGCTGGCCTCCACCCTGCTGGCGGTCGGCAAGACCGCCGCTCCGGCCGGCCCGCAGATCGGCCAGCACGCAGCCGCCGCACCGAGCCTGTTCGGCGCGGTGCTGGCGCTGCTGGCAGTGCTGGCGCTGGTCATCGGCCTCGGCTGGCTGCTCAAGCGCCTGCCCGGCAGTGGTTTCCGCCCGGCCGAAGGCATGAAGGTGGTGGCCAGCCTGAGTGTCGGCGCCAAGGAGCGCGTGGTGGTGGTCGATGTCAACGGCCAGCAGCTGCTGCTGGGCGTCACCGCCGGCGGCATCAACACCCTGCACACCCTGCCCGAACCGCTGCCGCCGCCCGCGCCCGTGCGCGTGCCGGACTTCAAGAATCTTCCGACTTTCGCCCAGCTGCTGCAGCAGCGGCTGCGCAAGGACCCCTGACATGCGTGTCACCCGTACCCGTCTTGCCACCCTGATGCCGTGGCTGCTGATGCTCGCCCTGTGCCTGTTGCCGGCACTGGCCTTCGCTGCACCCGGCGCACCGACCACGCCACTGCCGGACATCAACGTCGGCAAGATCGGAGGTGCGCCGGTCAGCCTGCCGCTGCAGACCCTGCTGCTGATGACGGCGATCACCCTGATCCCGTCGATGTTGCTGGTGCTGACCTCGTTCACCCGCATCATCATCGTGCTGGGCCTGCTGCGCCAGGCGCTGGGTACCGGGCAGACGCCGTCCAACCAGGTGCTGCTGGGCCTGGCGCTGTTCCTCACCGCGATGGTGATGATGCCGACCTGGGACAAGGCCTGGAGCACCGGCATGGCGCCGTACCTCAACGGCGAGATCGACTTCCAGACCGCCTGGACGCTGACCACCACGCCGTTGCGCGGCTTCATGCTGGCGCAGATCCGGGAGACCGACCTGATGACCTTCGCCGGCATCGCCGGGCACGGCACCTACGCCAGCCCCGACGCGATCCCGTTCCCGGTACTGGTCGCATCTTTCGTCACCAGCGAACTGAAAACCGCTTTCGAGATCGGCTTCCTGATCTTCATCCCGTTCGTGATCATCGACCTGGTCGTGGCCAGCGTGCTGATGTCGATGGGCATGATGATGCTGTCGCCGATGCTGGTGTCGGCACCGTTCAAGATCCTGCTGTTCGTGCTGGTGGATGGCTGGGTGCTGACCGTGGGTACGTTGGCGGCGAGCTTCAATCCGGCGTGATTGAGAGGCAGTCGGGCATGGCTCGGCTCTACAGAAGCACAGTCGAGCGCGGCTCGACTCCACACAAGCAGATGGACCCCGAATGTCTCCCGAACTTGCCTTGACCGAACTGCGTGGCGGCCTGATCACCGTGTTGTGGGTGGCCGGCCCGCTGCTGCTCACCGTGCTGGTGGTGGGCGTGGTGGTGGGCGTGGTGCAGGCCGCGACCCAGCTCAACGAACCGACCATCGCCTTCGTTGCCAAGGCGGCGGCACTGACCGCGGTGCTGTTCGCGCTGGGCAGCCTGCTGATCGGCCACCTGGTTGAATTCACCACGCTGCTGTTCCAGCGCATTCCACACCTGATCGGCTAGGACACGCGCCTCGATGGACGCCGCCACCCAGATGGCTGCCGACGGCCTGCAGGCCTTCGGCATGATCGGCACCGTGCTGTGGACCATGCTGCGCATCGGCGCGGTGGCCATGGCCATGCCCATGGTCGGCACCCGCGCGGTGCCGGCACGGATCCGCGTGATCCTGGCCGGTACCCTTGCCATCGCGCTGGCGCCGCTGCTGCCGCCGGTTCCGGACTGGACCGGCTTCGATGCTGCCACCGTACTGACCATCGCCCGCGAGCTGGCCATCGGCGTGTCCATCGGCTTCCTGCTGCGGCTGGTGTTCGAGGCCGGCGCGATGGCCGGCGAACTGATCGCCCAGGGCACCGGCCTGGCCTTCGCGCAGATGAGCGACCCGCTTCGTGGTGGCACCTCCGGCGTGATCGGGCAGTGGTTCTACCTGCTGTTCGGCCTGCTGTTCTTCACCGCCAACGGCCATCTGGCGCTGATCTCGCTGGTGGTGGACAGCTACCGGGCGCTGCCGATCGGCGCCCCGCTGCCGGACCCGCACGCCTTCTTCAGCATCGCTCCGACCTTCCTGCTGACCGTGCTGCGCGGCGCACTGACCCTGGCTATTCCACTGACCGTGGCGATGCTGGCGGTGAACCTGGCCTTCGGCGTGCTGGCGCGTGCTGCCCCGGCACTGAATCCGATCCAGCTGGGCCTGCCGGTCTCACTGCTGCTGGGCCTGTTCCTGCTGGCCCTGCTGGCCGGGGAAATGGGCCCGCCGGTACAGCGCCTGTTCGATGCCGCCTTCCAGGCTGCGGACGCGGTCACACACTGACCCGATCATCACGTTTTACTGCTTGCCCTTCCCCCGGGTCTGCGCGCTAGAGTGAATGCGCGGCAACCGGGGGGATGCCGCACGTGGCCGCCGCCCTGCGTCGGCCTGCCTCATGCATGCCCCACCGTGGTTTCCGTCGACAGGCAGGTCCGGGAGACTGACGAATGCTGGTAGGCACGTACAACCCGTGGCTGGTGGCGATCTCGTTGCTGGTTGCCGTGATGGCGTCATACACCGCGCTGGCGATGGCCGGGCGCACGGTCACCGCACCCGGCAAGGGCGCGGCCTGGTGGTGGCGCCTCGGTGGTGGCTTCGCCATGGGCCTGGGCATCTGGTCGATGCACTTCATCGGCATGCTCGCCTTCGACCTGCCCATTCCGCTCGGCTACGACCTGCCGATCACCCTGCTCTCCCTGGCCCTGGCCATCGCCTCATCGGTGTTCGCGCTGTGGCTGGTTTCGCTGCGCACCCTGCCGCACCCACGCCTGGCCGGCGGGGCATTGCTGATGGGTACCGGCATTGCCGGCATGCACTACGTCGGCATGGCGGCGATGCGCATGCAACCCGGCATCGACTATGACCCGGGCTGGCTGCTGTTCTCGCTGATCGTGGCGGTCGCCGCCTCATGGACTGCGTTGTATGTGGCATTCCGCCTGCGCGCGCAGCGCACCCGTGTCGGCGACCGGCTGGCAGCCGCTGGCCTGCTCGGGCTGGCCATCGTTGGCATGCACTACACCGGCATGGCCGCCGCACGCTTTCCGGAAGGCAGCATCTGCGGCGCGGCGGTCGGCGATGGCCTGCAGAACGAGTGGCTGGCGATGCTGGTAGTGGTGCTGACGGTCGCGATCCTCGCGGTGGTGCTGGTGGTGTCCTGGCTGGACCAGCGGGTGGAGGCGCAGCTGCTACGACTGCGCAATTCCATGCTGAGCACTTCGTTGACCGATGCGCAGCAGGAACTGACCCAGGCCGCGTTGCATGATCCGCTCACCCGCCTGCCCAACCGCCTGCTGTTGCAGCGCCGCATCGTGCAGGCACTGGCCGAGGCCGAACAGGGCGGCAGCCGCTTCGCGGTGATGTTCATGGACCTGGACGGTTTCAAGCAGGTCAACGACGCCTATGGCCACCAGGCGGGTGACGCACTGCTGGTGGCGGTGGCCGAGCGCACCCGCCAGCTGCTGCGCCCGCATGACATGCTGGCGCGCCTGGGCGGCGATGAGTTCGTGCTGGTGGTGCGCATCGAGCACGATGAGGATCTGCCAACCCTCGCCCGGCGCATCCTGCAGGCGGTCGGCAGTGGGCCGCTGCTGCCGGACAACGAACTGCAGGTAACCGCCAGCATCGGTGTGGCGATCTGCCCCGACCATGCCGCCAGCGAGCGGCAGCTGATGGCCTTTGCCGACGCGGCGATGTACCAGGCCAAGGAATCCGGGCGCAACGCCTTCGTGCTGTTCGCCGACTGGATGAATGACAGCGCCGAACAACAGTTCCGGCTGCTGGCCGACCTGCGCCGGGCCATCGGCAGCGAGCAGTTGTTCCTGCACTACCAGCCCAAGATCCGCGTGGCCACGCAGAAGGTGGCCGGTGCCGAAGCGTTGATCCGCTGGCACCATCCGGAGCATGGCCTGATTCCGCCCGATCGGTTCATCCGCCTGGCCGAGCGCAGCGGCGCGATCAACGAGATCGGGCGCTGGGCGCTGGACCAGGCCTGCCTGCAGCTGCGGCGCTGGCACGATGCCGGTCACGAAGGCTGGTCGATGTCGGTGAACCTGTCGCCGGTGCAGTTCAGTTCGCCGCACCTGCTGCAGGATGTGCGCGCGGTGATCGAACGCCACAACCTCGCCCCGCGCCACCTGGTGCTGGAAATCACCGAAAGCACGGTGATGCGCGATACCGACACCAGCCTGCGCCTGCTGCAGGCGCTGTCGGCGCTGGGCGTAGGCATCTCCATCGATGACTTCGGCACCGGCTATTCCAGCCTGCTGTACCTGAAGCGGCTGCCAGCCACCGAGATCAAGATCGACCATGCGTTCGTGCGCGACCTGGAACACAGTGCAGAGGACGTGGTGATCGTCTCGGCGATCGTGGCGCTGGGCCATGCGCTGGACATGGACATCGTCGCCGAGGGCGTGGAGACCGCCGCCCAGCGCGCCTACCTGGAGCGCCTGGGCTGCGACTACCTGCAGGGCTACCTGCTGGGACGGCCGGTCGATGCGGCGCGCTTCATGCAGCTGCACGACCTGCCCCGGCCGCGGGTGGAACTGGCGCAGAGCCCACCGCCCAGCGACAACGCGCCCCGGTAGCGCCGAGCCTGCGCTCGGCTCCCGCCGGGCACGGCCCGGCGCTACCATTGGTTGGCCTTCGGTAGATCCACGCCACGCGTGGATGCGCCGTTCCACCCTCATCCCAGGAAGCGCCCGTGGCCCTACGCACCCCCCTTGCTGGCCTGTTGCTGGCCCTTGCTGTTGGCCACGCTGCTGCCGCTGATCTGCCGTGGTCATTACCAGCCGATGCTTCCCCGGCCCAGGTCGACGCCGCCCTGCAGGTCCTCGGCAAGGGCGTGTTGAAGTCGCCCGACCTGACCGATGCACAGCGCGGCCACGCGCTGCTGGCGATGGGCCAGACCGCCGAAGCGCGGCAATCGATCCAGCGGGTACGCGCATCGCTGGCAAGCGACGGCGACACCGCGGCGATGCAGCGCTGGCTGCCGATGCTGCTGCTTGCCACCGCCGGCGAGCGGGACAACGCCGCTTATGTGCGTGCCTTCCACAGCACCTTCGTCGCCCTCGACGACGTTGCCGCAGTGCAGGCCGGTGCCGCACTCTCGGTTGAGCCAGCCCCGGTGCGCGCCCAGCTGAAGCAGGCCGTCGCGGCACAGGCGGGGGCGACGACCATTGCCGAGGCCGTCGCTTTGGAACTGCTGCGCCTGCGGGCGGTACTGCGTGCGCAGACCCTGGCCGCTGCCCTGGCCCCTCCGCTGGTCGCGGCGGAAGAGCAGCGCCGCTTCGCCATCGACGACGCATTGCGCATCCCCGTTGGCGATGGCGTCGTGCTGTCGGCGCAGCTGGCCCGCCCTCGCGCCGCATCGGCGCCCCTGCCTGCGGCCATGCTGTTCACCATCTACACCGATCCACCCAAGAACCGGCAGAAGATGCTGCTGGCCGCCGCGCATGGCTACGCCGGCATCGTGGTCGATGCGCGCGGCAAGGGCCAGGGCAGCGGCACCATCGCCCCCTACGAGCATGACGGCGCGGACGCCAACGCGGCCATCGACTGGATCAGCCGCCAGCCATGGAGCGATGGCCGGGTGGCCATGTATGGCGGCAGCTACGAGGGCTTTACTGCCTGGGCGGCGGCGCGCCATCACCATCCCGCATTGAAGACCATCGTGCCCTACGTTGCCGCCATCCCCGGCCAGGGCCTGCCGATGGAGAACAACGTGTTCCTGAGTGCCAACTACGGTTGGGCGTTCTATGTGGCCAATGGCCCGATGCTGGACAACGACACCTACAACCAGAACGAACGCTGGTCACAGCTGCCCCGCCGCTGGTATGCCTCCGGCCGCCCTTACCGGCAGATCGACCAGATCGACGGCACGCCCAACCCCTGGCTGCAGCGCTGGCTCGATCACCCGACGTACGACGCCTACTGGCAGTCGATGGTTCCCTATGGCGACCAGTTCGACGACATCCGCATCCCGGTGCTGACCATCACCGGGTACTACGACGACGGCCAGATCTCGGCACTGCAGTACTTCAAGGACCACCTGCGGCACCGCCCCGATGCCGACCATGCCCTGCTGATTGGCCCCTATGACCATCGCGGTGCGCAGTCGGCGCTCAAGCCGATGCAGCTGCGTGGATACGACCTGGACGCCGTCGCGCAGTTCGACACGCCCGCACTGACCTTCCAGTGGCTGGACCATGTGCTGCGCGGCGCCCCTCGCCCGGCGCTGGTGCCCGACCGCGTAAACTACCAGCTGATGGGCGCCAACCGCTGGGGGCATGCGGCAACACTGGACGCCGCCGCAGGTGCCCACCGCCGCTACCACCTGTCGGCCGCACCCGCTTCGCCCGATGGCTACCACCGCCTGCAGGAACAGCCGGCAGCGCCGGGCCAGCTGGGGCAGACCGTGGACATGGCCGACCGCAACGAAATGCGGCACGGCTACTACCCGTTCCCGATCATCGCGGCGCAGGACGAAAGGGATACCGCGCTGTCCTTTGCCACCGATCCCTTTGCCGGTCCGATGGATCTGGTGGGCAGCTTCTCCGGCGACCTGAAGGTACGGATCAACAAGCGCGACTTCGACTTCACCGTCACCGTGTACGAGCTGCTCGCCGATGGACGCCGGATGCAGCTGTCCTATTACATGGGCCGGGCCAGCCACGTGCGTGACCCGAGCACGCGCCAGTTACTGCAGCCCGGCCAATGGACCCACCTGCCCTTCGATCGCACGCGCATGGTCGCCCGCCGCCTGGCTGCCGGCAGCCGCCTGCTGGTGAAGGTGGATGTGCTGAAGGACGCCATGCACCAGGTCAACCACGGCAGCGGCCGCGATGTCAGCGACGAATCGGCCGCCGCTGCGGGCGCCCCCCTGCAGGTGGAGTGGCACAGCGACAGTGTTCTGACGATTCCCCTGCACCCTGCCAGCGACTCCCTACAGTAGATCCATACCATGCGTGGATAGGCAACGGCCCATCACGGAACACTTCTTGCACGCACCCCGGCATCCCCTGCCGCAGTGCCCGTGATGTCCGAGAACGAATCCGCCGGCGAAAAGACCGAACAACCTACCGAAAAACGCCTGCGCGACGCCCGTGAACAAGGCAACCTGCCGCGCTCGCGCGAACTCGGCACCGCCGCCGTGTTCGGTGCCGGCGTGCTGGCAGTGATGGCCATGAGCGGCTCGATCGGCCGTGGCGCCACGGCCTGGATGAAGCAGGCGCTCAGCCCGGAACAGGGCCTGCGGCAGAACCCGAAGGAACTGTTCGGCCACTTCGGCGACCTGCTGCTGCAGTTCATGCTGGTGATCGCGCCGCTGGTGCTGGTCTGCCTGCTGGCCAGTTTCGTCGCACCGCTGGTGATGGGCGGCCTGCGCTGGTCGCAGAAGGCGTTGCTGCCCGACATCAACCGCATGAACCCGATGAGCGGGCTCAAGCGCCTGTATGGGCCCGAGGCCATCGCCGAGTTCACCAAGTCGCTGCTGCGCGTGGCCTTCGTCGGCGTCGCCGCCGGACTGGTGGTGTGGACCGGCTTTGACACCCTGCGCGGGCTGATCCACCACCCGCTGGAGACTGCCATCACCGACGGCCTCGGCTTCACCCTGCGCCTGCTGCTGGCCACCGCCGGCGCGATGCTGGTGCTGGCCGCCATCGACGCGCCGTACCAGCGCTGGAACTGGATGCGCAAGCTGAAGATGACCCGTGAAGAACTGCGCCGGGAAATGAAGGAAAGCGAAGGCAGCCCCGAGGTCAAGGGCCGCATCCGCCAGCTGCAGCAGCAGATGGCCAATCGCCGGATGATGGAAGCAGTGCCCACGGCCGACGTGGTGGTGGTCAATCCCACCCACTACGCGGTGGCGTTGAAGTACGAGGGAGGCGCTATGAACGCCCCAACCGTGGTCGCGCTGGGCGTGGACGAGACCGCCCTGCGCATCCGTGAAGTGGCCGACGGCAACAAGGTGGCGATCGTCTCCGCCCCGCCTTTGGCACGCGCCTTGTATCGGGAAGGCCAACTCGGAAAGGAAATCCCCGTGAGACTGTATTCGGCCGTCGCCCAGGTCCTGTCCTACGTCTACCAGCTGCGCGCCTGGCGCACTGGCCCGATGCCGGACGCCCCGCACATCCAGGTGGATGAATTCGGCAAGGGAGGCCGCCCGTGAGCGCCCAGCCCTCCACCGGTTTCAACACCCGCCGCGCCCTGGAAATGATCCGCCAGGGCCTTGGCGCGCCGCTGATCGTGCTGGCCCTGCTGGCCATGGTCGTGGTGCCGCTGGCCGCGCCGGTGCTCGATGCGCTGTTCACCTTCAACATCGCCATCTCGCTGATGGTGCTGCTGGCGGTGGTCTACGTGAAGCGCCCGCTGGACTTCACCATCTTCCCGATCGTGCTGCTGATCACCACCATGCTGCGGCTGGCGCTGAACGTGGCCTCCACCCGCGTCATCCTGCTGAACGGCCAGAACGGCCACGACGCCGCGGGCAAGGTCATCGCCGCCTTCGGCGAATTCGTGATCGGCGGCAACTACGCGGTGGGCATCGTGGTGTTCGCGATTCTCACCATCATCAACTTCGTGGTGATCACCAAGGGCGCCGGCCGCGTCTCGGAAGTGACCGCGCGCTTCATCCTCGACGCGATGCCCGGCAAGCAGATGGCGATCGACGCCGACCTCAACGCCGGTTTGCTGACGCGTGAAGAAGCCAAGCTGCGCCGCGAGGAAGTCCGCGAGGAAGCCGACTTCTACGGCGCGATGGACGGTGCCAGCAAGTTCATCCGCGGTGATGCCATCGCCGGCATCCTGATCCTGTTCATCAACATGCTCGGCGGCCTGGCCGTGGGCGTGCTGCAGCATGGCATGCCGTTCGGCGACGCGGCAGCTACCTACACCCTGCTGTCGATCGGTGACGGCCTGGTGGCGCAGCTGCCGGCCCTGCTGGTCTCCAGCGCCGTGGCGATGCTGGTCACCCGCGCCTCGCGCTCGCAGGACATGGCCCAGGCGATGACCGGCCAGGTGTTCGGCCAGTACCGCGCGCTGGCGATCACCGCCGGCATCATCGGCGTGGTCGGCCTGGTGCCGGGCATGCCCAACGTCGCTTTCCTGACGCTGGCCGCGATCCTCGGCTTCATCGCCTGGAAGGTCTACCGCAAGGGCAAGGCCGCAGCCACCGACCCGGCAGCCGCCGGCAATGAGGCGGCCGCACTCAACGCACTCGGCCGCCCGGCGGCACCTGCGCCGACCGCCGAACTGAGCTGGGACGAACTGCGCCCGGTCGATCCGCTGGGCCTGGAGGTCGGCTACCGGCTGATCCCGCTGGTGGACAGCAACCAGGGCGGCGAACTGATGGCGCGCATCAAGGGCGTGCGCCGCAAGCTGACCCAGGACGTCGGCTTCCTGATCCCGTCGGTGCATATCCGCGACAACCTGGAACTGCCCGCCAACGGCTACCGCGTGCTGGTGCACGGCGTGCCGGTGGCCACCGCCGAGATCCACCCCGACCGCGAACTGGCGCTGGACCCGGGCAGCGCGCTGGGCACCCTGGAGGGCATTGCCGGCAAGGATCCCGCGTTCGGCCTGGATGCCACCTGGATCCAGCCGCACCAGCGTGCCCAGGCTGAAACGCTGGGCTACACCGTGGTCGACCCGGCCACCGTGGTGGCCACCCACCTCTCGCACCTGATCCGCGAACATGCGCCGGAACTGCTCGGCCACGAGGAAGTGCAGCACCTGCTGGCCAACCTGGCCAAGAGCGCGCCCAAGCTCGTCGAAGATCTGACGCCGAAGGCGCTGCCGCTGTCGGCGGTGGTGCGCGTGCTGCAGAACCTGCTGGTCGAGCGCATCCCGATCCGCCAGCTGCGCAAGATCGCCGAGGCGCTGGTCGAACACGCGCCCAGCAGCCAGGACCCGGCGGTGCTGACCGCCGCCGTGCGCACCGCGCTGGGCCGCTTCATCGTGCAGGAGATCGCCGGAATGTCGGCGGAGCTGCCGGTGTTCACCCTCAACCCGCAATTGGAACGTGTCTTGCAGGAGTCCACGCAGGGCAACGGCGCCGCGCTGGAACCCGGACTCGCAGAGCGACTGCACCAGAGCCTGGCCGAATGTGTCAGCAAGCAGGAAGCGCGAAACGAGCCGGCGGTCGTGCTGGTACCGGGCCCGGTGCGCGCCGCGCTGGCGCGCCTGGTCCGCCACAGCGTTCCGTCGTTGTCGGTCCTGGCCTACAGCGAGGTGCCGGAGGACAAGCGCCTGAAGCTGGTCGGAACGATCAGCTGACGCCGCCCACCGATGCGCCAGAAAACAGACACCACCTTCGAACCAACGCAACAGACAGATACCAAGGGGAACCCGCACCGTGCAGACCACCGACCACCCGAGTTCTCCGACCGCCACCCCGCCGTCTTCGTCCCGTGACCACAGCATGAAAATCAAACGATTCGTCGCCGCCGACATGCGCTCGGCCATGAACCTGGTGCGCAAGGAACATGGTCCTGACGCCGTGATCCTGTCCAACCGCCGGATCGAGGAAGGCGTCGAGATCGTCGCCGCGGCCAACTACGACGAGAGCGCCGTGCAGCGTGCACTGGAAGCCTCGCGCCGGGATGTCGCACCGCCGCCGGCACCCAAGCCGCGCACCGCTGCTGACGCGGTGATCGCCGCGGTCACCCGCCGCCGCAGCAGCACCCCGGCGCCGGAACCGGTCGCCGCCACCACCTCGGCCGTGGCCGCCCTCGCCCGTGCGGCCGTTGGGGCCACCGGCCGTACCCTGGACAGCGCCGACGAGATCGTGCCGACCCGTGGCAGCACTGGCTTCGCCGCCACCCTGGCGCGCGCCGCCGTCAACGAACCGGCGCTGCCCGAACAGAGCTTCGCCCCGTTCGCCGAGGCCATCGTTGCACCGGCCGCCACCGTGCCGGCCAACCGCGCCCGCTTCCAGATCGACCCGCCGCGCGACATGCATCACGAAAGCGTGGCCCCGGCCGTGCAGCCGCCGCCGCTGCCGACCGCTGCCGTGACCGAAGCGCAGCTCGGGATCGCCGCCAGCGAACCGGCAGCGGCCGAAGCCGCCGGCGAAGCCAGCCCGGCCCCCATGCTGGCCCCGGCACCGACGCTGACCGTGGTTGCCCAGGACGACGCCGAGATCCGCCAGCTGCGCCAGGAAGTGGCCGGCATGCGCCAGGTGATCGAGCGCGAGATGAACCGCTTCACCGACGAGCGCCTGCGTGGCAGCCCGGTGCGCGCCACCGCGCTGGACCTGATGGACGAGTACGGTTTCGACGCCGGGCTGGCCCGCGACGTGGCCATGCAGATCCCGCTGGAGACCGAAGCCCATCGTGGCCGCGGCCTGATGCTGGGGCTGATCTCGCGCAAGCTGCCGATCGCCCCGGTCGACCCGCTGGAAGAAGGCGGCGTGATCGCCCTGGTCGGCCCGACCGGCGCCGGCAAGACCACCACCATCGCCAAGCTGGCCTCGCGCTTCGCCGAGAAGCATGCGCCGCGCGATGTGGCCCTGGTCACCACCGACACCACCCGCATCGGCGCCCGCGAGCAGCTGTACGGCTACGGCCGCCAGCTCGGCATCGCGGTGCACGAGGCCAACAGCGGCACCGACCTGGACCAGCTGCTGGAACGCCTGAAGGACTACAAGCTGGTGCTGATCGACACCGCCGGCCTGGGCCCGCGCGACCGCGCGCTGGCCGCGCAGCTGCAGTGGCTGCGCGCCGCCCGCCAGGTACGCACCCTGCTGGTGCTGCCGGCCAACACCAGCTTCGGCGACATGGACGAGGTGGTCCGCCGCTTCGGCGCCGCCAACCTGCAGGGCCTGGTGTTGAGCAAGCTGGACGAGACCGGCCGCTTCGGCAACGCCCTGTCAGTGGCCGTGGACCACGCCCTGCCGATCACCTGGGTGACCGATGGCCAGGACGTTCCGGAGGACCTGCACCGGGCCAGTGCGGCCAATCTCGTACTTCGCCTTGAAGATTTGCGCCGCGCGGCCGATATGCCCTGCAACCCGGAGTTGAACCATGCCGTCGCGTGAGTACGCCAAGCTGACCAAGACCTTCCCGCTGTCGGCCACCCGCAGCGAGCCGCTCGGCCCTGTGCGCACCATTGCCGTCACTGGCGGCAAGGGCGGCGTGGGCAAGACGAATGTGTCCGCCAACCTGGCGGTGGCACTGGCCGGCATGGGCAAGCGCACGCTGCTGCTGGACGCCGACCTGGGCCTGGCCAACATCGACGTGATCCTGGGGCTGAACCCGACCTTCACGCTGGCCGACCTGGTCGCCGGCCGCTGCTCGCTGGACGACGTCATCGTCGAAGGCCCGAACGGCGTGCTGGTGGTGCCGGCCGCGTCCGGCCGCCGGCACATGGCCGAGCTGGCCCCGGCCGAGCACGTCGGCCTGGTCAACGTGTTCTCCGAGCTGGAACGCGAACTGGACATCATGGTGGTGGACACCGCCGCAGGCATCACCGACGGCGTGCTGACCTTCTGCCAGGCCGCGCAGGACACCGTGGTGGTGGTCTGTGACGAGCCGGCCTCGATCACCGACGCCTACGCGCTGATCAAGGTGCTGTCGCGAGAACGCGGCGTGGACCGCATCCAGGTAGTGGCCAACATGGTGCGCGACCCCAACGAGGGCCGCGTGCTGTACGAAAAGCTGACCCGCGTCTGCGAGAAGTTCCTCGCCGATGTCTCGCTGAACTACCTGGGCTGCGTGCCGCAGGACGACTGGCTGCGCCTGTCGGTGCAGCGCCAGCAGCCGGTGGTGAAGGCCTACCCGTCCAGCCCGGCCGCGCTGGCGATCACCGAGATCGCGCGTCGAACCGCACGCTGGCAGGCGCCGACCGAACCACGCGGCGGCGTCGAGTTCTTCCTCGAGCGCATCCTCAAGCAGCGCGGGGTGGCCGCATGAAAGGCGCAGCCCAGTACAGGGAAGTCCAGCGCTCGGCGGCCAACGAGGTCATCGCCCAGCATTCGGACCTGGTGCGGCGCATCGCCCACCACCTGGCCGCGCGGTTGCCGGCCAGCGTTGAAGTGGACGACCTGATCCAGGCCGGCATGATGGGCCTGATCGAAGCGTCGCGCAGCTACGACGCCGACCAGGGCGCCTCGTTCGAGACCTATGCCTCGATCCGCATCCGCGGTTCGATGATCGACGAGATCCGCCGTGGCGACTGGGTGCCGCGCTCCGTGCACCGCCGTGCACGCGATGCCGCCGCCACCATCCGCCGCCTGGAACAGAGCAGCGGCCGCGCCGCCAGCGCCACCGAAGTGGCCGCCGCGATGGAGATGCCGCTGCCCGAATACCTGCGGTTGATGGAAGACGCCGCACGTGGCCAGGTGCTGAGCCTGGAGTCGCGCATCGAGGACCAGGGCGAGCTGGACACCGTCGCCCAGGGCGGCCCGACCCCGCAGCAGGTGCTGGAGCGTGGTGAGTTCGGCCGCGAGCTGGGCAAGGCCATCGGCCACCTGCCCGAGCGCGAACAGCTGGTGCTCTCGCTCTACTACGAGCAGGAACTGAACCTGAAGGAGATCGGCGCGGTGCTCGGCGTGAGCGAGTCGCGGGTCTGCCAGATCCACGGCCAGGCGGTGCTGCGCCTGCGTGGCCGGCTCAAGATTTTCGAGGCGGCGGACGCCGGCCTGGAAGAATGAACATGCCCGAGGCGGCTGCCCCCGGCCGCCCGGAATGAACAACAAAGGAACTCTGCTTTGAACAAGAACATGCGCATCCTGATCGTCGATGACTTCTCGACCATGCGTCGGATCGTCAAGAACCTGCTGGGCGATCTGGGCTTCACCAATACCGCCGAAGCCGAGGACGGGCATGCCGCGCTGTCGCTGCTGCAGAGCCAGCCGTTCGATTTCGTGGTCACCGACTGGAACATGCCGGTGATGACCGGCATCGAGCTGCTGAAGGCGATCCGTGCCGATGCCAAGCTGAAGACCCTGCCAGTTCTGATGGTCACCGCCGAAGCCAAGCGCGAACAGATCATCGAAGCCGCCCAGAACGGCGTGAACGGCTACATCATCAAGCCGTTCACTGCGCAGACGCTGGAAGAGAAGCTCGGCAAGATCTTCGAACGCCTGGCGGCCAGCGCCTGATGGATACCACGGTCGACAAGAGCGCCCTCGCCCTGCGCCTGCAGGAAGCCCTGGACGCACTCGAGTCCGGTGACGAGGCCGCCTGGCGGCAGCGCATCGACGGACTGGTCGCGCTGCGTACGCAGCCGATGATGAGCGGCCTCTCGCGGCTGGCCCGCGAGCTGGGGCAGGCACTGGGTGAGCTGCCGACCGTGCCCAGCGAGGCCGGTGAGCTGGACGACGCCTGCGCACGCCTGGACCACGTGGTGGCCATGACCGAACAGGCCACGCACCGCACCCTGGACCTGGCCGAGGAATGCCGCAGCCTGACCGAACAGCTGCGTGCTGAAGGCCTGCAGCCGGGCCAGGACGCGCAGCTCGAGCGCATCCGCCACAACCTGACCGAGATCGCCCTGACCCAGAGCTACCAGGACCTGACCGGGCAGATCATCCGTCGCGTGGTCGGCATCGTCCGCCGCGTGCACGAGGGCTTCGGCGCACTCGGCCTGCCGCCGGAACAGCATCGCACCGACCCGGAACTGGCCGGGCCGGCACTGAAGGGACTGGACCGCCACGCGGTCTCGCAGAACGACGCCGACGACCTGTTGTCGGATCTGGGGCTGTAAGCATGAGCGCGGTATCCGACGACATCACTGCCGATTTCATCATCGAGGCACAGGAAATCCTGGATCGCCTGGGCGAACAGCTGGTGTCGCTGGAGCAGGCACCGCAGGACACCGAGCAGCTCAACGCGGTGTTCCGTGGATACCACACGCTCAAGGGCGGTGCCGGCTTCCTTGGCGTCACGGCGATGGTCGAGCTGTGCCACGCCGCTGAAGAGGCCCTGGGCATCGCGCGTGCCGGGCAGGCGGTGCTGCAGGCCCACCACTTCGACGCCGCCCAGCAATCGCTGGACTACCTGCAGTCGATGCTGGACGCCGTGTCCTCCGGCACCGAGCCGGGTTATGCGCCGCCGGACCTGATCGCGCAGTTCGACATGAACGGTGGCACTGCCGCGCCGGTCGCTGCGGCCGCCCCTGCGGCAGCCGCCAGCGACCTGATCACCGACGACGAATTCGAGGCCCTGCTGGACCAGCTGCATGGCGGCAACGCACCGACCGCGGTCGCGCCAGCGAAGAAGGCTGACGACGGACTGATCAGCGAAGACGAATTCGAAGCCCTGCTCGACCAGCTGCACGGTGGCGCCGCACCGGGCGCCAAGCCCGCTGCGGTAGTGGCGCCAGCGCCGACCGCCGCCCCGCGCCCGGCGGCCGCACCGGCACCGGCGGCCAAGCCGGCCGCCAAGCCGCTGGCCGAAGCCGAACACACCGTGCGCGTGGACACCAAGCGCCTGGATGCGATCGTCAACCTGATCGGCGAACTGGTGCTTTCCCGCAACCGCCTGAAGACCCTGCGTGCACGCCTGCGCGACGAAGAGCTGGACCGCGCCGTATCGACGCTGGACATCGCCACTGCCCGCCTGCAGTCGGCGGTGATGCGTACCCGTATGCAGCCGGTGGGCAAGGTGTTCTCGCGCTTCCCCAAGGTCGCCCGCGACGTCGCCCGCTCGCTGAAGAAGGAAGTGGACCTGGAGCTGGTCGGCGCCGAGACCGAACTCGACCGCAACCTGGTCGAAGCACTGGCCGATCCGCTGGTGCACCTGGTCCGCAACGCCATCGACCATGGCGTGGAAATGCCCGACCTGCGCGAAGCACAAGGCAAGCCGCGGATGGGCCATGTACGCCTGTCAGCGCAGCAGGAAGGCGACTACGTCAGCATCGAGGTGCAGGACGATGGCGCCGGCATCGACCCGGAGAAGCTGCGCGCGAAGGCGCGTGAGAAAGGCCTGATCGATCCGGAAGCCGCTGCCCGCCTGAGCAGCGAGGAGTGCCTGCACCTGGTGTTCCTGCCGGGCTTCTCGACCAAGCAGCAGGTCACCGACATCTCCGGCCGTGGCGTCGGCATGGACGTGGTGCAGTCGCGCATCCGCGAACTGAGCGGCCAGATCCAGATCCAGTCGGAACTGGGTCGTGGCAGCCGCTTCCTGATCCGCGTGCCGCTCACCCTCGCGATCCTGCCGACCCTGCTGGTGCAGGCCGGCGAGGACGTCTACGCGCTACCGCTGGCACGCGTGATGGAAGTGCTGCACGCGCCGCGCACCTCGCTGGGCTGGTTCGATGGCCGCGCCGTGCTTGATCGCCGCTCGCACACCCTGCCGCTGGTCGACCTGCGCCAGTGGCTGGATGTGACGCCGGCCGCGTCAACCCTGCTGACCATCGTGGTGCTGCAGGCCGGCGAAGCGCGCTTCGGCCTGGTCGTGGACCAGGTGCGCGGGCGCGAGGAAGTGGTCATCAAGCCACTGCCAAAAGCCCTGCGCGGCCCGCGCGGTTATGCCGGTGCAACGTTGATCGGCGATGGTCGCATGGCACTGATCCTGGACGTGGACGGCATACGCTGAACGCCGCCGGGCATGGCCCGGCGACCCGAAAACTGTGACTACCGTCTGTACGCATTCTCCCGGTGTCTCAAGTCCCATTCATACAAGCCGATACCGGAACCATGGATAGACTCAGCCTCATTGGACTCTTTCTCGCCCTGGCCTCGCTGGTCGGTGGCAGCATCCTCAAGGGCGCCGGCCTGGCGTCGTTGTGGTCGCCTGCGGCGTTCGTGATCGTCATCGTCGGTACCGTTGCCGCGATCCTGCTTCACACCTCGCCGGCGGTGTTCAAGCATGCGTTCAAGATCGTGCGCTGGGTCGTGCGCCCGCCGCACAGCGATCGCCGCGAACTGATCCAGCAGATCGTCGAGTGGAGCAACATCGCCCGCCGCCAGGGCCTGCTGGGCCTGGAATCGCAGGTGGAAGCGCAGCAGGACCCGTTCCTGCGCAAGGGCCTGCAGCTGCTGGTGGACGGCGTTGAACCCGAATCGATGCGTCACATGCTGGAGATCGAACTGGGCAGCCAGGAGCACCAGGACCAGGCCGGCGCCAAGGTCTTCGAAGCGATGGGCATCTACGCGCCCACGCTCGGCATCATCGGTGCCGTGCTCGGCCTGATCGCGGTGATGAAGAACCTGGCCGACCCGAGCAAACTCGGCCACGGCATCGCCGCCGCGTTCACCGCCACCATCTACGGCATCGCCTCGGCCAATCTGCTGTTCCTGCCGATCGCCGCCAAGCTCAAGAGCGTGATCTCGCACAACACCCGCGACCGCGAAATGGTCATTGAAGGCCTGATTTCGATCGCCCAGGGCGAGAACCCGCGCAACATCGAAACCAACCTCTCCGGCTTCCTGCACTGACATGGCGCGCCGCAAGCACCACGAAGAGCACGCCAACCATGAAGCATGGGCGATCCCCTATGCCGACCTGATGACGTTGCTGCTCGCCTTCTTCGTGGTCATGTACGCGATCTCCTCGGTCAACGAGGGCAAGTACCGGATCATGGCCGACGCGCTCACCGATGCCTTCGGCGGCGCACCGCGCACCATCAATCCGGTGCAGGTGGGTAACAAGCAGGTGCAGGGTGGCGGCTGGGACAGCCCCTCGGTGATCAAGTCCGGCACCAAGATCGGCCCCTCCGCGCCCGCGCCGTCGCACGACCCGACCCTGCTGCCGTCGATGGCCTCGCAGATGCGCATGCCGGTCTCCGTGCACAACCAGGAACAGATCGCCCGTGCCGAGCGCCAGCTCAACAGCATCGCCGACCGCCTCACCGCCGCACTGGCGCCGCTGATCGACCGCGGCATGATCAGCGTGCGCCGCACCGAGTTGTGGATCGAAGTGGAGATCAACAGCGACATCCTGTTCCCCACCGGCTCGGCCGCGCTGGACGTGCATGCACGGCAGACGCTGGCCAGCCTGGCCGAGGTGCTGCGCGACGTGCCCAACAGCGTGCGCGTGGAAGGCCATACCGACAACGTGCCGATCGCCACCGCCACCTTCCCTTCGAACTGGGAACTGTCGGCCGGACGCGCCGCCAGCGTGGTGCACCTGTTCGCCGACCAGGGCGTGCAGCCATCACGGCTGGCGATGGTTGGCTATGGCCAGTTCCGTCCGCGCGAAGAGAACGACAGCGCGCAGGGGCGCAACCGCAACCGCCGGGTGATGGTCATCATCCTGGCCGACACCTCGCATTCGGTGGATCCGCTTGGCCAGCGCCTCAACGCGGCCACCGGCGCCGTCGACGACAACACCACCGAACAGGCCGCCGCAACTCCGGCTACCGCCCCCACCTCCCCCATCGCACCGGTGAAGTTGCCGCCGGTGCCGGCTGGCAGCCGCGTCGGCGCCGCCGTTCCCCCGGCAATGAAGGAGTAAACCGATGCGCATCTGGGCAGTCGCCAACCAGAAGGGCGGAGTCGGCAAGACCACCACCACCCTCGCCCTCGGCCGCGGCCTGGCCGCGCTTGGCCATCGCGTGCTGCTGATCGACCTCGATCCGCATGCCTCGCTCAGCCGCGCCTTCGGCGTGCCGGTGGATCCGCCACCGGCGGGCGTGCTGGAACTGTTCGGCGCCCCGCCGGCCGATCTTTCCAGCCTGTGCCATGCCAGCAGCATCCACGGCCTGGACTACGTCTGCGCGCAGTCGGCGCTGGCCACGCTGGAGCGCCGCAGCGCCAACCAGCCCGGCCTCGGCCTGGCCCTGCAGAACGCACTGGCGCGTCACCAGGGCCAGCACGACTACATCCTGCTGGACTGTGCCCCCACCCTTGGCCTGTTGATGATCAACGCGCTGGCCGCTGCCGACCGCCTGATCATTCCCACCCAGGCCGAGCCGCTGGCCCTGCATGGCCTGGACGGCATGGTCCGCACCGGCGAGATGGTCGAGCGCTCGCGCCGCCGCCCGCTGCCGATCTCGATCCTGCCGACCCTGTTCGACCGCCGCACCCGCGCCGGCAATGAGTCGCTGCGCACGATGCAGGATCGCCATGGCACCCGCGTGTGGGAAGACGCCATTCCGATCGACACCCGCATCAGCAATGCCGCAGGCCTGACCCTGCCCAGCGTTGGTGAAGACTACCCGGGCCGCGGCCTGGCCGCCTATCGCCGCGCACTGAACTGGATCCTCGGTGAGGATGCCCGTGCCCTGGAGCAGGCCGCATGAACAGCACCGGCGTACTGGACGACTACCTGGACGAACTGCTGGGCGAAGCGATCCCCCCGGCGGCCGTCGTGCTGCCAACGCCGGACAGCGCCGCCCCGGCTCCGGACAGCACATCGGAACCGGAACGCGAGCCGACCTGGGATGACCTGCCGGCCGAGGTGATCTACGAAACCGACACCGTCGCCGCGGGGCCTGCCGTGGACAACGCCGCGCTCGAAGCCGCCTTCGAGGCGGCCACAACGGCCGAGCGCGAGCCCACCTGGGACGATCTGCCCGCTGAAGTGATCTATGAGACGGACGCTGTTGCCGTTGCCCCGGCACAGGACGAGGCAGCACTGGAAGCCGCCTTCGAGGCCGCCGCAATGCCGGTCGCCGCTCCCGAGCGCGAACCGACCTGGGATGACCTGCCTGACGAGGTGATCCACGAGACGACCCCGGCCAAGGCCGGCCCGGAGCCCACCTGGGACGACCTGCCCGACGAAGTGATCTACGAGACCGACGCGGCCGACAGCCATCAGCTCGCCCACACTGACAGCCCCGGTCTGCAGGCTGCGTTCGAAGCCGCTGCGGGTGGCGAGGATGTCCCCACGCCGCCACCGGCCGTGGTTGCGCCCCCGGCACCGCGCCCTGCACCCGCGCCCGCCCCGGCCGCGCGTGCTGCCGCCGCGCCGCCGCCCCGCGTTGCCCTGGATGCCCCGGCCACCAACCGTCCCGGTACCTGGCAGGAGCTGCAGGCGCAGGCGCACCAGCCCGCCAGCAGCCCGCACCCGCAGAACCGCCGCGCCGGCGAGCGCACCTCGCGCTGGCTGCGCCTGCGCTGCGGGACCCAGGCCTATGCGCTGGAACTGTTGAAAGTGCAGGAAGTGGTGTTGCCGGTGCCACTGCTGCCGTTGCGCGGCACGGCACCGGCGATGCTCGGGATCATGAACCTGCGTGGCCAGGTGGTGCCGGTGATGGACCTCGGCCTGCACCTCGGCGCCGCAGCAGCAGAAGACGATGCCCAGACCCGCATCGTGGTGCTGGAAGAAGACGGCGAGACCATCGGCCTGCGCGTGTCGGCAGTGGAAGATGTCGCCAACCTCACCGATTCACAGATCGAACCCCCGGATACCGCCCGCATCTGCCAGATCTCCAATGATCTGTTCCGCGGCGTCGCCCGGGTCAGCCAGCGCCCGATGATCCTGCTGGACGCCACACGGCTGTTGAGTTGATCTGGAAAAAAGGGGACGGAGGGGATTAAGTCGCAAGTGGCTCGGCGCTTTGCGCCGACGCGGTGCCTGTCGGGGACACAAGGAGTTGATCCGTTGGATCAACACCTTACGTCCCTACTGCGCGGTCGCCGTTGCCGAGGGGCTGCAGTAGAGCCAGGTCGCTTGCGACTTGATCCCCTCCGTCCCCTTTTCAGCTGCGACCGCGTCGACGCACCGCGTCGATTCCTCTAAAGAACCCCGCCGGGGTGCCGTTATGGATCACGGAACCGTTTGTCCGGAGCAACGATGAGCACTGTCGAACTGGGTGAGGATCTCGGCATCGAGAGCAGCACCGAGCTCAAGAACCGCCTCGCCCCGCTGGTGGCGCAGGCAGGCGAGCTGACCTTGGATGCAAGCCAGGTCGCCCGCATCCACACGGCCGCCGTGCAGGTGCTGTGTGCATTCGTGCAGGCCCGCCGCGAGGCAGGCCTGGGCACCGGCTTCCACGGTTGCACCGCAACCTTCCGTGACGCCGCGCGCCTGCTGGGCGTCACCCAGGCCCTGGGCCTGGACGTAACCCATGACAACCTGAAATCTGTGGAGAACGCTGCATGAGCGCACGTATCTTGGTGGTGGACGATTCGGCGTCGATGCGCCAGATGGTTTCCTTCGCCCTCACCTCGGCCGGTTTTGCCGTCGAAGAAGCCGAAGACGGCGCGGTCGCGCTGGGTCGCGCCAAGGGCCAGCGCTTCAACGCGGTGGTCACCGACGTCAACATGCCGAACATGGACGGCATCGCGCTGATCCGCGAACTGCGCCAGCTGCCGGACTACAAGTTCACCCCGCTGCTGATGCTGACCACCGAATCGGCCGCCGACAAGAAGTCCGAAGGCAAGGCCGCCGGTGCCACCGGCTGGCTGGTCAAGCCGTTCAATCCGGAACAGCTGGTCGCCACCGTGCAGAAAGTGCTGGGCTGATCGCCCCGCACCGCTCCCCTTCTTCGCTTCCGGACCACCACTGCCATGAGCATGGACCTGCAACGCTTCCACGCCACCTTCTTCGAGGAGAGCCGCGAAGGCCTCGACGCGATGGAGGCTGGCCTGCTGGCCCTGGAATCGGGGCAGCAGGACGCGGAGATCATCAATTCGGTGTTCCGCGCCGCCCACTCGATCAAGGGCGGCGCCGGCACCTTCGGCTTCGATGCCATCGCCGGCCTGACCCACGTGCTGGAAACGCTGCTCGATGAGCTGCGTGCCGGCAAGCGGGCCCTGGAAGGCCATGCCGTCGATGCCATGCTGTCCTCGGTGGATGTACTGCGCGCCCTGCTGCGCGAAGCCGAACATGGCCAGGCCGCAGACCCCGCGGCGGTCGCCGCAGTGAAGGCGCGCCTCGAAGCCGTTCTCTCCGGCCAGGCCGCACCGAGCGCGCCGGCCGCTGCCGCAGCCAAGGTGGACGATACGCCGGAAGCCTGGCAGATCGGGTTCACCCCGGCGCCGTCGCTGTTCATGAGCGGCAACGACCCGTTGCGCATCATCCGCGAACTGGAACACCTCGGCTCGCTGCAGGTGGCCGCGCGCATGGAACGCCTGCCGGGCTTCGCCCAGCTCGACCCGCTCGAGGCCCACCTGGCGTGGGACCTGGGCCTGGTCGGCAAGGTGCCGCGCAGCAAGATCGAAGACACCTTCGCCTGGGTACTGGACGACTGCGAGCTGGACATCCGTCCGGCAGCGCCGCCGAGCCTGGCAACCCAGGCGCCCGTTGCTGCATCCCCTTCCACACCTGCTGCCGTCGTGCCGGCAGCGCCTGCTGCGCCTGCCGCCGGCGGTGCTGCCACCCAGGAAGCCGAAACGTCGATCCGCGTCAGCGTCGACAAGGTCGATGCGCTGATCAACCTGGTCGGCGAACTGGTCATCACCCAGGCCATGCTCAAGCAGGTCTCGCACGCGCTGGACCCGGTCCACGCCGAGAGCCTGTTCGCCGGCCTGGACCAGCTGGAACGCAACACCCGCGACCTGCAGGAAGCGGTGATCGGCGTCCGCATGCTGCCGGTCGACGCGGTGTTCCGCCGCTTCCCACGCCTGGTCCGCGACCTGTCCAGCCGCCTCGGCAAGCAGGTGCGCCTGCGCACCGTCGGCGAGGGCACCGAGCTGGACAAGGGGCTGATCGAGAAGATCGCCGATCCACTGGTGCACCTGGTGCGCAACTCGATCGACCACGGCCTGGAAATGCCCGACGTGCGTCGCGGCGCGGGCAAGGACGAAACCGGCACGATCACCCTGGCCGCTTCGCACCAGGGCGGCCATATCGTCATTGAAGTGAGCGACGACGGCCGCGGCCTGGATCGCGCCAAGATCCTGGCCAAGGCCACCGAACGCGGCCTGGCCGTACCGGACAACCCGACCGATTCGCAGGTCTGGGACCTGATCTTCCAGCCAGGCTTCTCCACTGCCGATGCGGTCACCGACCTGTCCGGGCGTGGCGTCGGCATGGACGTGGTTCGCCGCAACATCCAGGCACTGGGCGGCGAGGTCCAGATCGAAAGCAGCCTGGGTACTGGCACCCGCACGCTGATCCGCCTGCCGCTGACCCTGGCCATCCTCGACGGCATGACCGTGGCGGTTGCCGGCGAAACCCTGATCCTGCCGCTGGCCTATGTGCTTGAGGCGTTGCAGCCGCAGGCCGAGGACATCCGCAGCATGGCCGGCGAAGGCCGCGTGCTGCGCGTACGTGGCGAGTACCTGCCGATCCTCTCGCTGAGCGAGTACTACGGCTACGGCAACCGTGCGCCGGGCAGTGAATCGCTGGTGGTCGTGGTCGAAGGCGATGGCCAGAAGATCGCACTGGAAGTGGACGAACTGGTTGGCCAGCAACAGGTGGTGGTGAAGAACATCGAGAACAACTACCGCCGTATCGGCGGGGTGTCCGGTGCCACCATCCTTGGCGACGGCCGCGTCGCGTTGATCGTCGACATCGGCGGACTGGTGCGCTCGTTGCGGATGCCGCAGGCCGCCTGATCCACGCTGCATGCGTGTACTGGACCGCCGCCCTTCGGGGCGGCGGTTTTTGTTTGTGCGCGCTCTGCCAAGGGGGTCGGATCCCTTTCCGCAGGAAAGAGCTCTGACCCCATCCCTTCTGTGAACTCCGTCGCCATGATGGTTGCGGGCGCAGCTACTTCATCCAAGCGAAAGCACGCCGCTGCAACGCTTTCGCGCTGTCATCCCTACGCAACCGAATGTGATCTGCGTCCATAAAGTCCACGCGGACGGCGCCGTTATTTCGCAATGACGGTCGTCACCGAACCCCACCGGGCACCCCCGTTCGCTCTGCAACCACCCCCGAACCGGCGCACAGACGCCGGCACTCTGCCCACCTGGAGCACCCTGCATGAAGTGGTTCCAAGATCTGCCCATCGCCCGCAAGCTGGCCGTGGGGTTCACCCTCACCACCTTGATGACCGTCGTACTGGGCGCCTTCGCCCTGGTCCGCCTGTCCGAGGCCAACGCGCAGTTGAGCGCGATGGCCTCCAACGATATTCCGTCCGTGCAGTACCTCGGCGAAGTGCGCTCGCAGCTGGGTGAGTTCCGCACCTATGAGCTGGCCCAGCTGAGCATGCTGGACCAGCCCGAGAAGGTGGCCGACTACAACAAGCGCATGGATGACACCGCCGCCGTCGTGCGCGAACAGCTGGCCGCATACGCCAAGCTGCCGGCCGGCGCCAAGGAACGCGAGCTCTACCGCGCCGTGCAGGCCGACGTCGATGGCTACTTCGCAGCCAATGCCAAGCTGCGCGAAGCGGCCACCGCCGGCGATGGCGTCGTCGCACGGCAGATCTCCGACGACCAGTCGCGCCCGCTGCGCCGCAAGGCCTTTGAAGACCTCAAGGCACTGGGCGCGTACAGCAGCTCGCTGATGCAGGGCAAGATCGACAACGCCAATGCCACCCACCGCAACAGCATGCTGGCGATCATTGCCGCCGTCGTATTGCTGGTTGTGGTCGCCGCAACACTGGCGGTGGTCATCTCGCGCGCCGTGACCGGCCCCCTGGGCAAGGCCGTGAACGCCATCCAGGCCGTCGCACGCGGCGACCTCAGCGTCACCACCCAGAGCACCGGCAAGGACGAGGCTGGCCGCATGCTGGCGGCTACCGCCGACATGACCGCGATGCTGCGCCGCTTCAGCGAACAGACCCAGTTGATGGCACAGATGCATGCCGGCCCGGACATCAGCCACCGCATTCCGGAAGACTTCCCGGGCGTCTACGGCCAGCTGGCCAGCGGCATCAACACGGTGATCTTCGAACACCTCGATGCAATCGTCGATGCCATTGAAGTACTCAACCAGTACGCCATCGGCAACCTCGCCCCGGACGCCCGCCGCCTGCCTGGCAGCCGCGCGATCCTGCACGAGTCGATGGACGCGGCCAAGGCCAGCCTGCTGGCCATCAACACGCAGATCCAGCAGCTGGCCTCGGCCGCCGCCGCCGGCGACTTCAGCCAGCGCGGTGATGCGCAGCGTTTCGATCACGATTTCCGCGTGATGATCGAGCAGCTCAACAGCATGATGCAGGTGGCCGACGGCAACCTCGGCCAGCTCTCGCAGCTGCTGCAGTCGATCGCCGCCGGCGACCTGACCGCACGCATGGACGGCCAGTTCAACGGGGTGTTCGCGCGCATGCGTGACGACGCCAACACCACCGTCGCACAGCTGACCCAGATCGTCGGCCAGATCCAGGCCAGCGCCTCCAGCATCACCCTCGCCGCTGGCGAGATCGCGTCCGGCAACAGCGACCTGTCGCGCCGTACCGAGCAGCAGGCCGCCAACCTGGAAGAAACCGCTGCCTCGATGGAGGAACTGACCTCCACCGTGCGCCAGAACGCCGAGCACGCCCGCCAAGCCAACCAGCTCGCCATCGGCGCGCATGGCGTGGCTTCGCAGGGCGGCGAGGTGGTCGGCCAGGTGGTCACCACCATGTCGGCCATCGAAGCCTCGTCGAAGAAGATCGCCGAGATCATCAGCGTCATCGACGGCATCGCGTTCCAGACCAACATCCTGGCGCTGAACGCCGCAGTGGAAGCCGCGCGTGCCGGTGAACAGGGCCGTGGTTTCGCCGTGGTCGCCAGCGAAGTGCGTACCCTCGCCCAGCGTTCGGCTGCAGCGGCCAAGGAGATCAAGGGCCTGATCGATGATTCGGTCGGCAAGGTCGCCGAAGGCTCCAGCCTGGTCCACCAGGCCGGCAGCACCATGGGCGAGATCGTCGCCTCGGTGCAGCGCGTGACCGACATCATGGCCGAGATCTCCGCCGCTTCGCAGGAACAGTCGGCCGGCATCGACCAGGTCAACCAGACCGTGGTGCAGATGGACGAGACCACCCAGCAGAACGCCGCGCTGGTGGAGGAAGCGACTGCTGCGGCGCGCGCCATGGAAGACCAGGCCGTGCAGCTGGGCGAAGCCGTGGCGCGCTTCCGGCTGGCATCGCAGGGCGTCGCCGCTGCGCCGGCACGCCTGGCAAATGCACCGCAGCCACGTCAGGTCGCGGCCGCCCTGCCCGTCACCAAGGCAGTACCGACACGGCCGCTGCGGGCGTCGGCCGCCCAGCCGGCGCTGGCTGCCGAGGGTGATTGGCAGGAGTTCTGACCCCACGCAGAAAGCATCCGCCCATGGGGTGGATGCACCAGCATGGCGGGCCACGGGGTCAGATCCCATTCCCACGGGAAAGGGATCTGACCCCTTATGCATGGAAAGTGATGCAAATCTCACTTCATAATCCAATGAAGAGGCCGATATACCCATCGAGCCTGCACCAACGCGTGCTGGCGCCCGCCCCTGATCACAGACTCCATGTCCGACGGCCACGACACTGAACTGCATGATGTCCACGCGGCCGACGCCGCGGACGAACGCTTCCTGGTCCGCAACCCCCGCCAGCTGCGGCAGCTGCTGCGCTCGCTGATCGACCAGCGATCACTGATCAACGCGCATATCGACGGCCGGGATCGTTCCTTCCCGACCGCCCTGCTTGATCTCGACGAGGACGAAGACTACCTGCTGCTCGACGGCAGCCCGCAGGAGGCATCGAACCGTGCCGCCGAGCAGGCCGACCACCTGCTCTGCTTCGCCCAGCTTGAACGTGTCCTTGTGCGGTTCCGCCTGCACGAACTGCAGCGCGTGGACAACGATGGCCACGTCGCCTTCCGCGCCCCGTTGCCGGACGAACTGGTGCATCTGCAGCGCCGCGAGCTGTACCGGCTGGAGACCCCGGTCACCGACTCGCCGCATCTGCTGCTGCCACCCGGCGAAGCACGTGCCGAAGCGCTGTCGATGCGGGTGGTGGACATCAGCGGTGGCGGCCTGGCCGTAGTGGTTCCCAACGACTGCGCCGTATTCGGCCTGCAGAAGCGCTACCCGGCGCAGCTGTCGCTGCCCGATGGCCCCGACCTGGACATCGAACTGGTGGTCTGCAACCTGCTGCCACAGCGACAGCCCAATGGCATCGAGGTCAAGCGCGTGGGAATGCGCTTTGACAGCCTGCCGCGCGGCGGCGACAGCGCCATCCAGCGCTACATCTTCCGCATCGACCGCCAGCGCAAGGCGCGCCGCAACGGCGAGCTCTGAGGCCCGTTCGACCGTTCGTGCCGGCCAGCGGCCGGCACTACCGATCTTCGGCGGATCCACGCCATATGCGCGTGCCGGCCGCGCCGCGGTAGATCCACGCCATGCGTGGATGCCTCTCCCCCGGCACCTAAAGTCCCCCCACGCGGGGCCGATATCGAGCCTGACACCGGGACTTCCGGCAGAACCAGGACCCCTCGATGAACGACAAGACCAGCTCCGCCGCCAGCGCCGGTGGCGAATTCCTCAGCTTCACCCTCGGCGCCGAGCACTACGGCGTGGACATCCTCAAGGTGCAGGAGATCCGTGGCTACGATGCGGTCACCCGCGTGCCGGACGCCCCGGATTACATCAAGGGTGTGATCAACCTGCGCGGCACCATCGTGCCGGTCATCGACCTGCGCTTGAAGCTGCGCCTGGACAACGCCCGCTACGACGCTTTCACCGTGATGATCGTGCTCAACGTCGATGACCGCGTGGTCGGCATCGTGGTCGACAGCGTGTCGGACGTGATCCCGCTGTCGGCCGAGCAGATCCGCCCGACCCCGGAGTTCGGCGCTGCAGTCGACACCCGCTTCATCTCCGGCATCGGCACCCACGACGACCGCATGCTGATCCTGCTGGACATCGAGACCCTGCTCGACAGCGCCGACATGGGCCAGGCCTCCCTCGCCGAAGACGCTGCCGCCTGATCCATCGGACCTGCTTCACGTTCTGGTCACAAAACCCTTCAGTTCCCCCCAGCAGTGCCGATAGGGGGACAGAAGCCGGTCGCGCAGGAGCGCGCGGAACCGGAACGACCATCACCATCCCCGGAGATACACCTCGATGAAGTCCCTGCTTGCGTTCGTTTCGGCCGCTGTCCTGGCCACCACCGCTTCCTCCGCGTTCGCCCAGGCGGCCGACATGATCCCGCCGGAACTGGCCCCGCGTTCGGTCGGCAAGGACGGCATGGTCTGTGGCAAGGTCGAAAAGGCCCGCTACGCAGAAGGTTCCGAAGGCCAGCCGACCTTCCTGTACATGGGCGGTGCCTTCCCGCGCCACACCTTCTCGGCCCGCATCGCCGGCGAGAACCGCGGCAAGTTCTCCTTCCCGCTGGAGACCCTGGAAGGCAAGACCGTGTGCGTGATCGGCAAGATCCAGCGCGACGCCTCGCGCGCGGAAATCGAAGTCAGCTCGCCGGCCGGCCTGAAGCTGGCCAACATCAAGTAATCCGCTGTCCGTCGAACCACGCCGGAGCTTGTGCCGGCGTGGTTTCTGCTGCAACCGGGCCCGACGCCCGGACGCGTCTGCCTTAGGAGATCGCAACGCCCATGCCGTGGATCAACAACCTGAAACTGATGCCGAAGCTGCTGTTGACCTTCGGCGTCCTCCTGCTGGTGATGCTGCTGCAGGGCATCGTCGCCTATCGCGGACTGCATTCGCTGAACAACGTCACCACCGAGTTGGCCGGTTCGCGCATGGAAAGCATCCGCATGGCCGGCGAGATGCGCGGCATGCTGGGCGAGTACCGCAATGCCGCCTACCAGCAGCTGATCCGCGCCAGCGATGACGTCAAGTCCGACGCGCGCAAGCAGGCCGTCGACCTGCGCACCAGCATGGACACGTCGATCAAGGAATACCCGAAGCTGGTCGACAACGCGCAGCAGAAGAAGCTGTTCGATACCTTCGCCAAGGAATGGAAGGACGCCCTGGCCTCCTACGACAGCGTCACCGAGATGCTGGAGCTGGACCTGCCGGACGATGCCATCGATACCTTCGTGGGCGAGACCCGCACCAAGCACCGCAAGGCTGCATCCGCGCTGGAAGCGCTGATCGCCGAAGACAACCGCCTCGCCCGCGCCTCGCGCGAAGAGGCCGCGTCCACCTATTCCGCCTCCGCCGTGCTGACCGTGATCGCCCTGCTGGGCGGCGCCGCGCTCGGCCTGGTGCTGGTCTGGCTGTTCGCGCGCGCCCTGGTCGGCAGCGTGCGTGGCGCCGTGTCGGTTGCCAACGACGTGGCCGGCGGCAAGCTCGACGGCCACATCGACGTCAGCCGCCAGGACGAAGTGGGCGAGCTGATGCAGGCCATGCAGCGCATGCAGCGCGACCTGCGCGAACGCATCGAAACCGACCAGGCCGTTGCCCGCGAGAACCTGCGCATCCGCACCGCGCTGGACTACAGCTCGACCGGTGTCTACCTGACCGATACCAGCAACACCATCGTCTACAGCAACCGCGCCCTGCAGCAGACCCTCAGCCAGTACCAGGATGAAGTACGCCGCGACCTGCCGGACTTCGACGCCCAGGCCTCGTTGATCGGCAAGCCGGTCACCGTGCTGGAACACCGCGGCGAGATGGACCAGACGCTGTTGGGCAACCTGAAGGCCCACGGCGTCGCCCGTCGCCCGATGCAGTACGGCGATGCCCAGTTCGCGCAGGTGGTGTCGACCATCCGCAACGAAGGCGGCGACACCGTCGGCTACGTGGTGGAATGGCGCGACCGCACCCAGGAAGCACTGGTCGAAGCCGAAGTGGCGCGCGTGATCGCCCAGGCCGCCGCCGGCGACCTGTCCGGCCGCATCGACGCCAGCGACAAGGAAGGCTTCTTCCTGCAGCTGGCCCAGCAGATCAACGGCCTGCTGGACGCCAATGCCGGCAGCATCGAACAGATCTCCGGCCTGCTTGCCGCGCTGTCGCAGGGTGACCTGACCGTGCGCATGCACGGCGACTACCAGGGCGTGTTCGCCCGCATGCGCGACGACGCCAACGCCACCGCCGCGCAGCTGAGTGAAATCGTCACCCGCATCAAGCAGTCCAGCCGCGCGATCAGCTCGGCCGCCGGCGAGATCGCCTCGGGCAACAGCGACCTGTCGCGCCGTACCGAGCAGCAGGCCGCCAACCTGGAAGAGACCGCTGCCTCGATGGAGGAACTGACCTCCACCGTGCGCCAGAACGCCGAGCACGCCCGCCAGGCCAACCAGCTCGCCATCGGCGCGCACGGTGTCGCTTCGCAGGGCGGCGAGGTGGTCGGCCAGGTGGTCACCACCATGTCGGCCATCGAAGCCTCGTCGAAGAAGATCGCCGAGATCATCTCCGTCATCGACGGCATCGCTTTCCAGACCAACATCCTGGCGCTGAACGCTGCGGTGGAAGCCGCACGTGCCGGTGAACAGGGCCGTGGTTTCGCCGTGGTCGCCAGCGAAGTGCGTACCCTCGCCCAGCGTTCGGCCGCTGCCGCCAAGGAGATCAAGGGCCTGATCGACGATTCGGTCGGCAAGGTCAACGACGGCTCGGCGCTGGTACACAAGGCCGGCGCGACCATGGGCGAGATCGTCGCCTCGGTGCAGCGCGTGACCGACATCATGGCCGAGATCTCCGCCGCCTCGCAGGAGCAGTCGGCCGGCATCGAGCAGGTCAACCAGACCGTGGTGCAGATGGACGAAACCACCCAGCAGAATGCCGCGCTGGTGGAAGAAGCCACTGCTGCCGCGCGTGCGATGGAAGAACAGGCTGGTCAGCTCAGCGAGGCCGTGTCGATCTTCGTGGTCGACGAAGCCGAGGTCGTCGCCGCCCCGCGCGTCACCGCCCCGGCGCCGCGCGCCGCTGCACCGGCTGCCCCGGCCCCGGCTGCCCCGGCTGCCCGCCGCACGGCGGGTGGTCGCCCGATGGCCACCGAACTGGCCGACGGGGACTGGCAGGAGTTCTGATGCCTGCCTGACCTGAGTTACGAGAACGCCCTGGCCCTGTGCTGGGGCGTTTTTTTTACGGGGTATCTGATTATCCAGCCAACGGCGAAGCCCCTCGGGGTGGGTCGCGAAAAGCGCTTGGCTAGCGAGGGTTGGCCGGGAGGGTGGGCTGCGCAGGGGCCGCTGCAAGTACGTCCATGTAAGCTCGGTCGCCGCATCCATGCGGCTCACGCCCCTGCGCAACCCACCCTCCCGGCCACGGACAGTTTCCGTGCGCGTCCACCCCGGATTGAAGAAAGAAGAGCAATAGCAACAGCCGCATTGCTTCCGGGGTCAGATCCGTTTTCCGCAGGAAAACGGATCTGACCCCTCTTTCCACTTGGAAACCAAACGCTCTTTCCGTCCGACACCGAAATGCCGAGAGGGCTGGGCCGGGGTGGGTAGGCAGGACCGTTGGCGCCATGGATGGCGCCATCGAGCCCCCACGAACGGATTTACGGCGTGTCCTGCCTGCCCACGCCGGCCCAGCCACTTACTGACAATCCAGCGCCGACCAACCGCTGTTGCTGTTGCTGTTGCTGTTGCCGTTGCTTCAAAAGCCTGCCGCAGGCAGCGCCGCAGCCGCCGCTGCAAGAAAACCTGAATACGTTCGGACACCGCACCTCAATCCCCCGCCCCAGCGGCCGATAACGGGGTTGTCACGGCGTATCCCGCTGCTGACCGGCTCGGCGCCGCCCGCCCGTTTCGACCTGGTCCTGCTCGATGAATCTCCTGCATCGCTGGCAACACTACTTCAGCAATCTCTCCGTCCGGCGCAAGCTCAACCTGCTGACGCTGCTCATCGCGCTCGGCGTGATCGCGCTCTCGGTGATCGCCGCCCGCATGCAGTACCTGGACCTCACCGAGACCCGTAAGACCGCGCTGAAGACCCAGGTCGAACTCAGCTACGGCATCCTCCAGCACTACCACCGTCTGGCCGGCACCGGCGAACTCAGCGAGGACGCCGCGAAGAGCGCCGCGTTGCAGGCCCTGGAAGTGATGCGTGCCGAGAACGATACGTACTACTTCAACATCTACGACACCGGCTACCGCCTGCTGATGCACCCGTTCCGCAAGGACCTGGTCGGCAAGGACATGAAGGACTTCCGCACCGACGACGGCGTGCGCATCTATTACGACCAGGTCGAAGCGGCCAAGGCCGGCGGTGGCTTCGTCAACTATCGATGGGCCAAGCCGGGCAGCAAGGGCGAGGTCGAGAAGGTCGCCTACGCCGGCCTGTTCGCGCCGTGGAACTGGGTGGTCAGCAGCGGCGTCTACATGGACGACGTGCAGCGGCAGGCGCTGGTGTTCACCGCCATCATGGCGATCTCCGGTGGTGTGCTGGTGCTGATCGTGCTGGCCCTGAGCTGGGTCATCGGCAACCGTATCGCGCGCCCGCTGAAGCAGGCTACCGCCGTCGCCGAAGGCATCGCCAATGGCAAGCTGGACAGCCATATCGGCCCGCAGCCGCATGACGAACCCGGTCGCCTGCTGGAGGCCATGTCCGGCATGCAGCAGCAGCTGCATGCGGTCATCGGCGGCCAGCGCGAAATGGCCCGCCGTCACGATGCCGGCGAACTGAGCTATCGCATCGACGCCAGTGTCTTCCCTGGCGAGTACGGGCTGATGGTGCAGGAGACCAACACCCTGGTCGGCAGCCATGTGCAGACCCTGCATGACGTGCTGGACGTGGTACAGCAGTACGCAGTCGGCGACCTGAGCCGCGACATCGCCCGCTACCCCGGCGAAAAGGCGGCGATGACCACCACCGTCGACACCGTCAAGGCCAACCTCGGCCGCATCAATGCCGAGATCAAGCAGCTGGCCAGTGCCGCCGCCGCCGGCGACTTCAGCCAGCGCGGTGATGCGCAGCGCTTTGATCACGATTTCCGCCTGATGCTGGAAAACCTCAACGCAATGATGGCGGTCAGCGATGACAACCTCGGCAAGCTCTCGCAGTTGCTGTCGGCCATCGCCGAAGGCGACCTGACCGCACGCATGCACGGCGACTATCAGGGCGTGTTCGCACGCATGCGCGACGACGCCAACACCACCGTTACGCAGCTGACCCAGATCGTTGGCCAGATCCAGGCCAGTGCCTCCAGCATCACCCTCGCCGCTGGCGAGATCGCGTCCGGCAACAGCGACCTGTCGCGCCGTACCGAGCAGCAGGCCGCCAACCTGGAAGAGACCGCCGCCTCGATGGAGGAACTGACCTCCACCGTGCGCCAGAACGCCGAGCACGCCCGCCAGGCCAACCAGCTCGCCATCGGCGCGCACGGTGTCGCTTCGCAGGGCGGCGAGGTGGTCGGCCAGGTGGTCACCACCATGTCGGCCATCGAAGCCTCGTCGAAGAAGATCGCCGAGATCATCAGCGTCATCGACGGCATCGCTTTCCAGACCAACATCCTGGCGCTGAACGCCGCAGTGGAAGCCGCGCGTGCCGGTGAGCAGGGCCGCGGCTTCGCCGTGGTCGCCAGCGAAGTGCGTACCCTCGCCCAGCGTTCGGCTGCGGCGGCCAAGGAGATCAAGGGCCTGATCGATGATTCGGTCGGCAAGGTCGCCGAAGGCTCCAGCCTGGTGCACCAGGCCGGCAGCACCATGGGCGAGATCGTCGCCTCGGTGCAGCGCGTGACCGACATCATGGCCGAGATCTCCGCCGCCTCGCAGGAACAGTCGGCCGGCATCGAGCAGGTCAACCAGACCGTGGTGCAGATGGACGAGACCACCCAGCAGAATGCTGCACTGGTGGAAGAAGCCACCGCCGCCGCACGTGCGATGGAAGACCAGGCCGCGCAGCTGGCCGACGCCGTGGCGATCTTCCGCCTCGACAACCAGGTCTCCGCCGCAGTGAAGGCTGTCGCCGAACGCGTCGAACCGGCGCGCATCACCACCGTGGCACGTCCGCAGCCGACCAGCACGCCCACGCCGGTACGTCGCAGCAGCAACGCCAGCACCTTCGCCGCCAGCGACAGCGACTGGCAGGAATTCTGAGACCCACCCGCGGCGGCTTCGGCCGCCGCCTCTGCCGATGGACACGTCCCCCGTGCAAAGTCCTACTCCCATCGTCACCGGCCCGCGCGAATTCGAGTTCGCCGACCGTGATTTCCGCCGCGTCTGCGACCTGATCTACCAGCGCGTGGGCATCGCCCTCGCACCGGCCAAGCGCGACATGGTCTATGGCCGCCTGTCGCGCCGCCTGCGCACGCTGGGCATGCGCAGCTTCCAGCAGTACCTGGACCATCTTGAGCAGGAAGACGGTGACGAGTGGCAGGCGTTCACCAACGCACTGACCACCAACCTGACCTCGTTCTTCCGCGAGCCGCACCACTTCGACAAGCTACGCGAAGAACTGCAGCAGCGTTCCAGCCGTTCGCCGCTGCTGCTGTGGTCGTGCGCGGCGTCCACCGGTGAGGAACCCTATTCGATGGCGATCACCGCCTGCGAGGCCTTCGGTACGCTGAAGCCGCCGGTGCGCATCATCGCTACCGACGTCGATACCCAGGTACTGGCCACCGCCGGCCGCGGCGTCTACAACATTGACCGTGTCGCCAATCTCGACCCGGACCTGCGCCGCCGCTACTTCCAGCGTGGCAGCGGTCCCAACGAGGGCCAGTGCCGCGTGCTGCCGGCGCTGCGCGAGCTGATCGAGTTCCGTCCACTGAACCTGCTCGCCCCGCGCTACGACGTCGGCGGCCCGTTCGACGCGCTGTTCTGCCGCAATGTGATGATCTACTTCGACAAGCCGACCCAGCGCGCCATCCTCGGCCGCCTGGTGCAGCACCTGGCCGACGATGGCCTGCTCTACACCGGACACTCGGAGAACTACCTGCACGCCGCCGACCTGATCCAGCCCTGCGGGCGCACCCTGTACCGCCGCGCGGCAAAGGCCGGCGCATGAACGCCTCACTGCGTACCGACGACGTGATGCGCTACCAGGACGCGCGCTTCCAGACCCTTGCCGCCAAGCTGCTGCCCACCCAGTACCTGGTGGTCGATGACACCACCGCGCTGACCACCACCCTGGGTTCGTGCGTGGCCGCCTGCCTGCGCGACCCGGTGCTGAAGATCGGCGGCATGAACCACTTCCTGCTCCCGGAGGGCAACGCTGGCGACGGCGCGCCCGCGCGTTACGGCAGCTATGCGATGGAACTGCTGATCAACGACATGCTCAAGCGCGGCGCGCACCGCAAGCGCATCGAGGCCAAGGTGTTCGGCGGCGCCAACGTACTGAAGGGCTTCACCAGCAATCCGGTCGGTACCCGTAACGCCGAGTTCGTGCGCCAGTACCTGCAGGCCGAGCATATTCCGATCATCGCCGAGGACCTGTGCGGCATCCATCCGCGCAAGATCTGGTTCTTCGCCGACACCGGCCGCGTGGTGGTGCAGCGCCTGCCGCATGCCCACGAAGCCGAAGTGGCTGCCACCGAATCGGCAGTGCGTGCGCGCCTGTCCAAGGCCCCGGTCACCGGTGGCGTGGAGTTGTTCGAATGACCCTGACCGGCAACGCCCCCTGCCGGGTCCTGATCGTCGACGACTCCGCCGTCGTGCGCCAGATGCTCACGGAAATCCTGTCCAGCGATCCGGCCATCGACGTGGTCGGCACCGCTGCCGACCCGCTGCTGGCGCGCGAGAAGATCAAGCGTCTGGCCCCGGACGTGATCACGCTGGACGTGGAAATGCCACGCATGGACGGCCTCGCCTTCCTGGAAAACCTGATGCGGCTGCACCCACTGCCTGTGGTGATGATTTCCTCGTTGACCGAGCGCGGCGCCGATACCACGCTGCAGGCACTGGCACTGGGCGCCGTGGACTTCGTCTCCAAGCCCAAGCTGGACGTCGCACGCGGCCTGCAGGGCTACGCCGACGAGATCATCGCCAAGGTGAAGATGGCGGCGCGCTCGCGGGTGCGCCCGCTGGTGCGTGCTGCCGCTCCGAAACTCCTGCTGGAAGCAGCTCCTGCAATGCGCCCGGCTGCACCGCAGTTCCGCACCACCGACCGCCTGATCGCGATTGGTTCTTCGGCCGGCGGCACCGAGGCGCTGCGCGTGGTGCTGGAAGGCATGCCGGCCGATGCGCCTGCCGTGGTGATGACCCAGCACCTGCCTGCCAGCTTCAGCAGCGCCTTCGCCGAACGCCTGGACCGGCATTCCGCGATGGCCGTGCGTGAGGCCAGCGACGGCGAGGCAGTGCTGCCTGGCCATGCTTACCTGCCACCGGGCGGCAAGCACCTGCGGATCATCCGCGACGGTGCGCGCTGGCGATGCCGCGTCGATGATGGCCCTGCAGTGAACCGTCACAAGCCCGCGGTGGACGTGCTGTTCCGTTCGGTCGCGCAGAGCGCGGGCGGTAACGCCATCGGCGCCATCCTCACCGGCATGGGTGACGATGGCGCGCGCGGCCTGCTGGAAATGCGCCAGGCCGGCGCGCCGACGCTGGTCCAGGATGAAGCCACCAGCGTGGTCTGGGGCATGCCCGGTGCTGCCTTCAAACTGGGAGCGGCCGAAGAACAGGTGCCATTGGAACGGATCGCCGAACGACTGTTGGCGCTCGCCCGCGGCTGATCGTCCGCGGCATCGCACCGCCTGATTCCCTCTTTCAGATGCCGGCCCCGGAAGGGCCGGCACGGCTGTCGTGTTTTCCAAGGAGTTTGACCATGGCCCTGCGTCTCTTCCGTTACCAACCGTCACTGCTGGCGGCCGCTCTGCTGGCTCCGCTGGCAGCCACCGCTGCCGGCGTGCCGGCACCGCCGCAGGCCACCCCGGGCCTTCCTCCCGCCCCCGTCGCGAAGGGCACCGCCTGGACCGATCGCGTCCACATCCAGAGTGGTCCGGATACCGCATCGAAGCGCCTCCACGCACCCGACGTGGCGTTGCGCATCGTCACCCCCGATGACAGCGAGTCGCTCACGCCAAAGGGCCTCGCACTGCTCTTCAGCGGCAATGAGCCGGACTACTTCCGGCGCAACACCCTGCCCGGCAGCATCGTCGAGAGCCAGGCCAGCCCCGCCACCACGCTGATGCCCAACGTAGCCAGGGCGCTGGTGGGTGGCTACTTCAGCTATGCGCCCGACGCGCTGCCCAACCAGAGCAGCACCCTGCGTTTCAGTGCAGACACCTGGGCGCTGGTGCACCAGGGCAACACGCGGAAGGATCCCCTTTACCGCCTCAACCACGTCAGCACCATCGAGCAACGCCGTGCCGATGGCACCCTGGCTGAGATCATCAGATGCAGTGACAGCGACGACCGGGCGACCCTGGGCGAGTGGCAGGCCAATGACTACGCCAGGCTCAAGATTGCCGCCCAGGTGATCACGATGAAGTGCACCGAGCAGCTCATCAAGCGAATACCGGCGATGTACCCTCGCCCGCTTGCTGCTGAAGATCTCACGGCCTACGCGGGCAGTGCCGTGCCGCCGGCACGGGTGCGCATCTATGCCAGCCTGGGGCGGACCACCACCCTGTACACCGACGCCGCCTGCCGCGAGGACTACCGCGACAGGATCGACGTCAAGTACAACAACGCCGGTGACAAGGGCGTGCTCGGCATCCCCGCCACGGAAACCCTGCGCAGCAAGGAGAACGAGCGGTTCTCCATGCTCAGCTACCAGGAGTACGAAGTCGCCGGCGGCAAGCCGCTGATTGTCGAAGCGCGCTTCGACGCATCAAGCCGCATGTACTGCGACGGGCAGTTGTCGGGTCAGTTCGTGGCGAGGCCCGGGCAGGACTACGAAGTGGAAATGGAAGTGGCCGACAAGATGTGCCGCCTGCATCTGCGCCAGGTACACGCCGATGGCAGCACGACGCCACAGGTTGCGCGCAAGACCCCCAGCATCTGTGAGGGCACGCGTGCGCCGGTGCGCGTTGAACCGCGGCAGGACATGCAGGTCCTGCTGTTCAGCCCAGGCCAGCTGCAGATCCAGGATGCCAGCCAGGGCAGCGCACCGGAACGGTTGACCGACGACGCGGGCAGCACCGAGGCACTGCGGAAGATGCTGCAGCAGGCCAGCAGCAATCCCGGCACACGCCTGTGCGTGGTGGTACCGGCTACCGATTACAGCAGCGCCCTTCACGATGCCGTGCGCGAACGCGTACTGGACGCACCGCAGGTATTGCCCAGCCTGTGGGAAGAGGCGGCCACGGTGAACAGGCGCCGCAGTGCCGCCGCCGATGCTCCGGTCGACATCGCCGCTGCGATCGCCCATTGCAATGCGTTCCCGATCAGGGAATTCGCGCCGCACTGAGCAATCGCTCCCCTACCTTCGGCCTTCGCCGGGCATCAACCACCAGAGCGCGCACAGCGCCTCATTTTCGTTTCCCAAAGGAGTACTACCGTGGCATTACGCCCAACCTGCCTCGCCGCCGCGATCGCGGCCACCCTGCTGCTGGCGCCGTCGGCCTACGCCAACGACGAAGCACCCACACCCACGCCTGCCGTGGATTCCGCAGTCACCAGCGAATCAACGTTCGATCCAGCAACGGATGCGGCGACCGCGCCAGACGCGGCGCACGCCCCCACCGCGGCCGATCCGGCCATCGGGAATGTCACAGCCGCCGTGGCACCTCCTGTCGACTACAGCAGCCTGCAGCACATCAAGGTCACTTCCGGACTGGGTGCAGGCCCCAACGGTAATCGCGTGGGCGATCACGTGCTGCGCCTGGTGATGCGTGCCGACACCGCTGCCGTCACCGCGGCCAAGGTCGGCCTGTCTGCTCTGGCGTTCGTCACTGGCGTGGGTGACATCGGCACCAGCAACAGCTTCAGCAAGAACAACGTCCGTGGCGAGGACATCAACTCTGTGCCCAGCCCGGCCTTCGGCGCATTGCCCGGCATGATCCGCGAGCAGCTGGCACTCTATTTCGCGGCCCACCCCGGCGCCATTCCCAGCGACGAGCGCACCGTGGAAGCCAGCGCCGGCCAGTGGTCGCTGGTGTACCAGAAGCTCAGCGATGCAGAGACCCCCTACGAGCTGCGCCACGATGTAACCATCGGCTTCCCGGTGGTGCGCAAGCTGTTCCGCAGCGCCAGTGGCGGCCAGGGCGTGCACTGCCGGGACGAAGCACGGGTTGCCCCGCTGCAGGAATGGCAGGCAGACGACTATGCGAAGGCCAAGGCGGCGTCGCGTGAGTTCGCCGAGGCCTGCATCGCGCGTTTCGTGGCTGAGCTGCCCCGCCTGTTCCCCGACCATGGCGCTCTGCCGCAGCCTGCGGTGGAAGCCGAGCTTCCGGCGGAAACGCCGGCCGTGACCGAGGAAGCGGCGGCCGTTACCCAGGCCTGAACCTGGGTACGCCCCCAAACGAAGAACCCCCGGCTCTCACCGGGGGTTCTTCGTTTCAACGGCGTGCCGGCCAGCGGCCGGCACTACCGCATCAGGCAGCGACCGTGTTGGCCACGTCCTGGTATTCCTCGATCTGGTCGAAGTTCATGTAGCGGTAGATCTCCGCACCATTGGCGTTGATCACGCCGATGTCCGCCATGTACTCCTCCTTGGTCGGGATGCGGCCCAGACGCGAGCAGATCGCGGCCAGTTCGGCCGAACCCAGGTACACGTTGGTATTGCGGCCCAGGCGGTTCGGGAAGTTGCGGGTCGAGGTCGACATCGCGGTGGAGCCTTCGCGGATCTGCGCCTGGTTGCCCATGCACAGCGAGCAGCCCGGCATTTCCATGCGGGCGCCGGTGGCGCCGAAGGTGCCGTACACGCCTTCCTTGGTCAGCTCCGAGGCGTCCATCTTGGTCGGCGGGGCCACCCACAGGCGGGTCGGCAGGTCACGCTTGCCTTCCAGCAGCTTGGCAGCGGCACGGAAGTGGCCGATGTTGGTCATGCACGAACCGATGAACACTTCGTCGATCTTGGCGCCAGCGACTTCGGACAGGGTCTTCACGTCGTCCGGATCGTTCGGGCAGGCCACGATCGGCTCGTGGATGTCGGCCAGGTCGATCTCGATGACGGCGGCGTACTCGGCATCGGCATCCGGCTCCAGCAGCTGCGGGTTGGCCAGCCACGCCTCCATCTTCTCGATGCGACGCTGCAGCGAACGCGGATCCTGGTAGCCCTCGGCAATCATCCACTTCAGCAGCGTGATGTTGCTGGTCAGGTACTCGATGATCGGTTCCTTGTTCAGGCGCACCGAGCAACCGGCCGCCGAACGCTCGGCCGAGGCGTCGGACAGTTCGAACGCCTGTTCGACCTTCAGCTCCGGCAGGCCTTCGATTTCCAGGATGCGGCCGGAGAAGATGTTCTTCTTGCCAGCCTTGGCCACGGTCAGCAGGCCCGACTTGATCGCGTACAGCGGGATCGCGTTGACCAGGTCACGCAGGGTCACGCCCGGCTGCATCTTGCCCTTGAAGCGCACCAGCACCGACTCCGGCATGTCCAGCGGCATCACGCCGGTGGCCGCAGCGAAGGCGACTAGGCCCGAACCGGCCGGGAACGAAATGCCCACCGGGAAGCGGGTGTGCGAGTCACCACCGGTACCCACGGTGTCCGGCAGCAGCATGCGGTTGAGCCAGCTGTGGATCACGCCGTCGCCCGGGCGCAGCGAAACGCCGCCACGGGTGGAGATGAACTCCGGCAGGGTGTGGTGGGTCTTCACGTCCACCGGCTTCGGGTAGGCGGCGGTGTGGCAGAACGACTGCATCACCAGGTCGGCCGAGAAGCCCAGGCAGGCCAGGTCCTTCAGCTCGTCACGGGTCATCGGGCCGGTGGTGTCCTGCGAGCCGACCGAGGTCATCTTCGGTTCGCAGTAGGTGCCCGGGCGCATGCCCTGGCCTTCCGGCAGGCCACAGGCGCGGCCGACCATCTTCTGTGCCAGCGAGAAGCCCTTGCCGGTGTCAGCCGGCTGCACCGGCAGGCGGAACAGGTTGGTCGGGGCCAGGCCCAGCGCTTCGCGCGCCTTGCCGGTCAGGCCACGGCCGATGATCAGCGGAATGCGGCCACCGGCACGCACTTCGTCGAACAGCACTTCGGACTTGACCTGGAACTCGGCGATCACTTCACCGTTCTTCAGCGCCTTGCCTTCGTACGGACGCAGTTCGACCACATCGCCGTGCTCCATCTTCGACACGTCCAGCTCGATCGGCAGTGCGCCGGCATCTTCCATGGTGTTGTAGAAGATCGGGGCGATCTTCGAACCCAGGCAGACGCCACCGGCGCGCTTGTTCGGGATGAACGGAATGTCATCACCGGTCCACCACAGCACGCTGTTGGTGGCCGACTTGCGCGAGGAGCCGGTACCGACCACGTCGCCGACATAGGCAACCAGGTGGCCCTTGTCCTTCAGGTCGAGGATCTGCTGGATCGGGCCGCGCTTGCCGTCTTCTTCCGGGGTGAACGGCGCGTCGTCGCGCTTGTTCTTCAGCATCGCCAGAGCGTGCATCGGGATGTCCGGGCGGGTCGTCGCATCCGGTGCCGGCGACAGGTCGTCGGTGTTGGTCTCGCCAGGCACCTTGAACACGGTGACGGTCAGGCTCTGCGGCACTTCCGGGTTGCTGGTGAACCACTCGGCATCGGCCCAGCTCTGCAGCACGGCCTGGGCGTTGGCGTTGCCGGCCTTGGCCTTTTCCTGCACGTCGTGGAACGCGTCGAACACCAGCAGGGTCTTCTTCAGGCCATTGGCGGCAATGGTGCCGACGCTGGTGTCGTCCAGCAGCTGCACCAGCGGCGCAACGTTGTAACCGCCGAGCATGGTGCCCAGCAGTTCGGTGGCGCGCTCGCGGCTGATCAGCGGGTTCTGCTCGCTGCCCAGCGCGATCGCGGCCAAGTACGAGGCCTTGACCTTGGCTGCGTCATCGACGCCGGCCGGCACGCGGTGGGTCAGCAGGTCGAGCAGGAACTCGGCCTCGCCCTGCGGCGGGTTCTTCAGCAGTTCGATGACATCGGCCGTCTGCTGCGCGCTCAGCGGCAGCGGCGGGATGCCAAGCGCAGCGCGCTCGGCGACGTGGTGGCGGTAGGCTTCCAACATGACAACTCCCGGGTAATGCGTAGGTTGAAAAAACAAAGTGGGCTCAGGCTTGCGGCACGATCAGCTTCAGGCCCTTGAAGTAGTCGCGGTAAAACGTGTCGTTCCAGGTGATCAGGCCGTCGCACTGCAGCAGTGCGTGGGCGCCGACCATGAATTCGTCCAGGCTGCGGCGGCTGCCGCCGCGCTGGCGATGACGGCGGTGCATCTCGCCGGCGCGCAGTGCCGACTTGGCTTCCATCGGGTTGAAATGCACGCCCATCTCTTCCAGCGCTTCGAGCACTTCGGCACCGCCGCGCAGCGAAGCGCAGACTTCGGCCAACGTCGCGCCACAGACCACCACGCGGCCGCCGACCAGGCTCTGCCTGAGGATGGCTTCCACGGCATCGGCCTGCGGACCATTGCTGAGCAGCTCGACCAGCACCGGTGAATCGACGGCGATCATCACGGCTTACTCCTCGTCACGCACCGCGCGCACCGCCGCGTCGGACGATTCGAAGCCGTCCAGCGCGAACTTGCCGCGCGCCCGTGAGATGGCATCGTCAACACTCTTGCGCAGGATGATGCGGCTGCCGTCCAGCTCGACCTTCAGCAGCGTGCCCTTGGTCAGGCCGAGGGCATCACGCACCGCCTTGGGCAGGGTGATCTGTCCGCGTTCAGCAACGGTGGCTTCCATGGGGTACGCCTCAAAAAGTATGCATGAATTATACATACTTGCAGTATCTGGAACAAACCCGGCCAATCCGTGACCGCGATCCTGCGCTGGTCGCATCCGGGGGTTAGACTGGCTCCGCAGCGACCTGCTGCGGCCCCGGGCTGGACGCACCGCGTGCCGCCCGCACCTACCCGCCATAAAAGGATGTTCCATGCGCGCCTTGACCCTTGCCCTGATGCTGGCTGCCCCGCTGGCCCTTTCGACGACGGCAGCCCACGCCAATCCGTTCGGCGCCTACACCACCGGCGTCGAGATCACCCAACAGCAGATGGACACCCTGGAAGTCGGCAAGACCAGCCAGGACCAGGTCCGTGAGAAGTTCGGCGCACCCGGCCGCCGCGAACAGCTGGGCGACACGCAGGTCTGGTACTACGACTACGTGAAGATCAAGACCTTCGGCAAGAACATCCAGGAAGCGACCGTCCTGGAATTCAACAAGCAGGGTGTGCTGACGGCCAAGTCCAAGAGCAACGCTGTTGGCAAGACCGGCAATCCGCTGCTGGATGCCGCCAACGGCAAGTAAGTCCTGCTCGACACGCACTTCCGGACGGGACGCCCATGGGCGTCCCGTCTGCGTTCGGGCCAGCGGGCGACGACCGCACGCGCTGACACGAAGGCTACACACACCGCTGTAACCTTGCGTTCCAAGCCAGCCGGGTCATTGCCGGGCGCTGGATCGCCGATACTGGGCAGGATCCGGGGCCGGAATGCCACCGGCGACCGCAAGCAGGCCCCTGCACGCACGGGCCAGAGCAAGCCATCCGCAAGAAGGAGTTACCCCGCATGAGCGATTCGTTCTCCACCCGCAGCCAGCTGAACGTCGGCGGCAAGACCTACGACTACTTCAGCCTGCCCACGCTGGGCCAGCGCTTCGATATCTCCCACCTGCCCTACTCGATGAAGATCCTGCTGGAGAACCTGCTCCGGCACGAGGACGGCGGCATCACCGTCGGCAAGGACCACATCGAAGCCGTGGCCCGCTGGAATCCGGCGGCCGAACCGGATACCGAGATCGCCTTCATGCCGGCGCGCGTGGTCCTGCAGGACTTCACCGGCGTGCCCTGCGTGGTCGACCTGGCCGCGATGCGCGATGCGGTGGTCAAGCTCGGCGGCTCGCCGGAGCAGATCAACCCGCAGATTCCTTCCGAGCTGGTCATCGACCACTCGGTGCAGGTCGATGTGTTCGGCAAGCCGGACGCACTGGACCTCAACGGCAAGATCGAATTCCAGCGCAACCAGGAACGCTACGGCTTCCTGCGCTGGGGCCAGAAGGCCTTCGACAACTTCAAGGTGGTGCCGCCGAACACCGGCATCGTCCACCAGGTGAACCTGGAAAACCTCGCCCGCGTGGTGATGACCGCGGACAAGGATGGCAAGGCCGTGGCCTATCCCGATACCGTGTTCGGTACCGACAGCCACACCACGATGATCAACGGCATCGGCGTGCTGGGCTGGGGCGTGGGCGGCATCGAAGCGGAGGCCGCCATGCTCGGCCAGCCATCGTCGATGCTGATCCCGCAGGTGGTCGGCTTCAAGCTGACCGGCAAGCTGCCCGAGGGTGCCACCGCCACCGACCTGGTGCTGACCGTCACCCAGATGCTGCGCAAGCTGGGCGTGGTCGGCAAGTTCGTCGAGTTCTACGGTGACGGCCTGCAGCACCTGCCGCTGGCCGACCGCGCCACCATCGGCAACATGGCCCCGGAATACGGCGCCACCTGTGGCATCTTCCCGATCGACGCCGAGTCGCTGAACTACCTGCGCCTGTCCGGCCGCAGCGAAGAGCAGATCAACCTGGTCGAGGCCTACGCCAAGGCGCAGGGCCTGTGGCACGAGCCGGGCAGCCCGCACGCCCAGTACAGCACCACGCTGGAACTGGACATGGGCACGGTGAAGCCGTCGCTGGCCGGCCCGAAGCGCCCGCAGGACCGCGTGCTGCTGGAAGACGTGCAGAAGAACTACCGTGAAGCCCTGGTCGGCATGACCGCCAACCGTGACAAGCGCAGCGACGACGTCTCCTCGTTCGTCAACGAAGGCGGCGGCGCCGCGGTCGGCAACGAGCAGCTGGCCAAGGGCTTCGCCGACATCGAGATCGAAGGCCGCAAGGTCCGCCTGAAGGACGGCGCGGTGGTCATCGCTGCCATTACTTCGTGCACCAATACCTCCAACCCGGCGGTGATGATCGGCGCCGGCCTGCTGGCCCGCAATGCGGCCGCCAAGGGCCTGAACCGCCAGCCGTGGGTGAAGACCTCGCTCGGGCCGGGCTCGCGCGTGGTCACCGATTACCTGGAAAAGGCCGGTGTGCTGAAGGAGCTGGAAAAGATCGGCTTCTACGTGGTCGGCTACGGCTGCACCACCTGCATCGGCAACTCCGGCCCGCTGCCGACCGAAGTCAGCGCCGGCATCGCCACCGGCGACCTGGTGGTCACCTCGGTGCTGTCGGGCAATCGCAACTTCGAGGGCCGCGTGCACCCCGAAGTGAAGATGAACTACCTGGCCAGCCCGCCGCTGGTGGTGGCCTACGCCATCGCCGGCACCACCGACATCGACCTGACCACCCAGCCGCTGGGTACCGGCAGCGATGGCCAGCCGGTGTTCCTGCGCGACATCTGGCCGAGCAACAAGGAAATCGGTGACGTCATCGCCGCCACCATCGGCCCGGAGATGTTCAAGCAGAACTACGCCGACGTGTTCAAGGGTGATACCCGCTGGAACACCATCGCCTCGCCGGACGGCAACCTGTACGCGTGGAGCGATGCCTCCACCTACATCAAGAACCCGCCGTACTTCGATGGCATGACCATGCAGACCGGCAGCATCGACGACGTGCACGGCGCGCGCGTGATGGGCCTGTTCGGCGATTCGATCACCACCGACCACATCTCCCCGGCCGGCAACATCAAGAAGGACTCGCCGGCGGGCCGCTTCCTGCAGGAACGTGGCGTGCAGCCGGCCGACTTCAACAGCTACGGCAGCCGCCGCGGCAATGATGACGTGATGGTCCGCGGCACCTTCGCCAACATCCGCATCAAGAACCTGATGTTCGGTGGCGAGGAAGGCGGCAACACCCTGTACTACCCGGCCGGTGGCGGCCAGCCGGAAAAGCTGGCGATTTACGATGCGGCCATGAAGTACAAGGCCGACAAGGTGCCGCTGGTGGTGCTGGCCGGCAAGGAATACGGCACCGGTTCGTCGCGTGACTGGGCTGCCAAGGGCACCCTGCTGCTGGGGGTGAAGGCGGTCATCGCCGAAAGCTTCGAGCGCATCCACCGCTCCAACCTGGTCGGCATGGGCGTGCTGCCGCTGCAGTTCCGCAACGGCGAGAACGCGCAGAGCCTGGGCCTGGACGGCTCGGAAGTGATCGACATCACCGGCCTGCAGGACGGTGCCAGCAAGCGCGCCACGGTCACCGCGACCAAGGCCGACGGCACGAAGAAGACCTTCGAGGTGTCGGTGATGCTGCTGACCCCGAAGGAAGTCGAGTACTTCCGTCATGGTGGCCTGCTGCAGTACGTGCTGCGCCAGTTGGCCAGCAAGTAACGTTCCGCTCTCGGTAGAGTCGACTGCTGGTCGACTACCCGACAAAAGGGCCGGATCCTCGCGGATCCGGCCCTTCCTGTTTCTCTGCAGCCAGGCATGGCCTGGATCTACCGCATCTCCGGCGGCACCGGGATGGGCGCCAGGTGCGCGCTCAGCGGCGCGGCGCGTCCGGGTCGGTGCGCAGCGCCTTCAGCAGGCCCCACATGTAGAACGCCAGGGTGAACGAGAACGGCAGGCCGCACAGCACCACCGCCGTCTGCATCGCGCTGAAATTGCCGGCCAGCAGCAGCCCGACGCTGGCCACGGTGATGCCGACGGCCCAGAACACGCGCAGCCAGATCGGCGCGTCATGGCCGTCTTCCACCCCATCGTCAACGCGACGGGTACACAGGTTGGCGATCATCAGCGTGCCCGAATCGACTGGGGTCAGGAACAGCACGAAGCCGATCACCACTGCGGCACCGGCCACGTACGGCGCGGCGGGCAGGTATTCCAGCAGCTTGAACAGCGTCATCGCCGCATCGTGCTGGGCCACGTCACCCAGGATCGCCTGGCCATGGTTGAGCACCAGGTCGATGGCGGTGTTGCCGAAGATCGACAGCCAGGCCAGGGTGAAGCCGAGCGGGATCAGCAGCACGCCCATGATCACTTCGCGGATGGTGCGGCCACGCGAGATGCGTGCCACGAAAAGGCCGACGAACGGCGCCCAGGCGATCCACCAGGCCCAGTAGAACAGCGTCCACGAGCCCATCCACTCACGGCCCTTCGGGTCGTTGAGGTACATGTCGAAACTCTTGCGCACGAACGCACCGAGGTAATCGCCGGTGTTCTGGATCAGGCCATCGAACAGGTGCAGGGTCGGGCCGGTGACCAGCACGAACAGCAGCAGGCCGCACAGCAGGCGCACGTTGAGGTTGGACAACCAGGCAATGCCCTTCTCCACACCGGCGACCACGCCGATGGTGGCCACCACCATCATCACCAGCACGATCGCCACCAGCACCTGCGGCGTATCCGGGATGTGGAACAGGTAGACCAGGCCGGACTGCACCACCAGCGCGCCGATGCCGAGGTTGGTGACCATCGAGATCAGCGTGGCGAGGATGCCGAAGCCATCGACCATGTCGCCGATGCGACCATGGATGCGCTCACCGAAGATCGGGTACAGCGCCGAGCGCAGCGCCAGCGGCAGGTCACGGCGGTAGGCGAAATAGCCCAGTGCCACGCCGACCAGCGCATACAGCGCCCAGCCGTGCAGGCCCCAGTGCAGGAAGGTCAGCACCATCGCCTCGCGGCCGGCGGCCACGGTGCCGCCGGGTTGCCCGGGCGGATGCAGGAAGTGGTCCAGCGGCTCGTAGGCGCCGTAGTACAGCAGCGCGATGCCGATGCCGGCCGAGAACAGCATCGAGACCCAGGCGACGTAGCCGAAGGCCGGCGATTCCTCGTTGTGACCCAGGCGGATGCGGCCATACGGCGAGAACGCCAGCCACAGCACGAAGCCCAGGCACAGCACGATCAGCAGCATGTACCACCAGCCGAACGCGGCCGACACCTCGGCCTGCGCCCATTGCAGCCAGTGCTCGCTGCCTTCGGGATAGAGAACGGTGAGCAGCCCGAGGATGCCGATCGACACCGAGGAGCTGAAGAAGACAAAACGGTTCAAGCGCAGGGGCGAACGCTTGGGATGAGCCAGGGAAGACATGGGGTCGTCTCATCAAGTCCGAGGGAGCACATGGGCGGGGCCGGACCGGTAAACCGGGCCCATGGCGTGGGGCGCGAGCGCATCCTAGGGTTTATTGATTGAACGTTCAATCAATAAAAAGCATAATGGCGGGCAGCCCGATCCTTCGGGTCGCAATCCGTGGAGAGACAATGCCGAAGAAAGGCGTGGAACCGGTACGGCGCGAACAGCTGATCCGGGCCACTTTCCAGACCATCGACGAGATCGGCATGGCCGATGCGACCGTCGCCACCATCGCGAAGAAGGCAGGGCTGTCCAGCGGCATCGTCGCCCACTACTTCGGCGACAAGGACGGCCTGCTCAATGCTGCAATGCGGCAGATCCTGCGCGAGCTGAAGGACGCGGTCGCCCGCTACCGCGCCGACGCCAGCGACGACCCGCGCGAGCAGCTGCGCGCCATCGTCGACGGCAACTTCGACGACAGCCAGATCAACGGCACCGCGATGCGCGTCTGGCTCACCTTCTGGGCCGCGAGCATGCACCAGCCGGAACTGGCCCGGCTGCAGCGCGCCAACGACCAGCGCCTGTTCTCCAACCTGTGCCACCAGTTCAACCGCCTGCTGCCCCACCCGCAGGCCCGCCTGGCCGCCCGCGGGCTGGCCGCGATGATCGATGGCCTGTGGCTGCGCGGCAGCCTGGTCGGCGGCCAGTTCAACGCCGAGAAGTCCCGGCGCATCGCTTACGGCTACATCGACTTCCAGTTGCAGGCTGTCGCGCTATAAGCGCTTCAGCACCCGCCCCCTTCCAAGGAGTACGCCCCATGACCACCCTGCCCGTCCAACAGCTCTACATCCACGGCCAGCGCGTCGATGCCACCAGCGGCAAGACCTTCAAGACCGTCAACCCGGCCACCGGTGAGGTAATCGCCGAAGTGCAGGTTGCCAGCCAGGCCGACGTCGAGCGTGCCGTGCAGAGCGCGTCCGAAGGCCAGAAGGTGTGGGCCGCGATGACCGCGATGGAACGCTCGCGCATCCTGCGCCGCGCCGTCGAGATCCTGCGTGAGCGCAACGACGAACTGGCCCACCTGGAAACCCTGGACACCGGCAAGGCGCTGGCCGAAACCACCACCGTGGACATCGTCACCGGCGCCGACGTGGTCGAGTACTACGCCGGCCTGGCCACCGCCATCGAAGGCATCCAGCTTCCGCTGCGCGAATCGAGCTTCTTCTACACCCGTCGCGAGCCGCTGGGCGTGGTCGCCGGCATCGGCGCCTGGAACTACCCGATCCAGATCGCCATGTGGAAGTCGGCCCCGGCGCTGGCTGCCGGCAACGCGATGGTGTTCAAGCCTTCGGAAGTGACCCCGCTGACCGCGATCCGGCTGGCCGAGATCTACACCGAAGCCGGCGTGCCGGCCGGCGTGTTCAACGTCGTGCAGGGCCCGGGCCGCGAGATCGGCCAGTGGCTGACCGAGCACCCGGTGATCGAGAAGATTTCCTTCACCGGCGGCGTCGCCACCGGCAAGAAGGTCATGGCCAGCGCCGCGTCCTCCTCGCTGAAGGAAGTGACCATGGAGCTGGGCGGCAAGTCGCCGCTGGTGATCTGCGATGACGCCGACCTGGATCGCGCCGCCGACATCGCGGTGATGGCCAACTTCTTCAGCTCCGGCCAGGTCTGCACCAACGGCACCCGCGTGTTCGTGCCGCGCAGCATGCTCGCCGCATTCGAGGCCGCCGTGGTCGAGCGTGTCAAGCGCATCCGCATCGGCGACCCGATGGCCGCCGAAACCAACTTCGGCCCGCTGACCAGCTTCCCGCACATGGAAAACGTGCTGCGCTACATCGAAAGCGGCAAGGCCGAAGGCGCCCGCCTGCTGACCGGCGGTGGCCGTGCCACCGAAGGCGCGCTGGCCAATGGCGCCTACGTGCTGCCGACCGTGTTCTCCGACTGCCGCGATGACATGACGATTGTCCGGGAAGAGATCTTCGGGCCGGTCATGAGCATCCTCGCCTACGACGACGAAGACGAAGTGGTGCGTCGCGCCAACGACACCACCTTCGGTCTGGCCGCCGGCGTGGTCAGCAAGGACATCAGCCGCGCCCACCGCATCATCCACCGCCTGGAAGCCGGCATCTGCTGGATCAATACGTGGGGTGAGTCGCCGGCCGAAATGCCGGTCGGTGGCTACAAGGAATCCGGCGTCGGCCGCGAGAACGGCATCTCCACCCTCGGCCACTACACCCGCATCAAGTCGGTGCAGGTGGAACTGGGCGACTACGCCAGCGTGTTCTGACCGGCGCGCCCCGAGCGCGCACCCTCGTCCGGCCACCGCGCCGATCCGACATTCCGCCGGGACGCCTGCATGCAGCGCGCCCCGGTCTGCAGGAGACACCCATGAGCACCCATAACGAGTACGACTACATCATCATCGGCGCCGGTTCGGCCGGCAACGTGCTGGCTACCCGCCTCACCGAAGATGCCGATGTCAGCGTGCTGCTGCTGGAAGCCGGTGGCCCGGACTACCGGCTCGACTTCCGTACCCAGATGCCGGCGGCACTGGCCTTCCCACTGCAGGGCAAGCGCTACAACTGGGCGTACAAGACCGATCCCGAGCCCTTCATGAACAACCGCCGCATGGACTGCGGCCGCGGCAAGGGCCTGGGCGGCTCGTCGCTGATCAACGGCATGTGCTACATCCGCGGCAACGCGATGGATTACGACAACTGGGCCAGCATGCCGGGCCTGGAAGACTGGACCTACCTGGACTGCCTGCCGTACTTCCGCAAGGCGGAAACCCGTGACATCGGCCCCAACGACTACCACGGTGGCGACGGCCCGCTGCGGGTGACCACGCCGAAGGCCGGTAACAACGAGCTGTTCGCTGCGATGGTCGAAGCCGGCGTGCAGGCCGGCTACCCGCGCACCGACGACCTCAACGGCTACCAGCAGGAAGGCTTCGGCCCGATGGACCGCACGGTGACCCCGAAGGGCCGTCGCTCCAGCACCGCCCGTGGTTACCTGGACCTGGCCAAGCCGCGCCCGAACCTGACCATCGTCACCCACGCGCTTACCGACCGCATCCTGTTCTCGGGCAAGCGTGCGGTGGGCGTGCAGTGGCTGCACAACGACCAGCCGCAGCGTGCCACCGCGCGCCGCGAAGTGCTGCTGTGTGGCGGCGCCATCGCCTCGCCGCAGATCCTGCAGCGTTCGGGCGTCGGCCCGGCCGACCTGCTGCGCAGCCTGGACATCGACCTGGTGCACCACCTGCCGGGCGTCGGCGCCAACCTGCAGGACCACCTGGAGATGTACCTGCAGTACGAGTGCAAGAAGCCGGTCTCGCTGGCACCGGCACTGAAGCTGTACAACCAGCCGGCCATCGGCGCCGAGTGGCTGTTCCTGGGCACCGGCATCGGCGCCAGCAACCAGTTCGAGGCCGGCGGCTTCATCCGCAGCGACGCCGAATTCGACTGGCCGAACCTGCAGTACCACTTCCTGCCAGTGGCGATCAATTACAACGGCTCCAACCCGATCAAGGCGCACAGCTTCCAGATGCACGTCGGTTCGATGCGCTCGCCCAGCCGCGGCCGCATCCACGTGCGTTCGAAGGATCCGCGCGAACATCCGAGCATCCTCTTCAACTACATGTCGCATGAGCAGGACTGGCGCGAGTTCCGCGCGGCGATCCGCATCACCCGCGAGATCTTCGCGCAGCCGGCGCTGGCACCGTACAGCGGCCGCGAGATTTCCCCGGGCAGCGCGCTGCAGACCGATGCGCAGATCGATGCGTTCGTCCGCGAACATGCCGAGACCGCCTACCACCCGTCGTGCTCGAACAAGATGGGCCACGCCGATGACCCGATGGCGGTGGTCGACGGCCAGGGCCGCGTGCACGGGCTGGAAGGCCTGCGCATCGTCGATGCCTCGATCATGCCGCAGGTGGTGACCGGCAACCTCAACGCGCCGACCATCATGATGGCCGAGAAGCTGGCCGACGTGATCCGCGGCCGCACCCCGCTGGCCCGCAGCACCGCGCCGTACTACAAGGCCAACGGTGCACCGGTGCGCAAGCAGGACTGACGCAAGCGCCCCGCTTGGCGACACGGTCGTGCCGGCCGCTGGCCGGCATCCACCGGAATCCCGATCGAGCGCAGACGCCGGCCAGCGGCCGGCACGACCAAGCAAAGAGGCCCTTCGGGGCCTCTTCGCGTTTTCCCTACGGCGGGGTATGCTGCAATGAACGGCCATTGTCGCTACGCTCAGGGCCGGAACCTAATACATCACGATTCCTGGAGGGGGAATATGAGTCTGGATCGTCCCTGGCTGCAGAGCTATCCGAAAGGCGTTCCCGCCGAAATCGACGTCAACGAGTTCCATTCGGTAGCTTCGGTCTTCGACGCTTCCGTCGCGAAATTCCGCGACCGTCCGGCCTACTCCAGCTTCGGCAAAGTGCTCACCTACGGTGAGACCGATGCGCTGGTCACCCAGTTCGCCGCCTACCTGCTGGGTGAGCTCAAGCTCAAGAAGGGTGACCGCGTCGCCCTGATGATGCCCAACTGCCTGCAGTACCCGGTGGCCACCTTCGGCGTGCTGCGCGCCGGACTGACCGTGGTCAACGTCAACCCGCTGTACACCGCGCGCGAACTCAAGCACCAGCTGGTCGACGCGGGCGTCAGTGCGCTGGTGGTGGTCGACAACTTCGGCGACACCGTCGAACAGGTCATCGCCGATACGCCGGTCAAGCACGTGGTCACCACCGGCCTGGGCGACCTGCTCGGCGCCAAGGGCGCGATCGTCAACTTCGTACTGAAGTACGTCAAGAAGATGGTGCCCAACTACCACATCAAGGGCGCCGTCCGCTTCAGGCAGGCGCTCAAGCTGGGCAGCCACCACGCACTTCCGCCTGTCGAGATCGACCACGACGACATCGCTTTCCTGCAGTACACCGGCGGTACCACCGGCGTGGCCAAGGGCGCGATGCTGACCAACCGCAACCTGATCGCCAACATGCAGCAGGCGTCGGCGTGGCTGTCCACCTCGGGCATCGAGCCGGGCAAGGAAGTGATCATCACTGCCCTGCCGCTGTACCACATCTTCGCGTTGACCGCGAACGGCCTGGTCTTCATGAAGTTCGGTGGCTGCAACCACCTGATCACCAACCCGCGCGACATGAAGGGTTTCGTCAAGGAGCTCAAGGGCACCCGCTTCACCGCCATCACCGGCGTCAACACGCTGTTCAACGGCCTGCTCAACACGCCCGGCTTCGACGAGATCGACTTCTCTTCGGTCAAGTTCACCCTCGGCGGCGGCATGGCGGTACAACGTGCCGTGGCCGAACGCTGGAAGAAGGTCACCGGGGTGACCCTGGTCGAAGCCTATGGCCTGACCGAGACCTCGCCGGCAGCCTGCATCAACCCGCTCACCCTGCCCGAGTACAACGGCGCCATCGGCCTGCCGATCCCGTCCACCGATGCGTGCATCAAGGACGACAACGGCAACATCCTGGCGCTGGGCGAAGTGGGCGAGCTGTGCATCAAGGGCCCGCAGGTGATGAAGGGCTACTGGCAGCGCCCGGAGGAAACCGCCACCGCCATCGACGCCGACGGCTGGCTGCACACCGGCGACATGGCGAAGATGGACGAACAGGGCTTCTTCTACATCGTCGACCGCAAGAAGGACATGATCCTGGTGTCCGGCTTCAACGTGTACCCGAACGAGGTCGAGGACGTCATCGCGATGATGCCCGGCGTGTTGGAAGTGGCTGCGGTCGGTGTCCCGGACGAGAAGTCCGGCGAGGTCGTGAAGGTCGTGATCGTGAAGAAGGACCCGAACCTGACCGCGGAAATGGTCAAGGAACATGCCCGGGCCAACCTGACCGGTTACAAGCACCCCAGAATCGTAGAATTCCGAAAGGAGCTGCCGAAGACCAACGTCGGCAAGATTCTCCGTCGCGAGCTGCGTGATACGCCCACCCAGTAAGGGTTTCCGGGCAACACGACAGTACAGGGGACCCCGCCGGAGACGGCGGGGTCTTTTTATTGCCGGAACATGGCCGGCCCGGCCCTTGCGGGCGGTTCACGACGGGTGCATAGAATCAGTCGCCGCCGCATGTTCAGCTCGCCCCCCCACTCCTCTCCGTCCGCTCTGCGGTTGGCCGGACGGTCACACGGAGAACTCCCATGTCTGCAGTACGCCCCATCATTACCCGTCCCTCGCAGCACCCTACCCTGCGTATCACCGAAGAACCCGAGCGGGATGTTTACTGGATCCATATGCACGCCAACCTGGTCAACCAGCCAGGCCGGCCGTGCTTCGCCTCGCGCCTGGTCGATGACATCGTCGACTACCAGCGCGAACTGGGCGATCGCCTCAGCGCCTCGCACGCTCTGTCACCCCATGTCGTACTTGCCTCGGACAGCGACGTGTTCAACCTGGGCGGCGATCTCGAACTGTTCTGCCGCCTGATCCGCGAGGGCGACCGCGCCCGCCTGCTCGACTATGCCCAGCGCTGCGTGCGCGGCGTGCATGCCTTCCATGCCGGCCTGGGCACCCGTGCCCACAGCATCGCCCTGGTCCAGGGCAATGCACTGGGGGGCGGCTTCGAGGCCGCACTGAGCTGCCACACCATCGTCGCCGAGGAAGGCGTGTTGATGGGCCTGCCGGAGGTGCTGTTCGACCTGTTCCCCGGCATGGGCGCCTACTCCTTCCTGTGCCAGCGGATCAGTCCGCGGCTGGCGGAGAAGATCATGCTGGAAGGCAACCTCTACACCGCCAGCCAGCTGAAGGAAATGGGCCTGGTCGACATCGTGGTGCCGGTGGGCGAAGGTGTTGCCGCAGTCGAACAGGTGATCAAGGAAAGCCGACGCATCCCGCACGCCTGGGCGGCGATGCGTGAGGTCAACGAGATCGCCACCATGGTGCCGCTGCATGAAATGATGCGGATCACCGAGATCTGGGTAGACACTGCGATGCAGCTCGGCGAGAAGTCCCTGCGCACCATGGATCGGCTGGTACGGGCGCAGGCCCGGCGCAATGGCGACCCGGCCTGATCGTCTGGCGGGTCAGGACGGGCTGCGCTCGCTATCATCGCGGTGCGGTGCCCCCGCACTACGGGCAGCCAACGCATTCCTGCCGTTGCGCAGAGCGGTCGCCAGGTTGCCGAGGCGGGAGCTCCATTCACCCTTCAGCTGCCAGTCCGCCATGCGCATGATTTCGCCACTGGAGGCGGCAACCTGGACAAGCCCCAGGTTGCTTGCCACGCCGCGCAGCGCGTGGGCGTGCTCGCGGAAATCCTCCCAGGCCTGGCGCTCGCCGCAGCCTTGGAGCTGGCCCATGCTCGCGTCGACGTCCGCCAGGCACTGGTCGATGAACTTGCGTTCGAAGCCATCGCCCATGCCCAGCGACGCCAACTCGTCCAGGACCGCGGTATCGAGCACGCCATCGCCGACCGGCAATGCAGGCACCGACTGGATGCCGGGTTCTGAGCGGGTGTTGGCGGCGACATCGGCCAGCACTTCCAGCAGGCGGGTGGCCACCACGGGCTTGGCAAGGAAGGCGCGGGCGCCGGCCTGCTCACAACGCAGGATGGACTCGGGGGTGACGTCTGCGCTCAGCACCATGACCGGAACGTAAGGCATGCCGCTGGCCTGCATCACCCGCAACTGCTTGAGCAGATCCAGTCCGCTCATGCCAGGCATGTGCAGGTCGACGATCGCTGCGTCGTAACTGGCCTGCTCCAACGCATCGAGCACTTCGGCGCCGCCGTTGACGCAGGTGACCTTGTGGCCGGCCTTCTCCAGCAACCGCTGCAGCACCATGCGGTTGGCTTCGTGGTCGTCGGCGACCAGAACCCGCAGGCTCCGCACCCGTGCGCGATGGCGCAGGAAGGGATTGGAAAACGCGATGACATTGCCGGCTTCAGCCACCTCGGACGGAACCGCCGGGGCTGATGAGGTGTCTGCGACGTCCAGCGTGATCTCGACCCAGAACACGCTGCCGCGCGGGCTGTTCGGCGCATAGCCGACCTGCCCGCCCATCGACTCGACCAGGCCCTTGGCAATGGCGGTGCCCAGACCGGTGCCTTCATGGCGACGGGCCAGGCCGACATCGCCCTGCTCGAAGGCATTGAACAGGCGTCCGCGCAACGCCACCGGCACGCCGATGCCGGTATCGACGATCTCGAATCGCAGGCGCATCCGCTCGCTGCCCAGCGCATCGGGGCTGGACACGCGCAGATGCACGTAGCCACTGTCGGTGAACTTGACCGCGTTGCCCATCAGGTTCAGCAGGATCTGCTGCAGGTGCCCGGCATCCCCGAGCAGGCGCGGCGGCACGTTGTCGTCCACCTGCACGCGATAATCCAGCGATTTGGAGCGGGTCTGCGGGGTCAGGATCAGGTTGATCGCCTGCAGCACGTCGGCCAGCGCGAACTCGTGCCACTCCACGCGCACCTTGCCAGCTTCGATCGCGGAGATGTCCAGCACCTCTTCCACCAGCGCCAGCAGGCTGCGGGTCGAGGCCTGGATGGTGTTCAGGCACTCGCGCTGTTCGTCGTCCAGGCGGGTGGTGGCCAGCACTTCGGTCATGCCGGCCAGCCCGTTCAACGGCGTGCGGAACTCATGGCTCATGTTGGCCAGGAAGCGGCTCTTGGCTTCGTTGGCCTGCCGCGCCTCGGCCACCGCCCGGGTCAAGGCATGCAGCAGCGAATCGAAGTACAGCGGAATCGCGCCCAGGCCCAGCAACAGGCCCCAGCCCAGATAATCGTGACCGCGCCAGTACGGCGACAGCATCACCGTGCACAGGAAGGCCAGGCAGCCCATGGCCGTGGCCACGCGCAGGTAGGTGCTGCCGTAGCGCATGCCGTTGCCGATCGTCACCCACAGCATCACCGCATACAGCGGTGCGGCCGGCTCGCCCTGGATGGTCATGATCCAGGCCATGCAGGTGTAATCGGTCAGCATGCCGATCACCCGGCGCACATGCGACACGCCCGGATTGACCAGGATCGCGGTCAGCAGGCCGGCGGAAATGGTCAGCTCGAAGGCGAGGATCAGCCACGTCGCCGTCAGCGCCTCACCGCCGCCGCTCAGCGAGCGCCAGCCGAGATAGCTGATGAACAGTGCGGTGATGATGATGCGGATCAGGTTCTGCGCGTGCTCGCTGTCCTCGCGCCCGGACAGGCGCTGCTTGAAGCGGGCCAACAGCGAGCGCTTGTCGGATCCAGCGGCGGGCGTCGTATCCATGGTCGGATGTCGCATCCTTCGGCGCAGCAGGGAGGAGCAGCACAACGGTACTGCCAGCAACCCCAACCACAGGGAAATGGCCAGCCCCAGGTTGGCCTGCCAATAGGGAGTCAACAGCACGGTAGTGCCGAAACTGATCATCGCCAGCACGATGGCAGCGGTCAGGTAACGCGGCCCGAAGCGCAGGCCGTTGCCCACCGTGACCCACATCACCACCGCATACACCCACGCCAGCGGCTCACCCATCTGGATCATGCCGATCGCGATCAGGCCGTAATCGGCCAGCATCCCGGCCACCCGCCGCGGGTCCGAGCGCTGCGGCTTCCACAGCAGCCAGCCGAACAACAGCAGCGACAGGCCCAGCCCGGTCACCGCCGTTGCCAGCGCGCCCTGGTACTGATCCAGCCGGTGCAGGCGGGCGCCGGACAACAGAACATAGACCAGGATCAGCGAGATCAGCACCACCCGCACGATCGCCTGGCCATGTTCCGAATCCGGACGCTGCGCCAGCCGACGCCTCACGCGTGCGAACAGGTCCTGCATGTCACCCACCCGGTCGCGTCGATGCCGTCGAGTGCTGGGCGCAGATATCCATCAACTGCTGGTGGCCGCGCATCAGCGCATCCACGCAACGCGGATCGAACAGTCGCCCACGCTGGGCGTACAGATAAGCCAGTGTGGCTTCCATGGTCCATGCTTCCTTGTACGGACGGGGCGAGATCAGCGCATCGAAGACGTCGGCGACAGCAACGATCCGCGCTTCCAGCGGGATCGCTTCGCCGACCAGGCCGTCGGGATAGCCGCTGCCGTCGTAACGTTCGTGATGGCGCAGCGCGATGAGCGCGCCCACCTGGATGAAACGGTTCTGGCTGCCACTCAGCAGCTCGTGGCCGATGCGTGGGTGCCGGCGCATGATCGCCAGCTCCTCGTCATTGAGCTTGCCCTGCTTGAGCAGCACCGCGTCGGGAATGGCGATCTTGCCCATGTCATGCAGCGGCGCCGCCATCTCGATCAGGCGCACGTCGTCTTCGGGCAGGCCAAGCTGCTCGGCGATCAGCCCCGCAACGCGCGCCATGCGTTCGAGATAGGCACTGGTGCCGGCATCACGGAACTCGATCGCCCGCGCCAATCGCGACAGGGTCTCGCGTTCGCGTTCCTCGACCTCGTGCATGCTGGCCAGCAGGCGCTGCTCCAGCGACAACGCACGTTGCTTCACGTTCTCGGTCTGCTGGCGCAGTTGCAGCAGGTTGTAGCAGCGCGCGCGCAGTTCACGCGGGCGGATCGGCTTGACCAGGAAGTCGATGACCCCCGCTTCCAGCGCCGCCTGGCGGATCGGCTCGTCGCCGACCACGGTGATCAGGATCACCGGGATATCGCGGTGCTTGGGCAGGCGACGGAATCGACGGGCGAACTCCAGCCCGTCCATCTCCGGCATGCGGTAATCGAGCAGCAGCAGGTCGACCGGGTGCGCCTCGCACCAGGCCAATGCGGTCAGCGGATCACCGAAGTCATACACGCTCAGTTCCGGCGCGATGTCTTCGATGACGTGACGCAGCATCGTCCGCGCGGACGTCTGGTCGTCAACAATGACGATGTTCAACGCGTACTCCGCCTGGTTTCTCGACCATGCTGGATCATCAGCAGGCGAGGATACCCTGCTGCTGCGAACGCTCGCACCCTGCATCGGCCCGACTCCCGTGTCATGCGTCCCGGTTCATGATCGTCATCACATTGTGAAGCGGACTCTCCACAATGCGCACTCCCCCTGGCGCCGATCAAGCCATAACAGACGTCAAGGTAGTGCATTAACGATACGCCGAGCGCGGGAGGCGTCAATCGCGCCGTCTCATTTCGCGACGGCGCGCACAAACGGGAGTCAAAAAGACGACTTACTGCTCCGGACGCATGTACGGGAACAGCAGCACGTCACGGATCGAGCTGCTGCCGGTCAGCAGCATCACCAGGCGATCAACGCCGATGCCGAGGCCGCCGGTCGGGGCCATGCCGTACTCCAGCGCACGGATGTAGTCGGCGTCGTAGTGCATCGCCTCGTCGTCGCCGCCTTCCTTCGCGGCCACCTGGGCCTGGAAACGCTGGGCCTGGTCTTCCGGGTCGTTCAGTTCGGAGAAGCCGTTGGCCAGCTCCTTGCCGTTGACGAACAGCTCGAAGCGATCCGTGTAGCCCGGGTCGTTGTCATTGGCACGGGCCAGCGGCGAGACCTCGACCGGATGGTCGGTGATGAAGGTCGGCTGGATCAGGGTGTGCTCGACCGTGGCCTCGAAGATTTCCAGCAACAGCTTGCCCCAGCCGTAGGACGGCTTGACGCGGATGTTCAAGCGCTCGCAATGGCGCAGCAGCGCATCGCGGTCAGTGCAATCAGCGGCCGAGATTTCCGGGTTGTGGTGGCGCACTGCCTCATCCATGCGCCAACGACGGAACGCCGGACCCAGGTCGATCTTCGCGCCGTCCCATTCCACTTCGGTGCCACCGTTCACGGCCTTGGCCACATCACGGATCACACCCTCGGTCAGGTCCATGATTTCGTTGTACGTGGCGTAGGCCTCGTACAGTTCCATCATGGTGAATTCCGGATTGTGGCGGGTGCTGACGCCTTCATTGCGGAAGTTGCGGTTGATCTCGTACACGCGCTCCAGGCCACCCACGGTCAGGCGCTTGAGGTACAGCTCCGGCGCCACGCGCAGGTACAGGTCCAGGTCCAGCGCGTTGTGATGGGTGGTGAACGGCTTGGCCGCCGCGCCGCCGGGGATGTAATGCATCATCGGCGTCTCGACTTCCAGGAAGTCGCGGTTGTCCAGCCACGCGCGCATGGCGCGGATGATCTTCGAGCGCTTGATGAACACCGCGCGCGACTCCGGGGTCACGATCAGGTCGACGTAACGCTGGCGGTAGCGCTGCTCGACGTCGGCCAGGCCGTGCCACTTGTCCGGCAGCGGGCGCAGCGACTTGGTCAGCAGGCGGATCGACTCGGCCTTGACCGACAGTTCGCCGGTCTTGGTACGGGTCAGGCCGCCTTCGACGGCGATGATGTCGCCCACGTCCCAGCCCTTGAAGGCCGTGTAGGCATCGCCCAGCACCGCGCCCTGCAGGAACAGCTGGATGCGGCCGGACTCGTCCTGGATCTGCGCGAAGCTGGCCTTGCCCATGATGCGCTTGGCCATCAGGCGGCCGGCCATCTTCACCTGGCGACCGTTGCCTTCCAGCGCCTCGGCGGTCCAGGTATCGGCATCGGCGAATTCTTCCTGCAGGCGGCCGGCGAAGTCCTCGCGACGGAAGTCGTTCGGGTACGCGATGCCCTGCCCACGCAGCGTTTTGAGTTTCTCGCGGCGCTCGGCGATCAACTTGTTTTCGTCAACGGGGGGGGTATCGGTAGCTTCGCTCATGGATCTGCGGGAATCGTGTAGTGAGGGGGGATGTTGCACCCGGCACAGCCGGTTGCCCAGCATACCAAAACCGCCCTGCCCCGGCCTTGGGCCGGGCCCGCCCAGATGGCCGCCAACCTTGGTTGGCGGTCCGTGTGTCGACCAAGGTCGACACCTACCGGATTCCGGGGAACGACGCCCCGGTCAACCGTTCCCAGGGAACGCCTGCCGCAGCTCGTCCACCAGCACCCGCTGGTTCTCCGAGTAATCAACCGGCACCGACACCAGGTGCACCCCGCCCTCGTTGAAGGCCGCCTCCAGCGTCGGGATGAACTGCTCGATGGCGGTCACCTCGTGGCCCTTGCAGCCGTAGGCTTCCGCGTACTTCACGAAATCCGGGTTGCTGAAGGTCATGCCGTAGTCGGTGAAGCCATCTACCGCCTGCTTCCAGCGGATCATGCCGTAGGCGCCGTCGTTGAGGATCAGCACCACCAGGTTCAGGCCCAGCCGACGCGCGGTCTCCAGCTCCTGGCTGTTCATCATGAACCCGCCATCGCCGCACACCGCCAGCACCCGCCGCTGCGGGTACAGGATCGAAGCCATGATCGCCGACGGCAGGCCCGCGCCCATGGTCGCCAGCGCATTGTCCAGCAGCAGCGTATTGGCCACCTGGGTGCGGTAATTGCGCGCGAACCAGATCTTGTACATGCCGTTGTCCAGCGCCACGATGCCGTCCGGCGGCATCACCTGGCGCACGTCGTGCACCAGCCGCTGAGGCGTGAATCCAGCCTCCTCGGCTCGGTCAGCCAGGTGTTCCAGAATGGTCGCGCGCAGCGGCAGCAGCGCGTCAGCGTTCGGCACCGCGCCTTCGATACGATCGGCCAACTGGGTCAGCGAACGACCGATGTCACCGATCACTTCCACCTGCGGGAAGTACACCTGCTCCACGGCCGCCTGCGAGTAGCCGATATGGATCACGGTCGGCCCACCCGGGCGCATCACGAACGGCGGCTTCTCGGTGACCTCGTGGCCGATGGTCACGATCACGTCGGCCTGGTCGATCGCCATGTGCACGTAATCGCGCTCGGTCAGCGCCGCGGTGCCCATGTACAGGCCCGAACCACCGGCCACCGCGCCCTTGCCCATCTGCGTGGTGAAGAACGGAATGCCGGCGCGCAACACGAACGCCGACAGCGCTTCGCTGGACTGCGGCCGCGACGCCGCCGAGGCGATCATCAGCAGGGGGCGCTTGGCGTTGCGGATGATCTCCGCCGCCCGATCCAGCGCCTCCGGACTGGCAATGGGACGATCCACCGCGTGCGGCGGAATCAGCGCCACGCCCTCGACCTCATCGGCCGCGATATCTTCGGGCAGCTCCAGCAGCACCGGGCCCGGGCGCTCTTCCTGGGCGACACGGAACGCCTCGCGGACGATGGTCGGGATGGTGCGCGCCGAGACGATCTGACGCGCCAGCTTGGTCAGCGGCTTCATCGTGCTGACGATGTCGACGATCTGGAAGCGCGCCTGCTTGCTGGCGACGATGCCCTTCTGCCCGGTGATCATGATGACCGGCCATGCGCCAAGCAGCGCATACGCGGCGCCGGTGGTGAAATTCAGCGCGCCGGGGCCGAGCGTGGCCAGGCACACGCCCGGCTTGCCGGTCAGGCGGCCATAGGTAGCCGCCATGAACACCGCCGCCTGCTCGTGGCGGGTGATGACCAGCTCGATGCTGGAATGGCGCAGCGACTCGACCACGTCGAGATTTTCTTCGCCGGGAATGCCGAAAATGCGCTCGACGCCTTCGTTCTCAAGTGCGGCGACAAGCAGATCTGAACCCTTGGACATTGGAATGCCGTCCTTTTCGCTGGACTGATGGTGGATCGTTGCAGGGAGGATGGAAGCTGCGCGTCAACGCTTGTCGAACCACACCGTCTGCGCGTTGACGAATTCGCGGATGCCGAAGTGCGAGAGCTCACGGCCGAAGCCGCTCTTCTTCACGCCGCCGATCGGCACGCGCGGATCGGACGCGGAGAAGCCGTTGACGAACACGCCGCCGGTCTGCAGCCGGCGCGCCAGCTGCATTGCACGGGCGCGGTCGCCGCTCCACAGGTTGCCGCTGAGGCCGAACTCGCTCTGGTTGGCCAGTTCCACCGCATGGTCGGCGTCGCGGGCGCGGCTGATCGAGGCCACCGGCCCGAACGTTTCGGTGTCGAAGGCCTGCATGCCCGGCTCAACCCCGGCCAGCACGGTGGGTGCATAGAACGCACCCGGACGATCCAGCTGGTGACCGCCGACCAGCAGCTGCGCACCGGCGTCGACCGAAGCACGTACCTGCGCGTCGAGCTGCTCCAGCAGATCCTGGCGCGCCATCGGGCCGATGCGGTTCGCCGGGTCGCGGCCGTCGCCAATGGTCAGTGCCTGCACCTTCTGGCAGAACTGCGCCACGAAACGATCGTAGACCGCGTCTTCGACGATGATGCGCTTGCCGGCGATGCAGACCTGCCCGGTGTTCTGGAAGCGCGAGGCCACCGCCGCATCGACGGCCGCATCAAGATCGGCGTCGGCCAGGACGATGAACGGATCGGAACCGCCCAGTTCCAGCACCACCTTCTTCAGCGCCTGCCCGGCCTGGGCAGCAATGCTGCGGCCGGCGGCCACACTGCCGGTCAGGGTCACCGCCGCGATGCGGTCATCGGCGATCGCGCGGCTGGTGCCCTCGCGGCTGATGTTGGCCGCGATGAAGGTGCCCTCCGGCAAGCCGGCATCGCGCCAGGCGGCGTCGAGCAGCTGCGCGGTACCGACGATGTTCTCGGCCGGCTTCAGCAGGAAGCCGTTGCCGCCCATCAGGATCGGCACCGCCGCACGCATCACCTGCCAGTACGGGAAGTTCCACGGCATGATGCCCAGCACCACGCCCAGCGGCAGGTATGACACGTAGGCCTTGTCGTCGGGCACCTGGGTCGGTTCGTCGCGCAGGAACTGCGCACCGTTGTCGGCGTACCAGTCGCACAGCACAGCACACTTCTCGATTTCGGCCAGCGCTTCGGCCTGGACCTTGCCCATTTCGGCGGTAGCCAGCGCGGCCAGCTTTTCACGGTCACGGCGTAGTACCGCGGCCATCGCACGCAGCACGTCTGCGCGCTGTTCGAGGCTCTTGACGCTCCAGGCTGCAAAGCCGACCTGGCCGCGATCCAGGATTGTTTCCAGCTCGGCGTCGGTGGCGAAGGGATGGCTGGCGATCTGCTGGCCGGTGGCCGGATCGCGGGAAATGGCGGTGGTGGGGGCAGCGGACATGCAGGGCTCCTGTTGTCTCGACAACGGGCGGTGGCCCGTCTCCTGCACAGGAATGTGGACCCGATTGGCGGAGGCAACAAGGCGTCTGCTTATCCTGTGACCTGCACTTACCTGCCTGAATGGGGTTATCGGCAGGGCTGCGCCCTGCACCCGCAGAGGCTTCAAGCCAAGGCAACGGCAACGGCAACGGCAGAAGCTGGCATTCCGTGGGTTGGCGGGGTGGGTCCGGTTGCGGGAGACGCCGTAAACCCGTCCTTGGGGGCTTGGCCGCGGCATCCATGCCGCGGACACTCCCGCAACCGGACCCATCCCGCCTTCGACAATTTCCCGCGATCTGTCGGGACGGCGCTGTGCGTTGCTGTTGGTGGGTGTCGACCTTGGTCGACACAGTAGATCCACGCCATGCGTGGATGACTCATTCGATATCTGAAGAAAAATCGTGTCGACCAAGGTCGACACCTACCAACAGCCGCGCGGAACAAAGCCGCAGTTGCCAACAGCCGCGTGAACCTGTCGAAGGTGGGGCGGTGTCGGCGTGCGGGGTGTCAGCCGCATGGATGCGGCTGCCAAGCCTACACGGACGTACTTGCGGCGTCCCCGCACGCCGACACCGCCCCGCCAAACCACGGAACCTAGCTCTGGCTCTGGCTCTGGCTTTGGCCGTTGCATTGAGCAGGTGCAGGGCTGCAAGCCCTGCCGAACACCCCCTACTTCCGCGGCAGGTAGGTCACCAAGGAAAGGTCATGCCGGCTCTCCGGCACCAGCGCCACGTACTGCAGGTCCAGCAACCCGCGCGTGGGGTGGTTCAACTTCTTCGCACCTTCATCGAACCGGCGCACATCGTGCTCCGGCCACCACTGGCGGAACTCCTCGCTGTGCGCGGCGATGTCCTCCACCAGCGCCAGGAACGGGGCCTTGTCCGGCGCCTGCGCCATCGCCGCGCGGAAGCCTGCCAGCAGGCCGCGGGTCATTTCTTCCCAGTTGAGGATCAGCGTGCGGTACGGCGGGTACAGGAACATCAGCCGCAGCGTGTTGCGCTCATGCGGTGCCAGCTGGCTGTAGTCCACGAACAGCTCGGCGATGGCCGGGTTCCAGGCCAGGATGTCGAAGCGGGTGTTGCGCACGTACGCCGGGATCGGCTGCATCGCCTCCACCAGCTGGCGCAGGCCGTCGGTCACGCTCTCGTCCGGTGATTCCAGCGGCACGCCGTAGCCGGACAGCGCGAAGGCATAGGCGCGTTCGTCGTCGCTCATGCGCAGCACCTGTGCCAGGCGCTCGAGCACCTCGGGCGAGGCACGCACTTCGCGGCCCTGCTCGATCCAGGTGTACCAGCTCACGCTGACCCCGATCGCCAGCGCCACTTCCTCGCGCTTCAGGCCCGGGGTGCGCCGCCGCCCGGCCGGCAGGCCGAGCGTGGCGGGGTCGACACGGGCGCGGCAGGCCTTGAGGAAGCCGCCAAGTTCCTTGCGTTCACTTTCGCTGCGCATCATCGCTACCGCCGTACCCGTTGTAGCGTCGAGCCATGCTCGACGCATCTGCTACTGCGCCAACAGCAGCCGAGCATGGGCTCGGCCCCACATCGGAAGCGTGATCAGCCACCCTCGGCGTTGCGCACGAGGGTGACGATATCCGCGCAGGCGCGCCGATCAGGCATCGACGCGCTTGGAGCCCACGGCCAGGCCGGCCTTCAGGCTGGCCTCGACGAACTCGTCCAGGTCGCCGTCCAGCACCTTCTGCGTGTCCGACCGTTCGATGCCGGTGCGCAGGTCCTTGATGCGGCTCTGGTCGAGCACGTAGTTGCGGATCTGGCTGCCCCAGCCGATGTCGGACTTGGTGGCTTCCACGGCGTCCTTCTCGGCGTTGCGCTTCTGGATCTCCAGTTCATACAGCTTGGCGGCCAGCATCTTCATCGCGTTGTCGCGGTTCTGGTGCTGGCTGCGGCCGGTCTGGCAGGCCACGACGATGTTGGTCGGGATGTGGGTGATGCGCACCGCCGACTCGGTCTTGTTCACGTGCTGGCCACCGGCACCGGACGAACGGTACACGTCGGTACGCAGGTCGGCCGGGTTGATGGTGATGTCGATGTTGTCGTCGATTTCCGGCGACACGAACACCGAGGTGAAGCTGGTGTGGCGGCGGTTGTCCGAGTCGAACGGCGACTTGCGCACCAGGCGGTGCACGCCGGTCTCGGTCTTCAGCCAGCCATAGGCATAGTCGCCTTCCACGCGCAGCGTGGCCGACTTGATGCCGGCAACGTCGCCACCGGACACTTCCATCAGTTCGGTCTTCCAGCCGCGCGACTCGCACCAGCGCAGGTACATGCGCAGCAGGATCTCGGCCCAGTCCTGGGCTTCGGTGCCGCCGGCACCGGCCTGGATGTCGACGAACGCCGCCGCATTGTCCATCTCGCCGGAGAACATGCGCTGGAACTCCAGCTTCTCCACGTGGGCCTGGTGCTTGTCCAGGTCGGCGACCACGGCCAGGGCGGTGTCCTCGTCCTGCTCGGACTCGGCCAGCTCCAGCAGCTCGGTGGCATCGTTCAGGCCATCGAGCACCGAGGCGATGCCGCCCACGGTCTTTTCCAGGCTGGAACGTTCGCGGCCCAGGTTCTGGGCGTACTCGGCGTTGTTCCAGACGTCGGGGCTTTCCAGCTCGCGCGTTACTTCTTCAAGACGCTCTTTCTTGGCGTCGTAGTCAAAGATACCCCCGAAGCGACAGCACGCGATCGGTCAGATCGGTGATGCGCTGGCGGACAGGATTCAGTTCGATCATGTCGGCGGTTATGCATTCAAAAGATGACTGGTAATGATACCGCAGGCGGCGGGTGCCCGGAATGAGGGCCTCACCCTGCCCCCAGCGCCTGCCGCAGCAGCGGCAGCTGGCGCCGGCTGCACGGCACTTTCGCCCCGTCGGCCATGTGCAGCAGGGCCTCGCCTCCGTCCAGCGGCTCGATCGAGCGCAACTGGCCGCGATTGATCAGCCAGCTGCGATGCGGGCGCAGGAACTCGCCCGGGTCCAGCCGCTGCTCCAGCACCGCCATGGTGATGCGCAGCGGGTAGTCGTGGCCGCGTACCCGCAGGTTCACGTAGTTCCCCGCCGACTGCGCGTACTCCACGTCGGCCGTGGCAACCAGGAACTCCTTGCCCAGCTTGCGGACGAGGAAATGCCGGGGGCGCTCGACCGGCTCCACCGGCGGGCCGACGTCGGGCTCGGCCAGCAGGCTCGCTTCGCCCTGCCTGCGCCTGCCGAACCAGCTGGCAAAGTGCTCGAGGGCCACGAACATCGCGAACGTGCGCACATCCTTCAGGTATTCGTAGGCAAAACGCTCCAGCCAGCCGGCATCGTCCTGGTAGCGGTAGCCCAGCGACGCGTAGGCCAGATGCCGCAGCAGCATCATCCCCACCACGTGCAGCAGCGACCAGCCGACGCTGGCCAGCAGATACAGCGGCAACCGCCGCCTCCAGGTATCAGCATGCAGCGGCCAGCGCTCGCAGCCCCACCACAGCAACGGCAGGGTCAACAGGATCAGGGCGAGGCTGCTGAACTCCCAGATCATCGGCTCCCACAGCCCGAGATCGGCGCCGCGGCGACTGGCGTCCATCACTTCCACCAGCGCATTGGTCACTGCCGAGGCCGACAGGATCGCCGCCCATACCAGCAGGCGGGTTGAAGTACGCCAGCGCGATGGTCGGCCCTGGGTCATTGCTGCATCCATGTCGTTGCGGTGCTCCAGCCTGCCTCAAGGGACAAAGGGTAGCGGCTCCATTGGTCCCACCACCCCCGCCATTGGTCACTGCGTCGGTTCCAGCGGCCCCTTGCCGGTCGCCGCACGGACCGGACGGCGTCACCTTGGCTCGACTCTCCGGCACACCACCACCATGACCCGACGCTACGACATCGACGCCCTGCGCGTGTTCGCCTTCGCCCTGCTGATCCTCTACCACACCGCCATGGCCTACGTGGACGACTGGGGCTTTCACCTCAAGAGCGTGCATACCGCCGAATGGCTGCAGTGGCCGATGCTGTTCGTCAACCGCTGGCGGATGTCGCTGCTGTTCCTGATCTCGGGTATCGCCATCGCGCTGATGCGGCCGGAAGGCAGGTTGCTGCGCTTCGCCGGCCTGCGCACCTGGCGGCTGCTGCTGCCGCTGCTGTTCGGCATGTTCGTGATCGTGCCGATCCAGCCCTACTGCGAAGGCGTGGCCAACGGCCACGTGGCACCCGGCTTCGGCCACTTCCTGCTGCGCTATTGGCAGGTGCGGCCGTGGCCGGAAGGGAGCTTCGCCGGTTGGCAGTACGGCATCACCTGGAACCATCTGTGGTACCTGGCGTATCTCTGGAACTACACGCTGGCCCTGGCCCTGTTGATGCCGTTGCTGGGAACGGCGGTGGTGCGCCGCGCGGTGGCGTTCTGCGCAGCATCGCCGATGCTGCTGATCGGCCTTCCGTCCGCCCTGCTGCTGGCCTGGGTGATCTGGCTGGAGCCGATCTACCCGTCCACCAATGCCCTGCTCAGCGACTGGTACCAGCACGCGAAGTACGCAACGGTATTCCTGGCCGGCTACCTGCTGGGTCGTGAGCCGGTGTTCTGGCAACGCGTGGTCGCCCTGCGCCGCACCACGCTGTGGCTGGCGCTTGCTGCCGTTGGCTGGTATCTGGGGTTGCGCATCCTCGGCCAGGTGCTGCCCGCCGACTCCCCGCTGCGGCGATGGCCCGAACCGTTCTGGGACCTGCAGGGCCGGGCCAGCCAGTCGCTTTACGTCTGGACCGCGCTGCTGGCCATCCTCGGCTGGGGAAAGGTCTTCCTCGATCGCCCGTTCCGCTGGCTGCCGTACTGCACCGAGGCGATCTATCCGTGGTACATGCTGCACCAGAGCCTGATCATCGCCCTGCTGTTCTGGCTCAGGCCGCTGCAGCTGGGCCCATGGCTGGAACCGGCGCTGCTGCTGGCCGGTACTGTCGGCGGCTGCCTGCTGATCCATGAGTTGCTGATCCGTCGCGTGCGTTGGCTGCGGCCCCTGTTCGGCCTGCGTGCCGATCCGCCAGCGGCGTCAAAGGCGCGCACCGTGGCGTTGTAGCGCCGCGCCGAGGCTCGGCTGCCTGTGCCGTGAGCCGGGCATGGCCCCGGCTCTACATCAAAGCAGTCGAGCAAGCTCGACGCTACGCGGACGTCCGAGCGGTCAACGCACCTCGAACTCGCCCACCAGCACGGTCTCGGCGCGGTCCTTCAGGCGCATCGTCACCATCTGGTCCTTCTGCTTGGCCGTGCCCCAATGGGTGGTCAGGTGCAGCATCAGGGTCGTCGCGCCGGTCACCAGCTGCTGGCGGCTTCCGAAGTAGTTCGCTTCCACCTTGTACTTGCCTGGCTTGGCGTTGCGCAGAGAGAACTGCTCGGGGCCATAGCCGCCGGTGAAGTCCTGCGACATCTGCCCACCCTGGTACGTCAGGCGGTTGCCGTAGTACGCGCGCTCGCCGTTCGGGTCGGTCACCCACAGATCCATGTCGCTGTTGTCGGCATCCCACGACAGCACCACGCGCAGGTCCAGCGGCATCGCCTGCAGCAGGCGCGGGTCGATACTGGTGGTATCCAGCCGGGGCGTGCTGCGGGCCACCAGGTTGGTCAGTTCATCCAGTGCGATCAGGGCGATGCCATCGAAGCGGCTGTCCCACGGCCGCACCACCACCTGGTACAGCGGCGCCAGCGCCTGCTGCGGCTTGCCGGCCGCGGCCAGTGCCAGGCCCAGGTCGCGGAAGCTCTGCGGTTCTTCCTGGCCCATCGCCAGGACCTGCTCGAACACCGGCACCGCCAGTGCGGGGGCATCAGCCTGCATCAGCCGGTAACCGAGCACGCGCAGCAGGTGGCGGTTGTCCAGATCCATCTCGGCCAGGTTCGACAGCACACGCAGTGCCAGGTCGCGCTGACCCTGCTCCAGCAGCAGGTCGGCCACGTCGAGGAAGAACGCGCTGCTGTCGGCATGCGCATCGCGCTCGGCCAGGTAGCGGTCATACAGTTGCGACGCCGGGCCCTGGCGCAGGCGCCGGGCGATGGCCGAATCCGACTGCCAGGCCGCCAGCTGGATGCCGAGCTCGCCCTCGTTGGCGGCAGCGGGCGCAGCGACACGGCCACCAGTGACCGTAATTGAATCCAGGGCCTTGTTCGATGCAGGCGCCGAGCGACGTGCACGCGCGCTGCTGGCTTCCATGCGCTGCTCGGCGGCGGCCATCGGTGCCGGGGCGGGCGGTGCCGCAGGGGCCGGCGCGGCGAGCATTGCCACCGGCGCCGATTCCATCGCGTAGTCCGCCGAGGCCACTTCCAGTGCCCCGCCCTTCGCCTGCGGTGGCACACCCTTCGGCCAGCTGCGGCTCCACCACTGCTGGCGCTCCTTCCAGCGTGCCGCCACCTCATCCAGGCGCTGGCGATCAGCAGCGGCGCGATCTCTTACCTGCACTGCAAACCTGGCGTCGTACCCGGCGCGCAGCGTGCCCGAAGGGCGAATCGCATAGCGCAGGTAGTCCTCCAACGTCTCCAGCACGATCAGCGAGGTGTCCGGGCCGACCAGGCCAAACTGCTGCGACAGCCGCTGCATCGCCTCGCGGTTGCCACGGCGGTCGGCAGCCAGCTGCTGCAGGCGCGCCTGCGCCCACAAGCCGGCCAGCAGCTCGCCGTCTTCACTCTTCTGCGTGGCCGGCAGCGCCTGCCATTCGCCGCCACCCACGCGCACCCGCATCGGCACTCCATCGGCCGCCAGTCGTGCGTGCAGCCACAGCCAGCCCTGGGCTTCACTGCGACGATCGATCACCACGTCCTGCACGCCGCGCCCCGCATCGACCTGCACATCCAGCGACGACGACAGCAGCTCGCGCGCCGCCGCATCGACATCCTCGCCCAGCGCAACGAAGCGGCCGCCACGCGCTTCGCTCCAACCACGCAGTCGCACGGCATCGGTGCGCGCACCGGCGCTGCTTACCGCAAACAGGCGTTGATCCGGCGCCATCGCCGGCAGCTGTTCCGGCCCATAGGTCAGCAGGCCATCGCTGACCAGCAGGTACTCCTTCACGCCCGGCTGCGGCTGCCACTGCGCCAGCGCGCTGGCACCGTCAGGGCGCACCGCCTGCAACGCTGCGCGCAGCTCGTTCCAGTTGCCGGCGCGGATACGGAATCGACGCACCGGCTCGGCGCGATCGCGCAGTACGGTCAAGGCCACGGTGCCGTCACCCAGCGCGGCGAAATAGCGATCCAGCAGGGCGAACTCACGCGTGCGATCGCGCTGCCCCGCCGAACCGGAGCCGTCCCACAGCAGGCCGATCTCGCTGGGCAACGTGCGGGGTGTACTGCTGGCCGCCACCGGCAGCTGTGCCAACAGGTAGTGCCCATCCTGCCAGGGCGCCACCTGCAACTGTGCGTGGCGGGCTGCCGGCAGGTTCCACTGGAGTTGCTTCGGCAGCTGCGCACCCTTGCCCTGCCACTGCAGCTGGCCCGCGCTGATGCGGAAGGGTGCCGTACCCGCAGTAGTCGCGCCGGGGGCCTGCAGTTTCAGTTCAACCGAGGCTGCACCGGCGGCGAACTGCAGCGGCAGCGTCCACTGCCAGCCTTGGCCGGCGAAGGCCAACGGCTCGCGAATCACCAGCTCCACGCGCCGGCTACCGCCGGCCGGCAGCGGGTAGATGCGCAACCGGAACTGGTTGCCAGCGGTCTGTTCCAGCAGGCCCGGGTCGACGCCGCGGCGGGCGATCTCCTCGAACACCTGGCGGCCGCGGTCCTTGGGCACCGGCACCGCGTCACGCATCTCGCCGTTGATGTCCAGCGCGAAGCCGCTGATCTGCTGACCGTCGGCCAGCGGGAACTGCAGCTCGCCCTCCAGCACGCGCCGGTTCGGGTTGTGGAATTCCAGTGTGATCCGGGTCTGGGCGATGCCGGCCTGGACTTCGCCTTCGATGCGGGCGTGTCGCAGCTGCACCGCCTGCTCGGCGGCCGGGGCAATCAGCAGAGGCATGCTGGCCTGCGGCCGGGAGATCGGCGGCGACTGCGCGCCAGCGGGCCAGGCCGCAACGGCCAGCAGCAATACGGTGCAGCAACGGGCGAAGACCATGACCGGACTCCAGTGGGATCGTGAACCTTTGAACGCACCAGCAACCGTAACGGGGTTGGCGCCCCCAAAAAGGGGACGGAGGGGATTAAGTCGCAATTGGCAAACGAGGCACAAGCGACTTAATCCCCTCCGTCCCCTTTTTCTATGCGGGCAGGCAGTGCTCCACGATCAGCTGGATGGCGCTGCCGCCGCGATAGTCGTCGCAGGCGAGGCGATAGGCGAGATGCACATGGCGACCGGGCGCGTTGCCGTGCCAGCCGCCGAAATGGATGGCGTTGATGGTGCCGGGTACGCCGGGCAGGCGCAGTTCCAGCTTCAGGTGACGCTCCTTCAGCACGCGCCAGTTGGCCACTTCGAAGTGGCCGTCGAACAGTGGCTCGGGGAAACCCTGGCCCCACGGCCCGGCCAGGCGCAGCGCATCGGCGTGGCGATGGTCCAGCTCGTCCGCCGCCAGTTCGCCGTCACTGAGCACCTGCTGCTGCAATGCGGCCGGGTCGAGCATTTCCAGCACCACGGCAACGAAGGCGGCCTTGAAGGAATCAACGTGATCAAGCCGCAGGCTGAGGCCGGCCGCCATGGCATGCCCACCGAAGCGCTCGATCAGGCCCGGATGGCGTGCATCGACCAACGCCAGCGCGTCACGGATGTGCAGGCCGGGAATGGAGCGCGCCGAGCCTCGCAGGGTGTCGGCGCCGGGTTCGGCCGGGGCGAAGGCGATCACCGGGCGATGCAGGCGATCCTTCATTTTCGATGCGACCAGGCCGACCACGCCTGGATGCCAGTCGGCATCGAACAGGCAGGCCGCGACCGGTCGCTGACCGGCCATGTCCAGCACCACGCGGGTCAACGCCTGCTCGGCGTCATCGGTCATCGCCTGCTGCACCGCGCGGCGTTCCGAGTTGATCTGCTCCAGCGTCTGCGCGATCTCCCGCGCCTGGCGCGGGTCTTCGGTCAGCAACAGCGCGATGCCCAGCGCCATGTCTTCCAGCCGGCCCGCGGCATTCAGGCGCGGGCCGAGTGCGAAGCCGATGTCGGTGGCGGTCAGCCGCGCCGCGTCACGGCCGCTGGCTTCGATCAGTGCACGCAGGCCGACACAGCCCTGCCCTGCGCGCAGACGGCGCAGGCCCGCACTGACCAGCGCCCGGTTGTTCGGATCCAGCGCCACCAGGTCGGCGACAGTGCCGACCGCCACCAGGTCCAGCAGCGTGGTCAGGTCCGGCCCCTTGCCATCGGCGAAGACGCCGGCCTCGCGCATGTGCCGGCGCAGCGCCATCAGCACGTAGAAGATCACACCGACACCGGCCAGCGACTTGCTGGGGAACGCATCACCGTCGAGATTGGGATCGACGATGACATCGGCCGGCGGCAACTGCGGCCCGGGTAGGTGATGGTCGGTGACCAGCACCTGCCAGCCCCGCGCCTTGGCCGCGATCACGCCCGCATGGCAGGCGATGCCGTGGTCGACCGTGACCAGCAGGTCCGGCTGCAGCTCGGCCAGCTCCTCCACCAGAGAAGGTGACAGGCCGTAGCCGTGCACCATTCGGTTCGGCACCGCGTGGAAGACATGCTGCGCGCCGAGCATGCGCAGGCCACGCACGCCGACCGCACAGGCGGTGGCGCCATCGCAATCGAAATCGCCGACCACCAGGATGCGCTTGTCATTGGCGATGGCCTCGATCAGCAGGCCCACCGCATCATCGATGCCGGTCAGCAGCTCGGGGGCGTGCAGATTGCCCAGTTTCGGCTGCGCCAACTCCGGTGTACCCGCGCCCCGGTTGGCATAGAGACGCGCCAGCAGCGGCAGCGTGCCCTCCGGCCAGCTGCCGGGCGCAACCGCATCGCGGCGGCGGATCGTCGGCGTATCAGGGAATGGCTGCACAGCATCGGCGGCAAGGGACATCGGCATCGCCGGGTTGCGGAAGACATCCCCATGATAGCGCGGGGTCGGATCTCTCTGCCCGCAGGAGGCTCCCCCCCCTGATCGCGAGCATTTGGAATCTGCCAGCATATCTTCCATGCTTGTCGGCCCTGAAATGGACTTCAACGCATGCATCGCACGCTGCTTCCCGCGCTGCTGGGCCTCGCCCTGGCCCCGGCCGCCCACGCCGCCACACCCGAACCGAAGGCCGGCGTGCAGTTCCAGCACAACGACTGGTCGCTGGCCTGTGACAACACCCGCACCTGCCGCGCCGCCGGCTACAGCCCGGAAGAACCCGGCAATCTGCTCAGCCTGATGCTGGAACGCGCGGGCGGCCCGGCTACGAAGGTGCTCGCGCGGCTGCGCAATGGCGAGGATGGCGAAAGCCCGACGCCGACCGGGGCGCTGCGCCTGCGCCTGAACGGCAAGGACCTGGGCCCGGTGCACGACACCGGCGACGGGGACAACGTGTTGTTGCAGCAGGCACAGACCGATGCACTGGTCGCCGCACTGCCGCGCCAGGCACGCATCGAGATCATCGACGGCAAGGGCAAGGCGTGGCCGATCTCCGACAGCGGCGCAGCGGCCGTACTGCTGAAGATGGACGAGGCCCAGGGCCGGCTGGGCACGCCCGGTGCGCTGGTGCGGCGTGGCGACAAGCCCGAAGCGAGCGTGCCTGCGGCGTTGCCGGTACCAGTGATCGTGCGCGGCACGCTGATGGCACCGCGCGCCTCGGACGCGGCGCTGGCCAAGGCACCGGGCCTGCGCAAGGCGCTGATCGCCAGCCTGCCGAAGCCGGATGAGTGCGGCCGCCTGAGCGATGGCGGGACAGATGAGATCGAGATCCAGCGACTGGACGCCCAGCATGTACTGGCAAGCACCAGTTGCTTCGTGGGTGCCTACAACTTCAGCAGCGGCTACTGGGTAGTGCAGGACAAGGCGCCGTACCAGGCGAAGTTCGTGACCTCCAACGCGGAGGACTTTGATCGCGATGACGCGACGCTGCGCGGGCGCTTCCGTGGACGCGGCATCGGTGACTGCTTCTCCGGCCACGACTGGGCCTGGGATGGCGCGCGATTCGTGAAGAGCGGCGAGTTCACCACCGGGCAGTGCCGCGGCGTGGCGGGAGGGCATTGGCAGCTGCCGACCGTGGTCAGCACGGTGAGGTGATTGTTTGCAGGGCTGCGCCCTGCACCTGCCGAAGCAACATCCGAAGCAACAGCAACAGCGGGGAGTCCGTGGGTTGGCGGGGCGGTGTCGGATTGCGGGGACGCCGCAAGTACGTCCCTGTAGGCTTGGCAGCCGCATCCATGCGGCTGACACCCCGCAATCCGACACCGCCCCACCTTCGACAGGTTCACGCCGCTGCTGGTAGGTGTCGACCTTGGTCGACACATCTTTCAGATATCGATAGACAAAATGGGGTCAGAGCCGTTTTCCGATGGAAAACGGATCCGACCCCGATCGGCCGAGCCCCGATCAGTCGTGAAGCTGGCGCGGCTTCTTCCAGAACTGCCAGCGCTGTCCGCGATCCAGCTGGAACTGCAGGCCGTCCTCGAAATCCAGCACCAGCCGCTGCAGCTCGCCGCGCTTCAGCGCGGCCAGCAGCGGACGGATCGCATCGTTGCCGAGCTGCTGCAGGGAACGCAGCTGGCGCAGGTCGACCAGTGCATCCACCGCCTGCTCGCCATCGACGGCTACGCCAGCCGCCAGGGCCAGGCCCTGCAGCAGGGCATCGCGGCTGCGCACCTGTGCGTGCGGCGTGCTGACCGAAACCGGCATCACGCCACCGCCCCAGAACCACAGCGAATTGATCGGCTGTTGCCTCTGCGCGGCGCGCTGCTGGTTCCAGGAATGGTTGTGCAGCAGCACCTGCGCCTCGGTCATCAGCGCCCGCCAGCGACGGCCGCCCTCGCCTTCCGGCAGGTGCGAGAACAGGTCATCGCCGAGGACCTCGTCCGGACTGTCGAAATCCGGCAGGGCCAGGTCGATCGGAAGCCGCAGGTACCAACGCGAGGGATCGGGTGCGTCGAGCACGAATCCGGCATCGGCGAACAACGGCTGCAGCACCGGCAGCAACGCCAGGCTGTCGGCCAGGGTCGGCCGCAGCGTTTCGCCGTAGGCCATCATCCGCGCCCCGTGCATGTCCGGCACCATGCAGGCTGGATCGGCACGCAGCCAGCTGGCGCCGGCCGCATCGCCGACGTCGCGCTGGCGGGTCAACGCGGCCACCGGCCAGTGCGGCGCGGCAACCGCAAAATGGCGCGTCAGCTGCGCGCGTTCGCCCGGCGCGACCTGCACGGTCGTGGCACGGCCGAGCGCACGTGCCACATCGTCCGGCAACGCAGCCGCGGCAAAGCGGCTGCGGGCCGGCAACAGCAGGGTCGCCGTTGCCACCGTGTCAGTCCACGTAGCTGACGCTGACGATCTCGTACTCGCGTTGGCCAGCCGGGGCGTCGATCACGATCGAATCACCTTCCAGCTTGCCGATCATCGCGCGCGCCACCGGCGAGGAAATCGCGATCAGGCCCAGCTTGATGTCCGCTTCCAGGTCACCGACGATCTGGTACTTCTTCTCTTCGTCGGTTTCCACGTCGGCCAGCGTCACGCTGGCGCCGAACACCACCTTGGAGCCGGCGTTGAGCTTGCTCACGTCGATGATCTCGGCGTGCGACAGCTCGCCTTCCAGCTGCTTGATGCGGCCTTCGATGAAGCCCTGTTCCTCGCGCGCGGCGTGGTACTCGGCATTCTCCTTCAGGTCGCCATGCTCACGCGCTTCGGCGATGGCGGCGATGACCTTCGGGCGCTTGACCGACTTCAGGTGATCCAGTTCGTCGCGCAGCTTCTGCGCGCCCTTCATGGTGATGGGGGCTCTCATGCATTCAACTCCTTGTGCAGCTCCTGCAGCGACCAGACGGGGCCGGTGCCGCGGAATTCCAGTGAATCCACCAGCGCCTTGGCGCCGGCAATGGTGGTCGAGTAGGTGACGCGATGCTGCAGCGCCTCGCGACGGATCGAGAACGAGTCGTTGATCGCCGAACGACCTTCGGTCGTGTTGACGATGTAGACGATCTCGCCGTTCTTGATCGAGTCGACGATGTGCGGACGGCCTTCGACCACCTTGTTGATGATCTCGCAGTCCATGCCGTGCTGCTGCAGCCAGGCGGCGGTGCCACGGGTGGCGACCAGGCTGTAGCCACGCGCCAGCAGCGCCTTGGCCACCGGCAGCACGCGCTTCTTGTCCGGATCACGCACCGAGACGAAGGCCTTGCCAACCGGCGGGGCCTTGATGCCGCCGGCTTCCTGCGCCCGCGCGAAGGCGGCGTTGAAGGTGCGGCCCACGCCCATCACCTCACCGGTGGAGCGCATCTCCGGCCCGAGGATCGGGTCGACGCCCTGGAACTTGGCGAACGGGAAGATCGCTTCCTTCACCGAGTAGTAGTCCGGCACGATTTCCTTGGTCGCGCCCTGCTCGGCCAGCGTCTTGCCGGCCATGCAGCGGGCGGCGATCTTGGCCAGCGGCATGCCGGTGGCCTTAGACACGAACGGCACGGTGCGCGAGGCACGCGGGTTCACTTCCAGCAGGTAGATGGTGTCGGCACCCTCGTCGCTGGTCTGGATCGCGAACTGGGTGTTCATCAGGCCGACCACGTTCAGGGCCTTGGCCAGCTCCACCACCTGGCGGCGCAGCTCGGCCTGGGTTTCAGCCGACAGCGAGTACGGCGGCAGCGAGCACGAGGAATCGCCCGAGTGCACGCCGGCTTCTTCGATGTGCTCCATCACGCCACCGATCAGGACGTTGCCCTGGGCATCGGCAATGATGTCGACGTCGCACTCCACGGCGTTGTCGAGGAAGCGGTCCAGCAGCACCGGCGAATCGTTGGACACCTTCACCGCGTCGCGCACGTAGCGGGCCAGGTCGGCTTCGCCGTAGACGATTTCCATCGCACGGCCGCCCAGCACGTAGCTCGGGCGCACCACCAGCGGGTAGCCGATCTCGCGGGCCAGCAGCAGGGCTTCCTGGTCGTTGCGGGCGATGCGGTTCGGCGGCTGCTTCAGGCCCAGCGTGTCGACCAGCTGCTGGAAGCGCTCGCGGTCTTCGGCCAGGTCGATCGAGTCCGGGCTGGTGCCGATCACCGGCACGCCATTGGCTTCCAGCGCGCGCGCCAGCTTCAGCGGGGTCTGGCCGCCGTACTGCACGATCACGCCCTTCGGCTGTTCCAGTTCGACGATCTCCAGCACGTCTTCCAGGGTCAGCGGTTCGAAGTACAGGCGGTCGGAGGTGTCATAGTCGGTCGACACGGTTTCCGGGTTGCAGTTGACCATGATGGTTTCATAGCCATCCTCGCGCAGCGCCAGTGCCGCGTGCACGCAGCAGTAGTCGAACTCGATGCCCTGGCCGATGCGGTTCGGGCCACCGCCCAGGATCATGATCTTGTCGCGGTTGCTCGGCGCGGCCTCGCACTCGTCCTCGTAGGTCGAGTAGAGGTAGGCGGTACCGGTGGAGAATTCACCGGCACAGGAGTCCACGCGCTTGTAGACCGGGCGCACCTTGTGCGCACGACGCAGCGCGCGGATGGCGGCTTCGTTGGTGCCGGTCAGCTGCGCCAGGCGTGCGTCGGAGAAGCCAGCGCGCTTCAGCTTGCGCAGGCGTGCGGCGTCCAGTGCGTCGATGCCACCGGCGGCGACGTCAGCTTCGGCAGCAATGATTTCCTCGATCTGGTCCAGGAACCAGTGGTCGATGAACGACAGCGCGTAGATCTCGTCCACGCTCATGCCGGCGCGGAATGCATCGGCGACGAAGAACAGGCGCTCCGGACCCGGTGCCTTCAGTTCGCGGCGCAGGGTCTGCAGGTCGTCTTCGTTGCCCAGGTCCAGGCCGGTCGGGTCGAAGCCGACCTTGCCGGTTTCCAGGCCACGCAGGGCCTTCTGCACCGACTCCTGGAAGGTACGGCCCATCGCCATCACCTCGCCCACCGACTTCATCTGGGTGGTCAGGCGAGCGTCGGCGGCCGGGAACTTCTCGAAGGCGAAACGCGGGATCTTGGTGACGACGTAGTCGATCGACGGCTCGAACGAGGCCGGGGTCAGGCCACCGGTGATCTCGTTCTTCAGTTCGTCCAGGGTGTAACCCACGGCCAGCTTGGCGGCGACCTTGGCGATCGGGAAGCCGGTGGCCTTGGACGCCAGCGCCGAGGAACGCGACACGCGCGGGTTCATCTCGATGACGACCACGCGGCCGGTCTTCGGGTTGATGCCGAACTGCACGTTCGAGCCACCGGTATCGACGCCGATCTTGCGCAGCACGGCGATGGAGGCATCGCGCAGGCGCTGGTATTCCTTGTCGGTCAGGGTCTGCGCAGGCGCCACGGTGATCGAGTCACCGGTATGCACGCCCATCGGGTCGAGGTTTTCGATCGAGCAGACGATGATGCAGTTGTCCGCGGTATCGCGGACAACTTCCATCTCGAACTCCTTCCAGCCCAGCACCGACTCTTCCACCAGCACTTCGGTGGTCGGCGACAGTTCCAGGCCACGGCTGACGATCTCGACCAGCTCTTCGCGGTTGTAGGCGATGCCGCCACCGCTGCCGCCCAGGGTGAAGCTGGGGCGGATGATGGTCGGGTAGCCGACGCGGGTCTGGATCTCCAGCGCTTCGTCCAGGGTGTGGGCGACGGCGGCGGTCGGGCATTCCAGGCCGATCTCACCCATGGCCACGCGGAACAGCTCGCGGTCTTCGGCCATGCGGATCGCTTCGCGCTTGGCGCCGATCAGTTCGACGTTGTACTTCTCCAGCACGCCATTGTCGGCCAGGTCCAGCGCGCAGTTCAGCGCGGTCTGGCCACCCATGGTCGGCAGCAGCGCGTCGGGCTTTTCCTTGGCGATGATCTTCTCGACCGTCTGCCAGTTGATCGGCTCGATGTAGACGGCGTCGGCCATCTCCGGGTCGGTCATGATCGTGGCCGGGTTGCTGTTGACCAGCACCACGCGGTAACCCTCGTCACGCAGGGCCTTGCAGGCCTGGGCGCCGGAGTAGTCGAACTCGCAGGCCTGGCCGATGACGATCGGGCCAGCACCGATGATGAGGATGGTCTTGAGGTCAGTGCGCTTGGGCATTTTCTTCTCTAAGTCAGTACAGCGTGACAAGGGGGGTGATCGCACGCTGTCGATCAGGAATCTTGATCCGCAGCGCCGCGCCAGGGGCAGCAGCGATGCGGGGTTTACGGTCCATCGCGACGCCACCGGGGGGCCGGCGGCGTACTGATCACGCCTTGGCCTGCTCCATCAGCACCACGAAGCGGTCGAACAGCGGGCCGACATCGGTCGGGCCCGGCGACGCTTCCGGATGGCCCTGGAACGAGAACGCCGGCACGTCGGTGCGGGCCACGCCCTGGTTGGTGCCATCGAACAGCGAGCGGTGGGTCACGCGCAGGGTCGGCGGCAGGGTCGCTTCATCGATCGCGAAGCCGTGGTTCTGCGAGGTGATCATCACCCGGCCGCTGTCCAGGTCCTGCACCGGGTGGTTGGCACCGTGGTGGCCATGGCCCATCTTCATGGTCTGCGCGCCCGAGGCCAGGCCCAGCAGCTGGTGGCCCAGGCAGATGCCGAAGGTCGGGATCTTCACGTCGATGAAGGTCTTGATCGCTTCGATGGCGTAGTCGCACGGCTCCGGGTCACCCGGGCCGTTGGACAGGAACACGCCATCCGGCTTCAGCGCCAGCACTTCGGCGGCCGGGGTCTGCGCCGGCACCACGGTCACTTCGCAGCCGCGCTCGGCCAGCATGCGCAGGATGTTGGTCTTCACGCCGAAATCGTAGGCCACGACCTTGTACTTGGCCGGCACGCTGACGAAGGCATTGGCATCCAGGTCCAGCTGGCCCTCGGTCCAGGTGTAGGTCTTCTCGGTAGTGACGACCTTGGCCAGATCCATGCCCTTCAGCCCCGGGAACTTGCGGGCGGCTTCCAGTGCCTTTTCCACGTCGATGTCGCCGGCCATCAGCGCACCGTTCTGCGCGCCCTTCTCGCGCAGGATGCGGGTCAGCTTGCGGGTGTCGATGCCGGCGATGGCAACCACGCCACGCTGGATCAGCCAGTCCTGCAGCGACACCTGGCTGCGCCAGTTGCTGGGGCGACGCGGAACATCGCGCACGATCAGGCCGGCCGACCACACCTTGGACGCTTCATTGTCCTGGTCGGTCATGCCGGTGTTGCCGATATGCGGATAGGTCAGCGTGACCATCTGCCGGGCGTAGGACGGGTCGGTCAGCACTTCCTGGTAGCCGGTCATGGCGGTGTTGAACACCACCTCACCGACGGACAGGCCGGGCGCGCCTACGGATTCGCCCTCGAATACGGTGCCGTCTTCGAGGACGAGGATTGCGGCTTGGGTCACGGGAATCTCACTTTGGCTACCGAGGGGGCTGCCGAAGTCACGCCTGCGCTTCACGGAAATCCGGTTGCAAAAAAGCGCGGACGTGCGGTCTGGGACCGGTCCGGCTTTCGTGATTCGGCGAGTGCGAATTGTAGCGCTGCCGGGGCGCTCGCGCCAGCGGTTATCGCGCTTCATGAACGGGCGATTGCGCATTCATTTCAATCCGGCGGCGTATGCGCGGTCCGCCGCCTGGTAGTGCCGGCCGCTGGCCGGCAATCCCCACGCCTTCGGGCGCCCGGAAGCTGCCGGCCAGCGACCGGCACTACCGCCCTACTGCAGCAGGTCCCGTACCCGGTAGCTGCCCGGGGCCCGGCCCTGCAGCTGGCGGGCGGCGAACAGGGCGCCGCGGGCGAAGATGTCGCGGTTGGTGGCCCGGTGCACCAGCTCGATACGCTCGCCCAGCCCGGTGAACTGGACCAGATGCTCGCCGACGATGTCACCAGCTCGCAGGCTGGCATAGTGCGGCTCCGCCCCGCCCCGCTGCGCAGCCGCACCCAGGGTCAGTGCAGTGCCCGACGGCGCGTCCTTCTTCCGGGTGTGGTGAGACTCGACGATGTCACAGTCCCAGCCGGCCAGCGCCTGCGCCGCGCGCTCGACCAGCTCGTCCAGCACCGCCACGCCCAGACTGAAGTTCGAGGCCCAGACCAGCGGGATCCTCGCCGCCGCCGCCTCCAGCGCCTGCCGCTGCGTGCTGGAGATGCCGGTAGTGCCCGAGACCAGCCCCGCACCACGTTCCACGCACAGTGCCAGCATCGGGTCGAAACCCTCCGGCAGGCTGAAGTCGATCGCCACGTCGAATGCCGGCGCACCGGGCAGCTCGCTGGCCGCGAAGAACGGTACGCCATCGACCACGCGCTGGGCCGGCGCACGACCCGTCACCGCAGCGGCGATCTGCAGGGTTTCGGGATGTTCGGCGGCCAGCCGCAGCAGGGCCTGGCCCATGCGCCCGGAGGCACCGTGGATGAGCAATCGCAGGGGAGTCTGGTTCATGCCTGCAGGCTAGCGGCAGCACGCCCGCTCCGGCAAGCGCCATCGCTGCTACGCTGCATGCCCTTTCATGCAATGGATGGCAGTTCCCTCATGCAGATCAGCGAACAGCTGGTGCTGGTCACCGGTGCCGGGCGCGGACTTGGCCAGCACATCGCCCGCGCCTTCGCCACCCAGGGCGCGCGCGTCATCATCAACTACCACCGCAGCGAAGGCGCCGCGCGTGCTCTGGCTGCCGAGCTGGGCGGACAGGCGATCGCGCTGCCGGCCGATGTCACTGAGCGCGCCGAGGTCGATGCAATGCTGCAGCACGCCCTGACCCACTTCGGCCAGGGCGTCACCACCGTAGTCAACAACGCACTGGCAGCGTTCTCGTTCAATGGTGATGCCCGCGACGGCGCCGCCGGCATCGGCTGGCCGGCGTTCCAGGCGCAGTTCGAGGGCAGCGTGCGCGGCGCGCTGAACACCGTGCAGGCCGCCCTGCCCGGCATGCAGGCCCGTCGCTTCGGTCGGGTGATCAACATCGGCACCAACCTGTTCCAGAATCCCGTGGTGCCCTATCACGACTACACCGCCGCCAAGGCCGCACTGCTGTCGCTGACCCGCACCCTGGCCGGCGACCTCGGCCCGCATGGCATCACCGTGAACATGTTGTCCGGGGGCCTGCTGCGCACCACCGATGCCAGCGCCGCCACGCCGGAAGCAGTGTTCGACTACATCGCCGCCAACACGCCACTGCGTAGCGTCACCACGCCGGCCGAGTTCGCCGATGCCGCGCTGTTCTTCGCCAGCCCCTGGTCGCGCGCGGTGACCGGTCAGAACCTGGTGGTCGATGGCGGGCTGGTGCGGGACTGAGTCGATGCGCATCTCCGAAGTCAGCCGCCTGACCGGCGCCAGTGCCAAGGCCATCCGCCTGTACGAGGCGCGCGGACTGCTGCCGCCGGTGCCACGCCTGAACCGCTATCGCGACTACAGCGAACAGGACGTGGCCTGGGTGCAGCTGATCCGCCAGGCACTGGGGCTGGGCATCACCCTGGCCGCGATCTCACGCCTGCAGGGCCGCGATGGACGGCTCGACTGGCCAGCGGTACTGGCCTTGCTGGAGCAGCAGCGCGGCCGCATTGCCGACGAGCGGATGCGGCTGGCACAGGTCGAGCGCGACCTGCAGCTGGTCAGCGACGAACTGCAGCAGTGGCTGCACTCCGGCAGCGGCGACTGCATCCTGCAACCCAGCGGCTGCACCACCCCGGTTTGACTCTGCCCCTGGGGCAGACCCCAACCTCGCGCACTTTCCATTGCGCGAGGTTGCCGTGTCCCGTTCCATCCTGATCCTGCTCGGCCATCCTGACCGTGACAGCCTGTGCGGCGCCCTCGCCCAGCGCTATGCCACCGCCGCCGAGAATGCTGGCCACCGGGTGCGTCTGATCGCGCTGGGTGACCTCCAGTTCGACCCGGTACTGCGCCACGGCTACCGTCAGATCCAGCCGCTGGAAGCCGACCTGCAGGACGCCGCGGAAGCGATCGAGGCCTGCGATCACCTGGTGCTGGTCTACCCCACCTGGTGGGGCGCGATGCCGGCACTGCTGAAGGGCTTCTTCGATCGCGTGCTGCTGCCGGGGTACGCCTTCCGCTACCGGCGCGATTCGGTGTGGTGGGACCGGCTGCTGGCCGGGCGCAGCGCGCGGGTGATCACCACGCTGGATACGCCGCCCTGGTACTACCGCTGGATCTACCGCGACCCGGGCATCGCCCAGATCCGCGCCACCATCCTGCAGTTCTGCGGCATCCGCCCGGTGCGTGTCAGCCGCGTGGGCGCGGTGCGCAACAGCTCGCCGGAGCAACGCAACCGGTGGCTGGCGCTGGCAGCGGAGCTGGGCTCACGGGCCAACTAGCCAGAAGAGCGTGCGAACCAAGGTTCGCACCCACCCGGGGCGTTCGCACGCACCTGGGGCGCTCGTTGCGGGTGTCGCGTTTGCCAATTGACCGCCAGGCACCGCGCCTCAAGGCTGTGGCCCCCTGTTCCGGCCCGGGCAAAGCCCATGAAATCCTCGACTGTCTTCAGCAAGTGCGCCAGGAAGACCGGCTTTGCCGGGACCACGACTACCCGCTACCGCTTGCTGGATGACGCCCTGCTTGTCGTGAATCACCAGCGTGCCAGCGAAAGCCGGGGTTTCTATGTGAATGCTGGACTCTATTTTCCAGAGCTGCTCAAGCATCCCCTCGCACCTGACGATCTTGAAACGGCTTTCAGGTACCGCTCCAGCATTCCCACGCCCCATGTCGACTGGCGGATCGAAGAGACACCAGGCCTGCGCCGGGCCTTCATCCAGCAGGATCTTGAAGACCTGCTGCAGGCTGGTAATCGCGACGGACTGAAAGCCCTGCTGCTCGATGCCCTTGCCGACGTGGCCGGCTTCGCGGCAACCCATGGGAACCGGGAGTCGGTGCGGCGATTGAATCGGGATGGACGCTTCCGGGCGATCATCCGCAGAGAGGTCTGAACCCCGGAAGCGTGCGAACCAAGGTTCGCACCCACCAGCGCAGGAGAAGCAGCGTCAGTGCCGCTTCGGCGGAGTCGGCCCGCAGCTGTCGCAACCGCCACAGGCACCGCCACTTCCGCTTGCCGGCGGCGCGACCTTCCGCCCCAGCGCCTGCAGCCAGGCAGCACGGCCCGGCTTCAGCAGGGCCAGCGCCAACGCACCGCGCAGCTTGCGCACGGTACCGGGGAACTGCTTCTTCAACACCACCCAGGCACTGACCAGCACGGCCACCGCGATGATCAGGTACTGGACCAGCAGGCCGGCATCCATCAGCCGCCTCCCAGCGCCCTGGTCACCTGGTAGGTGATCAGCGCGGCCACGTAGGCCGCCGCGAACAGGTAGAACGCAGCAAAGCCCATCTGCTTCCACGAGTTGGTCTCGCGCTTGATGGTGGCCAGCGTCGAGATGCACATCGGGGCGTAGATGTACCAGACCAGCAGCGACAGTGCGGTGGCCAGCGACCAGCCATCGCTGATCAGCGGGGTCAGTGCCTGGCTGGCGGCATCGTCATCGGCTGCCGACAGCGCATACACGGTGGCCAGCGAAGACACCGCCACTTCACGCGCGGCCAGGCCCGGGATCAGCGCGATGCAGATCTGCCAGTTGAAGCCCAGCGGCGCGAAGAACGCCGCCATCGCATGGCCGATCTGGCCGGCGTAGCTGTAATCGATCGCGGGCATGGTGGCCCCCGCCGGCGCTGCCGGGAACGACAACAGCACCCACAGCAGGATGGTCAGCGCCAGGATGATGCCGCCAACGCGCTTGAGGAAGATCATGCCGCGCTCGTACAGGCCGACCGCCAGGTCACGCACGTGCGGCAGGCGGTACGACGGCAGTTCCAGCATCAGCGGATGCTCGCTCTTGTCGCGGCGCCACTTCTTCATGATCCACGACATCGCCAGCGCGCTGAGGATGCCGGCCGCGTACAGGCCGAACAGCACCAGGCCCTGCTGGTTGAACACGCCCCACACCGTCTTCTGCGGAATGAACGCACCGATCAGCAGCGCGTACACCGGCAGGCGTGCGGAACAGGTCATCAGCGGCGCCACCAGGATCGTGGCCAGGCGGTCACGCGGGTCCTGGATGCTGCGGGTGGACATGATGCCCGGCACCGCGCAGGCGAAGCTGGACAGCAGCGGGATGAACGAGCGGCCGGACAGCCCGGCGGCGGCCATCATGCGGTCGAGCAGGAACGCCGCACGCGGCAGGTAGCCGGATTCCTCCAGCACCAGGATGAAGAAGAACAGGATCAGGATCTGCGGCAGGAACACCACCACGCCACCGACACCGGCGATGATGCCGTCGGTCAGCAGGCTGGCCAGCGGGCCTTCCGGCAGCACGCTGCCGACGAAGGCGCCGAGCCAGGCGAAACCGGCCTCGATGGCGTCCATCAGCGGCGTCGCCCAGGCGTACACCGCCTGGAAGATCAGGAACATCACCACCGCCAGGCTGACCAGGCCGAACACCGGGTGCAGCAGCCAGCGGTCCAGCGCGTCGTCGATCTTCGCGGTCCGCGCCGGCATGCGCACGGCCACCGACAGGATCTCGCGCACCTTGGCGTGGTAATCGATGCCACCTTCCGGGCCCGGCACCGGTGCATCCAGGTGCGGGACCATCGCATCCAGGCGTTCGACCAGGGCCTTGGCGCCCTGCTTGCGCACCGCCACGGTCTCCACTACCGGCACGCCCAGCTCGCGCTCCAGCGCGGCCACGTCCACCTGGATGCCACGGCGCTGGGCCGCATCAACCATGTTCAGCGCCACCACCATCGGCTTGCCCAGCTCGCGCAGTTCCAGCGCGAAGCGCAGGTGCAGGCGCAGGTTGGTGGCGTCGATCACGCACAGCAGCACATCCGGCGCGGCTTCGCCCGGGTAGAAGCCCCGGCACAGGTCACGGGTGATCGCCTCGTCCAGGCTGGCCGGATGCAGGCTGTAGGCGCCCGGAAGGTCGAGTACCGCGAACTCGCGGCCGGACGGCGCACGCAGACGGCCTTCCTTGCGCTCGACGGTGACGCCAGTGTAGTTGGCAACCTTCTGCCGGCTGCCGGTCAGCTGGTTGAACAGTGCGGTCTTGCCGCTGTTGGGGTTACCAACCAGCGCAACGCGCAGGGGGGCGGTAGTGGCAGTAGCAGTCATGCGCGTCGTTCCTGGCTGGCGGCGTCGACCACGACCCGCTTGGCTTCACTGATCCGCAGCGCGAAACGGGTGAACCCGACCTGCACCAGCAGCGGCTCTCCCCCCACCGGACCCTTGGCCACCAGGCGCACTTCCTCGCCCTTCACGAAACCCAGCTCGCGCAGGCGACGGGCGACGGCATCGTTGGCATGCAGGTCCTGCACGGACTCGACCACGGCCGAGGTGTGCAGCGGCAGTTCGGACAGCGTCATCTAGCGTGTTCTCTGCTGGATGTAAATGGTTCTCGATTCTAACATTCCCGCGTCGCGTCATGGCCCATGACCAATGGCCCGCTATGATCCATACAGGTATGGAGTGACCCTGGAATCCCATGAACGATGCTTTGCAGATCGAGCGCAGCGGCGCCGTCCTCACCCTCTGGCTGAACCGGCCGGAGCTGCACAACGCCTTTGACGCCGGGCTTATCGCCCGGCTGACCGCCGCACTGGAGGCCGCCGGCCACGATGCTTCGGTGCGCGCGGTGGTGCTGGCCGGCCACGGCGCCTCCTTCTCGGCCGGTGCCGACATGCAGTGGATGCGCGGCATGGCGGCAGCCAGCGAAGCCGATAACCGCGAGGACTCGCTGGCCCTGGCCCGGCTGATGCGCACCCTGGACGAGCTGCCCAAGCCGACCCTGGCCCGGGTCCACGGCGCGGCCTTCGGTGGCGGCGTCGGCCTGGTCGCCTGCTGCGACATTGCCATCGCCAGCACCTCGGCCCGTTTCGGCCTGACCGAAAGCCGCCTCGGCCTGCTGCCGGCGGTGATCTCGCCCTATGTGATCGAAGCCATCGGCCCACGCCAGGCCCGTCGCTGGTTCGCCACCGGCGAGCATTTCGACGCCGACACCGCGCTGCGCATCGGCCTGGTCCACCAGCTGGTCGAGCCCGAACGCCTGGACGAGGCCGTGCAACGCCAGCTGGCCCTGCTGGACAAGGCCGGCCCGATCGCCTCGTCCACCGCCAAGCAACTGGTCCGCCAGGTCCGCGACAGCCATGACCGCGACACCCTGGATCGCGATAATGCCGCCCTGATCGCGCGCCTGCGGGTGTCGGCCGAGGGCCAGGAAGGCCTGGGCGCCTTCCTCGACAAGCGCGCGCCCCACTGGGTCACGGAAGCCTGAACATGCTCGATCATCTTGGTTTGACCAGCGCCGACCTGGCGCGCAGCAAGGCCTTCTTCCTGCAGTCACTGGCGCCGCTGCAGATCGGCGTGGTGATGGAAGTGACCGCCGAACAGACCGGCGCGCACGACCACATCGGCTTCGGCAGCGACGGCAAGCCGTTCTTCTGGCTTGGCAATGGCGGCACCGCCAGCCATGGCGTGCACGTGGCCTTCGCCTGCGCCAGCCGCGACCAGGTGGACGCCTTCCATGCTGCCGCCCTCGCCGCCGGTGGCCGCGACAACGGCGCCCCGGGCCTGCGCCCGTGGTATCACCCGGACTATTACGGCGCCTTCGTGCTGGACCCGGATGGCAACAACATCGAGGCGGTCTGCCACCGCCCTGCCAATGGGGCAACCGCATGAGCGACTACGTCCGCATCGTCGAGGTCGGGCCGCGTGACGGCCTGCAGAACGAAAAGCAGTCGGTCTCCACCGGCGACAAGATCGAACTGATCAACCGCCTGTCGGCCACCGGCCTGCGCAGCATCGAGGCGACCAGCTTCGTCAGCCCGAAGTGGATCCCGCAGCTGGCCGATGCCGCCGAGGTCTACGCCGGCATCCAGCGCCGGCCCGGCATCCACTACCCGGTACTGGTGCCGAACGAACAGGGCTACGACCGCGCCCGTGCGGTGGGCGTCGAGGAAGTGGCGGTGTTCACCGCCGCGTCCGAGGCGTTCAACCGCACCAACACCAATGCCGGCATCGACGAGTCGCTGGCCCGCTTTGAGCCGATCCTGCGCCGCGCCGCCGCCGATGGCGTGCGCGTGCGCGGCTACGTCTCCACCGTGCTCGGCTGCCCCTACCAGGGCGAAGTGCCGCTGGCTGATGTGGTGCGCGTTGCTCGCGCCCTGCACCAGATGGGCTGTTACGAAATCTCGCTGGGCGACACCATCGGCGTCGGCACCCCACGCAAGGCACGGGCGATGCTGCAGGCGGTCGCTGCCGAGATTCCGATGGAAGCACTGGCCGTGCACTTCCACGATACGTACGGCCAGGCCATCGCCAACATCGCCACCTGCCTGGAAGCAGGCGTGCGCGTGGTCGACAGTGCGGTGTCGGGTGCCGGTGGCTGCCCGTATGCCAAGGGCGCCAGCGGCAACGTCGCCAGCGAAGACGTGGTCTACCTGCTGCAGGGCCTCGGCCTGGACAGCGGCGTGGACCTGCCGGCACTGGCCGAGACCGGCCGCTGGTTGGCCGGCCTGCTCGGCCGCGCCACCGCCAGCCGCACCGGGCAAGCGCTGGCCGCCGCCGGTTGACCGCCGCACTGCGCCGCCCCGCAAAGGCGGCGCAGTGCACAACAGCGGCGGTCGCGGCTTCCGTTAGAATCGGCGGTTCTCGAACCTGCAGGACCGTTCAATGCAGCTGTCTTCCGTACGTGCCGTGATCACTGGCGGCGTCTCCGGCCTCGGCCTGGCCGTGGCCCAGCACCTCGTCGCCCAGGGCGGCAAGGTGGCCCTGTTCGACCTCAACGACGACAAGGGCGCTGCCGCCATTGCCGGGCTGGGTGCCGACAAGGCCCGCTATTTCAACGTCAACGTCAGCGATGAGGCGGCGGTGACCGCGGCCATCGACCAGGCCCACGATTTCCTCGGCGGCCTGAACGTGGCGATGAACTGCGCCGGCATCCTCGGCGCCGGCCGCGTGCTGGGCAAGGAAGGCCCGATGGCGCTGGCCGGCTTCCAGGGCACGGTGATGGTGAACCTGGTCGGCAGCTTCAACGTGGCCAAGGCCGCGGCCAACCGCATGCAGCACAACGAGGCCGGCACTGACGGCGAGCGCGGCGTGATCATCAACACCGCCAGCATCGCCGCCTATGAAGGCCAGATCGGCCAGGCCGCGTATGCCGCCAGCAAGGGCGGCGTGGTCTCGATGACGCTGCCGATGGCACGCGAACTGTCGCGCTTCGGCATCCGCGTCAATACGATTGCTCCCGGCGTGTTCTGGACGCCGATGGTCGACGGCATGCCCGAAGCCGTGCAGCAGTCGCTGGCGGCCTCGATTCCGTTCCCGTCACGCCTGGGCAAGCCGGAAGACTTCGCCAGCCTGGTCGGCTTCATCCTCGGCAACACCTACCTCAACGGCGAGACCATCCGCCTGGACGGCGCTACCCGCCTCGCTCCGAAGTGATTCCCCACGGGCGCCGGGACGGCGCCCTCCCCCAACGACCTAGATCACCATGAAAGCCAACGACATCAAGAAGGGCAACGTCGTCGAGTACAACAACGGCGTGTACCAGATCCGCGACATCGAGCGCAGCTCGCCGCAGGGTCGCGGCGGCAACGTCCGCTTCCGCTTCATCATGTACAGCGTGCCGGGCGGCAACAAGCTCGATGCCAGCTTCGATGCCGACGACAACCTGGTCGAGGTCGAACTGCTGCGCCGCCAGTCCACCTATTCGTACAAGGACGGCGACGCGTTCGTGTTCCTCGATGACGAGGACTACACCCCCTACACCCTGGACGCGGACGTGATCGGCGATGACGCCGGCTACATCACCGACGGCCTGACCGGCATCTACGTGCAGGTGATCGACGAGCAGCCGGTGGCGATCCAGCTGCCGGCCTCGGTGGTGCTGGAAGTGATCGAGACGCCGCCGGAACTGAAGGGTGGCACCGCCACCAAGCGCCCGAAGCCGGCCAAGCTCAACACCGGCATCGAGATCATGGTGCCGGAGTACATCGTCAACGGCGAACGCGTGCTGGTGAACACCGCCACCGGCGAATTCGCGGGCCGTGCCGACTAAGCGCCTCGCGCTGATCGGCTGCCTGTCCCTGCCTGCGGCGCGTTCGCCGCAGGCAGGCCATCGGATGTAGCAGTCGGGTAGCAACGAGCCCACCCACGGCTGCTGTGCGTTGGACAGGGACTGCAGCCGAGCGTGGCTCGGCTCTACAGGTAGCTTACGGCTGCTTCGCGCCGAAGTTGCCGCAGCCGTGGTACTGGCGGGTGCCGATGGTCAGGTTCACCTTGGCATCGAACGCCTCGCCACTCATGTCGTCCTGGCAGGTCGTGCGCTGGAAGCTGAGCTTGACGTCGGTGCCATCGGACGCCTTGCCACTCCAGCCGTCAGCACCTGCGGTGGGCTGGGCGACATCGAAACGACGCTCACCGTAATCCACTTCCACCTGCAGGCCCGGCGTGTCGCCGTCGACAACCGCCAGCCAGCCGGGCTCATTGCCGGTGGCACGGAATGCGGCATTGCCGGCACTGCCATCGCCTTCAGTGGCTTCGACCGCATGGCACTCGCGATCGGCTTCGCCCTTCAGGCTCAACAGGCCGTCATCGCTGCCCTTGGTCCAGAAGCTGTTGCCCTTGCCATCGCCATACCTGGCGCCGGATGCCGCGCGTTCGGAGGTCATGGCGAAGGTGCGTTCGCCGATCACCACCGTGGCCGCATCCTCGCCATTGAAGGTCGCGCGCACGCTCAGATCACCACACTGGTACGTGGTCTCGCTGCCACCTTCGGTGCTGGCGCTCGGCTGCGGCGCGGCAGGCGGGGCGTCATTGCCGCCTGCGGCGGGCGGCTGGGCCGGCTGGCACGCGGCCAGCACCAACCCGAGGGAGGCTGCCAACAGACTGGGAACTACACGCATGGCTCGACTCCTTGTCGACACTACAGAGAGGCTCGACCCTACCACCTGTCGGTGAGCGGGGCCTGAAAGCGGCCTGACCGCACTCATGCGGCCAGTACCGCCATCGACAACAGCTGCGCGCCGCTTTCGCCGGAACTGCAGGTCCACACCCGCAGCAGGCGCAGTTTCAGCTCGCGCTCCTGGCCCTGCCCGCGCACCGACAAGCGCACGTCGCTGGACAACAATGCCAGGCGTCCGCACAGCAGCGTTTCCACCGCGTACGACTGCAGGCTGCGCACGTGCAGGTTTCCGGCCAGCCAGTCGCCCAGCCACGGCAGGTCGAGCAAGCGTCCGCCCTGCCCGTCCATCATGAACAATGCCGGCGATACCAGCGCGGTCAGCGCATCGTGGTCGTCATCCAGCAATGCCTGCCGCAGGCGCTGTTCCAGCGCTGCCAACTGCCGCTCATGCAGGTCTTCAACGATGTCCCGTTCCATCCACGGATCCTTCCGGCATCGGCCGGCGCCTGCGCAGGCGTTGCGCGATCCACTGCCGCGTACCCTGCACCACTACATAGAAGACCGGCACGAAGAACACCGCCAGCACCGTCGCACTGACCATGCCGCCGAACACACCGGTTCCAATCGCCTGCTGGGTTTCCTTCGACGCGCCCTGCGCCAGCATCAGCGGCACCACGCCCAGCGCGAATGCCAACGAGGTCATCACGATCGGCCGCAGGCGCAGCCGCGCCGCCTCCAGCGCCGCTTCAACCAGGCCGCGACCCTGCTGCTGCAGCTGGCGCGCGAACTCGACGATGAGGATCGCGTTCTTCGCCGACAGCCCGATCACGGTGATCATGCCGACCTTGAAGAACACGTCGTTGGGCATGCCCCGCAACAGCACCGCAGCAACCGCACCGAGCAGGCCCAGCGGCACCACCAGCATCACCGCCAGCGGGATCGACCAGCTCTCGTACAGCGCCGCCAGCACCAGGAACACCACCAGCATCGACAACAGCAGCAACCACGGCGCCTGCGCACCGGACTCCCGCTCCTGCAGCGACTGGCTGGTCCACTGCAGGGCAAAACCGGACGGCAGCTTCTCCGCCAACCGCTCCATCTCCGCCATGGCCTGGCCGGTCGACACGCCGGAGGCCGGTGCGCCGGACAGGTTCAGCGCCGGGAAGCCGAGATAGCGCTGCAGCTGCAGCGGCGCCTCGGTCCAGTGCGGCGTCACCAGCTCCGACAACGCCACCATGCCGCCTTCGCTGTTGCGCACGTACAGCCTCAGCACGTCCTCCAGCTCCATCCGGTGGGGTGCATCGGCCTGCAGGATCACCTGCTGCAGCCGCCCCTTGTTGGGGAAGTCGTTGACGTACTGCGAGCCCATCGCCGCCGACAGCGTGCTGCTGATCTGCTCGAACCCCACGCCCATCGCCTCGGCCTTGGCGCGGTCGATGTCCAGCCGCACGCTGGTACCTGCCGGCAGGCCATCGGCATGCACCTCCGACAGCAGCGGGCTGGCCTCGGCCAGCTTCAGCAGCTGCTGCAGGGCCGCACGCAGCTCTGCCTGGCTCTGCCCGGTGCGCGCCTGCAGGGCCAGCGAGAAACCGGACGAACGCCCCAGGCTGTCGATGGCCGGCGGCATCACGCTCATCACCTCGCCCTCGGCAATCGTCGCCATCGCCTTCTGCGCGGCCTCCACTTCGCCGGCCGCGGTAGCCCCTGCACGCTCGCCCCAATCCTTCAGCATGGTGTAGGTCAGCGCCGCGCTCGGGCCGGAACCGGAGAAGCTGTAGCCGAGGATCGACTGGTTGGAGCCGATGCCCGGGCGTGACGCCACGTGCCGTTCGTAGGCTTCGACCACGGCCAGCGTGCGTTCGGCGGTGGCTTCGGCCGGCAGCTGGATCGAGGTCATGAAGTAGCCCTGGTCCTCTTCCGGCAGGAAGGCGCCCGGCAGCCAGTGCAGGCCCAGCAGCAGCGCCGCCACCAGCGCGGCGAACACGCCCATGACCCGCCCGCTCCGCTGCAGCACCGACGCCACGCCACGCTGGTAACGCCCGGTCATCCGCTCGAAGCCGCGGTTGAATGCGCCGAACAGACCGCCCCGACCATGGTGGCCATGGGTGTTCGGGCGCAGCAGGGTCGCGCACAGCGCCGGCGTCAGGCTCAATGCCAGCAGCGCCGAGAACAGGATCGACACCGCCATCGCCACGGTGAACTGGCGGTAGATCGCGCCCACCGAGCCGCTGGCCAGCGCCATCGGAATGAACACCGCGGTCAGCACCAGGGTGATGCCGATCACCGCACCGGTCAGTTCGCGCATCGCCTTGATGGTGGCCTCGCGCGGCGGCAGGCCTTCCTCGGCCATGATCCGTTCCACGCCCTCGACCACCACGATGGCGTCGTCGACGATGATGCCGATCGCCAGCACCATGCCGAACATGGTCAGCACGTTGATCGAGAAGCCCAGCGCCAGCATCACCGCGAAGGTGCCCAGCAGCGCGATCGGTGCGACCAGTGCCGGAATCAGCGTGTAGCGCCAGTTCTGCAGAAACAGGTACATCACTGCGAACACCAGCAGCATCGCCTCCAGCAGCGTCTGCACCACCTTCTGGATCGAGATCTTGACGAACGGCGCGGTGTCGAACGGAATGCTCGATTCCACGCCGCGCGGCAGCAGCGGCGCCAGTTCGGCCATGCGCTCACGCACCGCCGACGCGGTACGCACCGCGTTCGCGCCAGGACGCAGCTGCACGCCGGCGGCGGTGGCCGGATGGCCATCCTCGCGGGTGCCCCAGGCATAGCTCTGCGCGCCCAGCTCGACGCGGGCGACATCGCCCAGCACCACCCGCGAGCCGTCGGCCCCGGCGCGCAGCACGATGGCAGCGAACTGCTCCGGCGTGGACAGCTGGCCATCGGCACTCAGCGGCACGGTGATGCGCTGGCCTGGAACACCCGGCGAATCACCAATGCGTCCCGGCGAGATCTCCAGGTTCTGCTGCTCGATGGCGGTGGCCACATCGCCCATGGTCAGGCCGTAACCGGTCAGCCGGGTCGGGTCCAGCCACACGCGCATCGCCTGCTCCGCACCGAACAGCTGCACGCGGCCGACGCCATCGATGCGGCGCAGCTCCTCGATGATGTTGCGCGCCATGAAGTCGCCCAGTGCGGCCTCGCTGACGCTGGCATCCGGCGAACGCAGGCCGACCAGCATCAGGAAGCCGGAATCGGCGGCCTCCACGAACAGGCCGTTCTGGCGCACGCTGCGCGGCAGGCGCGGCTCGATCGCCTTGATCCGGTTCTGCACGTCCACCTGCGCCAGCTCCGGGTTGGTACCCGGCTTGAAGGTCGCAGTGATGGAGGCTTCGCCGGAGGTGTCCACCGACGACTCGAAGTACAGCAGGTGCTTGACGCTGGACAGCTCGCGCTCGATCAGGCCGACCACCGCGTCATTCAGCGTCTGCGGGCTCGCACCCGGGTAACTGGCATAGATGCTGACGCTGGGCGGGGCAACCGCCGGATAGCGCTCCACCGCCAGCCGCGGGATCGCCAGCACACCGGCCAGGATGATGAAGATCGCCAGCACCCAGGCGAACACCGGGCGATCGATGAAGAAACGTGCCATGTTGGATTTTCCTGGAGGGACCGGCCCGGTAGAGGCTCAGCCCTTGCTGCCGGCCTGCACCGCGCCGGCGCTGGCGACCGGCATCTGCCAGTCGCGCGCATCGACCACCACGCCTTCCTGCAGGCGTTCCTGGCCTTCGACCACCACCTTTTCGCCCGCCTTCAGGCCGGTGCGCACCAGCCATTGGCGATCGACACTACCGTCCACTTCCAGCGTGCGGATCACCGCCTTGCCATCGCCACCGATCACCCAGGCATAGGCCTGGCCACCGGCACTGCGCAGCACGGCCTGCTGCGGCACGGTCAGTGCGCTGGCCGGCGCACCCCGCGGCACCTTCGCGCGCACGTACATGCCGGGCAGCAGCTGGCGCTGCGGGTTGTCGACCAGGATGCGCAGGATCACATCGCCGGTGCGCGCATCGACATTGATACCGGAGAACAGCATCTGGCCACGTTCGGGCAGCGGCTTGCCGGCCGCACCGATGATCGTCACCGGCAGCTCGCCGCCACCGGCACTGCGTTGCAGCGACTCGAGCTGCGCCGCTGGCTGGCGCACATCGACGTAGACCTGGTCGATCTGCTGCACCACCGCCATCGGCTCGGCATCGGCCACGCCGACCAGTGCACCTTCGGTCACCAGGGCCTGGTCGATGCGACCGGCAATCGGTGCACTGACCGTTGCATAGCGCAGGTCGAGCTGGCGGCGGGCCAGGATCGCGCGCGCCTCGTTCACCGCGGCACGGGCCTGTTCGTACTCGGCACTGGCATCGTCGCGGTGCTGCTGGCTGACCGCCTGCGCGGCCGCCAGCGCATGCAGGCGCTGCGACTGCACGCGGCTGCGGCCCAGGGCGGCCTCACTGCGCTGCAGCGCGGCCAGTGCCGAGTCGACATCGGCACGGAACGCCGCCGGATCGATCTGGAACAGGGCCTGGCCGGCGCGCACTTCCGCACCCTGCTCAAACAGCCGGCGCTGCACGATGCCGCCCACCTGGGCACGGATCTGCGCGGTGCGTACGGCGGCCACGCGGCCAGGCAGTTCGTCATCGCGCTGCACGACCTGCGGGCCGACGGTGACCACGCTGACGCGCGGTGCCGCTTCGGGCGTGGCTTCGGGGGCGGAGCAGGCCGTCATGGCCAGGGCGAGGGCCGCGATCAACGCGACCGGAGTCCTGAAGGTTCTCATTGCTGTGCACAATGCCGCGCGGGCGGCTGATAGGTTCTGAAGCGTGCAGTCTGCGGGGCGATGATGGGGTTTCGATGGAGGAACTGTGGAGATACGATGGAGGCAAGCACCTTAAGGCCCCGCCCCTGCATGCATGCCTCCCCTGCCCTCGCCGCCCTCGTCCTGATCGTCGAGGATGAGGCCGAGATCGCCGATATTCTTACCGCCTACCTGGAACGCGAAGGACTACGCACCCTGCGTGCCGCCGATGGCCACAGTGCACTGGACCTGCACCGCAGCGCCCGCCCCGACCTGGTCCTGCTCGACGTACAACTGCCGCGGCTGGATGGCTGGAGCGTACTGACCCAGCTACGCCAGCGCGGCGAAACGCCGGTGATCATGCTGACCGCGCTGGACCAGGACCTGGACAAGCTGACTGCGCTGCGCATGGGCGCCGACGACTACGTGGTCAAGCCGTTCAATCCGGCCGAAGTGGCAGCGCGCGTGCGCGCCGTGCTGCGGCGTACGCTGCGTGGCTCGCGCGTGGACGCACCGACCGCACTGCGCGCGGGCCCGTTGCTGATCGACTCGGCCACCCATGCCGTGCATGTGGAAGGCGACGGCTACAGCCACGAAGTGCTGCTCACCCTCACCGAGTTCAAGCTGCTGCACTGCATGGCGCTGGCGCCGACCCGCATCTTCAGCCGCAGCGAACTGATGCACGAATGCCTGCCGGAAAGCGAGGCACTGGAGCGCACGGTCGACAGCCATGTCAGCAAGCTGCGCCGCAAGCTGGATGAAGTGGGCATGGTCAATGTTCCGGCCAGCGTGCGCGGTGTCGGCTACCGGTTGATGGCCGACCGCTGATGGCCCGCCTGCGCCGCTCCGGGCTCAGCCGCCACATCATCGTCTCGATGTCGCTGATGGTGATCGGCGTCATCGTGATGATGATCCTGTCGTCGTGGCTGCTGTACGCGGTGCTGGTCGAGTTCTTCCCCGGCAGTGCCGAAGAGCCCGAAAGCTGGCTGCCGACCGGGCCGGAGCTGGCATGGATGGTCGGGGTGATCCTGACCGGCCTGGCACTGGCCATCGCCGCCTCGTTCCGCCTTGCCCACCGCATCCTGTCGCCCTTGAATTCGCTGGTCGACAGCGTGCGCGCGCTTGCCGGCGGCGACCTCGGTGCGCGCGCCAGCGCCCAGGAAAACTCGCCCGGCGAAGTGGCCACCCTGGTCGAGGATTTCAATGCGATGGCGCGCCGCCTGCAGCACATGGAGAGCGAGCGCGCGATGTGGCATGCGGCCATTGCCCATGAACTGCGGACTCCGGTGACGATCCTGCGTGGTCGCCTGCAGGGGCTGGCCGAGGGCGTGTTCCAGCCAGACGAATCCCAGTTCCGCAGCCTGCTGGCACAGGTCGAAGGCCTCTCACGCCTGATCGAGGATCTGCGCGTGTTGAGCCTGTCCGACAACGCGCGGTTGGACGTACGCCGCGCACGCACCGACGTGGTGGCCGAAGTGCATTCGGTGATGACCCTGGTCGACCCGCAGTTCCGCGCCGCCGGCTTCGTGCTGGAGCTGGAAACCAGCCGCGAGGAACACAACGCGCACTGTGACCCGACACGCTTGCGCCAGGCCCTGCTGGCACTGCTGGAGAACGCGCGCCGCTACGCCAGCCCGGGCAAGGTGCGGATTGCCGTGCACGACACGCCCGGGCACGTGCAGGTGGCGATCGAGGACGAAGGCCCGGGCATCGACCCGGAACTTCACACCGACATCTTCACTCCGTTCATGCGCGCCGACGGCTCGCGCTCGCGCCAGGGCGGCGGCAGCGGGCTGGGCCTGGCGGTGGTCAAGGCCATCGCCGATGCACATGGCGGCCGCGTCTACTGCACGCCCGGCAGCGCCGGCGGCAGCCGCTTCGTCATCGAGCTTCCGCGCCAGTAGCGGGCGTGGCTGCCTGTTCCCGCAGGCGTGCGCCGAGCGCGGCGAGGTTGGCATCGATCGCATCCATCTCGTTGCGCTGGCCCGCCGGCAACTGCTGGCGCAGCTGTACGCGCAGCGCCTGCCAGGCCGGCACCGCCTCTGCGCTGGCAGTGGCAACCGCTTCGGCCAGCACCGCCTGCTCATCGGCAAGCGGCAACCCGTAGCCATCGTCGACCAGCAGCGTACCCGGGCGCAGCCATTGCCCACCCTGCTCCAGCAGCTGGCGCAGGCCGCGCGTCTCGGCACTGTCCGGTGCCGCCAGCAGGCGCCGTTTCAGCACATCGCGCGCGCGCAGTTCAGCGCGGCGTTGCGCAGCCTGTTCCAGCAGCAGCAGCCCGGCGCTGGCACGCAGGTCACCCTGCAGCAGCCAGGGCGCACGCTGCTGTGCGGGCAGCTTCAGCCAGGCGCGCACATCGCGCACCGGCAGCCCCAGCTGTGAGCTCGCCACCGCGAACAACTGCTGATAGTGATCGCGCGCCGAGGCAAAGTAGTAGCCCTGCGCCTGCGCTGCATTGCGGTCCGTCAGCACCTGCTCGTCCAGCACATGCAGCCGGGACAGCCGACGCTTCAACCCGCGCGGACTCAGCTGGGCCAGCCCGGCCGCCCCCAGGCGCGGCACACCCGCCTGCAGCAGCTTTGCAGTTTCCACCGCGCAGTTGTTGCTGACGAAGTAATAGCGCCCGTCATAGCTCCAGTGCACCTGTGCAGTGCGCTCGAGCAGGCCGGCGATCTCGCCGGGCGACAACTGCAACGGCAGCGACTGCAACCCACGCAGTTCCACCTTGGTGTACTCGTCCACCACCTGCTGCAGCGGCAGCACGAACAGGCGCGAGGGATAGCCGCCGGTCAGGCCACGCCAGTTGGAAATCTGCACATCACCTACGAATGCGCGGAACGACAGCACGCGGTGGTACTCCAGGTCCAGGCGGCAGTCTGGCCCCGGCGCACGGCCCGGCCGGCAGATCACCAGCCGCAGCATGCTGTGCCCCCAGCGGCTCATCGGCTGCGCACTGCCTTCGGCGAACAGGTAGTCCACGGCGTAGACGCGCGAAGGATCGAGCTGCAGCAGCGATGCCGCACCCTCTTCCGATTCGGCCTGCAGCAATGGCAACGTGGCCGCGCAGTGCGACTGCGGCAGCGATGGCGGGGTTCCGAAATGGGCCTGGTACCACTGCGCCAGCGCCGGGCGCCGGCAGGCAAACTCGCTGTCGAGCACGAAATGCTCGGCGTTCACTGCCAGGTACTCGGCCGGGTCCTTCAGCTCATAGGCATCCGGACTACGGTCACGCAAGTCGTTGCCACCACGGCCAAGATGCCAGGGCTTGCGCTGCCATCCGGCCAGGTCGCGCCAGCGCGCACTGCGCGACCAGTTCGCGCCGCTACGGTCTGCAACATGGGTCAGTTCATGCACCAGCGCGCTGCGTCGTGCACGGCGTGCGCCGGGCACGGCATCATCCAGCAGCTCGCGACGCAGGTCGATGCGGCCGGCGAAAGCGCGACCGTGCACATCGGCCGGCAGGTGGTCGCTCCAGCGCACCTGCACGTGTGCTGGCAGTGAGCGCAGCAGGCCATCTGGCAGCAGGGACTGCACGTCGGCCAGGGTCTGCATCGCCACCTGCTGCTGTGCAGGGCTCAGCCCTTCCGGATCCAGGCGCAGGTCGCTGCTGGCATGTGCGGCCGGAACGGCCAGCAGTAGAGCCAGGCCATGCCTGGCTGCGTTCCGTGCAGATGTCATGGCGTTGCCAGCCAGCGGCCGGCACTACCCGGGATCAACGCGCCAGCAGCGCGCGGGCCAGTTCCAGGTCGCTCTGCTGCTGCGCGGCAGCGCTCTGCTCACGCAGGTGGACCAGCGCGGCCTGCAGGCGGGCGCCACGGATCTGGCCGTCGCTGGCGATGAACGCGGCGGCATCGTCGCGTGCGGCCTGCACCACCTTGTCGTCGCCCGAGCTGCTGGCCGAAGAGCCCGACGATGCACCGGTGGCGGAACCGGCCGAGGTGCCGGCGAAGCTGGAAGCGAAGCCGGCCAGCGGCAGGGACAGCAGGGCGAGCAGCAGAAGCGGACGGGTCATCGGTTCGAAGCCGGTTGTGAGGATGCGTGGAGCGTAACGGGTGCGTGAAGGATTTGCCCGGCTCAAACGTCGAACAGCTTGCCGGGATTCAGCCGCGCTTGGGGATCGAACGCGCGTTTGACCGCCTTCATCAGCGCGATCTCGGCCGGGCCGCGGGTGCTGTCCAGGTAGCCCTTCTTGACCAGGCCGATGCCGTGTTCAGCCGAGATGCTGCCATCGAACCGGGCCAGCACCTGCGCCAGCAGCTTGGTCACATGCTCGCACTGCGCCACGAAATCGGCGTCGCTGGTGTCATCGGGCTTGAGCACGTTGATGTGCAGGTTGCCGTCACCGATATGACCGAACCACACCACATCGAAGTGCGGGTAGGCCTGCCCGATCAATGCCTGGGTCTCGGCCAGGAACGCCGGCATCGCCGAGATCCGCACCGAGACGTCGTTCTTGTAGGGCTTGTAGCGCGCCAGCGATTCGGTGATGCCTTCGCGCAGGCGCCACAACTGGGCGGCCTGGGCATCGCTGGCACTGATCACGCCGTCGCTGACCCAGCCGTTGCCCATGCAGTCCTCGAAGGCCGCCATCGCCGCCGCTTCCTGCGCTTCGTCGTTGGCGGCGAACTCGGTGACCACGTAATACGGGTGCACCTCGTCGAACGGTGCCTGCGCACCATGCGCCAGCACGTGCTCCAGCGCGCGATCAGTGAAGAATTCGAAGGCCTGCAGCTGCAGCCGTGCGCGGAACGCGGCGAATACCTGCATCAGCACTTCGAAGCTGGGCAGCGCCAGCAGCATCACGTTGCTGGCCGGCGGCGGATCGGTCAGCTTCACCGTCGCTTCGACGATCACGCCCAGCGTGCCTTCCGAACCGATCAGCAGCTGGCGGAAGTCATAGCCGCTGGAGTTCTTGATCAGGCCCTTGTTGAGCTCCAGCAACTCGCCACTGGCGGTGACCACCTTCAGCCCGGCGATCCACTCGCGGGTGTTGCCGTAACGGATCACGCGGATGCCACCGGCATTGGTGGCGATGTTGCCGCCGATCGTGCAGGAACCACGCGCGGCGAAATCCACCGGGTAGATCAGGCCGTGGTCCAGCGCGGCGTTGTGCACGGCTTCCAGCGGCATGCCGGCCTGCACCACCAGGGTGCGATCGACCGCGTCGTAGGCCAGCGCCTTGTTCATCCGTTCCAGGCTGAGCACCAGCTCGCCGTTGGCAGCCACCGCGCCACCGGAGAGGCCGGTACGGCCGCCGGACGGCACCACGGCCACGCCCTCGCCCGCACTCCAGCGCATCACCGCCTGCACTTCCTCGACCGTGGCCGGCAGTGCGATCGCCAACGGCGCCGGCGTCCAGCGCCGGGTCCAGTCGCGCCCGTAATGCTCCAGGTCGGCCGGGTCGGTCTTCAGCTTCAGGCCGGGACAGGCCTGCTGCAGCGAGGCAATGCGGGAATCGGTCATGACGGTCCAGCGCGGGGCGTGAAGAACGGGCAAGCGTGCCAGCGGTACGCGCCAGCGTCCAGCCCTGCCGCGCTGCAGATAGCTACGGATGCAACCAATTGCGCACTGCACCATGGGCGCTTCGATCTGGCATAGTGGTCAGCCCCTGTCCCACTGGCCGTGTCGCCCCATGTCGCCGAAGAAGACCTCGTTCCCCAAGCAGGATATCCGCGTGCTGTTGCTGGAGGGGGTCAGCCAGACCGCCGTGGAGGTGTTCAGCGCCGCCGGCTACAGCCAGATCGAGGCGCACACCAAGGCACTGCCCGAGGACGAACTGAAGGCGCGCATCGCCGAGGCGCACATCGTCGGCATCCGTTCGCGCACCCAGCTCAGCGCCGAGGTGCTGGCCGAGGCCAAGCGCCTGATCGCGGTGGGCTGCTTCTGCATCGGCACCAACCAGGTCGACCTGGACGCGGCCGAGCTGGCCGGCATCCCGGTGTTCAACGCGCCCTATTCCAACACCCGCAGCGTGGCCGAGCTGGTGATTGCCGAGGCCATCATGCTGACCCGTGGCATTCCGCAGAAGAATGCCGAGTGCCATCGCGGCGGCTGGTCGAAGTCGGCCAGCGGCAGCCATGAGGTGCGTGGCAAGACCCTGGGCATCATCGGCTATGGCCACATCGGCACCCAGGTCGGCGTGCTGGCCGAATCGCTGGGCATGCAGGTGATCTTCCACGACGTGGAAACCAAGCTGGCGCTGGGCAATGCGCGTGCTGCGGCCAGCCTGGACGACCTGCTGGCCCGCGCCGACATCGTCACCCTGCACGTGCCGGAGACCCCGGCCACGCAGTGGATGATCGGCAGCACCGAGCTGGCGAAGATGCGCAAGGGCGCGCACCTGATCAACGCCGCGCGCGGCACCGTGGTCGACATCGATGCGCTGGACGCGGCGCTGGCCAGCGGCCACGTCGGTGGCGCCGCGCTGGACGTGTTCCCGGTCGAGCCGAAGGGCAATGGCGATATCTTCGAATCGCCGCTGACCCGCCACGACAATGTGATCCTGACCCCGCACGTGGGCGGCAGCACGCTGGAGGCGCAGGACAACATCGGCGTGGAGGTGGCGGCCAAGCTGGTGCGCTACAGCGACAACGGCAGCACGCTGTCGGCGGTCAACTTCCCGGAAGTGACCCTGCCCGAACACGAAGACAGCCTGCGCCTGCTGCACATCCACCAGAACGTGCCGGGCGTGCTGTCCAAGGTCAACGAGATCTTCTCGCGACACAACGTCAACATCGACGGCCAGTTCCTGCGCACCGACCCGAAGGTGGGTTACGTGGTGATCGACATCACCGCCAGCGAGGCACAGGCCGCCGCCGTGCGCGACGAACTGGCCGCGATTCCGGGCACGCTGCGGACGCGCATCCTGTATTGAAAAAAGGGGACGGAGGGGATTAAGTCGTTTGCGGCACATGCGCTATAAACGACTTAATCCCCTCCGTCCCCTTTTTACCTCAACGTGCCAGCCAGCGTCGCGCCATGCGCTGCATGGACTCGTCCGATTCCGGATCGGACGCGACTTCGGTCACCGGCCGCCATGCCAGGTCAAGTGACTCCTCGCTGAGCACGAAGGCTTCGCCACCCAGCGCGCGGATCACGAAACGCACGTCGTAGTGCCAGTGCCCCGGCACGTCCTTGCGCTCCGGGATCCAGTGCTTGTCCAGATCGAAGATCGCCGGGTCTTCCAGCACCAGGCCGCTCAGGCCCGACTCCTCTTCGGCCTCCTTCAGCGCGACCTGGGCCAGGTCACGGTCGCCGTCGGCGTGGCCGCCCAGCTGCAGCCAGCGTTGCAGCTTGCGGTGGTGGGTCAGCAGCAGGCGCTGGCCATCGGCACTGACCAGCCAGCAGCTGGCGGTGAAGTGGCCGGCCAGGCGCTCGCGGCGGAACGGATCTTCCGGATCGTCCAGCAATGTGCCGAATTCGGCAGCCAGTGCGTCGTGGGCAGGCTCACGGCGGGCATAGTCCCGCAGCAGGCCACGCAGGCGATCGTCAAGCACGGCAAGGGTTTCGGCGGTCTGGCGCATGAATTGGGGCGGTCTGGAAAAATACCGCGCATTATCGCCGTTCATTGTTGCGATTGCGCTTGTGCGTTGGCTTCAGCTTTGGCTAAGGTACAGCGGGCCGTTCGCGCGGCCTTCACCATTCCAGGGTTGCCGGCAACGTATCGGCGGCCCACCCCATCCGATCACTAGGAAGTACTGCATGCTGAAAGCTCTGTTGAGGGTCAAGCCGGTTGAACCGGCCGGGCACGTCGATGCCGGCGAACCCATCGAAGGCAGCCTGGACGGCGAAGCCACGTTGAAACGGACCCTCACGGCTAAACACCTCATCCTGCTTGGCGTGGGTGCGGTGATCGGCGCTGGTATCTTCGTGCTGACCGGCCAGGCTGCGGCCAACCATGCCGGCCCGGCGGTGATGCTTTCGTTCGTGCTGGCCGGTTTCGCCTGTGCCCTGGCGGGCCTGTGCTACGCCGAATTCGCGGCGATGATGCCGGTCTCCGGCAGTGCCTATTCATACTCCTACGCCACCCTGGGCGAAGGCATGGCCTGGTTCATCGGCTGGTGCCTGGTGCTGGAATACCTGTTCGCCTCGGCCTCGGTCGCGGTGGGCTGGTCGGCATACCTGATCAGCTTCATCACCACCACCTTGCACATGCCGTTCCCGGACCTGCTCAGCGCCGCGCCCATCGCCTGGACCGGCAGCGAGTTCGTCTCCTCCGGCAAGCTGTTCAACCTGCCGGCGGTGCTGATCGTGGCGGCGGTGTCCGGCCTGCTGTACGTGGGCGTGACCCAGTCGGCCTTCGTCAACGCCATCATCGTGGCAATCAAGGTCACCGTCATCTGCCTGTTCATCGGCATCGGCGCGGCCCATATCGACCCGGCCAACTGGCAGCCGTTCATCCCGGAAAACACCGGCGTGCCGGGTGAGTTCGGCTGGAGCGGCATCTTCCGCGCCGCCACCATCGTGTTCTTTGCCTACATCGGCTTCGACGCGGTCTCCACCGCCGCCGGCGAAACCAAGGACCCACAGCGCAACATGCCGATCGGCCTGCTCGGCTCGCTGGCGGTGTGCACCATCGTGTACATCATCGTCTGTGCGGTGCTGACCGGCATGATGCCGTACCACCTGCTGGGCACCGACAAGCCGGTGGCGACCGCGCTGGAGCCCTACCCGACCCTGTCCTGGCTGAAGACGTTCGTGGAAATCGGCGCCATCGCCGGCCTGTCCTCGGTGGTGCTGGTGATGATGATGGGCCAGACCCGCATCGCCTACACCATCTCCCGCGACGGCCTGCTGCCGAAGTTCTTCGGCAAGGTCCACGCCCGCTTCCGCACCCCGTACGTCGCCACCATCGTGGTCGGCGTGATCGCTGCCGCGCTGGCCGGCCTGGTGCCACTGAACGTGCTGGGCGAACTCGTCTCGATGGGGACCCTGCTGGCCTTCGCCACCGTCTGCGTCGGCGTGCTGGTGCTGCGCTATACCAAGCCGGACCTGCACCGCCCGTTCCGCGTGCCGATGGTGTGGATCATCTGCCCGCTCGGCGCGGCCACCTGCCTGTTCCTGTTCTGGCAGGCGTTCGTGGTGCACTGGCACCTGTTCGTCGGCTGGACCCTGCTCGGCCTGCTGATCTACCTGGGCTACGGCATCCGCAACAGCAAGCTGGCCAAGTCGCCCTGATCCGCCTACGGGCCGGCCTCGCGCCGGCCCGTCCGTTTTCCCCGCGCGCCGCCCGTGGCGCGCTTCGACAAGACCACCACACATGTTCAAGCAACTGTGGGCCACCAAGCACCCGCATGCCGCCCATGAAGACGCCAACGGCCTGAGCCTGCGCCGCCACCTCGGCCCCTGGGGCCTGACCGCCCTCGGTATCGGCGCGGTGATCGGCGGCGGCATCTTCGTCATCACCGGCCAGGCCGCCGCCAACCACGCCGGCCCGGCCATCATGCTGTCCTTCGTACTGGCCGCCATCTGCTGCGCCTTCTGCGCACTGGCCTATGCCGAGTTCGCCTCGATGGTGCCGGTCTCCGGCAGCGCCTACACCTACACCTACGCCACCTTCGGCGAGCTCTCGGCCTGGTTCATCGGCTGGATGCTGGTGCTCGAGTACGGCGTCTCCGCCTCGGCGGTCGCGGTCAGCTGGACCGGCTATTTCCTCAGCCTGCTCAGCCAGTTCGACATCCATCTACCGGCGGCGCTGGTCAGCGCCCCACTCGATGCACAGCTGCGCCCCACCGGCGCGATCGCCAACCTGCCGGCCGCTGCGCTGGTACTGCTGCTGACCTGGCTGTGCTACGTCGGCATCAGCAAGTCCTCGGCGATGAACATGGCAATGGTCGTGCTGAAGACCGGCCTGATCCTGCTGGTCATCGTGGTCGGCTGGAAGTACGTGGACACCAGCAACTGGACGCCCTTCATCCCGGCCAACGAAGGCCCCGGCAAGTACGGCATGGAAGGCGTGCTGCGTGGCGCGGCGATGGTGTTCTTCGCCTACATCGGTTTCGAAGCGGTGTCGGTGGCGGCGCAGGAATCGAAGAATCCGCAGCGTGACATGCCGTTCGGCATGATGTTGTCGCTGGTGATCTGCACCGTGCTCTACATCGCGATGGCCGCGGTGATGACCGGCCTGGTGCCGTTCCAGCTGCTCGGCACCGACGAGCCGGTGGTGACTGCCGTGGCCGCGCATCCGCAGCTGGGCTGGCTGCGCTGGGTGGTCGAGGTCGGCGCGCTGGTCGGCCTGTCCTCGGTGGTGCTGGTGATGATCATCGGCCAGCCGCGCATCTTCATGATCATGGGTCGCGACGGCCTGCTGCCGCCGGTGTTCACCAGGATCCACCCGAAGTACCGTACCCCGCACATCAACACCGTGATCACCGGCATCGGCATCGCGCTGCTGGCGGCGCTGTTCCCGCTGGACATCCTGGGCGAGCTGACCTCGATGGGCACGCTGATCGCCTTCGCGGCGGTGTGCGCCGGCGTGCTGATCCTGCGCCGTACCCAACCGGACCTGCCGAGGCCGTTCCGCATGCCGATGGCGTGGCTGATCTGCAGCCTGGGCGTGCTGAGTTGCCTTGCCCTGCTGTCGGCGATGACGATGCACAACTGGATGCTGATGGGGGTGTGGACGTTCGTCGGTTTCGTGATCTATTTCTGCTACGGTTTCAGGCACAGCCGCCTGCGGGGTAAGTAAAGGGATTGCAGGGCCTGCGGCCCTGCACCCGCCTTTGAAGCCGGAGCAACGGCAACGGCAACAGCGGGTCTGAGGGTTTGGCGGGGAGGGGCGAGATTGCGGGGGGCGCTGCAAGTACATCCCTGTAAGCTCGGTCGCCGCATCCATGCGGCTCACTGATCTGCCCCCCCGTCAGCGGACGCCAAGAAGCGATACTTTGATCGCACTTGGAGGTCCCTTATGTCCCGTATCACCCGTCGTAGCTACACCGATGAGTTCAAGCACCAAGCCGTCGAGTTGGCCGAGTCGCTCGGGCCTGCCGCAGCGGCCCGTCAGTTGGAGATGTCGGTCAAGACGCTGGCAAACTGGCTTGACGCGGTCCGTGCTGGCCGGTCGTTGACCTCTGAGGCTCGCAGGCCAGCCACCGACCTGGAAAGCGAGATCAGCCGCCTTCGGGCCGAGAACGCCAATCTTAAGATGGAGC
>NZ_JAAOKO010000014.1:0-42605 GCF_018320795.1 Stenotrophomonas sp. PE591
AAAGATTGGCGTTCTCGGCCCGAAGGCGGCTGATCTCGCTTTCCAGGTCGGTGGCTGGCCTGCGAGCCTCAGAGGTCAACGACCGGCCAGCACGGACCGCGTCAAGCCAGTTTGCCAGCGTCTTGACCGACATCTCCAACTGACGGGCCGCTGCGGCAGGCCCGAGCGACTCGGCCAACTCGACGGCTTGGTGCTTGAACTCATCGGTGTAGCTACGACGGGTGATACGGGACATAAGGGACCTCCAAGTGCGATCAAAGTATCGCTTCTTGGCGTCCGCTGACGGGGGGCCAGATCAGTGAGCCGCATGGATGCGGCGACCGAGCTTACATGGACGTACTTGCAGCGGCCCCCAGACAATCCACCCGCCCGGCCAAGCCCCGTATCACTGCCACCACCGCAGAGGGGGCTCAGCCCGTTGGCCGGGAAACTCAGTACCCCGCCGCCTGCCCATCCTTGCGACTCTCCGAAGCTCCGTAATAAACCCCGCTCTCGGGATCGCGCATGATCGCCTGGTACCCGCCATAAGGCCCATCGGCGAACACGATGCGATGCCCCTTGCGCATCAGCGCACGCACCGTCTCGTAGGGGAAGCCGGTCTCCAGATTCACTTCGCCGCCGTCGGTCATCGCCGTGGCCTGGCCGGTCGGCTCGGTGGAACCTTCATGCTGGATGCGCGGCGCATCGCCGGCTTCCTGCAGGTTCATCCCGAAATCCACCAGGTTCATCACGATCTGCGCATGGCCCTGCGGCTGCATCGCGCCGCCCATCACGCCGAAGCTGGCATACGGCTTGCCGCCCTTGGTGATGAACCCCGGAATGATGGTCTGGAATGGACGCTTGCCCGGCGCGTAGCCGTTGGGATGGTTCTTCTGCAGCACGAACATCTCGCCACGGTCCTGCAGGATGAAACCCAGACCGGGCGGTGCCATGCCGCTGCCCATGCCACGGTAGTTGGACTGGATCAGCGACACCATCATGCCGTCGGCGTCGGCCACGGTCATGTAGATCGTGTCGCCCTCCTCCAGCTGCTTCGGCGTGCCCGGCTGCACTTCCTTCAACGCCTTGTCCATCGAGATCAGCGCACGACGCTGCGCGGCGTACTCCTTGGAGATGAGCTTCTGCACCGGTGCCGGCTGGAACGCCATGTCGGCGTAGAAACGCGCACGGTCGGCAAAGGCCAGCTTCTTCGCTTCGACAAACAGGTGCACGTGTTCCGGTGAACCGAACGGGATCTTCGAGAAGTCGTAGCCTTCCAGCACGTTGAGGATCTGCAGTGCGGCGATGCCCTGGCTGTTCGGCGGCAGTTCCCACACGTCGTAGCCACGGTAGTTGCTGCTGACCGGTTCGACCCACTCGCCATGATGGTCAGCCATGTCCTGGTAGCTCAGGTAGCCACCGTTGGCCTTGAAGTAGTCACCGATGGTGTGGGCGATCTCGCCCTTGTAGAAGGCGTCGCGGCCACCGTCGGCGATCTTCTGCAGGGTGCTGGCCAGGTTCGGGTTCTTCCACATCTCGCCCTTGCGCGGGGCGTGGCCGTTGATCGTGAACTGCTCCTTGAAGCCCGGGTACTGCGACAACTTGGGCACCGAGCGGTCCCAGTAGTAGGCGATCACCTCGGCCACCGGGTGACCCTCGCGGGCGTAGCGGATGGCCGGCGCCAGGTTGTCGGACATCGGCTTGCGACCGAAGCGGTCGTGCAGCGCGAACCAGCCGTCGACGGCACCCGGCACCGACACCGGCAGTGGACCGGTGGCCGGGATGTCCTTCAGGCCACGGCGCTGGAACTCGGCCAGGGTGAGCGCCTTCGGCGAGCGGCCCGAGCCGTTGTAGCCGTAGAGCTTCTGGGTCTTCGGGTCCCACACGATGGCGAACAGGTCGCCGCCGATGCCGTTGCCGGTCGGCTCCATCAGGCCGAGCGCGGCGTTGGCGGCAATCGCCGCGTCCACTGCCGAACCGCCGCCCTTCATCACGTCCAGCGCGATCTGGGTGGCCAGTGGTTGCGAGGTCGCGGCCATCGCATGCGGGGCGATCACCTCCGAACGGGTGGCGAAGGTGTGGCCGGTGATGCGGTCGGCGGCGAAGGACAGCGCGGGTACGGCAGCCAGTACGGCGGCAGCGAGCAGGGAACGGGCAAGGCGTCGGGACACGGTCGGGTTCCGATGGACGGGTGGTTCCCCGATCTTCGCCGCTGCGGCCTTCACGCGGTATCGGACAGACGTCATGGACGTTGATCCTTGGGCGGAAAAATCCACCGGATTCCGCGCAAAAACCGCCCTGAAAGGAGTGAATTCGGGTTCACCGAAACACTTTCAGCAGCAACCATCCTTGTGCAGCAAGCGATTGCGCTGGATGCAGCGGAAACCGATAGAAAATCCGTCGCGAGGGTTGACACCGTCGAAATGGCTGTGTTTCTCTCGATCACATGTTGCATCACAACACGCCACCGCGAACCCACATCGAAGCCGCCGACACCGGCGCCGCCTCGCTGCGTTCGATTCTTGTGCTCGTACTTATTACCCAACCAACAGGTGCGGGACGAGCCAGCGTGTAAGCAACACACACACCGGAACTCTTCAAAAACCCGCACCCGCCCCGGTGCGGGTTTTTTCATTTCAGAACCTGGTTTCAGACGCAACCACCATGACCAACGCTCATCGCACAACCCGGACCTGCACCACCACGCCTCGTGGTGGCTGCGCCTGTGCGATGCACGGCGCCTCCTCCACCGCTTTCCCCTGACCGGCCGGCACGTCACCTCGACGACCGGCCGTTCTTTTTTCTTCCCACCGCAAGGAACCTCCCCCATGAGCACCAACGACCTGCCCCAGACCAAGATCGCCGTCATCGGCTACGGCAGCCAGGGCCGCGCCCACGCACTGAACCTGCGCGAATCCGGCTTCGACGTGGTGGTAGGCCTGCGTCCGGGTGGGCCGACCGAAGCCAAGGCGCAGGCCGATGGCTTCACCGTGATCGCGCCCGCCGAGGCCGTGAAGGACGCCGACCTGGTTGCCGTGCTGACCCCGGACATGGTGCAGAAGAAGCTCTACAACGACGTGCTGGCGCCGAACATGAAACAGGGTGCATGCCTGCTGTTCGCGCATGGTCTGAACGTGCATTACGGGATGATCGAGCCGCGTGCCGACCTGGACGTGGTGCTGGTCGCGCCGAAGGGCCCCGGCGCGCTGGTGCGCCGTGAGTACGAGATCGGCCGTGGCGTGCCGTGCATCTGGGCGGTCTACCAGGACATCAGCGGCAAGGCCGCGCAGCATGCGCAGGCCTATGCGGCCGGCCTCGGCGGTGCGCGCGCCAACCTGATCCAGACCACCTTCAAGGAAGAGACCGAGACCGATCTGTTCGGTGAGCAGGCGGTGCTGTGCGGCGGTGCCTCGGCGCTGGTGCAGGCCGGATTCGAGACCCTGGTCGAAGCCGGCTACCAGCCGGAGATCGCCTATTACGAAGTGCTGCACGAACTGAAGCTGATCGTGGACCTGTTCTATGAAGGCGGTATCTCGCGCATGTTGGAGTTCATCTCCGAGACCGCGCAGTACGGCGACTACGTCAGCGGCCCGCGGGTGATCGATGCCGGCACCAAGGAACGCATGAAGGAGGTGCTGAAGGACATCCAGGACGGCACCTTCACCAAGAACTGGGTGGCCGAGTACGAAGCGGGCCTGCCGAACTACAACAGGTTCAAGCAGGCCGACCTGGAGCACCCGATCGAGAAGGTGGGCAAGGAACTGCGCGCCAAGATGGTCTGGTTGCAAGGACAGGCCGCGTAACCACGCGGCCCTCCCCCACCCGCTTTGCAAGGTTCCCCCATGAACTCTTCGACACATCGCAGCGCGCCGCCCAACGGCGCGCGCTGGCTGACCCAGGCGCTGGAGGCCGAAGGCGTCCGCACGCTGTTCGGCTATCCCGGTGGCACCATCATGCCGTTCTACGACGCGCTGGTGGATTCGTCGCTGAAGCACATCCTGGTACGCCATGAGCAGGGCGCGGCGCTGGCCGCCAACGGCTTCGCCCGCGCCAGCAACCAGGTGGGCGTCTGCGTGGCCACCTCCGGCCCGGGCGCCTCGAACCTGGTGACCGGCATTGCCGATGCGATGCTGGATTCGGTACCGATGGTCTGCATCACCGGCCAGGTCGGCACGCCGCTGCTGGGCACCGACGCCTTCCAGGAACTGGATGTGTTCGGCCTGACGATGCCGATCGTCAAGCACAGCTGGCTGGTGCGCAGCGTCGATGACCTGCCGCGCGTGGTGGCCGATGCGTTCCGCATTGCCCGTGAGGGTCGCCCCGGCCCGGTGCTGATCGACCTGCCCAAGGATGTGCAGCTGGCCGATGCCAGCCATCTGCCGGCGCATGTGCCCAGCAGCGTCGAACCGCCGCCGGCGCCGGCCGAGGCCGCCATCGCCGAGGCCATCGCCGCGCTGGCGGCGGCCGAGAAGCCGGTGGTCTACGCAGGTGGCGGCATCGCCCTGGGTGATGCCGTGCAGGACCTGCGCGACTTCGTCGAGGCCAGTGCCATCCCCACCGTGATGACCCTGCGCGGCCTGGGTGCACTGCCAGCCCACCATCCGCAGTCGCTGGGCATGCTGGGCATGCACGGCACCCGCGCGGCCAACATGGCGGTGCAGGAAAGCGACCTGTTGCTGGTGCTGGGCGCGCGCTTCGACGACCGCGCGACCGGCAAGCTGGCCGAGTTCGCGCCATTCGCCCGCGTCGTCCACATCGATGCGGACGCCTACGAGATCTCCAAGCTGCGCACTGCCGACATCGCCGTGCCTGGCAACGTCGGTCACGCCATCCGTGCCCTGCGTGCGGCCTTCCCCTCCCCCAGGGCCCACCAGGACGCGTGGCGCAAGCGCTGTGCGCAGCACCGCGACCGCTTCGCTGCACGCTACGACGCACCGGGCCAGCACATCTACGCACCGGCGCTGCTGAAGCGCCTGAGCGAGCTGGCACCGACCGATGCGGTGATCGCCTGCGATGTCGGCCAGCACCAGATGTGGGTGGCCCAGCACTGCCGCTTCAACCACCCCCGCAACCACCTGACCAGTGGCGCACTGGGCACGATGGGCTTCGGCCTGCCAGCGGCGATGGGTGCGCAGTTCGCCTGCCCGGAGCGCACCGTGGTACTGGTGTCCGGCGACGGCAGCTTCATGATGAACGTGCAGGAGCTGGCGACCATCGCCCGCTGCCGCCTGCCGGTGAAGATCGTGCTGCTGGACAACAGTTCGCTGGGCATGGTGCGGCAGTGGCAGGAACTGTTCTTCGCCGAGCGTTACAGCGAGATCGACCTGTCCGACAACCCGGACTTCGTAGCCCTGGCGCAGGTGTTCGGCATTGCCGCCACCCGCATCGACAACCGCGACGACGTGGAAGGCGGCCTGGCCGCGCTGCTGGCCGAGCCCGGCCCGGCGCTGCTGCACGTGGCCATCGATGCACGCGCCAACGTGTGGCCGCTGGTGCCGCCGAACACCGCCAACAGCACGATGCTGGAAAGCAATCCCGCCCACGCCCGCCAGGAGACCCCCAATGCAATACCGGCTTGACCTGGTGCTGCACCCGGCCGAAGGCGCGCTGCTGCGCGTGATCGGCATGGCCGAACGCCGCGGCTTTGCGCCGCGTGCGATCAGCGGTGCGCCGGTGGCCGCCGACGATGGCCGCTGGCACCTGCAGCTGGTCGTCGATGGCCAGCGCCCGGCGGAAACGCTGTGCCGGCAGATCGAGAAGATCTACGACTGCGTGTCCGTGCAGGTCACCGCCGTGGAAGGAGTATCGCCATGAACACCCGTACCGTAGCGACCACGGTGCCGGTACGGAGGCGTCTTCTTCGCCGCCCGTGCCCGCATGCGGCGGTCTTCCGCACCGCGCTGGTGGCCCATGCCGGCCGCTGACACCAGCCAGGAAAGCGATGTCGGCGACGTAAGCGTCGCCGACGTCCTGGCAGCGCAGGCCCGCCTGCGCCGCTTCCTGCCGCCCACCCCGCTGCACCACGCCGAACGCTTCGGTACCTGGCTGAAGCTGGAGAACCTGCAGCGCACCGGTTCCTACAAGGTGCGCGGCGCATTGAATGCACTGCTGGCCGGCCGCGAACGCGGCGACACCCGGCCGGTGATCTGCGCCTCGGCCGGCAACCACGCCCAGGGCGTGGCCTGGGCCGCCTATCGCCTGGATGTGCCGGCCATCACTGTGATGCCGCATGGTGCACCCGCCACCAAGATCGCCGGCGTCGCCCACTGGGGCGCGACCGTGCGCCAGCACGGCAACAGCTATGACGAAGCCTACGCCTTCGCGGTCGAACTGGCACAACGCCACGGCTACCGCTTCCTGTCCGCGTTCGACGATGCCGACGTGATCGCCGGCCAGGGCACGGTCGGCATCGAGCTGGCCGCGCACGCGCCGGACGTGGTGATCGTGCCGATCGGTGGCGGTGGCCTGGCTTCCGGCGTGGCCCTGGCGCTGAAATCACAGGGCGTGCGCGTGGTCGGCGCGCAGGTGGAAGGCGTTGATTCGATGGCACGCGCGATCCGCGGCGACGTGCGCGAGATCGCACCCGTCGCCTCGCTGGCCGACGGCGTGCGGGTGAAGATCCCCGGCTTCCTGACCCGTCGCCTGTGCACCTCGCTGCTGGACGATGTGGTGATCGTGCGCGAAGCCGAACTGCGCGAAACCCTGGTCCGGCTGGCACTGGAGGAACACATCATTGCCGAGGGTGCCGGCGCGCTGGCGCTGGCCGCTGGCCGCCGCGTCGCGGGCCGCCGCAAGTGCGCGGTGGTCTCCGGCGGGAACATCGATGCCGGTGTGCTGGCCGGCCTGCTAACCGACATCCGACCGCGCCCGCCGCGCAAGCCACGGCGACGGCGCAGCGAAACACCCCGCTCGCCCGCCAAGGCCAGCGCGCCGCCCTCCCCCATGCCTTCCCCTTCCCACCTGCAAGCCGCAACGCCCGCTGTCGAGGAGATTTCCCTGTGACCACTATCGAACGAATTACCACCCCGCGCATCCGCATCTTCGACACCACCCTGCGTGACGGCGAGCAGTCCCCTGGCTGCAGCATGAGCCCGCCGCAGAAGCTGGTGATGGCGCGTGCGCTGGACGAACTGGGCGTGGACATCATCGAGACCGGCTTCCCGGCCAGCTCGCAGTCCGACCGCGAAGCGATGGCACTGATCGGCCGCGAACTGCGCCGCCCGAGCCTGACCCTGGCGGTGCTGTCCCGCTGCCTGCAGGCCGATATCGAGACCTCGGCACGCGCACTGGAAGCCGCGGCCAGCCCGCGCCTGCATGTGTTCCTGTCGACCAGCCCGCTGCACCGCGAGCATAAGCTGCGCATGACCCGCGAACAGGTACTGGAGTCGGTACGCAAGCACGTATCGCTGGCCCGCTCCTACATCGACGATGTCGAATTCTCGGCCGAGGATGCCACCCGTACCGAGCTGGACTACCTGATCGAAGTCGCGCGCGTGGCGATCGCCGCCGGCGCCACCACCATCAACCTGCCCGACACCGTCGGCTTCACTACGCCCGAAGAGATCCGCGCGATGTTCCAACAGGTCATCGCCGGCGTCGCCGACGTTCCGAACGCCGCCAATGTGATCTTCAGCGCGCACTGCCACAATGATCTGGGCCTGGCCGTGGCCAACTCGCTGGCCGCCATCGAAGGCGGCGCGCGCCAGGTCGAGTGCACCATCAACGGCATCGGCGAACGCGCCGGCAACTGTTCGCTTGAAGAGATCGCGATGGTGCTGAAGGTGCGCCAGGCCTTCTACGAGCAGGACAGTTCGATCAACACCCCGCGCATCGTCGGCACCTCGCAGTTGCTGCAGCGCCTGGTCGGCATGCCGGTACAGCGCAACAAGGCCATCGTCGGCGCCAACGCGTTCGCCCACGAATCGGGCATCCACCAGCACGGCATGCTGCGCCATCGCGGTACCTACGAAATCATGCGCCCGGAGGACGTGGGCTGGGAGGATTCGCAGATGGTGCTGGGCCGCCACAGTGGCCGTGCCGCCGTTGAAGCGCGCCTGCGTGCGCTGGGCTTCTGGCTGGACGAAGACGAACTGAAGCTGGTGTTCGAGCAGTTCAAGGGCCTGTGCGAACAGCAGCGCGTGGTCACCGATGCCGATCTGCAGACGCTGATGCAGGGCGGTTCCAACGCACAGGGCTACCGCCTGGCCTCGATGACCATCAGCGACGTCGGCAGCCGCGCCAACGCACTGGTCGAACTGTCCGACCCGGACGGCAACCGCGTGGCCGAGACCGCGCAGGGCGATGGCCCGGTCGATGCGCTGTTCGGCGCGCTGTCGGCCGCTACCGGCGTGCAGCTGATGCTCGACAGCTACCACGTGCACAGCGTCGGCATCGGCGCCGATGCGCGCGGTGAGGCCAACCTGAGCGTGCGCCACGAAGGCGTGGAGTACGACGGCACCGGCACCAGCAAGGACATCATCGAAGCCTCCGCGCTGGCCTGGCTGGATGTGGCCAACCGCCTGCTGCGCCAGCGCCAGGCTGCCGCCCACAGCAACACCGACGTTGCCACCCCCGCCACCGCCTGAGGACCCCGCCATGAGCGCCTTCGACACCCCCACCCCGGCCAGCGCCGCTGGCCAGCAGTGGAACGCCCAGGACTATGCGATCGACGCCGGCTTCGTGCCGCTGCTCGGCGGTGCGGTATCGCGCCTGCTCGCCCCGCGCGCCGGTGAGCGCATCCTCGACCTGGGCTGTGGCGATGGCGTACTCAGTACCGAGCTGGCGCTGAGCGGCGCACGCATCCACGGCGTGGATGCTTCGCCGGAACTGGTGGTCGCCGCCCGCGCACGCGGTGTCGACGCGCAGGTGATGGACGGCCACGCGCTGTCGTTCGACAGCGAGTTCGATGCAGTGTTCAGCAATGCCGCACTGCATTGGATGACGACTCCGGACCGCGTGCTGGAAGGCGTGCGCCGCGCCCTGCGCCCCGGCGGCCGCTTTGTCGCCGAATTCGGTGGCCACGGCAACGTGGCCACGATCATCGCGGCGGTACAGGCCGCGCGCGTGGCCCACGGCCATGGCGCCAGCACCTTCCAGTGGTATTTCCCGACGGCCGATGCCTACGCCGACCGCCTGCGCCAGCATGGCTTCCAGGTGCAACTGATCGAGTGCACGCCGCGCCCGACCGCACTGCCGACCGGCGTGGCCGGCTGGCTGCGGGTCTTCGCCGCACCACTGCTGGACGACCTGCCGGCCGAGGCCCGCGCTACCGTGCGCGAGGCCGCCACCGCGTTGCTGGCCGAGCTGCCGCGCAATGCCGCCGGCCAGCCGCTGGCCGACTACGTGCGCCTGCGCGTGCTCGCCCGCCGTCGCTGACTTGACCGTTCCGTTTTCTTTACTGATGTTCGCTATTTCGTACTTCTGCCAGGCATACGCATGACTTCCGCACCCCGCACCCTGTACGACAAACTGTGGGACGCCCACGTGGTGGTTCCCGAAACCGACAGCGCCCCCGCCGTGCTGTACATCGACCTGCACCTGATCCACGAGGTGACCTCGCCGCAGGCGTTCACCGAACTGCGCGAGCGCGGCCTGTCGCCGCGCCGCCCGGACCGCACCAAGGCGACGATGGACCACTCCACGCCAACCCTGCCGCCTGCCGCCGACGGCACGCTGCCCTACGCCAGCGCGGCCTCCGAAGCGCAGGTCGCCACCCTGGCACGCAACTGCGCCGAGCACGGCATCGAACTGTTCGACATGGCCTCGGACAATCGCGGCATCGTCCACGTGATCGCGCCGGAACAAGGCTTCACCCAGCCCGGCATGACCATCGTCTGTGGCGACAGCCACACCTCCACCCACGGTGCGTTCGGTTCGCTGGCCTTCGGCATCGGCACCAGCGAAGTCGGCCACGTGCTGGCCACACAGTGCCTGCTGCAGCGCAAGGCGAAGACCTTCGCGATCACCGTCGATGGCCCGCTGGCGCCCGGCGTCGGCGCCAAGGACGTGGTCCTGCACATCATCGGCGTGATCGGCGTCAACGGCGGCACCGGCCACGTCATCGAGTTCCGTGGCAGCACCATCGAAGCGATGGACATGGAACAGCGCATGACCCTGTGCAACATGTCGATCGAGGCGGGTGCGCGTGCCGGCATGGTGGCGCCGGACCAGGTCACCTTCGACTTCGTCGCTGCTACCCCGCGCGGCCCCAAGGGTGCCGACTTCGATGCGGCCGTCGCACGCTGGCAGCAGCTGCGCAGCGATGACGGCGCGCGCTTTGACAGCGAAGTGCACATCGACGCCGCCGACATCCGCCCGACCCTGACCTGGGGCACCCATCCGGGCACCGCCATCGCGGTGGATGCACCGATCCCCGCCGCCAACGATGCCGCCGCACAGAAGGGCCTGGACTACATGCATTTCCAGGCCGGCAAGGCGCTGGCCGGAACGCCGGTGGACGTGGTGTTCGTCGGCTCCTGCACCAATGGCCGCCTGAGCGACATGCGCGAGGTGGCGCAGGTGCTGCGGGGCCGTCGTGTCGCCGATCGGGTGCGCATGCTGGTGGTACCGGGCTCGGAGATCGTCAAGCGCGAGGCCGAGGCCGAAGGCATCCACGAGATCGTGCGCGCGGCCGGTGCCGAGTGGCGCGAGCCGGGCTGCTCGATGTGCATCGCCATGAACGGCGATCTGGTCGCGCCCGGGCAGCTGGCCGTCAGCACCAGCAACCGCAATTTCGAAGGCCGCCAGGGCCCTGGTTCGCGCACGCTGCTGGCCTCGCCGATGAGCGCGGCGTGGGCCGCGGTGAACGGGCACGTCGCCGATACCCGCGAACTGTTCGCACAGGAGGTGGCGTGATGGCCGGTTTCCGTACCCTGACCTCGGCCAGCGTGGTGCTGCGCCAGACCAACATCGACACCGACCAGATCATTCCGGCGCGGTTCCTGTCCACCACCGAACGCGCCGGCCTGGGCCGCAACGCGTTCAATGACTGGCGCTGGCAGGCCGACGGCTCGCCGGTGGCCGACTTCGCCTTCAACCAGCCGCACAACGCCGGCCGCAGCATCCTGCTGGCGGGCCGCAACTTCGGCTGCGGCTCGTCGCGCGAGCATGCACCGTGGGCACTGACCGACCTGGGCCTGCGCGCCATCGTCAGCAGCGAGATCGCCGACATCTTCCGCGGAAACTCGCTGAAGAACGGCCTGCTGCCGATCGTACTGGACGAAGCCGACGTGCAGGCGCTGATGCAGCGCCCGGACGACGAGCTGACCATCGACGTGGCCGCGCGTGAGCTGCGCACGCCCGATGGGCGCGTCTATTCCTTCCCACTGGATGGCTTCTCGCAGACCTGCCTGCTGGAAGGCGTCGACCAGTTGGGGTATCTGTTGGGCCGTGTCCCTGAAATCGAACGCTACGAGAGTGAGCATGCACGCTGAAATTGTTGTCCTGCCCGGTGATGGCATCGGCCCGGAAGTGGCCGCCGCGGCAGTCGCCGTCCTGAAGTCTGTCGCCACGCGCTTCAACCACACCTTCACCTTCAGCGAGCACGACATCGGCGGCATCGCCATCGACCGCCACGGCGAGCCGCTGCCGGCCTCTACGTTGACTGCCTGCCAGGCCGCCAACGCGGTGCTGCTGGGTGCGGTCGGCGGCCCGAAGTGGTCCGATCCCAACGCCAAGGTGCGCCCGGAACAGGGCCTGCTGGCGATCCGCAAGGCGCTGGGCCTGTATGCCAACCTGCGCCCGGTGCGCACCCACGAAGCCGCACTGCACGCCTCGCCGATCAAGGCCGAGCTGCTGCAGGGCGTGGACTTCGTCGTGGTACGCGAACTGACCGGTGGCATCTACTTCGGCGACAAGACCCGCGACGCCGATAGCGCCAGCGACCTGTGCCGCTACACCGTGGCCGAGATCGAACGCGTGCTGCGCAGTGCCTTCCGCCTGGCCCGGCAGCGCCGCGGCAAGGTCACCTCGGTGGACAAGGCCAACGTGCTGGAGACCTCGCGCCTGTGGCGTGACGTGGCCGCGCGCATCGGCCGCGAGGAATTCCCGGACGTTGCGCTGGAGCACCAGCTGGTCGATTCCATGGCCATGCACCTGCTGGCCAAGCCGCGCGAGTACGACGTGATCGTGACCGAGAACATGTTCGGCGACATCCTCACCGATGAGGCATCGATGCTGGCCGGGTCGCTGGGCCTGCTGCCGTCGGCCTCGCTGGGCGAGCCGGGCGCGGTGGGCATCTACGAACCGATCCATGGTTCCGCTCCGGATATCGCTGGCAAGGGCATCGCCAATCCGTACGCGACGATCTTCAGCGCCGCGATGCTGCTGCGCCATTCGCTGGGGTTGGAAACGGAAGCCGCTGCGGTGGAAGCCACCGTGCACGCCGTGCTGGACGATGGCGTGTTCACCGCCGATCTGGCCGCCAAGGGCCAGGCGGTGAGCACGGCAGCCGCCACCGACGCGGTGCTGGCCAAACTCAACTGATCCGATAGCGCCACGCCACGCGTGGCGCCTCTCCCTTCGCACATTGCGGGCAGCCACCCATGGGGTGGCTCTACTGTAGAGCCACGCCATGCGTGGCTGCTTTACTTGGTGGTGTACCCGCCATTGACCAGGATGGTCTGCCCGGTCATCCACCAGCCGTCGGTGACCAGGAAGCGGATCCACGGCACGATGTCGGCGATGTCGGTCAGGCCGGTGCGGGTGAACGCCGAGAGCGCGGCCGCGGTCTTGTGGTACGCCTGCGCATCGGCACTCTCGGCCGGGTAGAAGAACGGCGTGTCCATCGGGCCCGGCCCGATCGCAGTCACCGAGATGCCGCGCTCACCGAACTCCTTCGATGCGGCGCGGGTGAAATGCTCGACCGGCGCCTTGGTGCCGGCATAGCTGGAATAGAACGGCGTGAACGCACCCAGCAGTGAGGTGACCAGGGTGCAGATGCGGCCACCGTCGTTGACGTGGCGTCCAGCCTCCTTGAGGAAGAAGAACGCGGCCTTGGCGTTGACCGCGCTCATCTCGTCGTACTCCGCTTCGCTGATCTCCAGCAGCGGCTTCTTCAGCACCTTGCCGACCGTATTGATGGCGATGTCGGGACGGCCGACTGCGGCCACGGCATCGGCGAACAAGCGCTCCATCGCTGCCGCCGACGTCAGGTCGCCCTGCAGGGCAACCGCCTTGCTGCCAGCGGCCTGCACGGCGGCGACGGTCGCCTCTGCATCGGCCTGGGTGGCGGCGCTGTTGTAGTGGATGACGATGGCTTTGGCGCCCTGGCTGGCGAAGTCGCGGGCGATCAGTCCGCCCAGGTTCTTGGCGCCACCGGCGATCAGCACGGTCTTGCCCTTGAGGGAATGGTCGGTCATGGCCTCGGTCTCGGAAGTGGGCTGCCCGGGGTGGCAACCCTGCCCTGACGACGATATCGTGCAGAAAATGCGGATAAAGCCCGCCGCATTGACTTAACCTTCCAGAGCCAGCGAACAATGGACCGGATCGATCGCTTCCGCATCTTCACCCGGGTGGTGGAGTGCTCCAGCTTCACCCGCGCCGCCGACCAGCTCGGCCTGCCCCGCTCCACCGTCTCGGCAGCCATTGCGGAGCTGGAGCAGCGGCTCGGCACCCGCCTGCTGCAGCGCTCGACCCGACGGGTGGCCACCACCCACGACGGCGACGTGTTCCATGCCCGCTGCCTGCGCCTGATCGCCGAGGTTGAAGACGCCGAATCGCTGTTCCGGCAGGACGATGCGCAGCCGGTGGGTCTGCTGAAGATCGACGTGCCCAGTCGCATCGGCCGCCGCATCATCGCCCCGGCGCTGCCCGACTTCTTCGCGCGCCATCCGCAGGTGGAAGTCGACCTGGGCATGACCGACCGCGCGGTGAACCTGATCGAAGACGGCTGCGATGCGGTGCTGCGGGTCGGCCAGCTGGGCGATTCCAGCCTGGTGGCCCGCACGCTGGGCCAGCTGGACTTCGTCAACGTTGCCGCGCCGGTCTACCTGCGCGAGTACGGTGTGCCGCAGCAACCTGCCGACCTGCAGCAGCACCGGGCGGTGAACTACGCGTCGCCGACCACGGCGCGGGTGGAACCGTGGGAGTGGCAGGAGGGTACGCAGCTACGCACATTGCCGATGCCCGGCTGGGTGCGGGTCAACAGCGCAGAAGCGTCGATCGCGTGCTGTGTGGCGGGGCTGGGGCTGCTGCAGATTCCGCGCTACGACGTGCAGGCCGAACTGCAATCCGGTGCGCTGATGGAAGTGATGCCGCAGCATGTGGCGCAACCATTGCCGGTGACCCTGCTGCAGCCGCACCGGCAGCACCGCGCACAACGCGTGCAGGTGTTCATCGAATGGCTGCTGCCGGTGCTACGGAGCGGCCTGCAGCTACAGTAGATCCACGCCATGCGTGGATGCGTGCCGCAGTGCCAACCAAGGTTGGCACCTACCAGGGCAAAGACCAGCTGCTGTAGATCCACACCATGCGTGGATGCATGCGTCAGTGCCAACCAAGGTTGGCACCTACCAGGGCGGTGGCCGCAGAACCCGGGGCATTACGCCCCGGATTCGTCCGGCTTGACCCGGAACCAGGCTGCGTACAACGCCGGCAGGAACACCAGGGTCAGCACCGTGCCCACGATCAGGCCGCCCATGATCGAGATCGCCATCGAGCCATAGAACGCGCTGCGCGACAGCGGAATCATCGCCAGCACGGCCGCCAGCGCGGTCAGTACGATCGGGCGGAAGCGGCGCACCGTCGCATCGATGATCGAATGCCAGCGGTCATGCCCGGCATCGATGTCCTGCTGGATCTGGTCGATCAGGATCACCGAGTTGCGCATGATCATGCCGGCCAGCGCGATCGTGCCCAGCAGTGCCACGAAGCCGAACGGCGCGCGGAACAGCAGCAGGAACAACGTCGCGCCGATGATGCCCAGCGGCGCGGTCACCAGCACCATCGCCGCACGCGAGAAGCTGCGCAGCTGCAGCATCAGCAGCGTGGCCACCACCACCAGGAACAGCGGCATGCCGGCCTTGATCGAGTTCTGGCCACGTGCCGAATCCTCCACGGTACCGCCGGTTTCCAGCAGGTAACCGTTCGGCAGCTCGGCACGGATGCCATCCAGCGTCGGCAGGATCTGATGCACCACGTCCAGCGGCTGCATGCCATCGCTGATGTCGGCACGCACGGTCACCGTCGGCAGGCGGTTGCGGTGCCAGATGATGCCGTCCTCGAAGCCGTACTCCATCGTCGCCACCTGCGACAGCGTGATGCTGCCGCCGTTGGCGGTCGGCATCGACAGGCTGGACAGCAGCTCCAGCTGGTTGCGCTCATCGGCCGGGCCGCGCAGCAGCATCTCGATCTGGCGGTTGCCTTCGCGGTACACGCTCACCGACTGCCCGGCCAGCGAACTGGACAGGAACTGGCTGACCTGGGCACTGCTCACGCCCAGCGCCCGCGCACGCTCCTGGTCGATCACCAGCCGCACCACCTTGCTCGGCTCGCTCCAGTCCAGGTTGACGTTCATCACGTGCGGGTTTTCGCGCACCTTGGCTTCGACCTGGCGCGCGATCGCCTGCACCTTCTCGATGTGCTCGCCGGAAATGCGCATCTGCACCGGATAGCCGACCGGCGGACCGTTCTCCAGGCGGGTCACGCGCATCTGCACGTCCGGGAACTTCGGAATCACCTCGTGCAGCAGCCAGTCACGTGTGCTTTCGCGCGCCTTGATGTCCTTGGCCAGTACCACGAACTGGGCGAAGTTGGTGGACGGCAGCTGCTGGTCCAGCGGCAGGTAGAAGCGCGGCGAACCGGTGCCCACGTAGGACACGTAGTTCGCGATGCCCTCGCGGCTGGACAGCAGCTTCTCCAGCTTCTCGGCCTGGGCCTGGGTCGAGCGCAGCGATGCGCCCTCGGCCAGCTCGATGTCCACCATCAGTTCCGGCCGGGTCGAATCCGGGAAGAACTGCTGCGGCACGAAGCGGAACATCATCAGCGAGAACACGAACAGGGCGATGGTCGCGGCAATCACCCACCAGCGGTGGCGCAGGCAGCCATCCAGGAAGCGACGGAAGCTGCGGTAGAACGGGCGCTGGTACGGATCGTGGTCGTGCCCGTGCTGCGGCGGCGCGATCAGGTTGGCCAGCGCCGGATAGCGGTCGGCCCACTGCTGGCGCTTGGCATGCCAGCGCGCGGACACGCTGCCCGGCTTCGGCGGCTGCGGATTGAACAGGTCCGGCAGCATCTTGTCGCCCAGGTACGGGATGAACAGCACCGCCGCGATCCACGACACCACCAGCGCGATGGTCACCACCTGGAACAGCGAACGCGTGTACTCACCGGTGCTCGAGGCCGCCGTAGCGATGGGCAGGAAGCCGGCCGCCGTGATCAGCGTGCCGGTCAGCATCGGGAACGCGGTCGACTCCCAGGCGAAACTGGCCGCGCGCAGGCGGTCGTAACCCTGCTCCATCTTGGTGGCCATCATCTCCACCGCGATGATCGCATCGTCCACCAGCAGGCCCAGCGCCAGCACCAGTGCACCCAGCGAAATCTTGTGCAGGCCGATGTCGAAGTAGTGCATGACGAAGAAGGTCATCGCCAGCACCAGTGGAATGGTCACGCCAACTACGAGGCCGGTGCGCAGGCCCAGCGAGAAGAAACTGACCAGCAGCACGATCACCACCGCTTCGGTCAGCACCTGCACGAACTCGCCGACCGACTCTTCCACCGACTGCGGCTGGTCGGACACCTTGCGCAGCTGCATGCCCGCCGGCAGGGTCTTCTGCAGGCGCTCGAACTCGGCATCGAGATTGGCGCCGAGCTTGAGGATGTCACCGCCATCCTTCATCGCCACTGCCAGGCCGATGGCCTCTTCACCCATGAAGCGCATCTTCGGCGACGCCGGATCGGCGAAGCCACGCTTGACCTCGGCGATGTCGCCCAGGTGCACGGTGCGGTCACCGGCGCGGATCGGGAACTGGCGGATCGCTTCGATGTCGTTGAACTGGCCGGTCACGCGCAGCTGCACGCGGTCGGTGGCGGTCTCGAAGAAGCTGGTGCCGGTGACCGCATTCTGGTCGGCCAGCGCCTGCTGTACCTGCTGCATCGACACACCCAGCGTGGCCAGGCGGGTGTTGGACAGCTCGATCCACACCTTCTCGTCCTGCAGGCCGACCAGGTCGATCTTGCCGACATCGGGAACGCGCTGCAGTTCCAGCTGGATGCGGTCGGCGTAGTCGCGCATCACCGCGTAGTCGAAGCCCTTGCCGGTCAACGCATAGATGTTGCCGTAGGTGTCGCCGAACTCGTCGTTGAAGAACGGGCCGACGATCTCGCGCGGCAGGGTCGCCCGGATGTCGCCCACGCGCTTGCGCACCTGGTACCACAGATCCGGAATCTGCCTGGAACGCAGGCTGTCGCGGGCCATGAAGATGACCTGCGATTCGCCGGGGCGCGAGTACGAGCGGATGAACTCGTACTCGCCGGTGTTCATCAGCGCCTTCTCGATCGGCTCGGTCACCTGCCGCGAGACCTGCTCGGCGGTTGCGCCCGGCCACAGCGTGCGCACCACCATCGCCTTGAAGGTGAATGGTGGATCCTCGGACTGGCCCAGATGCTTGTACGACCACGCGCCGATCAGCGCGAAGGCCAGCATCGCGAACAGCACCAGCGGGCGGTTGGCCAGCGCCCACTCGGAAAGATTGAAGCGGCGCACCGGCTTACTCCTTGGCCTTGGCGGCAGCGGCCGGCGCGGCCGGCTTCAGCACCGGGCGGTTCTGCCGGTCCACGGCGATCACCGGCTGGCCCGCCCGCAGCAGGTGGCCACCGGCGGCAACCACCCAGTCACCCGCGTTCACGCCGGACAGCACCGGCACGGTCTCGCTGCCAAACGCACCGGTGGTGACCGAGGCGGCCTTCAGCGTGCTGTTGGCCGGATCGACCACCCACACGCTGGCCGCACCGTTGGCACCGCGCTGCAGCGCGCCCAGCGGCAGCTGCAGGGTACCGTGGCGACCGGCGCTGCTGTAGACGCGTGCACTCTGGCCCAGTTCGACATCGGCCAGCGCATCGGCGGCCAGGCTGACGCGGGTGGCATAGGTGCGTGCCTGCGGATCGGCGGCGGCGGCGATCTCGCGGATCGTACCGGGCAGGCGCTGGCCCGGGCGGTTCCACAGTTCCACCTCGACCGGCTGGCCAACCGCGTAGTCGCGGATGGTCGCCTCGGGCAGGTCGATCAGCACTTCGCGGCCGCCATCGGCGGCCAGGTTGAAGATGGTCTGGCCGGCGGACACCACCTGCCCGGCTTCGGCCTCGCGGCTGGCGATCACGCCATCGGCCGGCGCGCGCAGCTGCGCGTAGTCAGCCTGGTTGCGCAGCACATCGAGGTTGGCGCGGGCCGCATTGGCCTGGCCCTGCGCGGCCTTGAACGCCGCGGACTGCTGGTCCAGCTGCGAGCGGCTGACCAGTTGCTGGTCGGCCAGCACCTGGTAGCGCTTCAGGTCATCGCGGGCACGCACCAGGTCGGCCTCGGCAGCAGCCAGCTGCGCCTGCGAGGCACGGGCCTGCAGCGCGAAGTCAGCCACGTCCAGTTCGGCCAGCACGTCGCCCTTCTTCACCCGCTGGCCGGCATCGACGTGGCGCTTGACCAGGTTGCCCCCGACGCGGAACGACAGCGGGCTTTCCTGACGGGCACGCACCGTGCCCGGGAATGCCGCCGGCGCCTGTCCGGCCTGTTCGCCGGGGTGAACCACCAGTACCGGCACGGCCGCCTGCGGCGCCTGTTCCTGTCCCGAACAGGCTGCCAGCGCAGCCACCCACACCATACCGCCCATCCAGCGCACGATCTTCATCGGTCAACGTCCTGAAAACGCAGGGTTGCAACAAGGGGGAGCCGCGACTGCCGGCCCAATTTAATAAACCGGCCGGTATAGTATAAATATCGAACCGCTTGGTCTAGTATTGTTGCGATGAGTTCTTCCACTTCCCGCAAGCCGTCGGCCAAGCCCGCTGCCAAGGCCGCCGGACCCGGGCGCCCCAAGGATCTGGGCAAGCGCGCGGCGATCCTTGAAGCAGCCAAGGTACTGTTCATCGAACAGGGGTATACCGGCGTGAGCATGGACGCCATTGCCGCCCAGGCCGGCGTCTCGAAGCTGACCGTGTACAGCCACTTCGGCGACAAGGAGACCCTGTTCTCCGAGGCCGTGCAGTCAAAGTGCATTGAAATGCTGCCCGATGCCCTGTTCGTGGCCGACGCGGACGGCCCGCTGCGCGACCAGCTGATCGGCATCGGCCTGGCCTTCTTCGAACTGATCACTTCCGATGCGGCGATCTCGATCCAGCGCATGATGATGGCGCCGGAGACCGACGAACGCCTGCGCGAGCTGTTCTGGAAGGCAGGACCGGAACGTACCTGCGAGGCCCTGGCTGACTTCCTGCGGGCACGCGCCGAGCGCGGCGAGCTGGAAATCACCGACTATTCGCTGGCTGGCGAGCAGTTCCTGACCCTGGTCAAGGGCGAAGTGCACATGCATATGATGTGCGGCATGCCACTGTCACCGGTGGAGTGCGACCCTCTTGCCCACGTGACCGCCAGCATCGACTTCTTCCTGCGCGCCTATGCGCCGCGAGGGGCCGGGACGGCTGAATAACCAAAACTGAACGAACCGGAGGTCGCGATGACTTCCGGCACTGCGACCCCGGCCACCCGGCAGCTGATGCTCTGGGCGCGCCGCCGGCCTCCGGCACCGGTAAAATGGCCGGCCCACTGCGCTGGATTTGAACCTCATGACGATTGATTACGCCCACGCCCGCGAACTGATGGTGGAACAGCAGATCCGTCCCTGGGACGTGCTGGACATCAAGGTGCTCGACGTCCTGGCCCGCCTGCCGCGCGAGGCTTTTGTCGCCGATGCACACCGGGCACTGGCCTACGCCGATGTCGAACTGCCGATCGGCCACGGCCAGAAGATGATGAAGCCGGTCATCGAGGGCCGTACCCTGCAGGCACTGGATCTGCAGCCGGGTGACGAAGTGCTGGAAATCGGCACCGGCAGCGGCTTCCTGTCCGCCTGCATCGGCGCGCTGGCGCGCGACGTGCTGAGCCTGGAGATCGACCCGGAGCTGGCCGCCGCCGCGCGTGCCCGCCTGGACGCCTCCGGCCTGGGCACCAACGTCCGCGTGGAAGTGGCTGACGCCCTGTCCTGGCAGACCGAACGCCGCTTTGACGTGATCTGTGTCACTGGTGCGGTCGACGTGGTGCCGTCACAGTTCGCCTCGTGGCTGCGTCCGGGTGGTCGCCTGTTCGTGATCCACGGCCGCTCGCCGGCGATGGAGGCCCTGCTGGTCAAGGCCGACGGCAGCACCGAGTCCCTGTTCGAGACCGATATCGATTACCTGCGCGGTGCCGCCCCGGCCCCCCAGTTCCACCTCTGAGTCCAAGGAAGCCGCAATGATCCGCCGATCCCTCGCTGTTGCGCTGGCCACTGCCCTGCTGCCGTTGTCTGCCCATGCCGCCGACCTGCTGCAGGTCTACGAAATGGCGCGCAACGGCGATCCGCAGCTGTCCGCCGCCGAATCGACCCGGCTGGTCGACAAGGAAGGCGCCGTGCAGGCGCGCGCCGCCCTGCTGCCGCAGATCAACGGCCAGGCCACGCTGAACCGCACGCGCAGCGAGCCGAACGCCGACATCAACTCCGGCTCGTTCACCAACAAGCGCCGCAATTACACGATCGATGGCAGCCAGACGCTGTTCAACTGGACCCAGATCAACAACCTGCGTTCGCAGCGTGAGCTGAGCAAGGCGGCGGACTTCACCCTCGAATCTGCCAACGACAGCCTGATCGTGCGCACCTCGGCGGCCTACTTCAACGTGCTGGTGGCGATCGAATCGCTGAACGCCGCACAGACCAATGAAGCGGCCGCGAAAAAGCAGTTCGACTTCGCCGACAAGCGCCTGGAAGTGGGCCTGGCGCCGATCACCGACGTGCACGAAGCACGCGCCCAGTACGACCAGGCGCGTGCCAACACCATCGTTGCGCAGAACACCCTGGCCGATAACTACCAGGCCCTGACCGAACTGACCGGCCAGCCGGTGGTCAACCTGCGCGGCCTGCCGGCCGACTTCCGTCCGGAAGTGCCGGCCAACCGTGGCAACATCGATGAGCTGGTGCACCAGGCCACCACCCAGAATCCGGCGCTGAAGGCGCAGGAACTGAAGGTGAGCGCCGCCGAAGCCGGCGTGCAGGCCGCGCGTGGTGGCCACTACCCGACCCTGTCGCTGGGCGGCAGCTGGGGCAAGACCGCGACCTGGGGCGACAGCACCGGCTCCGGCTCGCTGTCCCCCGATGCCCGCACCAACAGCATCGGCCTGACCCTGAACGTGCCGATCTTCGCCGGCGGCGCTACCCAGTCCGGCGTGCGCCAGGCACTGGCCCAGCGTGACATTGCCCAGGACGGCTACGAGCAGCAGAAGCGTGCCCTGGACCGCAACACCCGCAATGCCTACCAGACCCTGGTACAGGGCATCAGCGAAGTGGAAGCCCGCCGCCTGGCGGTGGTCTCGGCACAGAGCGCCTATGACGCCTCGCAGGTCGGCCTGGAAGTCGGTACCCGTACCGTGCTGGACGTGATCCAGAACCAGCGCATCCTGTTCTCGGCGCAGCTGGACTACGCCCAGGCCCGTTACACCTTCCTGCAGAACCGCCTGCTGCTGAGCCAGTCGCTGGGTGCGCTGGACGTGGCCGAGCTGCAGGACGTCAACCGCCTGCTGACCCAGGACGCGGGCAACCCGGCAACCACCACGCACTGAGTCGTCAGCCTGCCGGTCACGAAGAAGCCACCCGCGAGGGTGGCTTTTTTGTTGGTCGCGCGGACGGAAGCATGCACCCACCGACCGTCAGCCGGGCCAGACCCGCATCCGTTCGACTGCGGCCAGCAGACACAGTGCGATGGCGACGGGAGCCAGCACCGGCAGGGCGCGTGACCGCTGTGCCCGTCCGCGCAGCACGGCCACGCACACGGCCCCCATCACCAACAGGGTTGCCGGACCAGGCAGTACCGGCAGGCTGCCCATGGGCGCCCACAACGCCAGCAATGCCGCCGGCAGGACGACGGCAACCGGCACCAGTCTCTCCCGGAACTCCAGGGATCGGTCACCTGCCGTCGGCCACAGCTGCATCGCCACCTGCGCAGCCAACATCAGCAGCACCAGGATGAGCGCCACCAACCCTGCCACTCCCGCCAGCGGCAGCAAGGGCATCACCCAGTACAACTGCGGGTGATGCTGCAGGGCGACCGACAAAGGCCGCGTGCTGGCCAGGGCCGGAAATTCGACCAGGCCCGCCTGCAACGCGGCCAGTACGATCAGCAGCACCATGGCCAGCAGCACGCACGCCGGCAGCAGCGGCGGCCGTGCCCTCGCCTGCCTGCCGATGCCAGGAAATCCCAGCGCCAGGCCAACGGTGGCGAACACACCGTACAGCGGCACGCTCGCCGCCAGTACACCGCCGATCCCGAAGCGATAGGGTGCCGTTGCCGGCGGCAGCCATGGAATCCAGTACGCGTAGTGCACATGGCGGGCTGCCAGCACCAGCAACAGCAGGCCGGCGCCGACCTTCACCGTCAGCAGCACGCAGGCAACCAGCACCACACGGTGTGGCCGCAGCAATCCGACCACTGCAAGCAACAGCAGGCTGGCAGCAGCCATCAGTTGACCCGGCATCCCGTTGCTGGCCTCGATTCCACAACCAGCCAGCAGTACATGCAGATGGTTGGCGACGGACTGCGCAACGCCAGCGGCAGTCACCACCAGTTCCAGCAGCAGCGCGCCACCGAGCAGAACGGCCGGCACGCCTCCCCAGCAGTCCCGCACCACGCCATGCAGGCCATCGGCAGCGGGCCTTTGCTGGTTCAGAACGTGCAGGCAGTACAGCAGCGGCCCTGTGCCCAGCGCGGCCAGCAGCAGGCTCAGGACGATGGCCGGGCCTGCCTGGGCTGCGGTGTGCTGGCCGACCAGCGCGACCACGCCGCCTCCCAGCAGCAAGGTCAGTGCCACCACCACAAGGCGATCGCCGTACCCGGGCTCATCGATGCCGGGGCTGCTGTCGCTGTCCATCGCAAGTTCCCTTGATATCCGCCCAAGCGCGGTCGACAGCAGACTGACAGCCTGTGCCGGGAGGCGGTATCGGAATACGCGCCATGCGCATCACGATGTGACGGCAGGCACGTTGGCAAGGAAGCTCACGGTCCCGCTACGACAGATTCCAGGTCGCTAAGCAGAATTGACGCGGTCTTTCACGACAGTCACGTCGCGTGCGCCGGCCCTTCGGACTCAGCGGCAAGGCGGCGGCAGGTGCGGTCCGACCAGCGCCAGCGTACGCTGCAGGGCACCGCGTCCGTTGCTGATCAGCGTGCAGCCTGCCCGCGCCATGTCCTCGCGTGCATGTGGATCTTCGAGCAGGTGCTGCAGCAGTTCGCCGACCGCCTGCACGTCTTCGCCGATCAACAGCGCGCCCGCTTCGCGCATGCGGCGGGAAATCTCCGAGAAGTTGTGCAGGTGCGGGCCCGTCACCGCAGCGGTGCCCATCGCCGCCGGCTCCAGCAGGTTGTGGCCACCGATCGGCTGCAGGCTTCCACCGACAAACGCCACCTGCGCGCAGGCATAGAACGGCATCAGCTCGCCCAGGGTATCGATGACGAACACATCGGTTCCAACCTCCGGCCACTGCTTCGCGCGCCGGGTTGCCACGTTCCAGCCCTGCTCCCGCGCCAGCGCCTCCACCTTCGGGAAGCGCTCGGGATGCCGGGGCGCCCACAGCAGCAACAGGTCGGGGTGCTGCCGGCGCAGGCGCCGATGCAGATCGATCACCGCCTGTTCTTCACCATCATGGGTACTGGCGGCGATCCACACCGGCCGCCGGGCCGGCACGCGGGCATGGAACTGCTCGACGAAGCCCTGCACGTCCGGCGTAGTGATGTCGAACTTCAGGTTGCCCAGCGCCTGCACCTGCTCCGGCGCGGCACCCAGCTGCACGAAACGCTCGGCATCGTCCTGCGACTGCGCGGCCACGCAGGTGACCGCGCGCAGCGCGCGGCGGATCAACGCCGCCAGCAGCCGGTAGCCCCGCAGCGAACGTGCCGAGAGGCGCGCGTTGAGGATGTAGACCGGAATGCCACGGTCACGGCAGCCGAACAGCATGTTCGGCCACAGTTCGGTTTCCAGGATCAGCGCCAGGCTGGGCTGGAAGTGGCCGAGGAAGCGGTTGACGCTGCCGGGCACGTCATACGGCAGGTAGACGTGGTCCAGGGCGTCGCCCCACAGCGCACGCACGCGCTCGGAGCCGGTCGGGGTGATGGTGGTGATGACCCAGCGGATGTCCGGGCGCTCCTTGCGCAGCGCGTTCACCAGCGGCGCAGCGGCATTGACTTCGCCCACCGAGACCGCGTGCAGCCAGACCCGCGGTTGGCCGGTGGGCTGCGGATAGGAGGCATAGCGCTCATCCCAGCGCCGGAAGTATTCACGGACCCGGAAGCCGCGCCAGACCAGGTGGTACACGGTGATCGGCAGCAGGATGTAGAGCACGACCGAGTACAGGCCGCGCAGGATCCATTCGACAGGGTCTTTACGCATGCGGCAAGGATACGGGAGCCCCCCGGGAAAGACACGCGGCCGCCTTGGTAGAATGGGCCAATGTCCGATGCCACCACCGCCGTCCGCCCGTCGCTGCGCGATCCCCGCAACTGGCCGATGTTCGCCGCCATGCTGGGCGCCTTCGCCATCGCCCGCCTGCCGTGGATGCTGCAGCGTGCGCTGGGCCGGGGCGTCGGCTGGATCACCTGGCGCCTGCTGGGCAGCCGTCGCCGCGCCGCCGAGGTCAACCTGCAGCTGTGCTTCCCCGAGAAGGACGAGGCCTGGCGCCAGCGCCTGGTGCGCGACAGCTTCGATGCCCTGGGGGTGGGCGTGTTCGAGTGCATCCGCGCCTGGTGGGGCAGCATCGACAGCATCCGCCCGCAGGTGCAGATCGAAGGACTGGAACATCTGCGGCAGATGCAGGCGGAAGGTCGTGGCGTGCTGCTGGTGTCCGGCCATTTCATGACCCTGGAAATGTGCGGGCGCCTGCTGTGCGACTACGTTGATCTTTCAGGCATGTACCGCAAGCACAAGAACCCGGTGTACGAGTGGGCGGTGAAGTTCGGCCGCCTGCGCTACGCCAAGGCAATGTTCGCCAATGAGGACATCCGCGCTACCGTGCGCCACCTGAAGAAGGGCGGCTTCCTCTGGTACGCGCCCGACCAGGACATGCGCGGCAAGGACACCGTGTTCGTGCCGTTCTTCGGCCACACCGCTTCGACCATCACCGCCACCCACCAGCTGGCGCGGATGACCGGCTGTGCGGTGATCCCGTATTTCCATCGCCGCGAAGGCGGAAAGTACTTCCTGAAGATCGGCGCGCCACTGGAGAATTTCCCCAGCGACGACGTGGAAGCCGATACCACGCGGGTCAACCAGGCCATCGAAGAGATGGTGCGCGAGGCGCCCGACCAGTACCTGTGGATCCACCGCCGCTTCAAGCGCCAGCCGGGTGGGCGGAGCGATTTCTACAAGTAGATCCACGCCATGCGTGGATGCTCTTCGATTCCGTGCCGGGATTCACAACGGCCAGCGGCACCAGGCGTACGGGTACTCCCCCACCACGCACGCCAAGCCCGCACGGACCGGATTGGCCAGGATGTACATCGCCTTCTCGTGAAGTGATTCTTCGGTCCGCACTGCATGGTCGTGATAGCCGCGCTGCCACCGCGCATTTCCATCAGCCAGTGCAGATGGTCGGGCATCACCACCCAGGCGAGACTGTGGCTGAAGCCCCTACGCTCGACGAAGCGCAGGGTGTCGATCAGGATCGCCATGTTCGCCGCATCGGCGAACAACGGTTCACGGTCAAGGGTTGCCGTGGTCAAGTACACGTTGCCGGATCGGGAATATCGACCGTAGCGGAGTCTTGGGCTGGCCATGCCTCGAGCGTGCGATACCCATGGAAACACCGGTAGGGGTGGGTTACCTGTGTTTGCGTCGGGAAAGCTCCATCCACGCATGGCGTGGATCCACCACAGCAATCTCCGTTCGGTACGCGCAGTAGAGCCACGCCAGGCTGGATGGACGATCACACCGCCGTCGGCGTGTCGTCCGCGTCGCGCGCCAGCAGGCTGCCGGCGAACAGCGCGGCCAGCAATACGGTCAGGCCACCCCAGAAGGCCGAATAGAACGCCAGATGGGTGTTCAGCGGGAACACGGTCACCGCCAGCGCCAGCATCGCCGGACGCGCGCGTTCGCGGGCCATTGCCGGCGCGTAGCGCCATGCGCGCCAGGCCTGGGCCACCGCCGCCAGCCACAGCAACAGACCAATCACTCCAGTCTCTGCGAGGATTTCCAGCACGATCTGATGGGCATGAAGCGCCGGGGCATTGCCCCACACGGCCGGCCCTTCCTCCGCCACGCAAGCGGGATAGGCATCGCGGAAACCACGTGCACCCACGCCATTGATCGGGTGCTCTTCAATCATGCAGGCGGCGGCTTCCCAGATCCGCGCGCGCCCTGACAGGGCCTCGTCGACACCACGCTCGCCCCCATCCAGGGCCATGGCCGTACGCGCGAAGCGCTCGCGCAGCTGCGGCACGCTGGCGGTCAGCGCACCGGCGCCGAGCACCGCCACCAGCGCCAGCGCGGCCAGCCGTTTCCAGCCGAACTGGCGCACGCCGCTGTAGGCCAGCACCAGCGCGAAGGTGATCCACGAGGCGCGCGAACCGGCCAACAGCAGCACGCTGCCCAGCGCTGCCGCAGCCAGCAGCCAGCCCGTATTGCCAAAGCGCCGCGCGGCGGGCAGCAGCAGGAACGGCGACAGGCTGGCCAGCACCTGGCCGAACTTCAGGTTGCACGGTCCCAGTGCGCCACTGAGGCGATCTGCCAGTGCGGCCTCGTCGGCCGGGCACAGTGCGTGGCCACTGACCGCCAGCTTCAGGTGTTCCAGCGACCAGAACCATGGGCTGGTGCCGGCCACCGCCTGCACCAGTGCATCCAGCGTCCATGCGCCGGTGATCAGTGCCAGCCCCGCGAAGGTCAGCCGCCGCCGCTCCGGCGTAGCCACTGCGATCGCCACCAGCCACATGAAAGGCAGATAGCGCAGGCCCGCAGCAGCCTTGGTCCACGAGGCCGCCGGATCGATCGCATCGAATGCGGAGAATGCCTGCGGCAGCCAGTAACCAAGGAACAGGATCGAAGTCAGTGCCCAGGCCGCCGTGCTCAACAGATGCGGGCGGCGCTGCAGGCGGCGCGTCACCATGCGCGCCGCCGCGTACAGCGCGCCCAGGCCCAACACGGTTTCGGCGATGCCTGGCAACGGCCACATCGCCACGTACGCCAGCACCCACCAGGGCGCCCAGCGCCCGGCGCGGTCGTCGCGCACGATGACGGTGGGGTCAGCCGGCGAGGTCGGCATAGAGGCGGAGGGTATCGCGCTGCATGGCCTGCAGGGTAAACGGGATGCGGGTCGGCAAGGACGGGGGCTGGGCCAGCAGGGCCAGCGCACGTTCACCCAATGCCCGCGCATCGCCGAGCGGCACGGCACCTGCGGGTTGCAGCTGCCGAAGCAGCTCACCAACGCCACCATGGTCCCAACCCAGCACCGGCCGGCCCACCGACAACGCCTCGACCACGGTGCGGCCGAACGCTTCAGGCTTGTCCGACAGCTGCAGTACCAGGTCGCTGGCCGCGTAGGCCTGGGCGATGCGTGCGGTCGGCGTGCTGATGTGCACGGCCTCGGCCACGCCGAGCGCGGCCGCCTGCCGGCGCAGGTCGGCCACGTAGGCTTCACGGCCGGGTTCATCGGTGCCCAGCATCCACAACTGTGCCGGCACGCCGGCGGCGCGCACATCCGCCAGCAGCTGCAATGCGTGTGCGTGGCCCTTCAGGCGGGTGCCACGCCCCGGCAACAGCAGCAAGGGGCCGTCAACCTGCGCCAGCCATGGGTACTCTGCCGCAAGCGCCATCCGCGGACGGCGATCGGCACGCGCCACGCGCGGGAACTGGGCCACATCGACGCCACGCGGAATCACCTGCAATGCCTGTTCGGGCACGGTCGGGTAGTGCCGCTGCACGTAATCGCGCACGGTGTTGGACACGCAGATCACGCGTTCGCCGCTGGTCATCACCGCGCTGTAGCGGCTGGGCGAATTCAGCCCATGCACGGTGGTCACCCAGTGCGGGCGTTGCGCGGCAGGCAGGGCACGGATTGCGTACAGGCCCAGCCAGGCCGGCAGCCGCGAGCGGGCATGCACGATGTCCGCACCAACCTCGGCAAACAAGCGGCGCAGGGTCGGCAAGTGGCGCAGGGTCAGCAGCGACTTGCGGCCGATGTCCAGGCTGAGGTGCTCGGCACCGCTGTCGAGCAGCGGCTGCACCAGGCGGCCACCGCCGGAAACCACCAGCGCGCGATGGCCGGCGGCGACCAGGGCCGCAGCGATTTCCAGGGTCGAGCGCTCGACGCCGCCGGAGTGCAGCGCCGGCAGCAACTGCACCACGGTCAATCGGCGCATCGAAGGGGCGGCCGCTTAGTCGGCCAGCACGAACACGGAACCGCAGTACGGGCACTGCGCTTCGCCATTGGGCTCGTCTTCGATCGGCAGGTACACGCGCGGATGCGAGTTCCACAGCGCCATTTCCGGGGTCGGGCAGCTCAGCGGCAGATCGCTGCGGTGCACGGTGTAGCGCTTCTCGGCGTTGGCGGGCGCAGTGGCGGTATGGCTCATGGCGGATGTCGATGAACGGGTTGCGAGGCCTGCGATTCTAGCATCCAGGCCGCCCCGACATTGCGCCGCAACGGGTGTTTGCGCGTACCGGGCCGATTCCCTGCGACCTTGCATGCCACTTCGGGGTGAGGTGCCGGCGGGAATTCCCGACCGATCCTGCAGATTCACCCCGGGAAACCACCGACAACGATATTTACCGCATTTGGATCGAACTAAATGGCACTTGTCAGGTTGCCACGGCTGTTGCAGGATCGGGCCAGGTCGTGAACCGGCCTACCCCAATCCGACCCGATCGCATGGCACGCCCCCACCGGACCGGCATCGCCTCTTCCACTGCCATCCCGGCGGGCGGAGCGATGCTGTCCGTGGTGTCCGCCGATGCGGGTTCTGCCCGCCGCCAGCCCTTCCGGGAGACCCCTGCATGACCCTGTCCGATCCACGCCGCGCCCTGCTTCCGCTCGCCCTGGCCCTGGCCTGTGCGACTACCGCGATGCCGGTGCTGGCACAGGGACTGCAGAGCTCGTTCGAGCCGGGCCAGCCGGCTCCGGAACCGGCCGCAGGCGCATTGCAGGTCACGATCGGCAATGGCCCCGCGGCGCCCTACGCCGCCAAGCGCAATGTCGGCTACAGCGGCCTGCACGCACTGCGCTACAGCAGTGGAGGTGGCAATGCGCGGCGCGAACTGTTCAAGGCGGACGTGACCATCGAGGCCGATACCACCCTGTCGTGGTTGGTGCTGCCGGAGATCGTCGGCAAGGACACCGTGGCTTCGACCTATGTGTCTCTGGACCTGCTGCTGGACGATGGCAGTCGGGTTTCGGCCGGCGCTGCGCGTGACCAGCATGGGGTGGCCCTCGGCGCCCGCGCGCAGGGCGACTCGAAGACGCTGTACCCGCAGCAATGGGCGCGCAAGGCGGTGCGGCTGGGCGATGTGCCCGCGCTGAAGGGCCGCCGCGTGGTGGCGATCGAACTGGAGGTGGCCAGTGCCGACGGCGCACCGGTCTCCGGCTGGATTGATGACGTTCGCCTGGACACCGTGCCACGGCAGCAGCCAGCGCGCGTCTCCGACTGGGTGCTGACCACCCGCGGTACCCAGGCCAACGGCACCTTCTCGCGTGGCAACAATTTCCCGGCCACGGCGGTGCCGCACGGGTTCAACTTCTGGACCCCGGTCACCGATGCCGGTGCGCTGAACTGGCTGTACCGCTGGAACGAGCAGAACGACGCGCAGAACCGTCCGCAACTGCAGGCGCTTGCGCTGAGCCACCAACCCAGCCCGTGGATGGGCGACCGCCAGACCTTCCAGGTGATGCCATCGGCCAGTCGTGGCGTGCCGGAGGCTGACCGCCGCAAGCGTGCCCTGTCGTTCGACCGCAGCCATGAAAGCGCCCGCCCTTACCGCTACGACGTGCGCTTCGACAACGGCGTCGCGGCATCGATCGCGCCGACCGACCATGCCGCGCTGTTCCGCTTTGACTTCCCGGAGGACGGCGACGCCAACCTGCTGTTCGACAACGTCGATGCACGTGGCGGCCTGACTCTGGACGCCGCCACTCAGACGCTGTCCGGCTACACCGACACGCGCAGCGGCCTGTCCAACGGCGCCAGCCGCATGTACGTGGTGGCCCGCTTCGACAAGCCGTGGCGCAGCAGTGGGCGCCTCGACACCGGCCGACCGACCGGCTACATCAAGTTCGATGCCGGCAGCGACCGGCGGGTGACCATGCGCATCGCCACTTCGCTGATCTCGGTGGAGCAGGCACGACACAACCTGGCGCTGGAAATCGCCGCCACCGATACGCTGGAGAGCGTGGCCGGCCGTGCGCAGGATGCATGGGACGCACGCCTGGCCCGCTTCGACATCGGCGATGCCAGCGACGACCAGAAGACCACGCTGTATTCCAGCCTGTACCGGCTGTTCCTGTACCCGAATTCCGGCCATGAAAACGTGGGCAGCGCCGCCGCACCGGAGTGGCGCTACGCCAACCAGGCCAGCGCCAGCGATGACAACACCGAGGGCAGCGCGACCCGCACCTTTGCCGCCGTGCGCGATGGCAAGGTGTTCGTCAACAATGGCTTCTGGGACACCTTCCGCACCACCTGGCCGGCCTACGCGCTGTTCACGCCCGACGATGCCGGGCAGATGGTGCAGGGTTTCATCGAGCAGTACCGCGCTGGCGGCTGGATCGCGCGCTGGTCGTCGCCGGGCTACGCGGACCTGATGGTCGGCACCAGCTCGGACGTGGCCTTCGCCGATGCGTGGCTGAAGGGCGTCGGCGGCTTCGATCCGGGCGAGGCCTACGCCGCCGCGCTGAAGAACGCGACCGTGGTACCACCCGACCGCCATGTCGGCCGCAAGGGCATGGACCGTTCGACCTTCCGGGGCTACGCCAGCGCCGACGTGCATGAGGGCATGTCGTGGACGATGGAAGGCGCACTCAATGACTTCGGCATCGCCAACATGGCCGATGCGCTGGCCAAGCGCGCGACCACGCCGGCCGCACGCGAGCGCTACAGCACCGAAGCCGACTACTTCCGCCACCGCGCTGCCAGCTACGCGACGATGTTCGACCCTGCCGCCGGCTTCTTCCAGGGCCGCAAGGCCGATGGCCGCTGGCGCGTGGACGCCAAGGACTACGACCCGCGCGTGTGGGGCCACGATTACACCGAATCCAACGGCTGGACCTTCGCCTTCACTGCCGCCCATGACGGCGAAGGCCTGGCCGCGCTGTACGGTGGCCGCGACAAGCTGGCGGCGAAGCTGGATACCTTCGTCGCCACGCCGGAAACCGCAGACCCGGCACTGGCCGGCTCCTACGGCGGCACCATCCACGAGATGACCGAAGCGCGCGACGTGCGCATGGGCATGTACGCGCACAGCAACCAGCCGGCGCACCACATCCCGTGGATGTACCTGTATGCCGGGCAGCCGTGGAAGACCCAGCAGCACGTGCGCGAGATCCTGTCGCGGCTGTACGTCGGCAGCGAGATCGGCCAGGGCTATCCGGGCGATGAGGACAACGGCGAAACCTCGGCATGGTACGTGCTGGCCTCGCTGGGCCTGTACCCGCTGCGCATGGGCGCCCCGGAGTACGTGATCGGCTCGCCGGCCTTCGAGCATGCACGCGTGGAGCTGCAGGGTGGCGCGGTGCTGACCGTGAATGCGGCCAACAACTCGCGCGAGAACGTCTACGTGCAGTCGCTGAAGATCAACGGCAAGCCGTGGACGAAGACCTGGGTGCCTCACGACCTGATCGCCAAGGGCGCGACCCTCGACTTCGTGATGGGACCCCGTCCCTCGCGCTGGGGCAGCGGCGTGGACGATGTGCCGCGCTCGTTGACCGCGCGCGGCCAGCGCCCGCAGCTGCTGCACGACCTGCTCGGCAGCGGCGCGAAGGCGACGCTGGCCGATGGCCGCGCCCTGCCCGCACTAGTCGATGACGATGCGAGTACCACCGTGGGCCTGGGCGGCGGCGCAACCATCGCGCTGACCGGACTGAGCGACGGCACGCCGACGATGTACACGCTCACCAGCGGCGACGGCCGCATCCAGGGCGGTGAGTGGACGCTGGAGGCGCGCAACGGCGGCGGCAGCTGGACCGTGCTCGACCAGCGCAGCGGCGAAGACTTCGAATCCGCCCGCCAGACCCGCCCGTTCCGCATTGCCAGACCCGGCCGCTACAGCGAATACCGCCTGCGCCTGGCGGCACCGGCACGGCTGCCACTGGCGGAGATCGAACTGCTGGCGGCCGGCACCGTACAATGAGCCGCATGCGCTACCGTCTTCTGCCTCTGGCCCTTGTTGCCCTGTCCTTCTCAAGTTTCGGCCAGACCCAGGCGTTCGATACGCAGCTGACCCGCGACGGCGTGACGCTGAACTACCAGGACGCCCGTGGCGCCCTGGCCGCGCCGCAGCGCAAGCGGGTGATCGATACGTTCTTCTTCGCCTACCTGCGCGAACGCGCGGACTTCCACCCTGCCGCGCCGGCGATGGTGCGGATCGTGATCGATCCGGCCTACACCGGCATCGCCTTCGTCGGCGACAAGGACCAGGCAGCGACGATCACCATCAACCCAGGCTGGTTGGCGCAGCACCCGAACGACATCGACCTGGTCACCCATGAGGCGATGCACATCGTGCAGGGCTATCCAGGTTACGGCGATGCACGGGTGCCGGGCTGGCTGGTGGAAGGCATCGCAGACTACGCACGCGACCGCTACGGCATGGACAATGCCGCCGCAGGCTGGGTACTGCCGGGCAAGGTCGAGAAGGGGCAGAATTTCGACAGCGGCTACCGGGTGACCGGTGCGTTCCTGAAATGGGCCGAGGCCGAGTATCCCGGCCTGGTGCTGGCGCTGGACAAGGCCCTGCGCGACGGCCGCTATACGCCGGCGCTGTGGCAGAAGCACACCGGCAAGGCACTGCCGGCGCTGTGGACGCAGTACGCCAAGCCGCGTTCGGATGCACCGCCGCCGGCACCAGCGCGCCGCGGCAAGCGGCGCTGACTGGGCGATCAACTGGGTATTGCGGCGGCTGGGTAGAGCCGGCTGGGTAGAGTCGACTGGGTAGAGTCGACTGTTAGTCGACTGCCTTTCGTACAGCCCCCGAAAACCCCGCGCTATCGCGCGATAGTCGACCAACGGTCGACTCTACCTCGCTGCGTCTACGCCTCAGCGCGACTGCACGAAGCCGGCGTACAGCGCGAACAGCTGCTGGAAGTACCGCCGCGTCACTCGATTGCGCATGACACCCTCACCCGTGGAAAGTTGGTCGGGCCCAGGGTGGGAAGGCCGGTCCGGTCCCTTCCCACGGCCGGGCCGCGTGGGCGTATTGGGCCGCAACGGCGTTGCAGGGACATGACCGGGTTGCGTAGCGCGTGTGGCACAGACCGGGGTAGAGCCGGCCGCTGGCCGGCTGACGTCGTGCGCCCGGACATCACTGCCGGCCAGCGGCCGGCACTACCCGTTTCCGCTTTGCGGAAACAGAAACGCGCCCCGTAGGGCGCGTTTCTGCAGATCGAATCGGGAAGAAGGCCTCAGGCCTTCTTTTCCGCTTCGATCTGCTTCCTGATCTGCGCATCCACCGCTGCAATCGCGGTCATGTTCAGGATCCTGCGCGAGGTCGCGCTGGTGGTCAGGATGTGCACCGGCTTGTTCACGCCCATCAGGATCGGGCCGATCGCCACGCCGTCGGTGAACACACGCACCAGGTTGTAGGCGATGTTGGCCGCTTCCAGGTTCGGCAGCACGAACAGGTTGGCGCGACCCTGCAGGGTCGAGCCCGGCAGCAGCTTCTGGCGCAGCGCTTCATCCCATGCGGTGTCGCCCTGCATTTCACCGTCCACGTTCAGACGCGGGTTGCGCTTGAGCAGCAGCTCGCGCACCTGGCGCATCTTCAGCGCGTCCTTGGAATCGTGGCTGCCGAAGTTGGAGTGCGACAGCAGCGCCACCTTCGGCTCGATGCCGAACAGCTTCATGCGGTAGGCCGCCTGCAGGGTCGCTTCGCATAGCTGCTCGGCGGTCGGGTCTTCCTGCACGTGGGTATCGACGAAGAAGAACACGCCCTGCTGGTTGATCACGCCGGTCATCGCAGAGGTCGAGGTGACCTTCGGCTCCAGCGGCAGCACGCTGCGCACGTAGCCCAGCTTCTTGTGGAAGCGCCCGACGATGCCGGTCAGCATCGCATCGGCTTCGCCACGGGCCACCATCACCGCCGCGATCAGGGTCGGGCGCGAACGCATCAGGTTCTTCGCCGCGGCCACGGTCACGCCACGACGGCCGGTCAGGCCGTGGTAATACTGCCAGTATTCGTTGAAGCGCGGGTCGTCGTTGATGTTGGTGACTTCAACGTTCTCGCCGATCTTCAGGCGCAGGCCGAGGCGCTCGATGCGCGATTCGATCACTTCCGGGCGGCCGATCAGGATCGGGTGCGCCAGGCCGTCGTCGACCACGTTCTGCACCGCCTGCAGCACCACTTCCTCTTCGCCTTCGGCGTACACCACGCGCTGCTTGTCGCTGCGCGCGCGGTCGTAGACCGGCTTCATCATCAGGCTGGTGCGGTAGACGAACTGGGCCAGCTTGTCACGGTAGGCGCCCATGTCCTCGATCGGGCGCGAGGCCACGCCCGAGTCCATCGCGGCCTGGGCCACGGCGGCCGACAACTCCACCAGCAGGCGGCGGTCGAACGGGCGCGGGATCAGGTATTCACGGCCGAAGCTCGGCGTCTCGCCACCGTAGGCCGAGCCCATGTCGGTGGCCGCACGACGGGCCAGCGCGGCGATGGCACGCACGCAGGCGATCTTCATTTCCTCGTTGATCGCGGTGGCGCCCACGTCCAGCGCACCGCGGAACAGGTACGGGAAGCACAGCACGTTGTTGACCTGGTTCGGGTAGTCCGAACGGCCGGTGCCGATGATCGCGTCCGGACGCGCGGCGCGCGCCACCTCCGGCATGATTTCCGGGGTCGGGTTGGCCAGCGCGAAGATCACAGGGTCCGGCGCCATGGTCTTGACCATGTCGGCAGTCAGGATGCCCGGTGCCGACAGGCCCAGGAAGATGTCCGCGCCGTCGACGATCTCGGCCAGGGTGCGCTTGTCGGTGTCGCGCGCATAGCGCTGCTTTTCCGGATCCAGGTCGGTACGACCGGTGTGGATCACGCCCTCGCGGTCGAAGGCCAGGATGTTTTCCGGCTTCAGGCCCAGCTGCACCAGCATGTTCACGCAGGAAATGCCGGCCGCGCCCATGCCCGTGGTCGCCAGCTTCACGTCCTCGATCTTCTTGCCGGTGATCGCCATGGCGTTGAGCACGGCCGCACCGACGATGATCGCCGTGCCGTGCTGGTCGTCATGGAACACCGGAATCTTCATGCGCTCGCGCAGCTTGCGCTCGACTACGAAGCACTCCGGCGCCTTGATGTCTTCCAGGTTGATGCCGCCGAAGGTCGGCTCCAGCGAGGCGATGATGTCGACCAGCTTGTCCGGGTCGGTTTCATCCACTTCGATGTCGAACACATCGATGCCGGCGAACTTCTGGAACAGCACGCCCTTGCCTTCCATCACCGGCTTGCCGGCCAGCGCGCCGATGTTGCCCAGGCCCAGCACCGCGGTGCCGTTGGAGATCACCGCCACCAGGTTGCCGCGGGCGGTAAGCTCGCTGGCCTGCTGCGGGTCGGCCTTGATCGCTTCACAGGCGTACGCCACGCCCGGCGAATACGCCAGCGACAGGTCGCGCTGGGTCAGCATGGGCTTGGTAGCGGAAACCTTGATCTTTCCCGGCGGGGACATCCGGTGGTAATCGAGGGCGGCCTGTTTGAAATCTTCGTTGGACATCGATGTGGGTTACATGAATGGGCAGAAGGGACAGGGGATGATACCCCCGTTGGAGCGTCTGGACCTGTCGCTATCCTGTCGCAGGCATGCTGCGACTGCACAATTCCGTGCCGTATGCGACGGTACCGGGATGCCAAGCATCGGCGCCCCCGATGACAGCCATGGGACGCCCTGAAACGCCGCGGGGCCGTACCACTGTCGTGATCGGCCCCGCGGTACCACACACCTGGGTCAGCCCTTGGCCGGCAGCGCCTCGGGCAGTGCGTCCACCGGCGGCGGCAGCTCGCTTTCGCGGCCATCCAGCGCCAGCTGCAGGCGGTTGCGGTCCAGCGCGCCTTCCCAGCGCGAAACCACCACGGTGGCCACCGCATTGCCGATGAAGTTGGTCAGCGAGCGGCATTCGCTCATGAAACGGTCCACGCCCAGGATCAGCGCCATGCCGGCCACCGGTACCTCCGGCACCACGGCAAGGGTGGCGGCCAGGGTGATGAAGCCGGCACCGGTGACGCCGGCCGCACCCTTGGAGCTGAGCATGGCAACCAGCAGCAGGGCGATCTGGTGGCCCAGGGTCAGTTCGGTGTTGGTGGCCTGGGCAATGAACAGTGCCGCCAGGGTCATGTAGATGTTGGTGCCGTCCAGGTTGAACGAGTAGCCGGTCGGGACCACCAGGCCCACCACCGACTTGCTGCAACCGGCGCGTTCCATCTTCTCCATCAGCGACGGCAGCGCCGACTCCGACGAGGAAGTGCCCAGCACCAGCAGCAGCTCGGCCTTCAGGTAGCGCGCCAGCTTGAACACCGAGAAGCCGCACAGTCGGCAGACCACACCGAGGATCACCGCCACGAACAGGAACGCGGTGAGGTAGAACGAGCCCACCAGCCACGCCAGGTTGACCAGCGAACCGACGCCGTATTTGCCGATGGTGAAGGCGATCGCGCCGAAGGCACCGATCGGGGCGGCCTTCATCAGGATGTGCACCAGCTTGAACACCGGGGCGACCAGCGCCTCCAGGAAGTTCAGGATCGGCTTGCCCTTCTCGCCCACCGAGGCCAGCGCGATGCCGAACAGCACCGCGATGAACAGCACCTGCAGGATGTTGCCGTCGACGAAGGCGCTCACCAGCGTCTTCGGAATGATGTCCATCAGGAAACCGACCAGGGTCAGGTCGTGCGACTTCTCGACGTAGCTGTGCACCGCGGTCTGGTCCAGCTCGGCCGGGTTGATGTTCATGCCGGCGCCGGGCTGTACCACGTGCGCCACGATCATGCCCACGATCAGTGCCAGCGTGGAGAAGAACAGGAAGTACGCCATCGCCTTGGCGAACACCCGGCCCACCGTGCGCAGGTGGGTCATGCTGGCGATGCCGGTGACGATGGTGAGGAAGATCACCGGCGCGATGATCATCTTCACCAGGTTGATGAAGGCATCGCCGAGCGGCTTCATCTTCTCGCCGATCAGCGGTTCGTAGTGGCCGAGGATGGCGCCCAGGACGATCGCCACGATCACCTGGAAATACAGCTGGCGATAGATCGGCAACGGCTTTGCAGGCGCCGGGGCTGCGGTCGGGATGTGCATGGCGGACTCCGGAAGGGGCGTTTTCAGGCACGTACGGCCCCGGGACAGCACGGGAACCGTTACCGTGGAAACTGATCGCAGGCCCTGTGCTGCATGCGCAGGAGGTGCGACCAATGGACGCCTTTGTACGCGCCGGGCACGCCGGCGCAGATAACCTATTGGTACTAGCCCCCCGGTTCAGGTGGCGGCGATGCCTACACTGGCGCCGCACCGCCCGATCCTGGGGAGGCCGGTGGCCCGTGCTGAACGGCCGGGCGCGTCATTGCGAAAGTTTCGGCCCCTGCGGCCGTTGTTGTCCTGTCCACACGCAATCTGAGAGAGCCGCACCCAACATGCGCCCGATTCCCACCTTGCTGGCCCTGTCGCTGGCCGCGCTTCCCGCCTTCGCTTCGGCTGCCGATTTCGACAACTGGCCGACCAAGTACGCCTTCGGCGACGGCACCGAGTTGGCCGCTACCGCCAACATCGCCTACGACTACAACGATTTCTCCTCGGGCAGCGGCCTGGAGGACGACGACGCCGTGCGCCGCAAGGAGTTCGGTGCGACGCTGAAGAAGAAGGGCGTCTACGACGCGATGGTCTACTACGACTTCCAGTCCGATACCTGGCTGGACGTGTTCGTGCGCTTCGAGAGCAAGGCCTTCTTCGGTCGCGACATCGGTCGCTTCCGCTTCGGCTATATGAAGACCCCGGTCGGCCTGGATGCGAACACCTCTTCGCGCGCCGGCAGCTTCCTGGAAACCGCACTGCCCGTGCAGGCCTTCTACGAAGGCCGCCGCACCGGCGTGGAATGGGTGCTGGAGCGCCCGCAGTACCTTCTGCAGGCCGGCGCCTATGGCGGCAAGGACCTGCAGGGTGACAACCCCGGCACCACCCAGGCAGTACGTGCGGTGTGGACCCCGGTGAAGGCGCCGGGTGACGTGATCCACCTGGGCCTGGCCTACTCGCAGGAAAATCCGCGCGGTTACAGCGATGGCCGTGACGTGCACCACGAGGCCAGCGCGCGCCTTCGCGCACGCCCGGAAGCCGGCCTGACCGACATCCGCTACGTCGATTCCGGCGCCCTGGTCACCGCCGACCAGATCCGCCGCACCGGCCTGGAAGGCATCTGGATCCGCGGCCCGTTCTCGCTGCAGGCCGAAGCCCTGCGCGCCACGGTCACCCGCCATGACGGCAAGCCCGACTACACCGGCAGCGGCCAGTACGCGATGGCCAGCTGGGTGCTGACCGGCGAGTCGCGCCCGTACAACGCAGGTGCCGTGGCCAACATCAAGCCGGCGCACGACTACGGCGCGGTGGAACTGGTGGCCCGTTACAGCCGCATGGACCTGGACGATGGCAGCATCCTTGGTGGCCGCCAGCACGACCTGACCCTGGGCGCGAACTGGTACCTGACCAGCCACTTCAAGTTCCAGGCCAACTACGTGAAGGTCGACGCCAGCCGTCGCGGTGTGCACAGCACGCCGGAGATCTTCGAGCTGCGCGCGCAGATGCACTTCTGACCCCTTCCACGTCAGATCCCGGCGGGCGTGCACGTCACGCCCGCCGGCCCTGCGTAGACTGCCGCCATGTACTGGCTCAGCCGCCACCGGATGCTGTTGCTGACCATCCTGGTGATGGTCGGAGGCACCGTGCTTTGTGCGGTCGCCGCCGGCCACTACGCCTGGCGGCGCGCCCTCGGCGAGGAAAGCAGCCAGGTGCAACGCCAGCTGCAGCTGTACGGCCAGGGCCTGCAGCAGCGCATCGACCGCTTCGGCACGTTGCCGCAGGTACTGGCGCTGGATCCGGATCTGCTGCACGCCCTGCGTGTGCCGCCCTCGCCCACCGAACAGCAGCGGCTGAACCTCAAGCTGCAACGCGCCAATGAAGTCACCCGTGCCTCGACCCTGACCCTGGTCGGCCACGACGGCGTGGCAGTGGCGGCCAGCAACTGGGACCAGCCGACCACCAATGTCGGTGAGAACTACAGTTACCGCCCCTACTACCGCCAGGCACTGGCGCAGGGCCGCGGTCGCTTCTACGGCATCGGCATGACCACCGGCGTGCCCGGCTACTACCTGTCGCAGGCCATCGAGGAAGACGGCAAGCGGCTCGGCGTGGTGGTGATCAAGGTCGAGCTGTCGGCGCTGGAACAGGAATGGTTGAGCAGCCCGGACGTGGTGCTGGCCAGCGACGACCATGACGTGGTGTTCCTGGCCAGCCGTGACACCTGGCGCTACCGCCTGCTGCGCCCGCTGGGCGCCGATGAGCGCCGTGAAATGCTGGACGCCCGCCAATACGCCGACCGCGCGTTGCAGCCATTGCGCGCGCGTACTGAAGACGTGCTTGCCGATGGTGGCCGCATGGTGCGCCTGCTCGATCCCGCACTGCCGCAGCCGATGCTGTGGCAAAGCCTGCCGCTGCCCGCCGAAGGCTGGAACCTGCATCTGCTGCACGACGCCAGCGCCGCCACCGCCGCCGGTCGCGCAGCCGCCCTCACCGGCGGTGCCGCGTGGCTGGCGCTGGGCTTCCTGCTGCTGTTCGTGCAGCAGCGCCGACGCCTGGCCAAGCATCGCCTGCGCAGCCGCCGCGAACTGGAAACCCTGCTCAAGCAGCACGCACAGGAACTGCGCACCGCACAGGATGGCCTGCTGCAGGCGGCCACCGACGCCGACAGCGGACTCAGCCGCAGCCTCGAACACCTGCCGCAGGGCGTGGTGGTGATCGACCGCGAACTGCGCCTGGTCGCGTGGAACTCGCGCTACCTGGAACTGTTCCGTTTCCCACAGGATCTGGTTCGCGTCGGCCGGCCAATCGAGGAACTGTTCCGCTTCAACGCACGCCGTGGCCTGCTCGGTCCGGGCCCCGTCGATGAAGCAATCGAGCGCCGCCTGAACCACCTGCGCAGCGGCCGCCCGCACATGCGCGAGAGCGAGAAGGACGACGGCACGGTGCTGGAGATCCGTGGCAATCCGCTGCCTGACGGCGGCTTCGTCACCAGCTATGCCGACATCACCAGCTACAAGAACGCCGCGCGCGAACTGCGCTCGTTGGCCGATGCGCTGGAGCACCGCATCGCCGAGCGCACCCATGATCTGGAAGAAGCACGCCGCGAAGCCGAGCAGGCCAACCGCTACAAGACCCGTTTCGTTGCCTCGGCCGTGCACGACCTGCTGCAGCCCCTCAACGCGGCGCGCATGTTCGTCTCGGTGCTGCGCGGCAAGCTGAGTGACCCGGCGCAGCAACAGACCAGCGACCACATCGATGCTGCATTGGCCGCGCAGGATGCGATCCTCAACAGCCTGCTGGATATCGCGCGCCTGGAATCGGGCAGCCTGCCCACGCGCGTACAGGCGTTCCGGCTCGGGCCTTTGCTGCAGACGCTGGCACGCGAGTTCGGCATCGCCGCGCAGTCACGTGGGCTGGTGGTCGACTGGGTCGATACCGCTGCGGTGGTGGTCAGCGATGAAGCGCTGCTGCGCCGCATCCTGCAGAACTTCCTGTCCAACGCATTGCGCTACAGCGAACGTGGCCGCGTGCTGCTCGGCTGCCGTCGCCGCGAAGGCCTGCTGTGGATCGAAGTTCACGACCAGGGCCCCGGCATTCCCGATGCACTGCAGGGCGAGATCTTCGAGGAGTTCCGCCGCCTGCACGACGGCCAGCAGCGCGGCGCCGGTCTTGGCCTGGCAATCGTCGACCGCATCGGTCGGCTGCTCGGCCACCCGATCCGCCTGCGCTCGCAGCTGGGCCAGGGCAGCGTGTTCGCGGTGGGCGTGCCGTTCGGCGAAGCCAGCGCGATTCCCGCTACTGCTCCTGTGCCGGTGCTGGTGCAGGAACCGGCCGCGGACAATCCGCTGCGCGGTCGCCGGGTGTGGGTGATCGACGACGATCCGCACGTCTGCGCCGCCAGCCGCGCGTTGCTGGAGCGCTGGGGCTGCGAGGTGGCGCTGGCCGATGGCCCGCAGGCGGCGCTGCAGCTGGCGACAACAGCCGCGGTGCCGGAGCTGGTGCTGCTGGATGTGCGCATGGGCGATCACCACGGGCCGGTGCTGTACGAGACGCTGGCCGAGTTGTGGCAGGCCCGCCCACCGGTGGTGCTGGTCACCGCCGAGCGCGATGCGGGATTGCGTGAGATGGCCGCCGAGCGCGGTTGGGGAATGATGGCCAAGCCGGTGAAGCCGCCGGCGCTGCGGGCGTTGATGAGCCAGTTGTTGATCCGGCATCGCGGGTAGTTTCCAGCCAACGGCGCAGCCCCTCGTGGGTGGTGTCTGGTTGGTCGTGGAAAGCCGGATTGCTGAGGGCTGGCCAGGTGGGTGGGCAGTACGGGGACGCCGTAAACCCGTCCTTGGGGGCTTGGCCGCGGCATCCATGCCGCGGACACCCCGCACTGCCCACCCACCCGGCCGCTGACAGTTCACAGGTGTTCTCCACCCACGGAGAAGAAAAAGAAGATCAAAAGCGGGTCGCGCGCTGCGCTTGCTCGTGTAGAGCCGAGCCCATGCTCGGCTGCTTTCCGGCCGGTCCGCGAAGCCGAGCGTGGGCTCGGCTCTACAAAAGGCGGCCTGACAGCCTGCTTTTGCTTTTGATCTTTTTTCTTCTCCGTGGGTGGCAGGCCACCGAAATCTGTCAGAGGCCGGTCGGGTTGGGTGCGCGGGGGTGTCTGATCTGGCCCCCTGAAAACGGACGCCATGAAGCCGTTTCAGGCGGCAGCCCGGAGCTGCCGGGCGTAGTTGTTAGGCGAGTGGTAGCCCAGCGCCGAGTGTAGCCGGGCTGGATTGTAGAATCCGTGGATGTAAGCAGCGATGGACTGGCTGGCTTGTTCCCTACTGGCGTAAGGCTCGGCAGCCTCTTCTGTCTTGAGCGTCGCAAAGAAGCTCTCGGCCACCGCGTTGTCCCAGCAATTGCCAGGCCGGCTCATGCTTTGGACCACGCCATGGGACTGCAGCAGCTGGCGAAACT